>NZ_CALRWD010000020.1:0-56347 GCF_943371775.1 Nocardioides psychrotolerans
TTCGCTACCAAGCCCGGAATGGCGGTTGAGCCGACGTGCTCGACCCGGGCAGATGGGACGGCTGCCAGTGCCTCACCCAACCGGCTAGCAATGACGGCGAACTGCGCAGGCCATTCCTCTCGGTAAGCCACAACTTCAACTGTCATGAAACCAGTCTCCCAGGACGACACGCAGCGCCCGACTCTCGGCACGACGTCGCGCACTGTCATCGGCAGATCCTGTAACTGGCGTCGCCAATCGGAACACCCCCAGTCAGATAGGGGAACCCGCGCGTCTTCAGGGGTCGGACTGTCGGTGGGCAATGTTTCGATGGGTCCATGACCAGCACCAGCCAGCTCGTGGACCGGGGACACCCGGTCAGCGTCGGTGTGGGCCACCTCAGGGACCGGGTCGCGCTGCTGGCCCAGGGGCCGGTGTGGTCGATGCGTGACGTCGAGGTGCGTCAGGCGGTGCTGGACCTGAGCGAGGTCACCTCGATGCTCGCGGCCCTCGAGATCACCCTTCTCGCCCACGCCCACCGCACGGGCGCGGTCGAGGAGGTCGGGGCGACGTCGGTGGCGGCGTGGTGGGCGCACGAGTCCCGGTTGACGCCCGTGGAGGCCCATCGGCGGGTCACCCACGCGGTGGCGGTCGAGGACCACCACCCGGAGGTCGGCGCGGCGTTGGCCGCGGGCGGTCTGCGGCCCGAGCAGGCACGGGTGGTCGTGGACGCGGTCGACGCGCTCCCGGCCGAGGTTGACCCGGTGGTGGTGGACCAGGCACGGGCGCACCTGCTCGCCGAGGCGGCGCACCATGACGCGAAGGCGCTGCGGGTCCTGGGCAAGCGGGTCCTGGACGTGGTCGCCCCCGAGATCGGTGAGGCCCAGCTCGCCCAGCAGCTCGATGCCGAGGAGAAGGCTGCGGAGGCGGTGCAGCGGCTCACGATGCACGACGACGGCCACGGCCGGACCTACGGCCGTTTCACCCTGCCGACGTGGAAGGCCGACCTGCTTCGCACGGCGCTGCACGCACTGGCCTCACCGCGACGTGAGGGCGGCCGCGGGTCCACCCCGGAGGGGATGGGGAACGCGTTCGGCGACTACGTCCAACGGTTCCCGACCGAGAAGCTCCCCGACGCCGGTGGCGTGAGCGCGACCGTGGTCGTCACCATGGACGTCACCACCCTGATGGGCGGCCTGAAGGCCGCGAGCCTCGACACCGGGACCATGATCAGCCCCGGCCTGGCCCGACAGCTCGCGTGCAAGGCCGGTGTCATCCCGGTCGTGCTCGGCGGTGGCTCCCAGGTCCTCGACGTCGGCAGGAAGCGTCGCTTCCACACCACGACCCAACGCATCGCCCTCGCGACCCGTGACGGCGGCTGCACCACGATCGGGTGCACTCGGCCCCCATCGTGGTGCGAGGCCCACCACGAGGTGCCGTGGAGTCGTGGCGGCGGCACGTCGGTCGACGACGACCGCCTGCTCTGCTCACGACATCACCACCTCGCCCACCACCCGGCCTACGAGATGACGCACCACCCGAGCCGGAAGGTCTCCTTCACCAGACGCGAGTGAGGCACCCGGTTCAGCCCACCCGCGAGGCACCGGGTGCGTCGACGCACACCGGCAGCCCGTAGCCGAAGAAGGTGACCGGCTCCCGCTGCTGCCCGTCGTCGCGGGTGATGGTGCCGAGCCACTCCTGGACGGTCGCGTCCAGGCGCTCAAGCAGGGCGGCGAGCTCCGGGGCGGTGGCGCGCGTCGTCACCTCGGTGGAGAAGGCGGCCCTGCGCCACTCGACGTCGTGCTCCCCCTGCCGGGCGGCCCAGGCGTTCAGCACCTGCCCCTGGTGGCGGGCCGCCAGGCGTTGGGCAGCCCGGGCCCGGTGCCGGTCAGCGGGCTGGTCGAAGTCCTCCGGGGACCAGTGCCAGGTGCGGTCCACCAGACGCCACCAGGATGTGCGACCGTCGGTCGCCAGCTCGGGAGCGGGCTCGACGAAGCCGGCTCGCTCCAGGGTGCGCAGGTGGTGGCTCACGCTGCCGACCCGGAGGTCCAGCGCCCGGGCCAGGCTCGTGACCGTGCTCGGGCCGTGGCCGGTGAGGTGATCGACGAGGCGGCGTCGGATCGGGTCGTGGAAGGCGACGAGGTCGCTCAGGTCGCTCAGGTCGGTGATGTCGCCAGTGAGGTCGCCAGTGGTGTCGCCAGTCGTGTCATCGGTCATGCAGCGACGGTAAGGAGGACCCCAGGAGGCCGGCAAGGCCTCTTGTACATCTCCCCCGGCGTGCCGGATCAGCCCGACTCGGCGTCGCGGACGACGGCGACGGGACACACCGCGTGCTGCAGGACGCCGTGGCTGACGGAGCCGAGGAGCAGCCGACGGAAGCCTCCGAGTCCGCGGTGGCCGACGACCAGGAGCTCGGCCCCGGTGCCCGCGGCCACGAGCCCGCCGACGGTCGGCGACATGGGGACGGTGACGTGGACGGTGACGTCGGGGTACTTGTCGCCCCAGCCCACGAGGGTCTCCGAGACGGCCAAGCGCTCGGCGTTCTGGAAGTCGAGCTTGAGGTCGTGGAAGAGCCCGGCACTGGAGGTCCACCAGGCCTTGACGACGTGGAGGTCGCAGCCGCGGGAGGCCGCCTCCTCGTAGGCGAAGCCAACAGCGGCCTCCGACCCAGCGGAGCCGTCGACGCCCACGACCACGCCACCGGTCGCCGGGTTCGGGGAGCCGGGCACGTCGGGTGCCCGGACCACCACGACCGGGCAGACCGCGTGGGCGGCCACCTGGTAGGCCACCGAGCCGAGCAGCGCCCCCACGAGGACACCGTGCCCGCGGTGGCCGACGACGATCGTGTCGGCGTGGGCGGAGTGCTCCACGAGCACGCCGGCAGGTGAGCCGAGGATGCTCTCGCGGGTGACCTCGAGCTCCGGCCAGCCCGCGTCGACGCGGGCGATCGCGGCGTCGAGCGCCGTCTCCGCGCGGGTGATCGCGTCGGCCTCGGCGAGCTCGAGGACCTCACCGACATAGAGGGCGGCGTCGCCGCCCGGCAGCTCCCGCTGCCCCACGGCACACAGGTGGAGACGGCGCCGACGGCGGACCGCCTCCGCGGCAGCCCAGTCGAGGGCTGCGTCAGAGGAGGGCGAGCCGTCGACACCGACGACGATGCAGTGCTTCACGAGGATGGTCATGCTCCGATCGTGCTCCCGGGCCGGACCCCGGAGCAGGGTCCAAGGGCCCGACCTGGCCGGGCCTTCGCCCCGCCCTGCCTGCCCCGCTCTGCCTCAGCGCGAGCCGACGCGCCAGTCGCTGATCTCCGGCAGGTCCTCGAGGTGCTCGCGCACGTAGGCCCGGTGCCGGTCGAGCTGGTCCTCGCACCAGCCGTAGAGCTCCTGGGCGCCCCGCGGGGTCGTGCGAGCGTTGTTGAGGGCGTCCATGACGAGGTGGTAGCGCGAGATCTTGTTGAGCACCGTCATGTCGAACGGCGTCGTCGTGGTGCCCTCCTCGATGAAGCCGCGCACGTGGAACCTGTCCGCGTCGGGACGTCCGTGCACGAGCTGGTGGATGGCACCGGGGAAGCCGTGGAAGGCGAAGACGACGTCCGCGGTGTCGGTGAAGAGCTCGGAGAAGCGCAGGTCGCTCATCCCGTGCGGGTGGCTGCGCGGGCGCACCAGCGTCATCAGGTCCACGACGTTGACCACCCTGGTCCGCAGCTGGGGCACGCGCTCGCGCAGGATCTGGGCTGCTGCGACCGTCTCGAGCGTGGGGGTGTCGCCAGCGCAGGCGAGGACGATGTCGGGCTGCGCCGTGCCGTCGTCGTGCCCTGCCCAGTCCCAGACGCCGGCACCGGCTGCGCAGTGCTGGGCCGCCTCGTCGATGGAGAGGTACTGCAGCTGCGGCTGCTTGTCGATCACGATCAGGTTGACGTAGGAGCGCGAGCGCAGGCAGTGGTCGGCCACCGACAGCAGGCAGTTGGCGTCGGGCGGGAAGTAGGCGCGCGTGACGTCGCCGCGGTGGGTGAGCATGACCTGGATCAGGCCCGGACCCTGGTGCGAGAAGCCGTTGTGGTCGTTGCGCCAGGCGGTCGACGTCAGCAGGATGTTGAGGCTCGGGACGGGTGCCCGCCACGGCAGGGACCGCGCCTCCTCGAGCCACTTGCTGTGCTGCACCGTCTGTGAGGCGCTCACCATCGCGAACGCCTCGTAGGTGGCGAAGAGTCCGTGCCGTCCCGTGAGCGTGTAGCCCTCGAGCCAGCCGTGACAGTTGTGCTCCGAGAGCACCTCCATCACGCGACCGTCGCGCGAGAGGTGGTCGTCGTTGGTCTCCACCCGCTCCATGAACGCCCGGTCGGAGACGCTGAGCACGTCACCGAGCCGGTTGCTGTTGGTCTCGTCGGGACAGAAGAGCCGGAAGGTCTCCGGGTTGTCGCTGTAGACGTCACGCAGCAGGTGTCCCAGGCGTCGGGTCGACTCGGCCCGCTCGGCTCCGGGGCTCGCGACCTCCACGGCGTAGTCCCGGAAGTCGCGCAGGACCAGGCTCCGGGTCAGGACGCCTCCGTTGGCGTGCGGGGACGCGCTCATCCGCTGGTCGCCCTCGGCGCCGAAGCCGGTCGTCGTCGGACACCCACGCTCGTCGAAGAGCTCCTCGGGACGGTAGGACCGCAGCCAGGACTCCAGCCTGGTCAGGTGCTCGGGGTTCTCGCGCACACCCGACAACGGGACCTGGTGCGAGCGGAAGGTGCCACCGACCTGCACGCCGTCGACGACGTCCGGACCGGTCCAGCCCTTGGGGGTGCGCAGCACGATCATCGGCCAGCGCGGGCGCTCGCCCGTCCACGTCCCGTTGCGGGCATCGTCCTGGATCTCCCGGATGCGTCGCCACGCCCCGCCCATGGCGGCGGCGAAGCGGTGGTGCGTCCCGGGCAGGTCGGAGCCCTCGACCTCGATGACCTCGTAGCCGTGGCCCTCGAAGAGAGAACGCACCTCGGCCCGGTCCTTGCGGCCCAGGACGGTCGGGCCGCTGATCTTGGCGTCGTTGAGGTGCAGGACCGGCAGGACCGCACCGTCGCGCTCGGGGTTGAGGAAGGAGATGCCCTTCCAGGACCCCTCCAGCGGGCCGGTCTCGGCCTCGCCGTCCCCCACGACCGCGATGGCCAGCAGGTCGGGGTTGTCCATGACCGCACCGAAGGCGTGCACCAGCACGTAGCCGAGCTCGCCTCCCTCGTGGATCGATCCGGGCGTCGTGACGGACACGTGGCTGGGGATGCCACCCGGGCTGGAGAACTGCCGGCACAGGCGCCGCAGCCCTTCCTCGTCCTGGGTCACCCGCGGGTAGGTCTCGGTGTAGGACCCCTCGAGCCAGGAGGCCGCGACCAGGGCCGGTCCGCCGTGGCCGGGGCCGGCGAGGTAGATCGCCCGGTCGCCCGTCTCCCGGATGAGTCGCGAGGCGTGTGCGTAGACGAAGGCGAGACCGGGACTGGTCCCCCAGTGACCCAGCAGCCGCGGCTTGACGTGCGCCGGGAGCAGGGGCTCGCGCAGGAGGACGTTGTCGCGCAGGTAGATCTGGCCGACGGTGAGGTAGAGGCTGGCCCGCCACCAGGCGTCGAGCGCCTCGACCTCGTTGTCGGTGATCGCGGTGAGGTCGCGCCGGGCCTCAAGCATGGGCGCCGGTCTGCAGCTGCTGGACCTGTCGCTGGGCACCGCCGTGCCACAGGTGGGAGCTGCCGTCGGGGACGGGCAGCAGGACCGGGCAGGAAGCGCGCGCCATCACCGCTCGGGCAACGGGCCCGATCCGCGAGCCGCGCGGCACGAGCGGGTCGTGACGCCCGACCACCAGCAGGTCGGTGCCGTGCGAGGCGTCGACGAGCAGGTCGGCCGGACGGGCGTGCTGCACGTCGATGGTGACGGGGACGGCGGCGAGACGCTCGTCGCCGGCCACGACCGTCGCGACGACCCGCTCGAGGTCGCCACGCACCGAGCGCGGGTCGATGCCGTTCGTCGCCTCGGCATGGTCGTTGTCGCGGGCCATCCACCAGCCGCAGACGAGGCGCAGCCCGGCGCCTCGGCGGCGGGCAGCAGCCATCGCCTCACGGATGGCCGGCTCGCTGGTCGCGGCGTGGTCGACGCCGACGGTGACCGTCGCGGCGCCCTGGACACCGTGCCAGTCGTGAGGGACGCACACGACCGGCACCCGGGAGCGCGCGGCCACCTTGAGGCAGATCGCCGGGGGCGGCCCGCTGGGGACCAGCGCGGGTCGGCGGCGCAGCACCAGCAGCGCCGCCTCCTGGCCCACCTCGAGCAGACCCGGGATCACCTCACCGTGGAAGAGCTCGCTGGTCACCAGCACGCCCTCCGGGGCAAGGGACCGCGCATAGGTGACCGCGTCCCACAGGGTCTCCTCACCCGTGCGGGCGCGCCGCTCCGCCACGCCGAGCACCGCTGGCTCGCGCCACGGCACCAGGTCGATGACGTGCACCAGGTGCACCGTCGTACGACGACGTGCGGCTTCCGCGACGCCGTAGCGGACGGCGGACTCGGAGCCGTCGCCGGCAACGGCGACGAGGACGGGGCGGGACTCGGTGGTGTCGACCATGGCTCGACTCTGGCCCCGGCCGCACCCGCGCCCTAGAGCCGAAGGTCCCACGGGGCAGTGACCTCGGCCCGCAACCGGGACCACCGCCGGGGTGCCGCTGCCGTGGGCGACTCAGTCGGCGCGGACCTGGGTGCCGGCGGTGCCGGCCACGACCGCGGCCGCGTCGGGCAAGGAGCCGATGGCGGCCCGCCCGCCGGTGCGGGTGGCGAACGCGCAGGCCGCCTCGACCTTGGGCCCCATGGAGCCGTCAGGCAGGTCCAGGGCGTCGAGGTCCGCGACGCTCACGCGGTGCAGCGCGCGCGCCTGCGGCGTGCCGTAGTCCGTCTGCACCGCGCTCACGTCGGTCAGCATCACGAGCAGGTCGGCGCCGAGCGTCTCCGCGACCAGGGCAGCGACGTAGTCCTTGTCGACGACCGCCTCCACGCCCAGCAGTCCCCGCGGCGTGCGCACCACGGGCACGCCGCCACCCCCGCCGAGCACGACAGTGGTGCCCTGCTCGAGCAACGCTCGAGCGATCTCGATCTCCACGATCCCGCTGGGGCGCGGCGACGCCACGACGCGACGCCAGCCGTCGCCGTCCGGCTTCACCGTCCAGCCGCCGGCCTCGGCGAGCTCGCGGGCATGCGACTCGTCGTAGACGCTGCCGACGAACTTGGTGGGGTCCTGGAAGGCCGGGTCGTCGGCGTCGACGAGCGTCTGGGTGACCAGCGTCACCACCGGGGTCACCAGACCGGCATTGGCGAGACCCTGCTGGAGCCAGTAACCGATGACCCCTTGGGTCTCGGCGACCAGGTCGCTGAAGGGGTAGGGCCGCGTGAGGGTCGGGTCAGCCGCGCTCTCGAGGGCGAGCATCCCGACCTGCGGGCCGTTGCCGTGCACGAGCACGAGCTGGTGGTCGCCGGCGATGCGCGCGAGCGCGGGCGCCGCCTCGGCGACGTGCTCCTGCTGGATCGCGGCGTCCGGCTTCTCCCCGCGGCGGAGCAGCGCGTTGCCCCCGAGAGCGACGACCAGGCGCACGCCTCAGGTCCCCGACGTGGGGAGGTGGTTGCTCACGTCGAGAGCGTACGCCGGTAGACCGCCTGGGCCTGCGGGTCCCAGCCGCGGCCGAGAGTGCGACCGGTCACCTCGCTCCATGGGATGCGGATCACGAGCGGCCGGTTGCCACCGGCCCAGGGCCGGGGTGGCCACACGGCCTCGATGTGGTCGAGCTCGGCGGGCTCGGTCACGACCTCGGCGCGGCCACGGACCACCACGCTCCAGCCGTGGTGCTGCTCGAGGTCGAGGTGGTCGACCTCGAAGGCGACGACCTTGTCCCGCGCGAGCCGGCCCAGCACGCTGTAGGACGTCGTCCGGAGCAGGACATGGTCGTCCACCACCGAGTAGTTGACCGGGATGACGTGCGGTCCGTCCTCGGTGCAGACGGCGACGCGGCCGACGACACCGATGCGCAGCAGGGCCTCGGCCTCGGGGCGTGACATCTCGATGGACTCCAGCACGACAGCCTCCTCCGGTGGACTGGCTCCAGCCTCGCCCCGGCTCCTGCTCTCCGGTAGGGCCGTTGGTCCTGCTCAGGCCGGCAGCAGCCGTTGGCAGAGGGTCGCGGCCGCTCCGGTGAGCGTGGCGCCCAGGTAGGTCCCCGGGACCCCCTCACGCGAGTCGGGGAAGAGGAACGCGTTGCCGGCGTAGAACACCAGCGGCCCGGTCCCGGCGACCACGGTCAGTGCCTCCACGGCAGGACGGCGCTGGGTCGAGAGGTGGGAGACCACCACGACCGCAGGCGCCTCCGTCGCGGCGACGGCGGCGACCAGCGTCCGCTGCGACGTCCGGGCACCGAGCAGACGCGTGGCCAGGCCCTCCTGCGCGAGCAGCGCGGCCAGCGCCTCGAGGCCGAGGGTGTGCAGGTCGCGTGGTCCGCACGCGAGCAGCACCGGGGCGGCCTGCACCGGTGGAGGTGCGTGGGAGATCAACCAGGAGAGCCAGGCCCGGGCCGCCTCGGTCGTGAGGTGCTCCTGGGCGATGTCGCAGTGGCCGCTCTCCCACCAGCTGCCGATCTGGCGCATGCTCGGCATCAGGACGTCGTCGAGCGTGGCGCCCAGGCCGAGCTCGGCGCGCGCCCCCTCGAGGACCTCGCGCACTGCCCGGGGCTCGAGCTCGTGCGAGGCGGCGAGCAGCCGCTGGATCCGCGCGTGGGCCGGGTTGTCGGTGTCGAGCAGCGCCCGCACGGAGCGGGCCGCGTCCGACGCCTTGCGACCGCGCGCCACCTCGTCGCGCATCAACCGCAGCTCGTGCAGTGCCGCGGCGGAGTAGCGACGGTGACCACCGTCGCTGCGCGGCGTCGCGGGGATGCCGTAGCGGCGCTCCCAGGAGCGCAGGGTGGGCGCCGGCACCCCGAGCAGGTCGCTGACCTGCTGGATCGCCAGGCCTCCGGGCACCGGGTCGCCGTCGTACGTCCTCACGCTGCTCCTCGTCCCCCATGGACCGGGCAAGCTCGTCTCGCCCGACATTGCCTAACCTCGTCGACAACTTGTGCAACCTCTTGTGATTTTTGCATAAGTTCTGACCTGTCGCTGCCGATCTCCTCCCTCCAGGCTGATCCTGCAGCCCGAGGAAGCAACGAGGAGACACCGATGTCCCAGCACCGACTGCGCGTCGTACCACCGCTCGACCCGTGTGCCGGCCTGATCTCTACCCTCGTGCTGCGGTGTGCCGATGGCGAGGATGACGCCCTCGGCACGCTCTTCGACCTGTTCTACGCGCCGGTCCTCGCCACGGTGGCACCCCAGGGCCACTGCGACGCGGGCGGCGACCGGGTCGTCGAGGTCTTCCACGAGGTCTGGCGGCGTGCCCCCGGCTTCGAGGCCGGTCACGATCCTGTGACCTGGATCCTGGACGTCGCCCGCGAGGTCAGGCCGCTGACGCCGGTGCCCGCCGCCTCCTGAGCCGCACCCGGACCAGACCGGTCCCACGCGCGCCGATGCGGGTGTAGGCCGCGTGGGCGGCGACGCCGACGCCGAGCGAGGCCAGCACCGCGAGGTAGGGGTGACCGGCATCCTCCAGCGGCGGGTAGACCTGCCAGTGGGTGAGGTAGATCCACAGGCTCGCGGCCGAGACCACCCCGACGCTCAGCCCCACGGCACGCGGCAGCGGGACGGGTCGGTCGAGCAGCAGGACCAGCACGCCCGCGACCACGACCGCCTCGCGCTGGCTGTCGGCGAAGAAGCCGGCCGTCGCGACGACCGCCAGGACGGCGACCACGGCGTGCTGGAGCCGGCCACGAGCCGCAGCGGCCGCCCAGCCGAGCGCCACGCACCACAGCACGACCGCCGCCGAGTAGCGCTCGGTCGACCCGGCGTCCACCCCGACGGTCGCGTAGCGCACGGCCAGCGTCACCGCGAGCACGACCAGCGCGGCGCCGAACGGTGCACGCCGCTGCCACCGGTCGAGCGCGGGCACCGCGAGCAGCAGGGCGAGCGCGAGGTAGCCGAGCACCACGGCCTCGATGAACCAGAACTGCCAGTTGTCGTCCCAGGAGTCGCGCCCCAGGAAGCCGTTGAGCAGGAAGACCGTAGAGGCGTCGTAGGCGCTGGTCGCCGCGGCGACGGCGCCGATCCAGCAGAAGGCCGGCAGCGCGACGTGCCACGCCCCGCGCAGCACCCCCCGGATCCGATCGCCCCGATCGGTGAGCCCGAGCTGGAAGCGCGCCAGGTTGTAGCCCGCGACGGCGAGCAGCACGTGGGCTCCCCCGGCCACCAGCACGATGTCGGCGTGGGTGACCAGCACCAGCAGGATCGCCACGGCCCGGAGCACGGCGGAGGCGTCGACGCGGACCAGGAAGCGTCGTGGCGTGCGGGCCGTGGCCGCCAGCTGCGTCGGGGTCAGGTGTGCCCATCCCGGCGGCAGCTCGCCCAGCAGCGCGCTGAGACGCATCGACACCTCGACGTAGGACAACGAGTCACCGCCCAGCGCGGCGAAGCTGTCGTCGGTCGAGGCCTCCGGCCTCCCGAGCAGCACGGCGTAGAGGTCGCGGACCGCGTCGGGTGACGCGGTGGCCGACGCGGTGGGTGGCGCGGTGGCCGACCGGGTGGCCGGAGTCCCGTCCGAGGGCGGGCCCGGCTCCGACGACCGCAGTCGCGCGAGGTGCCCGGCCAGGGCGACGAGGTCGGGCTTGCCGGTCGGCGTGAGGGGCAGCGCCGCCAGCTGCTCGACCCGCAGCGCCCCTGGCGGGAGCGCGGTGACCTCGACCAGGGCCTCGCGGACGCGGGCCCGCATCCGGGGCCGGTCGACGAACGCGCAGACGACCCCGTCGTCGGCGACCACGCGGGCGTCCAGGCCACGCTCCTCGAGCAGCCGCTCGACCCGGTCGAGGTCGATGCGCAGGCCGAGGACCTTGCCCACGCGACTGCGTCGGCCCACCACCTCGACGAGGCCGTCGGGCGCGAGCCGACCGAGGTCGCCGGTGCGCAGCTCGGAGACGGTGGCGCCCAGCGCCAGGTCGGCCGGCTCGTGGGCGTAGCCGAGCATGACGTTGGGGCCGTCGTAGACGAGCTCGCCCACGCCCTCCTCCAAGCCCTCGAGCGGCTCCACCCGCAGCCGGCCGCCCGGGACGGCCACCCCGATCGCGTCGGGTCGCTCGGAGACCAGGTCGGGGGGCAGGTAGGCCATCCGGGCGGTCGCCTCGGTCTGGCCGTACATCACGAACAGGTCGAAGCCGCGCCGACGACCCAGCTCGGCGAACCCGCGGACCCGCGCCGGGTCCATCCGACCACCGGCCTGCGTGAGGTAGCGCAGGGAGGGAGCATCGCGTCGCTCGAAGCCGCTGGCCTCCAGCAGCTCGAAGGTGTGCGGGACCCCGCTGAGGCTGGTGACGCAGTGCGTGCGCACCAGGTCCCAGAAGCACTCGTCGGCCACCGACAGGTCGGAGAGGACGACGCCCGCTCCGGCCAGCAGGTGGCTGTTGAGGACCGAGAGCCCGTAGCAGTAGTGCAGCGGCAGCGAGGTGACCGCGCGGTCGGTCGCACGGACCGAGAGGTAGGCGGCGATGCTCCGGGCGTTGGCCACGAGATTGGCCAACGAGAGTCGGACGAGCTTGGGCGCCCCGGTCGATCCCGAGGTGCTGAGCAGGAGGGCCAGGTCGGGGTGCAGGTCGTGGGCCGTGCCGTGGCGCAGCTCCCGCAGCCCAGTTGCGTCCTGGACGACGTCGGGGCGGTAGGTGTCGACGAGGTGGGCCGAGCGCCGGAGCTCCCCCGGCCCCAGGAGCAGCACCGGGTGCCGCCCGGCCAGCGCCGCGAGGTAGGTCACGACGCTGTCGACGTCGTGGGCGGCCTCGAGCAGCACGAGTCGTCGTACGCCGCCGAGCTGGTGACCGCGCGCCTCGACGAGGCGCCGGAGCTCGGCGTAGGTCACGTCGCCGCCCGGAGCCACGAGCGCCGTCGCGTGGTCGGGGCCGGCCAGGAACGGCAGCGTGGCGACGTCGCCCACGTCGGTGCGCGACCGGTGGCCGGTCAGGTCGGCCGTCACGTCAACCCCGCGGGGAAGGCGATCACCGATCCCGAGACGGTGAGCAGGACCCGGCTGCCGACGGCAGGCACGACGTCGGCGGGGACCCGCGCGGTGACCACGGCGCCGCGGTCGCCGACCGAGGTGCGCACGGTGGCGTCGTGACCGAAGTAGCTGACCTCGACCACCTCGCCCACCTCGGAGCCCGCCTGGTCACCGGCGGGGCTGACCTGGACCTGCTCGGGGCGGATCGCCAGCAGCACCGGACCGTTCGCGGGCGTGCGCAGCCGGACCACGCCGAGGCTGGAGGTGGCGGTGTCACCGGTGGCGTCGGCCTGGACCAGGGCGGCATTGCCGACGAAGGCGGCGACGCCCGGGGTGGCGGGCGAGAGGTAGAGCTCGTCGGGCGTGGCCACCTGGAGGAAGCGACCGGCGGCCATCACCGCGACCTGGTCGGCGAGCGAGAGCGCCTCGCCCTGGTCGTGGGTGACCAGCAGGGCGGTGGCGTTGCGGGCGCGCAGGGCCCGCGCCACGGCGCGCCCGGTGTCCTCGCGCAGCGAGGCGTCGAGCGAGGAGAACGGCTCGTCGAGCAGCACCACCGCGGGGTCGGACGCGAGCGCACGGGCGAGGGCGACGCGCTGCTGCTGGCCGCCGGACAGCTCGTGGGGGAAGCGCGTGGCCGTGGCGGCCGGCAGCTCGACGAGCTCGAGCATCTCCCCCACCTTGCCCTTGCTGCCGCGGCGCTCGCGGCGGGTCAGGCCGAAGGCGATGTTGGCGCGCACGTCGAGGTGCGGGAAGAGGGCGCCCTCCTGCGGCACGTAGCCGATGTGCCGCTCGTGGGCCGGCACGGTGCGACCGTCGCCGACCAGCGCCCGACTGCCGAGGCGCACCGAGCCGGCGTCGGGATCGAGGAAGCCCGCGATGATGCGCAGCAGCGTCGTCTTGCCGCAGCCCGACGAGCCGAGCACGGAGGTGATGCCGACCGGAACCGTGAGGTCGACGCCGTTGAGCACGCGCGTGGCGCCGTAGGACTTGGTCAGCCCGGTGACCCTCAGCTCGCTCATCGGGCCTCCCGCGTGGCGGCGCGGGCGAGGAGCACCGTCGCCGGGACCGAGAGCAGGATCATCAGCACGGCGTAGGGCGCCGCGGCACCGTAGGCGACCGAGGCGGCGCGTTGCCAGAAGTCGGTCGCGAGCGTCGAGACGCCGGTCGGCGCGAGCAGCAGCGTGGCGGTGAGCTCGGTGCTGATCGCCAGCGAGACCAGGGCCATGCCGGAGGTCAGCCCCGGGAGCAGCAGCGGCAGCGTGACGCGGCGGGCGACCTGACGTCCGGAGCAGCCGAGCGAGCGGGCGACGTCCTCGAGCACGGGCGGGGCCAGCTCGAAGGTCGAGCGGACGCTGACGACCGCGCGCGGCAGGAAGAGGATCGCGTAGCCCAGCAGCAGCACCGGGAGCGTCTGGTAGAGCGCGGGCACGACCCGGATCGAGATCGTCACCAGGGCGAGCGCGACGACGATGCCCGGCAGCGCGTTGGCGGGATAGATCGAGCGCTCGACCAGGGTGCCGAGCGGGCGCCGGTGGCGCACGGCCAGCCAGGCGACAGGCACGGCCGCGGCGGTCGCCAGCGCCCCGCCCACGACGGCCAGGCCGAGCGTGGAGGTGGCCGAGGCCCACAGGTCGCCGGCCGGGAAGCGCGTGGAGCTGCCGCGGACCATCCAGCGGGTCAGGCTCAGCAGCGGGATGCCGAGCGCCAGGACCAGCAGCAGCACAAGCGCCGCCACCGACGGGAGCCGCAGCCGTCCGAGCCGGTGACGCATCGGGCTGCGGGTGACGCCGGCGCCGACGCGGGCGTGGCGACGGCGCCCGCGCATGAGCAGCTCCAGGCCCAGCAGCACCAGGCAGAACGCGACGAGCACGAGGGCCAGCAACGTGGCGGCCGGGCCGTTGAAGGTGGAGGCGTACTGGGCGAGGATCGCGGTCGTCAGGGTCGGGTAGTTGAGCAGTTGGAGGGCGCCGTACTCCCCCAGCAGGTGCAGTCCCACCAGCAGCGAGCCACCCAGGACGGCTGGGCTGATCGCCGGCAGCACCACGCGGAAGAACGCGGAGACCGGCCGGTGGCCGAGCCCGGCCGCGACGTCCTCGACGCTCGAGTCGAGCCGCCGCAGCGCGGCCACGGCCGGCAGGTAGACCAGCGGGTAGTAGGACAGGCTGACGACGAGGACGGCACCCGGGAAGCTCTGCACCGCGTGGGTCGTGGAGACCCAGCCGAAGCCGTTGACGAACGCCGGCACCGCGAGCGGCGCGCACAGCAGGCCGTGCCACAGCCCGGGCTTCGGGAGGTCGGTGCGGACGACCAGCCACGCGGCCCCGACGCCGATCGCGGCGCTGAGCAGCACCCCGCCGACCAGGAGCCGCGTGGTGTTCCACAGCAGCTCGCCGATGCGCGGACGCACGAGGAAGTCGATCGCCTCGCCGGGCGGCACCTGGGCCGAGGAGAAGATCACGAAGCCCAGCGGCATCAGGCTGAGCCCGGCCACGACCAGGCAGGTCAGGACCAGGGAGACCGGGGCGCGGGTGGTGGCCTGGTCGGCGGGACGGAGCCGGACCGGGCGGGACGTGGGGCGGGTGTCGCGGACCGGGGGCTCGACCAGGCTCAGAGGAACCCGGCTTCGGTCATCAGGTCGACGACGGTGTCGCCGTCGAGGTCGGACACGTTGACGACCGGCGGCTGGAGCTCGCTGAGCGGCTTGACCGGCGGGTCGAGCTGGACCGCGGGATTGAGCGGGTACTCCAGCGCGTAGCTGTCGGCCAGGGCCTGCTGGCCCTCCTCGCTGGTGAGGAACTCGACGAACTGCTCGGCCTCGGTCGGGTTGTCGCTCGAGGCGAGGACGCCGGCGCCGGAGACGCTGAGGAAGGCCCCGGGGTCCTGGTTGCCGAAGAAGTGCAGCTCGGTGTTGTCGCTGACCTCGCCGCTCTCGGCCTGGTCACGGTCCCAGTAGTAGTGGTAGGCGATGCCCATCGCGGACTCGCCGGCGTTGACCGACTCGAGCACCACGTTGTTGCCGTCGTAGACGGTGCCGTTGGCCTGGAGGCCCGCCAACCACGCGCGGGTGGCGTCCTCGCCCTCGAGCTCGAGGACGGCGGCGACGATCGCCTGGAAGTCGGCGCCCGTCGGGGAGAAGGAGATGAGACCGTCGTACTCCGGGTCCGCGAGGTCCAGGATCGACTCCGGCAGGTCGGCCTCGTCGATCAGGTCAGGGTTGTAGAAGAGCACCGTGGAGCGGGCGACGAAGCCGGTCCACAGGCCGCTGGTGGGGCGGTACTGCGCCGGGATCGGGGCCGTCGCCTCGTCGCCGAGCTCGGCGAAGAGACCGGCCCGCTCGACCGCGGACATAGCCGGGGAGTTCTCGGTGAGGAAGACGTCGGCGGGCGAGGCGTCGCCCTCCTGGACCAGCTGGGCCGCGAGCTCGGAGTCCTTGCCGTTGCGCAGCTCGACCTCGATGCCGGTCTCCTCCTCGAAGAGCGGCGCGATCTCCTCGAGCAGCTGCTCGTGCTGGGCGTTGTAGACGGTGATGGAGGGCCCGTCGTCGCCGGAGCATCCGGTCGCGGCGACCGAGGTCAGCAGCAGGAGGGACACGACGGCAGCGGAGCGCTTCACGGGTGGTTCCTATCCGGGGGAGGTTCGTTAGGACAGGCTTACCGTACTAGGTGCGACGCCGCGAGCCGAAGCGGTCTCGACCGGTCCGGCACCGTCCCCCGCGGGGGACGTGACCGGAGTCACGCTTTCAGCGCGAGGCGGACGTGTCGAGGTCGCCGAGGACGGCCTCCGCGGCGGCGGCCACGACGGTCGCGACGTCGGCGACGGGTGGGCGCCGCTCACCCCGTCAGGACCGTGCCGCCGCCGAAGGAGTCGCTCACCTGCGCCGCGTCCAGCACCTTGTACGGCGCCGGCGAGCGCGCCGCCTGTGCGCGCAGCGCTGCGACCGGCACCGATGCGCGGGAAGCCAGCACGAGCAGGTTGCCGTCGCGCCGCCCGCGCAGGGTCGCGGGCTCGGCGCCGAGGGCGACGTCGGAGAAGACGGCGCGCAGGCCGGCCACCACGCGGCGGGTGTGCGCGAAGGGTGCCCGATCGGAGAGGTTGAGGAGGTAGAGACCCTCCGGCGCCAGCGCCCGCGCGACCTCCTCGAAGTGCGCGACGGTGACCAGGGACGCCGGCACCCGCCCCTCGTCGTAGGCGTCGAGGACGAGCAGGTCCGCCTGCCCGTCACGCAGCGCCGCCACGCCTGAGGCCCCGTCGACGGGACGCACCTTGATGCCGCTGCGACGTGGCAGTGGCAGCTCGTCGCGCACCAGCTCGGTGACCTCGGTGTCGGGCTCCAGCACGACCTGCGCCGAGGTGGGCCGGGTCGCTGCGACGTAGCGCGCCAGGGTCATCGCGGCCCCGCCGACGTGCACCACCCGCATCGGGACGCCGGCCGGGGCGACGGCGTCGACCATGTCCCCCATGCGGCGCACGTAGTCGAACGCGAGGTAGGTCGGGTCGTCGAGGTCGACGTGCGACTGGTCGCGACCGTCGTGGCTGAGCACGAAGGCACGAGGTCGCTCCGTCGACGCGATCTCCCACATGGGCGTCAATCTCGCACGCCGGTGACGAGCCTTCGCGGCGAGGTCGTCCGAGCGGGCGGGTTTGCGGATGTCGGTGACGGGTCACCGGACCGGACCGGCCCCGACCGCCGACCAGTTCCCGACCTGACCACCTGCCCGACCACCTGCACGTCCAACCTGAGGAGACACCCCATGCCGAGCGTCGAGCGCACCGTCACGACCGACCAGCCGATCGAGAAGGTCTGGGCCTACCTGTCCGACTTCACCACCACCGAGCAGTGGGACCCGCCCACCGTCACGACCACCCGCACGGCCGGCGACGGCGGCGTGGGCACGACGTACACGAACGTCTCGAAGTTCCTCGGCAACGAGAGCGAGGTCCACTACGTCGTCACCGAGCACGTGCCGCTCGAGCGGCTCCAGCTCAAGGGCGACGCCGGGGACTCGCTGAGCCTGCTCGACACGATCACCTTCGCCCGCGAGGGCTCGGGCACGGCGGTGACCTACCACGCGGAGTTCGAGCCGCACGGCGCCGCCAAGCTCGCTGAGCCGCTGATGCCGCTCGGGCTCAAGGTCCTCGCCGACAAGGTCGCCAAGAGCATGCAGGAGCACCTCGACGCGCTCTGAGCGCGGCGCGCTGCTGCCGGCCGACCGGGGCAGCGCGAAGACCGGTCAGCCGCCGTCGACCACCCGCAGCAGACCGCCGACGACGCCGACGTACGCCGTGCCGTCGGGCCCGAGGCTCACCGGCGCGTAGTTGTTGTTGTGGCCCAGGTTGCTGCCGGCGTAGCGCGACCAGACCTCGCGCCCGGTCCGCGCGTCGATCGCGGTGAAGAAGAAGGCGTCGGGGGCGATCTCGCCCGGGATGGCCCCCGTCATCGGGACCTCGTCGGCCGCCGGGTGCGTGTAGGTGTAGATCAGCCCCGAGCCGCGGCTGAGCTTGCTGACCAGGCTCGGCACCCGCACGCGGGAGTTGCTCCACGCCACCCGGCAACCGCCGTCGCGGTAGTCGACCGCGACCTTGACCATCCCCGGCACCGTGTCGGCGGAGCGGCCCGACGGCACCTCGGGGAGCGGTCCGGTATAGCCGTAGTTGTTCTCCACGACCAGACCGCCCGGCACGGAGATCAGGCTGTTCTCGGTGTTGCCGCGCCCGGCGGGGAAGACCGGCTGTCGGCACACGGGGCGCCGTCCGGGGCCTGCCTCGCCCCGGCGGTAGACCAGGACGTGCATCCGGGGATCGGCGTTGTCGGTGATCGCGATCGACCCACCACCCGGTGAGTCGGCGCGACCGATCAGGGTCGGGGTCGTGCCGCTGCCGCGGCTGACCTGGCCGGGCTTGAGGCGGCTGCCCCGGTCGTAGACCTGTCGCCAGGTCACCTGGGGCTTCCCGCGTCGTACGTCGAAGCGGTAGAGCGCGTGCGTCGACACGACGAACACGCCTCCCGACTCGTCCATCGCGAAGCTGTTGGCGATCGTCTCGGGGCGCGGGAGCCGCAGGTGGCGCACCTCGCCGCCCCGCGTCACGAAGCCGACGACCCCTGAGACGGTGACGAACCACAGCCGGCCCGACCAGTCCGGAAGCGCACTCTGGATGCCCGAGCCGTCCACGACCCGGCTCAGGTCGACGTCGCGCACCACGCGGAAGGTGTCACCGGCCCGGGCCAGCGTCAGGACGTGGCCGGTGAAGGTCGACACGACCGCGCGGTCACGGTGGTCGAGGTAGAAGTAGCCCCCGCCGGAGAAGCTGCTGAAGGAGAAGCTGCCGACCTCGCGCGGCGGCAGCTCGTAGGACGCCAGCGTCGACAGGTCGTCGGGGTCGATCATCCGCAGGCTGGCGCCCGTCGGCGAGACGCACACGGTGACGATGCGCCCCTGCCGGTCAAAGGTCACCGACGCGCACTCGCCGCCCACCAGCGTGGTCGAGACCTGCAGGTCCCGGCCCAGCGGCCCGGCGACGTCGTAGGAGTCGGACTGGTAGCCGTCGTTGTGGATGTTGCTGCCCCCGTTGGCGGCCATGAAGGGGTTCTGCGGCAGCGGCTGGGGCGCGAAGGGACGAGCGGTCGCAGCCTCGCCGGTGAACGGCACCACCAGCGCGTCACGCGGGTCCGAGGGGATCGGCACGGCCGGGGTCGCGGCCCAGGCCGTGAGGGACGCGGTCAGGGAGCCGGACAGGACCAGGGCGGCGGTGACGGCGACGAGTCGTCGGAGCGGGGGTGGGAGCACGGGACCACAACGACGCCGTCCGTGCTCAGGTCACGGCCGGCCCCTCGCAGATGCCCCCTCACAGATGCCCCGTCACAGGTGGTCGGGCACGATCAGCGCATCGGGGTCCTGCCGCACCGGCATCCCGGCCACCGCCACCCGGGTGAGCTCGACGGCGGTGGCGAGCACCCGACCACGCCGCTTGGCCGGCAGGGCGTCCCACGCCCCGGGCTTGCGGTGCTCCATCACGTCACGGCTGGCCGACTCCGCCGCCGTGGCCAGCTCCGCGTCGGTGAACTCCGGCCGCGCCCCCACCGTGGGGCGCTCGGGCAGCGCGGTCAGGACCGGCAGCACGACCTCGCCGGCGCTCACCTTGAGCCGCCACCTCCTCATCCGGTCCAGCGCGTCGTAGGCCGTGTCGGCGTCACCCCGCCGCCACGGCGGGCGGGTGGCGGCGTGCAACCGTCGGGCCACCGCGTCGACGGCCACCGTCATCTCGTGCTCGGTGAACCTCATAGGGACCATGGTCCCAAACCATTTAGTCACAACGGGCCAGGGAGGTCCCGTCCATCGGGTGATGCCTCATCTGCCCGACCGGAGGATGGTGGTCGGCAGGTGAGGAGCCGCGGTCATGAAAGATGACGAAGCACAGCTGATCCACGACATGCGCAACACCGCCCTGGTCCTGCGCGGCGCAGCGCAGCAGCTGCACGAGCACGACGCGTCGCTGCCGCCTGCCATGCGCGCCAACCTGACGGCCATGCTGGTCCGGCGCAGCGACATGCTGGTGCGGCTGCTGGCCGACCTGACGACCAGCCACCAGGTGGAGCGCGACGACCTCGCGCTGTCCCTGCAGCCGGTCCACCTCGCGGCCCTGTGCCGCGAGGTCCTGCAGGAGGGCGACCGACCCGTCGGCACCCAGCTCGTCCTGGACCTCCACGACGACGCCGTGGTGCTCGCCGACCCGCTGCGCGTGACCCAGGTCCTCGACAACCTGGTCACCAACGCCTTGCGCTACGGCGGCGCCCAGGTGCGGGTCAGCGCGACCCGCGCCGGCAGCGTGGTCCACCTGGCTGTCAGCGACGACGGCCCCGGCGTGCCCGACGACCTCGTCGACACCCTCTTCGACGCCTACGTCCGCGGTGCGTCCTCCCCCGGTCTGGGCGGCAGCGGGCTGGGCCTGATGATCGCCCGCAAGCTCTGCGAGGCCATGGGTGGCAGCGTGTCCTACGCCCACGACGGCGGCGCCAGGTTCACCGCCACGTTCGCGGCCCTGCCCACCTCCGACGCGCCCGTGAGCGGCCGCGACGTCGCCCACGCCGGCCACTCGGTCGCCTTCTGGACCGCGACCGACCGGATGGCGCGCGACCTCATGACCTACGTCGCCCACGGCCTGGTCGCCGGCGAGGCGGTCGTCGTCGCGGCGACCGCCGCCCACCACGACCTGCTCCACGAGGCGCTGACGGGTCTCGGGATCGACCCGCACGGGGCGATCGCCGCCGGGCAGTACGTCGCGCTCGACGCCGACGAGCTGCACCACGACCTCGCCCCTGACGACCACATCGACCCCCAGCGCTTCGCGACCCGGATCGCGGGTCCCGTCACCGCGGTGGCCCGTCGCTGGCAGACCGTGCGCGTCTACGGCGAGATCGTCGACCTCTACTCGCGCCGCGGCGACGACCACCTCGCCCTGGAGCTCGAGGCGTGCTGGAACGAGCTGCGCCGCGACATCTCGTTCCCCCTGCTCTGCGCCTACGAGCTGGCCCCCGACGAGGTCGTCCCGTCCTTCTGCGACTGCCACGACGCGGTCGTCGCGATCTGAGGTCGCCGCGACCGCAGGGCTGACATCCCTCAGTTCCCGGCCTCGTGCGCCGATGTTCATCATGACGTGGAGGCCACGACATCCACGTCACTCACGATGACGACGACGTCGAGCCGAGGAGCGGACCATGGACCCCCACCCCCTGACCGTCAGCACGACGGTCTCCTTCCGCACCCACGACACGTGGGCGTCCACCGACACCACCCTCACCGGTGTGCTCAGCGACGGACGCGAGGTCCAGGTGGTGACGCACAACGACCACACCGTCGGACCCGGCGAGCGCGTCACCGCCCACCGCGCCTGGCTCGAGGGCACGCTGCTCGTCACGCCCGGCCGGGCCGCTCCCCCGCGCCTCGTGGTCCCGCTCGACGAGCTCACCGAGCGGGCGCTGGCCGAGACCGTACGACGGTGGCTGCTGCGCGACGTACGTCTCACCGCCTGAGTGACGCATCACCGAGCGGGTACCGGACCGGCATGGCACTCATCGAATCCCAGGGCTACGCCCACGTCCGCCTGACCGTGACCGACATCGAGCGCTCCAAGGCGTTCTACGACACCGTCTTCGGCTGGCCCGCCGCGATCGACGCCTCCGCGCACGTCGACGAGCCCGGGGTGACCGAGTCCCCCGAGCAGTTCTACGGCGGCGTCATCTACCAGACCCCGCAGGGCACCCTCTTCGGCCTGCGCCCCGTCGGCTCGCAGAGCTTCGACTCGAGCAGCACCGGTCTCGACCACGTCAGCTTCCAAGTCGACGGCCTCGAGGCGCTGAAGCAGGCGCTGACCAACCTCGACGAGGCCGGCATCCCGCACGGCGAGCTCAACGTCATGGAGGACGCGGGGCTGGCGATCCTCTCCTTCCAGGACCCCGACGACATCAACCTGGAGCTGACCGCCGCGCTCGGCTGAACCGGCGCACGCCCGGGCCGCCCGCCTTGCGGGCCGCCGGGGCAGCAGGGATAGTGCAGGGGTGCCCGAGTGATCGCTCGGCCCTAGTTCAGGAGATCCGTGACCGACCTGCGCGACCACACCATCCCCGCCCCGTCCGCCCGTGCGCAGGAGCTGCGCCTGGCCATGGAGGGCTTCATGCGTGACCGGGTGCTGCCCGCCGAGGCGGAGTACGCCGCCCACCGTGCCGCGAGCGGTCCGCACGGGCACGACGTCCCGCCGGTCATCGAGCGGCTCAAGGCGGAGGCGCGCGAGCTCGGCCTGTGGAACCTCTTCCTGCCCTCGGAGTCCGGGCTCACCCAGCTCGAGTACGCCCCGATCGCCGAGCTCTCCGGCTGGAGCAACGACCTGGGACCCGAGGCGATCAACTGCCAGGCTCCCGACACCGGCAACATGGAGCTGCTGCACCTGCTCGGCACCGACGAGCAGAAGGCCACCTGGCTCGAGCCGCTGCTCGCCGGCGAGATCCGCTCCGCCTTCGCGATGACCGAGCCCGACGTCGCCAGCAGCGACGCGACCAACATCGCGACGCGCATCGTCCGCGACGGCGACGACTACGTGATCAACGGACGCAAGTGGTGGACCAGCGGCGCCATGGACCCACGCTGCTCGGTCCTTATCGTGATGGGCAAGACCGACCCCGAGGCCGCCACGCACCGCCAGCAGTCGATGGTGATCGTGCCCCGTGACACCCCCGGTGTGACGGTCGTGCGCGACCTGCCGGTCTTCGGCCACCACGACCAGCACGGCCATGCGCTGGTCACCTTCGAGGACGTGCGGGTCCCTGTCACGAACGTCATCGGCGAGGAGGGGGGTGGCTTCGCGGCCGCCCAGGCCCGGCTCGGCCCGGGTCGCATCCACCACTGCATGCGGGCCCTCGGTGCGGCCGAGCGGGCGCTCGCGCTGCTGGTCGAGCGGGCCGAGTCGCGCATCGCCTTCGGGGCGCCGCTCGCCGACCAGGGCGTCGTACGCCAGCAGATCGCGGAGTCCCGTCTGGAGATCGAGCAGGCCCGGCTGCTGTGCTACCGCGCCTGCCAGGTCATCGACACCGAGGGCAACAAGGCCGCCAAGGACCTCGTCGCCATGGCCAAGGTCGCCGTCCCCCGCGCTGCCACCAACGTCATCGACCGCGCCATCCAGGTGCATGGCGGCGCCGGCATCACCGACGTCACCCCGCTGGCCGCGATGTATGCCTGGCACCGCGCCATGCGGCTCTTCGACGGCCCCGACGAGGTGCACCTGCGCTCGATCGCGCGCTCCGAGCTCGGTCGTACGCCGGTGCTGCCGCCCGGCGCCGTCGTCGTCTGACGCTGCCAGCGCGGGACGTCATGCGAAGCGTGGAGGCGACTCCACCCCCGGATGACGTCACGGGCTCGGCCACCAGGAGCCCGGCGGCTCAGGGCCGAGCGGTCACCCGCTCGGCCAGCCGCACCGCCGCGTGCTGCACCAGGGCGGCGTCGTCGGTGTCGCGCGCAGCCTGCTCCGGCACCAGGCCGCCGAGCAGCGCGGCGGGCTGCGTCAGCCAGGCCCAGGCGCGCCAGGGGTCCATGCCGGCCGCCAGCAGCGGTCCCAGCACGGGTGCGAGCTCGGGCCGCGGCTCGCCCGACTCGTCGAGCTGGAAGGCGGGGACGACCGTGCGGAGGTCGGTGGCGAGCACCAGCAGCCGGTGGTCGGTGCCGGCCTTGTGCACGGCGAAGCGGGTCGCGTTGACCGATGCCCCGCGCACCTGCGCGAGCTCCTCGTAGCCGAACCACGCGCTGCCCAGCAGCTCCTCGCGCAGCCTGGCCTGTCGCGCCATGAGCACCAGGGCGACCGGCACGGCGTGCTCGGGCTCGGCGCCCTGCTCGTGCAGCAGCCGGTCGAGCTCCTCGAGCTGGTCGGCCGCGAGCGGTGACCCGGTGAGCGGGTCGGTCCACAGCGCGCGACCACCCTCGTCGCGCTCGAAGGTCGGCAGCCCGGCCGCGGCGAGCTGACCGGTGAGGTCGAGGTCCTCCAGCCAGGAGGCCAGGCGCTCCCCGAGCGGTGCGTCGTCGGCGGTCATGGGTCCAGCCTGCCGCACCCACCGGACCACGCCGGCACTGCCTCAGCAGGCGGTGCCGCGGTCGACCGACAGCACGGCGCCGGTGACGGAGGCCGCGGCGTCGGAGGCGAGGTAGGCCACCGCGTCGGCGATGTCGCTGGGCGGCATGAAGCCGTAGCGCGCCCCGGCGGTCTCCATCAGCAGCCCCCAGTCGAGGTCGCTGTCGGGGTGCTCAGCCGCGGCGTTGGTCGGCAGGTCGGTCTGGACCCCGCCGGGGCAGACCGTGTTGACCCGGATGCCGTCGGCGGCGAGCTCCAGCGCGAGCGACTTCATCAGCAGGACCACGCCGCCCTTGGAGGCGCAGTAGGCCGCCTGGTAGGGCTGGGCCCGCAGCCCCGCGATCGAGGCGATGGTGACGATGTTGCCCCGCGACTCCCGCAGATGCGGGAGCGCTGCGTGGCTGACCAGCATGGGCCCGGTGAGGTTGACGCCGAGGTGGCGCTGCCAGGTGGCGACGTCGAGGTCCTCGAACCGGCGGAACTGGTCGATGCCGGCGACGTTGACCACCACGTCGAGCCCGCCCAGCCGCTCGGCCGCCGCAGCGACGGCGGCCCGCACCGACGACTCGTCGCTGACGTCGCAGGCCAGCACCGTCGCGCCCGACTCGTCGCTGGGCGCCAGGTCGAGCCCGACCACCGCGGCCCCCTCCGCCGCCAGCAGCTCGACCGTCGCGCGGCCGACACCGCCCGACGCCCCGGTCACGAGGACCCGCTTGCCGTCGAACCGTCCACCCATGACCAACCTCCACAAACTAGAACACGATCTAGTTCTGCAGTCTGGCACTAAGTTCTCCCTCGTGCCCACACCGACCCTCGCACAGCAGCTCCTCGACGCCCAGGTGCGCTTCCACCTCGACCGGCTCACCGGCGAGGACCTCGGTCCGACGGTCGCGACCATCGCCGACAGCCTGCTCGACGCCGCCGGCACCCACCAGCTGGCCGACCTGGTGGACCTCGAGGCGGTCAAGGACATCGTCACGCGCTCGCTCGCGAGCGTCCCGAGCAGCGCCGCGGTCAGCGCCATCGTCGAGCTCGCCGTCCAGGTGGTCCACGACGGACCCGACCAGGCCTACCCGCTCGGCGACGTCGTCGACCGCGACCAGGTCGAGGCGCTCCTCGACGAGCTGCTCGCGCTGAGCCCGGTGCTGGAGCGCGGTCTCGAGCGGCTCACCGCCAGCCCGCTGGTCGGCACGACGGCCTCGCGCTTCATGGGACGCGTCGTCGCCGAGGTGCTGCAGGCCAACAAGGCCGTCGCCGACAAGGTGCCCGGCCTCGGCTCCCTGATGTCCTTCGGCACCAGCGCCGCCAGCAAGATGGTCGGCGCCGCCGACAAGCAGCTCGAGGGCCTCATCGGTGACACGGTCGGCAAGGGCGGGACCTTCGCCGTACGACGTCTCAACCGCATCATCATCGAGACCCTCCAGGACCCGACCACCCGCGAGGCCGTGCTGCAGGTGTGGGACCTGGTCGCCCAGGAGCCGGTGTCCGGTCTCGGCGAGCACGTGAGCACCGACGAGATGTCGGGGGTCGTCGACGCCGTGCACGACCTGGCGATCAGCACCCTGGCGCACGAGCGGGTCGCTCGGCTCTCCGATGCGGTCGTGGAGGCGTTCTTCGAGCGCTTCGGCGGCTACACCCCCACCGAGCTGCTCGCCGAGCTCGACCTCGAGCGCGCCGACCTGGTCGCCGACCTGGTCCGGATCGCTCCGGGCGTCGTCGGGGCCCTCGAGGAGTCCGGCGACCTCGAGCGGCTGCTGCGCGAGCAGGTGGCGCCGTTCTACGACTCCCCCGAGGTCGCCGCGCTGCTCGGGTGAGCGGCGCCGCCCTCCGCCACCAGGGGCAGCCGTCGGTCGCTGACGAAGTGTCGTGGGGTCCCGTCGACGGGGTCGGTGAAGGACAGCTCGGCGGCCAGCAGCTGCAGCGGCCGGCTGAAGTCGTCGATCGAGGTCTCGCGCACGACGGGGTAGAGCGGGTCGCCCACGATCGGGATCCCGAGACCGTGCAGGTGCAGGCGCAGCTGGTGGGTGCGACCGGTGCGCGGCGTGAGCCGGTAGACCGCCAGGTCCTGCTCGCCGGGCCCGTCCCCCGGGACCCGCGACTCGACCTCGACCAGGGTCTCGGCGTTGACAGGAGCACCCGGCACCACCTCGGCCTGCCACACTCCGCGCTGCTTGCGGAGGTGGTCGCGGACGGTGCGCGGCAGGTCGAGGTCGGCGCGCCACGGTGCGAGCGCGCGGTAGGTCTTGCGGACCGTCCCGTGCTCGAACATCACCTGGTAGGCCCCGCGCCAGCGCTTCTCGGTCGCGAGGAGCAGCAGCCCGGAGGTGATGCGGTCGAGCCGGTGGAGGGGCGAGAGCTCCGGCAGCCCGAGCTCGTCACGCAGCCGCACCACGACGCTCTGCTGCACGTGCTGCCCGCGCGGGATCGTGGAGAGGAAGGCGGGCTTGTCGACGACCAGGATCCGCTCGTCGCGGTGCACGACCCGGATCTCCCCCGGCACCACCACCTCCTCGCGCAGGTCCCGGTGGAACCAGACGAAGGTGTGGGGCTGGTAGGGATCGTCGTCCGCCACGGGCCGCAGGTCGTCGTAGACGAAGCGCCCGTCGCCGAGCATCGCGTCCAGGTCGGTGCGCCCGCCCACCTTGTCGCGCAGCCAACCCCCCATCGTCGACCAGGTCGCAGGGGTCCCGCCGGGCCGCACCCGGTCCGGCGTACGCACCCAGGCGGCGCTCAGCCCGTGGCGCGGCGGCAGCGGGGAGCGAGGGGGCACGACGCCAGGCTAGGGGCCCACCGACGAGGGCCGTCAGGTCCCACCCACCCGGGCGAGGCGGCGACTCACGCTCCCGGCGTAGAATTCTCAAGTGCACGAAGTCTCGGTCATCGCCTACTTCGCCGACGACCCCACGCGGACCTACCAGCTGGTCCAGTGGCTCCCCGTCCTCGAGGTGCTCCACGCTGCCCACCCGGTCGGGATCGTCGTCCGCGACCCAGGGTCCGCGGCCGTCATCCGGGCCCGCACGACGCTGCCCGTCTTCGAGGCGCCGTCGTTCCCCGAGCTGACCGACCTCTACGCGCGCCTCGACGCCAAGGTCGTCCTCTACTGCAACAACTCGATCCTCAACTTCCAGTCGCTCATCGACGCCCGCCTCCTGCACGTGCACATCAACCACGGTGAGAGCGACAAGCAGTCCATGGCGAGCAACAACGCCAAGGCCTACGACCGCGTCTTCGTCGCCGGCAAGGCCGCCGTCGAGCGTCACGTGGCCGGTCTCATGGAGTTCGACACCACCCGCCTGGTCCGCATCGGGCGCCCCCAGCTCGACCTCCGCCCGTCGCCCCTGCTCGCGCCGAGCACCCGGCGCACGGTCCTCTACGCCCCCACGTGGGAGGGCGACGCCGACTACAACGACTACACCTCCCTGGACACGCGCGGCGTCGACCTCGTGCGCGCGATCCTCGACGTCCCCGACGTCCGGCTGGTCTACAAGCCCCACCCCAAGGTCGTCACCAGCACCACGCCCGCCGTGGCGGCCGCGCACCTCGACATCCTCGCGCTGGTGGGTGATGCCGCGCACCGCGATCCCGACGCCGGGCACGTGGCGGTCACCGTCGGCGACATCCTGGCGATCATCCCCGACTGCGACGCCATGGTCACCGACGTGTCGTCCGTGGGGCTCGACTGGCTCTACCTGCGCACCGACAAGCCGATCTTCATCACCGACCGGCACCACGACGCCGACCGGCTGCGCCGCGACGTGCCGGTGAGCCGCTGCGCCGACGTCGTCGACGAGCAGGACCTGGCCTCGCTCACGGCGCTCGTCGCCGCCCGGCTCGACCACGACGAGCACCACCTCGCCCGGGTGGCGATGCGGCACCACTACTTCGACGACCTCCAGGTCGGCGACAGCACCGTACGGTTCCTCGACTCCGTCTCCGCGCTGGTCGCGCGGCGCGACCGACTCCTCGGCGCCACGACGACCGACGACGGGAGCGACGCCATCACCGCCTGACCCGCGATGATGGCGTCATGACCTCGACTCCCACCGCCGCCCACCGGGCCGCCCTGGGGCGTGGGCTGCGAGACGTGCGCGCCGAGCGGGGACTCACCCTGCGCGACCTCGCGGACCTGCTCGAGGTCAGCCCCGCCACGCTGAGCGCCATCGAGAACGGCCGGACCGGGGTCACCACCGACCGGGTGCAGCGCCTCGCCGCCGTCCTCGACGTGAGCGTCGACCGGCTCTTCGGCCAGGCGGCCGGGTCCGGTGCTGAGGCCCCGAGCCTGCCGGTGCCGAGCAGCGAGCCGCGTCACTGGCGGACCTTCGCCCCGCTGCTCCTCGACCCCGCCCTGGACGGAGCGCTGCTGTCGTTCGTCGACCTGGGCTACCACGGCGCCCCGATGCGCACGATCGCCGAGCGGGCCAACCTCTCCGTGCCCGGTCTCTACCACTACTACGCCAGCAAGCAGGAGATGCTCGTCGCCCTCCTCGACCTGACGATGTCCGACCTGGGGGCACGGTGCGAGGCGGCGCGCAGCGAGGGCTCCGATCCCGTCGAGCGCTTCGCCCTGGTCGTGGAGTGCCTCGCGCTCTACCACACGCACCGCCGCGAGCTGGGCCTCGTGGGTGCCTCGGAGATGCGCAGCCTGGAGCCCGAGGCGCGGGAGCGGTTGACCGGCCTGCGGCGCGACGTGCAGCACCTCGTCGACGCCGACGTCGACGCGGCCGTGGAGGCCGGGTTGTTCCTGACGACGCAGCCGCACGAGGCGGCCCGCGCGGTCGTGACGATGTGCACCGCACTGGCTCAGTGGTTCCGGGCCGACGGACCCGAGCCGGCCGAGCACGTCGCGCGTCAGTACGTCGACTTCGCGCTCGACCTGGTGCGGTGGGTGGGGCGCACCCCGAGCTGAGGCCCGCTCAGCGCTCGGCGCTCAGCGCTCAGCGCTCGGCGGGGGCGGTGGTGCGACCCGTGCGACGTCGTACGTCGATCGCGGTGAGCAGCAGGCCCGCCGCCAGGGTGGCGCCCACTCCCTCGCCCGCGCGCAGCCGGAGGTCGAGCAGGGGCTCGAGCCCCAGGTGCTCGAGCACCGGCGCGTGCGCGCGCTCCCGGCTGCGCTGGCCGGCGACGAGGTAGGCCGCGGCGCCGGGCTCGAGCTCGACGGCGACCAGGCCGGCGACGCTCGTGGCCAGCCCATCGAGGACGGTGACGGCGCCGTGGGCGGCTGCGCCGAGCACCGCACCGGCGAGGAGGCAGGTCTCGGGGCCGCCGAGCGCGGCCAGCGCCGCGGTGGCGTCGAGGCGGCGGGTGCCGGCGTGCTGGTCCCGTGCGCGGGCGAGGGCCTGGTCGACGACCCAGGTCTTGCGGTCGAGGATCGCGGAGTCGGAGCCGGCGCCCAGCCCGACGACCTCGGTCGCGGGCAGGTCCAGCAGGGCCGCGGTCAGGGCGGCCGCGACCGTGGTGTTGCCGATGCCGGCCTCACCCAGCGCGAGCACGGTGTGGTCCCGGGCGAGCTCGGCACCGAGGCGACGCCCGTGCTCGAGGAGCTCCTCGACCCGGGCGTGGCTGAGGGCGTCGGTGTGCACCAGGTCGCCCGTGGAGGTGCCGGCGTCGACCGCCCGGAAGGCCAGTCCGGTCGAGCGCGCGGTGGCGGCCCCGATCGACTCCCCGGCCAGGCTGGCGGCCAGCACCTCGTCGGTGACGTCGTCGGCGAAGGCCGAGACGCCGAGCGCGGTGACCGGGTGGCGGCCGACCGCCAGGAGCAGCGCACCGGTGGGGTCGTGGTCCTGGTCGCCACCGGGGGCGCGGTGTCGCAGCACGGCCTCGACCCGGTCGACGTAGCGGTCCAGCACCCCCAGCGACCCCGGCGGGGTGAGCAGCGCGTCGGCCTCGTCGCGCACCCCCACGACCTCGCCCCGGTCGGGGGCGCGGAGGTGGGAGACCGGCGGTGCGGAGGCGTCCTCGCTCCAGCGCTCGGCCAGCACGACCTCGCTCAGCGGCCGCTTGTGCGACCAGCCCGCGCGCTGCAGGCCGGGCGCGGGCGGCCGCTCGTCGGGCCAGCCGAGGCACAGCCACCCGAGGGTCACGACGCCCTCCGGCAGCCCGAGCAGGTCCTCGAGCTCCACCGGGTCGAAGAGCGTCACCCAACCGACCCCGAGGCCCTCGGCGCGGGCTGCCAACCAGAGGTTCTGGATCGCGGTCGCGCAGGACCAGAGGTCGGAGTCGGGGAAGGTGGCGCGGCCCAGCACCCCGGCCGCGGGCGTGCGCCGGTCGCAGGCCACCACGACTCCCAGGGGCGCCTCCCGGATGCCCTCGAGCTGGAGGTCGAGGAGGCGTCGCGCGGCGTCGGGGTCCAGCCCCCGCGCCTGGCGCAGCCGGTGCTCGTCGGCCATCCGCGCGGCCCGCTCGCGGGTCTCGGGGCGGGAGACGACGATGAAGCGCCACGGCTGGCTGTGGCCCACCGACGGTGCGGCGTGCGCCGCCGACAGCACCCGCTCCAGCACCTCGGGGCCGACCGCGTCGGGTCGGAAGCGACGGATGTCGCGACGGGCGGCGAGCACCTCGTAGAACGCCCCGCGCGCCTCGTCGGGGAACGCCCAGGCAGCGACGTCGGCAGCCCTCTCGGCTGCCGTCGTGCGGTCGCCGATGAGGGGCACCGGCCGCTTCCAGGTCACGGTCGGCGAGTCTAGGGCGGTCCTCCTCGCGGTCCGGGGCTGGGATCAGGCGAGGTGGATCAGCGCGGCGCCGCCGAGGGCGAGCAGCCAGCTGGCGAAGCTGCCGATGAGGAAGTATTCGGTCACGTCGCTGGGCCCGTCCGCCGGCAGCGTCTGCTGCTGGGCGCGTTGCAGCTCGGGGAAGCGGAGCAGCCCCTTGGCGGCGACCACGATCGCGGCGGCGGTGAGCTCGCCCAGGGCACCGAGGCCGACGATGAAGATCCGCTCCATGGGGCCTAGCACGCGACCGCCCTTGAGCTGCTTCTCGTTGGTCGTGGCCGGCACCCCGACGGCGTCGAGCAGGAGCCGCACCACGATGTTGGCCGTCACCAGCTGGGCGGCCACGACACCGAGCGCGACCACGAGGTCGGAGGCCGGCCACCGGGAGGCGATCGTGCGGTCGACGAAGCCGGGCCAGGTCAGCGGGTCGTCGATGAGCTGGACCCCGAGCGTCGCCGCCACCGCTCCGGTGGCGAGCGCGGCGAAGGCCGCCGCCCGGGCCAGGTCACGCTCACGAGCGCTGCGCCGCGGGTCAAGAGCCGCGGTGGAGGCAGCCAGCCAGGCGGCCACGAGGACGCCGAGCAGGACGAGGAGCAGCAGCCCCCGGGCGAGGCCGGGCTCGAGCAGGACCAGGCCCAGCAGCAGCACGGCGGCCGCGGCACCCAGGCAGCCACCGAGCCGGCGCAGCGTGACGACGTCGTGGGAGGCGCGCAGGAGGTCACCGACCCCGATCGCGGCCAGCCACAGGCCCACCAGCACCAGGCTCACGTGAGTCCTCCTCGAGATCGGCGGCGAAGCTGCGATGAGCATCGCGCACGGCACCGACACCCCGGGCGAACTGCTGGCTGACCGCCGACTTGCTGATCCCCTCGGCCGCCGCGATCTCGGTCTGGCTGGCCCCGGCCAGGGCCGACGCGAGCAGTCGCCAGCCCCGGTCACCGAGCCGGTCGACCAGGGCGTCGCGCGTGAGCAGGAAGGCGTTGACACGGCCGGCGTCGGGTCCGACGTACCAGGTCCGCTGCGCGGCGCGGCGCGGCGCGCCCAGCACGTCGAGGGCGTCGCGCGCGGCCCACCAGCCCGGACCGTCCTGGAGCAGGGGGCGTCGCTCCTGGCCGTGCACCGTCACCTCGCCGTGGCCGAGGCCGCAGCGCACGTCGGCGTCGGGCAGCAGCGCCAGTCGGACCAGCAGCGCGGCCAGGGCTGCGTCCGCGATGGTGGTGAAGGCACCCTGGAACTCGTCACCGACGGTCGTCTCGAGCACCTGCGCCGGGGAGAGCAACGCGGAGACCTCGTCCAGCACCTCGGCGAGCCGCACCTGGAAACCGGCCCGGTCGGCGATCGCACGGGAGCCGACGACGTCGCCGATCAAGGGATGAAGGAGGGGCACTAGTTCAGGATATACCTGAACTATCGCAAAGTTAAGCGTTCGCCCGGTCGTCCTCGGCCGCCCCAGACCGGTGTGGGGACCTCGCGGCACCACCGTTCCCGTCTCCGTAGACGGGAACGATGACCCACGCGCACGAGGAGATGGTGATCCGGCCTCGAGGACGGTCACCCCCACGACGTGACACCCCACAGTGACACGTATCCGACCCCTTGGGAACCTCGGACTGTCAAGGGGTGAACTGCTGCATTCGCCTGAGAGCGCCTTCAGGAAGCTGTGGGACCTTGACGTCGTGGTGACCCGGGTCGATGCAGCCGTGCTGTGGTCGCGCGCGCTCGTGGTCGCCTCGGTGTTCTTCTTCCTCGGTGTCGCAGGCCATGTGACAGCCGACGGCCGGCTCCCGGGCCTGCCGGTGCTGATCGCGTTCTTCGCCGTCTCGGTCCTCCTGAGCGTGCCGATGCTGACCCGCCCGGCCTCGACCGCCCGTGTCGTGGCCGTCGTGAGCGTCGGCCAGACGCTGCTCCACGTCCTGCTGGGTGCCACCGCCGGTCACGTCGGTGACGTCGCGCGCGCAGCAACGACCGACCTCGGCAGGACCGGCCGTGGCACGACGGTCCCAGGCGCGACCGGTTCCCTGCCGATGGTCGACGGACGTCGTCTGGGCTCGCTCCAGGACGCCTACGCGCCGGTCGCCGGTGTGGACGCGCCGAGACCGGTCCTGCCCGTCGGGCACCTCCTCGACGATGTCCAGGCCAACGCGCCGATGATGGCCGCGCACCTCGCCGTCGCCGTGCTCGTCGGGCTCTGGCTCGCCCGCGGCGAGCGTGCCCTGTGGACCCTGGTGGCACTGGCCGGCCGGCAAGTCGTGCCGGAGGTGGTCGTCCACCACCCGGTCGGCCTCCCCGCCAGGGTCGTCCCGCTCCCCGCGCACCGGCTGCCGGTCCGCACGACCGACCACCTCGCGTCGCCGCGCAGCCGGCGCGGGCCACCGCTCCTCGCGGCCTGACCTCGTCACCCACCCCTTGCCCGCGCCCCGTCCATCCCGACGCTCGCGCGGCACCCGGACGTCCGCGAAGGAACCTCCATGTCCAAGAACAAGAAGCAGCAGCCCCACCTCCCACCTGTCCCCCGCTCCGGCGCACAGGACCGCAGCGAGCAACGCGCCGCAGCCGCCCGGCTGGTCCGCGACCAGGACAAGCGGGCCAAGCGCCGCACCCTGCTCATCCAGGCCGGCATCGGCGCCACGGCCTTCATCGTGGTGGTCGCGACCACCGTCGGGATCCTTGCCAACCGTGGCTCCGACGAGCCTGGGGCGACTCCCCCGGGCCTCACCAGCGACGGCTCGGTCCGCTTCGGCGCCGACGACGCCACCGTGACCATCCAGGCCGTGGAGGACTTCCAGTGCCCGGCGTGCCGCGAGTTCGAGACGGCGTTCGGTGACCTGCTCGCGCAGTACCGCGACAGCGAGGACGTCGCCGTGGAGTACCGCCCGATCGCGTTCCTCGACCGTGCGTCGACCACCGACTACTCCAGCCGGGCGCTCAACGCCTCGATGTGCGTGCTCGAGGACGCCGGTCCTGACGCGTGGATGACGATGCACGAGGCGCTCTACGACCAGCAGCCTCCGGAGGGTGGCGCCGGGCTGAGCGACGACGAGCTCACCCGGATCGCCACGGACGCCGGGGCCGGCGACGTGTCGACCTGCATCGCGGACCGCCCCTACGACGACTGGGCCGCGGACACCACCCAGGCCGTGTTCGACGAGGGCGTCACCGGCACCCCGTCCGTCTTCGTCAACGGCGAGCCGGTCGAGGCCGCGCAGCTCGAGGCGGCCGTCGACGCGGCCCTGTCATGACCGACCTCGGCGCGGAGCTTCACGAGGAGGATCAGGCAGAGCCGCGCGCGGACGCCGTGCCGACGCGCGGCTTCGGCCTCGGGCTGGCCGTGCTCGGCGCGATCGGCCTGGCCGCGGCGTTCGCGCTCACCGTCGACAAGATCCGCCTCCTGGAGGACCCGACGTTCAAGCCGTCCTGCGACCTCAACCCGGTCCTGTCCTGCGGCTCGGTCATGGTCACCGACCAGGCGTCGGCGTTCGGCTTCCCCAACTCGCTGCTGGGACTCGTCGGCTTCAGCGTCGTCGTCACCGTCGGCGTGCTGCTGGCCTCCGGCGCCCGACTCCCCTCGTGGGTCCTCGTCGGCCTGGCTGGCGGGGCGAGCCTGGGGCTGGCGCTGGTGCACTGGCTCGCGTTCCAGAGCCTCTACCGCATCGGCGCCCTGTGTCCCTGGTGCCTGGTGGTCTGGTCGGTGACGATCCCGATCGCGGTCTGGTCGGTGCTGGTCGCGCTGCGGACCACCACCCGGAGCCGGGTCGTCGACGCGCTCTGGTCGGTGCGCTACCTGCTCGTGCTCGGCTGGTACCTGCTGGTGGTCGTGCTCGCGCTGGTCCGCTTCTGGGACTACTGGAGCACGCTGGTCTGACCGGTCCAGAGGGTGAGTGCGGCTGCCGGGTCGGGCCCGCGCGGCCGTCGCGCTCAACCGGGGATGACCGTCGCGCCGGCCTTGCCGGCGTCGGCGTAGGACGGCACCACCGAGACCGTGAGCGGGAAGTCGATGCTCAGGTCGCGGAAGAGCAGGCGTCCGGCCGTCTCGGCGGCCTGCCGGGTCTGCTCGGCCACGGCCTCGGCCAGCGCCACCGGGGTGTGCACGACGACCTCGTCGTGGAGGAAGAAGACCAGGTGCGGGCGCTCGGTCAGCGAGCCGTCCGCACCCAGCAGCCACAGCCGGTTGCGCAGGTCGGCGATCCAGCAGAGCGCCCACTCCGCACCGGTGCCCTGCACGACGAAGTTGCGGGTGAAGCGCCCAAAGGCCCGCCGGTAGCGGGTCTGGCTGTCCGGGTCGGCCGGCGGATCGTCCGGGTCGCGGTCCCACGCCTCACCGAGCCCCGGCGAGCCGCGGCCGAGCAGGGTGCGCACGACCTGCCCGCGCTCGCCGGCGCGGGCCGCCTCCTCGACGAGTCCGAAGGCGTCGGGATAGCGCCGGGTCAGCCCCGCGACCAAGCGACCGCTCTCGCCGCTCGTGGCGCCGTACATCGCGCCGAGCAGGCCGAGCTTGGCGTGCGTGCGGGTCGCGACCGCACCGTCCTCGACCATCCCCTGGTAGAGGTCGGCACCCCGGGCCGACCTGGCCAACGCACGGTCACCACTCATGCCGGCCAGCACGCGCGGCTCCAGCTGCGCGACGTCGGCGACGACGAAGGTCCAGTCGTCGTCGGCCACCGCCGCAGGCCGCACCTGCACGGGGAACGACAGCGCTCCCCCACCGTTGCTCGACCAGCGGCCCGTGCTCGAGCCCGCCGGTTGGTACGACGGACGGAAGCGGCCGTCGCGCACCCAGCGGTCGCTCCAGGCCCACCCGTTGGTCTGGAAGAGGTGGGAGAGCTGCTTGTAGCGCAGCAGGACCGGGATGCCCGGGTGCTCGAGCGCCCGCAACGACGACGCCCGGGTGTCGGCCACCTCGAGCCCGGCTCGCCGCAGCGCCGACAGCAGCTCCGGACGCGAGTCGGGGTTGAGCCCCGGGGCGGCGAAGGCTTCCCGGACCTCGGCCACGAGCGCCTCCAGCACCGGCGGTCGCGCGCCACGAGGCGGGCGCGGACCCAGCAGGTCGGTGAGCAGCCGCTCGTGGACGTCCGTCCGCCACGGCACCCCGGCGAAGGTCATCTCGGCCGCCACCAGGGCACCGGCCGACTCGGCTGCCAGGAGCAGCCCGAGCGCGGCCGGCTCGGCGGACGCGGCGACGACTGCCAGCTGACGCGCGTCCTCCCAGTCGGCGCGCAGGTGCTCGGCGGTGTCGTCGACCGAGAAGAGCGCCGGGTCCGACGGCGCGCTCGGCCCGAGCCGGTCCCAGTGCACGCTCTGCTCGCCCTCCAGCAGTCGCGCGTCGGCCGCCGGTGCGCACCGCAGCAGGTGGTGGCCCAGCCGCAGGTCGTGGCACCGCTGCACGCGCACGCCGGCCTCGAGGAGGATCGGCGCCCACCGGGCCGTGTCGTCCCAGACCCACCGCAGCCCGGGCGTGCCCTCGGCCTCGCGCGCCCCGACGTACGACGCCAGGTCGGCTGTCGCCACCTCGTGAACCTCGTCGCCCTCGACCACCAGCACGCGCTCGCCCGGCAGGCGCGACAGCGAGACGCGGTTCACGAGGACACCCTGACACCTCACGGTGGAGATCTGGCGCGGCCGTGGTCGGGCGAGACCGGTGACCACCGGCGACCCCGAGGTCTCAGGGAGCCTCCGACCGCAGGGTCACGCTGGTGGTCGGTCCCAATCGTCCAGGGTGTCGGCGAACAGCTGCTCGACCAGGGCGACCTGCTCGTCGAGGTTGTCAGCGGTCCAGTCGGCGGTCGGCACAGGGGCGAGCACCCGCACCTGCACGGTTCCCGGCGTGAGGATCATCGAGTGGGCCGGCATGATCTCGCCGGCGTTGCGCAGGACCACAGGCACCATCGGCACCTGCGCCTGCATGGCCAGGTGGAAGGCCCCCTTCTTGAAGGGGAGCAGCCGTGCCGTGGGCGAGCGGGTTCCCTCGGGGGCGATCACCAGGGAGGTGCCCGACCCCAGGCTCTCGAGGGCCGGCGCGAGGGCTTCGCGGGCGGCGATCCGGTCGGTGCGGTCGACGTAGGCGACGTCGGCGAGCCAGCCCATCGCGGCGAAGGTGGGGTCCTTGGCAAGCTCCTTCTTGGCCACACCGGTGAAGTCGCGACGCAGGAGCGCGGCGAGGACGACGACGTCGAGCTGGCTCTGGTGGTTGAAGACGAAGACCGCGGGGCGCGAGAGCCAGAGGTTCTCCTGACCCTCGACCTCCAGTGAGACACCGGCTGCGCCCAGGGCGAGCTCGGAGCTGATCGCAGCGGCAACCGTGAGCGCCGTACGTCGGTCCCGGTTGAGCAGTCCCATCCCCAACCCTGCGGCGACCCCCGTGGCCAGACCAGCGAAGGACGCAGCCGAGCGGAGCACGTTGGCAGCGGTGAGACGCCGTTGGCGATGCAGCCGATGCACCGGCCAGCCGCGCTCCGCCGCCGCCTGGGTCAGGGTGCTGTCGGCGTTGAGGGGTCGGGGTCGCCCCACGGTCTCGAGGTAGAAGACGTCCTCTCCCCCGTTGCCGTAGGCGTAGGACTCCCCGAGGTCCAGGCCTTGAGTCTCGGCGAAGGCCTCCACGGCCGCTGCCTTGCCGGGTCCCCAGAGGATCGGCCCGTCGACGCGTCCGGTGACGATGCCGTCGAGAGCCTCGACCTCGGTGACGAGCAGGTGCTCGATCCCGAGATCCTGCGCGGCAGCCTGGGCCTGGAACCTCGTGGCCGAGGAGGCCAGGGCAACCGTGTGGCCGGCGCGCAGGTGGGCCCGGACCAGACGGCGGGCGTCGGGGTAGAGCCGGCCCGAGATCCGGGACCGGAAGAGCTGCTGCCCCATCTCCTCCAGGTCGGTCAGGGCGCTGCCGGTCAAGGCGCCGAGACCGACGCCGACCAGGCGCGTCACATCGTGTCCGCGCTGCTGCATGTTGAAGACCTCGACGATGGTCCCGATGAGCTCCTGCGGGCTCACCGCCCTGCTCGCCAACCGCTGTCGGAAGTAGAGGGCCGCCGAGTAGCCGTGGATCAGGGTGCCGTCGAAGTCGAAGAAGGCACCGACGTCGGGGCCCTGCGGGCCCGCTGCGACGGCGGCCAGAAGGACGTCGATGTCAGCCACGGATCACTCCTCCAGCGCGAGGGAGCGGACGACGGCGATCGCGTCGACCGCCGCGACCAGCTCATCGGCGAAGCGCTGGCGCGCCTGGCGCAGCTCGTCGCCCCCGGGCCCGAGGAGGTCGCGGTTGCCGGCGAGCTTGAGCGCGCCACCCATGAGGTCCTTGGAGATCGACTCCGGCGAGTGGAGGTCCTGCTGCAGCCACCGCTGGTGGGCGACCCCGAGGCTCTCGGCGATCAGTCCGTCGCTGTCCAGCGGTGCAGCAGGCTCTCGGGTGACCAAGCGTTCGGCCACCACGGAGTAGGCCTCCAGGAACGGACCGATCACCCGGTGGGCGAGGAGCAGCTGGGTGCCCGAGAGCAGCTGGGTGATCTCGCTCGTGGTGGGCCTCTCCTCGGCCCAACCGGGACGCACCAGGTCGGTCTCGTAGCGCATTTGGGTGTCGAACTCCCGCTTGGTGGCGAAGAAGAACTCGTACTTGAGCAGGTCGCGCAGCGCCAGGGCGCGCGTCCAGGTGGCCGCGACGACGTCGACGTCGGCGGCCGAGTCCTCGGCGGCGGCCTGGACGAGGGCCACCTCGAGGATGGCGCGGTCGATGAAGTAGTGGGTGACGGTGTTGCGATAGAACGCCGCCTCGTGCTGTCGATCGGGCGCGATCGCGTAGACGGGCTCCAGCCCGCCGGCGTACTCGACCACCACGCCCTCGCGCACCAGGGTTGCCAGGGCCCTGCGAAGGCCCTCGGGGCGCCCGAGATCGACATCGGCGGTGAGCGGCAGCTGGCGGCGACGTACGTAGGCGACCAGCGGTTCCAGGACGCCGAGCGTCTCGGCCAGGGTCATCGCCCGACCGTCGTTGTCGAGCAACCCGAAGGTGACCAGGGCCGACGGTGTGATCGGGGTCGCGGCGTTGATGCGGTGGGCCACCTCGAACGCGACACGGGGCACCACGGCGGTGAGATCGTCGGACTCGGCGCGCGAGCCGGCATCGGCCAGGGCCTCGCGCAGTGACAGCGGAGGACCGAACCGCACGTGGACGCGCCCGCGACGCCGCCCCTGGGCGCGAGCGAACCGGTAGAGCCAGGTCAGGCTCTCGGGCGCCTTGGTCCCGCCGCTCTCCTCGCGCGAGAGGGCCGAGACCTCGTGCTGCTGGTCGTAGACGATGGAGACCGGCACGAGATAGGCGTCGTCGGCGTCGTCGCCGTTGGCGCGGAAGGCGTCGACCAAGTAGCGCAGCACCCCCATCCGCGGCGGGCGGAGCTTGCCGGTGCGGGTGCGCCCCCCTTCGAAATACCACTCGAGGTTGGCACGCTGACGCAGCAGGAATCCCAGGTAGAGACGGAGCATGGCCGGGTAGACCGGGTCGTCGCGGCTCGAGCGGCGGATGAAGATCAACCCGCTGCGCTTTCCGAGCTCCGAGAACGGCCACATCGCGAGGTTGATGCCGCCGAGGGTGTAGTTGCTGGGGAAGCCGTGCCCGGTCGTGGCCGCCCGCAGGACCAGCGGGTCGAGGTAGGAGCGGTGGTTGGGAAGGAACACCAACGAGTGCTGACGTCCTAGCTCGGCCAGCTCCTTCAGCCTGCTGGTGTCGACGTCGACCTCGTAGGAGCGCGTCAACCAGCGACCCATCCGGTCCCACACCCGCGAGGCCGACTCGTCGACGTACGCCGACATCTCGACCAGCGCGGTCTGCGAGTCGTCCCTCAGGTCGGCCTCGGTGCGACCGGTCCGCTCCACGAGAGCGTCGAGCGTCTCGGAGTACTGGGTCGTGCCCATCACCAGCTCGACAGCCCGGCGTTCACGATCGACGTTGCTCATCCGCGCAGCCTAGTGGCGCGCGTCACAGCAGGATCGAGCATGCTGCCGCGCGAGTCGATCCCGTCGCCGCAGTCTCGCGCGCTCGACTCCGCGTGCCGCTAGGTTCACCAGGTGTCCGCCGACCGTGATCCCCGTCCCTTGGTGGCGGCGATCGCGACGTCGACCGCGTCGATCGGGCTGCTGGTCCTGGGCGTTCGCTTCGGATGGCTGGGCGCGGACACGGGCCGTGGTGCCAACTTCTGCGAGGCCGCCCGCACCGGGTGGGTTAAGCAGCCGGCGAACGCCCTGTCCAACCTGGGGTTCGTCGTCGCCGGTCTGGCCATCGCGTGGCGGGCTCGTCGTCCGGAGCTGCTGGGCGACACGCTGCCGCGGTTCCCCGGGCTAGCGACAGGACTCGCATGCATCGTGGTCCTCCTCGGACCGGCGAGCGCGGCCATGCACGCGACCCAGTCGTCGCTGGGCGGTCTGCTGGACGTGACCTCGATGTATCTCGTCGCGGGCTTCGCCGCGGCCTACGCCTTGACCCGCTGGTGGCAGCGAGACTCGGTGTTCTTCTGGCAGCTGTTCCTGCTGCTCGTTGCCGGGTGCGAGCTGATCGGCCTCTGGGACCGGGAGATCCCGGTGGTGCACTTCGCCGGCAACGCCGCGTTCGGCCTCCTCCTGATGATCGCTGTGGGAGTGGAGACCCGGCTGTGGCGGCGTGGTCGAGCACGTGCGGACCTGAGGTTCGGCTCGGCCGCGTTGGCCTCGATGCTCCTCGCGTTCACGATCTGGATCCTGTCCCAGCACGGCTGGTGCGACCCGGACTCGCTGCTCCAGGGCCATGCGGCGTGGCACCTGCTGGGGGCCGTCGCGGCGTACTTCTTGTTCCGCCTGTATGCGAGCGAGCGGACCTCGGACGTCCCCGGGGGCGGGGCGTCGCCGGCAGGTCGGTGAGCAGCCGCTCACGGACATCCGCCTGCCAGGGCACTCCGGCGCGCTAGCGGCCTCGGATCGTCGCCCGCAGCCGGGTGGCGCCCACGCGGTCGAAGACGTGCTGCAGGCGGGACTCCAGCTTGGCACCGGCGCCCACCAGGGCCTGGGTCGCGGTCGCGGCGAAGGCCTCGACCGTCACGGGCTCCCGGCCCGATGGCCGCGCCTCGAGCAGGCACCTGATGTGGGGGCCGACGGCCCGCGCTGCACTGTCGTCACGGAAGTGGACCTCGACCCGGGTCACCGTGTGCTCGAAGTGCGCGAGCACGCTGTCCAGCTCTTCCCGGACACGGTCCCGGAGCTGGTCGTCGACGGCGACGTGCCTGTCGGTGTTGATCTGGATGTCCACGTCATCACTTCCTCGGCTGGGTGCCGGAGTCGATCCTCCGACTCCTCCCAGCAGAGCACCGTCCGGGCCGCGCGAGCAGGGCCCTACGTCCCGATCACGCGGGCCGACGACGGCCGTGGCGGTGCCTAGGTGACCGAGATGACCGCGACCACGTCGCCGGTGTCGTGGTCCTCGACCTCGACCTGGCCGGGCACCTCGATGACCAGCTCCTGCTGCGACGTGCCCGCCTCGAACTCGACGTACTGCTCGGGCTTGGAGTGGACGTGCAGCTCCCCGCCCCGGTCGGTGTCGAAGGAGATCAGGACGGGCTCGCCGCGACCCACCGAGATCTCGACGGCGTTGGGCGAGACCTCGTCCCCCGCAATGACGATCGCGAGGTCGGCCTCGACCGGTGCCTCGCTGGTCGGTGCCTCCGTCGGCTGGTCGGTCGCGGCAGGGGCCGACGGGCTGGCGCTCGGCGTCTCGGTCGCCTGGGTGGACGGCGCGTCCACCGGGGCTGCGTCCTCGTCGGCCGCACCGGAGCACGCGCCGAGGGCGAGGACCGCCGTCAGGGCGGCGGCGGAGAGGGTCAGGGGGCGGAGCGTCATGACAGGTCCTCACGTGGGTGCCGGGCTGGTCGTCCCATCCTCCCCGGAGCGCCCCGGCACCCCGGACTCGGCCCCGGGCTACGTCGAGCGCGTCTCGAGCACGGCCAGGTCACGCTCGGCATAGGTCCGGTGCCACCACTCCTCGTTGAGCACGATCGAGAGGCAGTCCTTGACCGAGAACGGTCGCGCCGGCGGCCAGCTCTCGTCGTCGGGCGGGGTGTGCTCGGTGGCGAGCATCTCCTCGGTGAGGCTCTCGACCACGCGACGTACGTCGGCCTGGCGGGCGCGACGGATCTCGAGGACCTCGTCGAGCGACGGCCTGACCGAGCGGTCGCGGGGGAACCCACGACCTTCGGGTGCCTCGTCCCACGGCAGGTCGAGCGGGTGCCACGGGGCGGGGTCGCCCTCGATCGCACGGCTGACCCACGCGGCGGTCGCGAAGGAGAGGTGCCGCAGCGTCTCGACGAACGACCACTCCCCGTCGACCTGCTCGTGCAGGAGCTCCGGATCGAGCCCCCGGGCCCGCTCGACGGTGCCGTCCCAGCGCCGCTCGACCAGGTCCCAGGCCTCGCGGAAGCCCGCGGGGTCGTCGGGACGCATCCTGGCCAGCTCGGGCTCGCGGCGCAGCACCTCCTGCTCGACGTAGTCCGTCACGTCGACGCCGTTGATCCGCAGGCCCTGGATCTCGCCGGTGATGTCGACGTCCCAGAGCTCGACGCCACTCATCCGCACGTGGTGCAGGTCGGTGCCGCGGATCGTCACGTTGCTGAGCGACGCCGCGCGGAACGTCGATCCGCTCAGGTCGGTCCAGTCGAAGGTCGAGCCGCTGAGGTCCTCCTCGCCGAACTCAGCCACGGCGCACCGGGCCTCGGGCGACCCGAGGCCTGCCGGTCGCGTGGTCGGGCAGTGGATCGGTCGTCTCACGTGTCGTCATGTCTCCGACCGTAGAGCGGGTTGCGGACGAAATGGCGGCGCAACCGGCCCGGACGTCTCGGCGGCTCGGCGTCTCGGCGCCTCGATACTCGGTTGCTGCCGCACCGCGCCCGCCGGTAGACCTGGGGACATGTCGGTCACCCCGTGCGTGGAGTCGTTGGCCGCGATCATCGAGGAGATGCGTGCCTGGGCCCACGACCCGGACCTGGCCACGCTGCACGTGGGCGACCTGGGGTGGAACCACCAGCTCGGAGCGCCTGCTCTCGCCGCCGCCCTGCGCGTATGGCGCGTCGACGACCGCCTCGCCGCGGTCGGCCTCCTCGACGAGCCGGACCTCCTGCGCCTCACGGTGGCACCGGGCCTCCGTCACGACGAGGACTTCGTGCGCCACCTGGCGGCAGACCTCGCCGCTGCCGACAGAGGCGTCCTTCCACCCGGCGACGTCGCCCTCGAGGCGCGCTTCGAGGGCCCGCTGCACGACCTGCTGCTGGCGGACGGCTGGGAGCACGACGAGCCGTGGACCCCGCTGGTGCGCAACCTGTCGCAGGAGGTGCCCTCGCCCCGCCTCCGCACCGAGGACGTCGACCCGGGTCGGCTGGAGGACCGCCTCGCCGTCCACCGCTCGGCGTTCGCCCCCAGCACCTTCACCGAGGAGCGGTGGCGTGCCCTGACGCAGGGCCCCGCCTACGCACGAGCCCGGTCGCTGGTGGGCTACGACGACCAGGGCGACGCGGTCGCCATGGTCACCGTGTGGGCGGGCCGGTCTGGAGGACCCGGCGAGCTCGAGCCCATGGGCGTCCGTCGTGACCACCGCGGCCGCGGTCACGGTCGCGCCATCTGCCTCGCGGCCGCCGCGGCCCTGCAGGAGATGGGGGCCTCGCACGCGTTCGTGAGCACCCCGAGCAGCAACCTGGGTGCCGTGGCAACCTACCGTGCCGCCGGCTACGACGAGAAGCCGCCCGTGCGGGACCTGCGACGGCCCGCCTGACGGACCCTCCCCCCCTGGACGACAGAACCGGCCCTGACCTGAAGTGATGCAGGTCAGAGCCGGTCCTCTTCGGTCGGGCTGACAGGATTTGAACCTGCGACCCCTTGACCCCCAGTCAAGTGCGCTACCAAGCTGCGCCACAGCCCGAACGCCTGGTCGAGGCCGGTCAGACCGGCCTTTTCCCAAGCGCGTGAACCCTACAACAGGGCGGCGCGCACCCGGGAATCGGGCTCACCCAACGACGTCTGCTAGTCGACGCTCACGCCGGAGATCCGGTCAGCCGCCGGTCCGGACGGCGCCGGAGTCGGGCGAGACCTGCAGCGAGGAGGTGTCTACGGCCACGAAGGCCGAGGCCGGGATCGTCTTCAGGTCCTCGATCAGCCGCTCGGGCCAGGCAGCGTGCTGCTCGCCCTGGAAGAACCACGGCGAGCCGTTGTCGGCGAGCACCAGGCCATAGGTCTTCATGGCCCGCACCACCCGCTGGGCGTACGACGACAGCCCGGCCGCCGACCAGCCCGCACGCAGCCGGAACCGGGCGCCCATGGGCGGGTAGGCCAGGCTCGAGCGGGACCCGGCGTCGTGGCGGGCCGGCCACAGGTGGTGCTTGCCGGTGACGTCGGTCGTGAAGCGGATCGCGTGGTCGATCTCGTCGTCGCGGACCTCGTTCCACCGCAGCAGACCCGGGAGGATCGGCAGGCCCGCCGCATCGGCCGACGTCCACCCGTCGGGCCGCAGGGCGTTGCTGCGCAGCGACCACACGGCCCCGGAGCCGGCCCGCCAGCGCCCGTCGCGCAGCCGGGTCTCGTAGGTCTCGTAGAGCCGGCAGCGGCCCCGGTCGACGACGATCGCGTGCCGGTCGCCGTCGGAGGACCGCCCGCCCTCGATGCGGGTGTCCGGGCCGAGCGGGTAGCGCACCCGGTCGGACTCGTCGGCGTAGGTGAACCGCACGGGCACCTTGGCGTGGCTCGAGCCGACCACGGTGACCGGGATGCCGTAGTCGGGGCCGTCGCCGAAGGACGGACCGAAGTCAGGATGCAGGTCGGACCCGGTGGACATGTGGGACAGCCACTGGGCGCTCCTGGCGTGCACGGGCAGCGACGAGACGTCCGCGTGCCACCAGTTGTCGGCGGGGAGGACCGAGCACGCCGTCGACGCGACCGGTGCTGCGGCCGGCGCTGCTGCCGCTGACGGGACGAGCGCCACGAGCGCGAGCACCCCCACGACCGTGGTGATCCGGACCCTCATGACGCTCTCCTGTCGTGGACTACCGCTTGCGCTTCTCGCGGGGTCGCTGCTGCAGGATGATCGGCGTGCCGGCGAAGCCGAACTCCTCGCGCAGCCGCCGCTCGATGTAGCGCTCGTAACCCGCGTCCAGCTTGCCGCTCGTGAACAGGATGAACGTCGGAGGCGCCGTTGTCGCCTGCGTGCCGAAGAGGATCTTGGGCTGCTTGCCGCTGCGCACCGGGTGCGGGTGCTCCGCGACCAGGCGACCGAGGAACGCGTTGAGCGTGCCGGTGGAGATGCGGGTCTCCCAGCCGGCCAGCGCCTTCTCGATCGCGGGGACGAGCCGGTCGACGTGCCAGCCGGTGCGCGCGGTGATGTTGATCCGCGGCGCCCACTGCACCTGCACGAGGTCGCGCTCGATCTCGCGCTCGAGGTAGTAGCGACGCTCCTCGTCGACGAGGTCCCACTTGTTGAAGGCGATGACCAGCGCGCGGCCGGCGTCACGGATGGTCTGGATGATCCGGATGTCCTGCTCCGAGAGCGACTGCCCACCGTCGACGACGAGGACCGCGAGCTCGGCGCGGTCGATGGCGGTCGTCGTGCGCAGGGAGGCGTAGTACTCGTGCCCCGACGCTTCCTTGACCCGCTTGCGGATGCCGGCGGTGTCGATGAAGCGCCAGGTCTGGCCGCCCAGCTCGATCAGCTCGTCGACGGGGTCGACGGTGGTGCCGGCGACGTTGTCGACGACCACACGGTTCTCCCCCGCCAGGCGGTTGAGCAGCGACGACTTGCCCACGTTGGGCTTGCCGACGATCGCGATGCGTCGCGGGCCGCCCATCTCGCCGATGCGCTCGGGCGGGGGCTCGGGCAGCGCGGCGAGGACGGCGTCGAGCATGTCGCCCGAGCCGCGGCCGTGCAGGGCGGAGACGGGGTAGGGCTCGCCGAGCCCGAGGTTCCACAGCCCGTAGGCCTCGGCCTCGGTGCGCTGGTCGTCGACCTTGTTGGCCGCCAGCACGACCGGCTTGCCGGACTTGCGCAGGATCTTGACGACCGCCTCGTCCTGGTCGGTGATGCCGACCCCGGCGTCGACGACGAAGAGGACGGCGTCGGCCAGCGTCACCGCGATCTCGGCCTGGGCGGAGATGCTCAGCGCCAGACCCTTGGCATCGGGGTCCCAGCCGCCGGTGTCGACGACCGTGAAGGCGCGACCGTTCCAGTTGGCGTCGTAGGAGACCCGGTCGCGGGTCACGCCCGGCACGTCCTCCACGACCGCCTCGCGGCGGCCGATGATCCGGTTGACCAGCGTCGACTTGCCCACGTTGGGCCGTCCCACCACCGCCAGGACGGGCACAGGCCCGTCCGTCGTCGTCTCGTCGGGCTCCAGCGTCTCGCTCACGTCGTCGTTCCTGTCACGCCACCGGAGGGGTCGGGCAGCTGCTCGCCGGCTGGGAGCGGGCCCGGGAGGCTGCGGCCGGTGGCCGCCAGCGCCTCACGTAGATCATGGAGCATGCGCTCGCGCAGCTCGAGGGAGGCCTGCTCGACGTGGTCGCGTCGGCGTGGCCAGGGGGTCGGGTCGAGGGAGTACGGCGCCGCGAAGACCAGCTCGAGCCTGGCGCGGCGCGGCGGGATCGAGCCGGTGTGGCCGCCCGGCTCGCGGGTGCCGATCATGCTGACCGGGACGATCGGCGCGCCGGTGACCAGGGCGAGGTAGGCCGCACCGCGGTGGAAGCGCTCGAGCTCACCCGCACCACGATGGCCCTCGGGGAAGATCCCGACGGCTCCCCCGTCGCGCAGCACCCGCAGGGCGAGCTTCACCGCGCGGGGGTCCGTGGCATAGCGGTCGAGGGGGATCTGGCCGGAGTGGCGCAGGAAGCCGCCCATGCGTCCGGCGAACATCTCGATCTTGGTGAGCGCGTGCACCGGCCGCGGCGCGAAGATCGCCAGCAGCGGCCCGTCGATCACCCCGACGTGGTTGGCCGCGAAGATCACGGGCCCCGTGGCGGGGACCCGCTCGCTGCCGTGCACCCGCACGTCGTACCGGCGACGGAGCAGCCAGCGCGACACCGGCCGCAGGCCCCGCAGCATCCAGGTCGGCGGGTGGGGCGTCGTGGTCGTGCGCGGCAGGGTGTCGTGGACGCTCATGACCCGGCCTCGAGGACCAGCCCGACGACGAGGTCGATGACCTCCTCGAGGGAGTACGGCGTGGTGTCGACGTGGACGGCACCGTCGGCGCGCACGAGGGGTGCGGTGGCGCGCCCGGAGTCGATGCGGTCGCGCTCGGCGAGGACCTGTGCGGTGGCGGCCACGTCGGAGCCACCCTGCTCGGCGGCGCGACGAAGGGCCCGCGCCTCGGTGTCGGCGGTGAGGTAGAGCTTGACGTCGGCCTGGGGCCACACGACGGAGCCGATGTCGCGGCCCTCGACGACGATGCCGCCGTCGGTGGTCGCGTCCTCGATGATGGCGCGCTGGAGCTCCAGCAGCCGCGCGCGCACGGCGGGGACGGTGCTCACGGGCGAGACGTGGCGGGTGACCTCGTCGCTGCGGATCGCCACGGCCACGTCCACGCCGTCGATCTCGATCGTGGGACCGGACGGGTCGGTGCCGGAGACGATCGGCGCCTCGTCACAGCGGGCGGCGACGGCCTCCGCGTCGTGGACGTCGACACCCTCGCGCAGCATCCACCAGGTGATCGCGCGGAACTGCGCACCGGTGTCCAGGTAGCGCAGGCCCAGACGGGTCGCGACGCCGCGGCAGGTGCTCGACTTGCCGGACCCGGAGGTCCCGTCGACAGCCACCACCACACGAGACCCCGCACTGCTCACCACGGGAGGGCACCTTACCGGTGAGTCACCCAACCCCGGGATTCGAGAGAGGCGAGCAGGTGGTCGATCCGGTCCACGTCGACGACCAGCTCGACCAGGCCGACGGGTCGGCCGGGGTCGTGGTCGATGCGGACGTCCTCGATGTTGACCTCGCTGGCGCCGGCGTCGGCGAAGAGCCGCGCGAGCTCGCCCGGGTGGTCGGGCACCGCGACGAAGACCCTGCCGCTGGGGCGCGCCGGGCCGCCGTGCTTGCCCGGGATCGCCTGCGTGCCGGCCACCCCCTGGCTCAGGACGGCCTCGAGACCGGTCCGGTCCCCCGCACCCAACGCCTCGATGAGCGTGTCCAACCTCTCGCGCACCCCGCGGAGGAGGGCCGCGACCGCGGTGGCGTTGGCCGACACGATCTGGCCGTAGAGACGCGGGTCGCCCGCTGCCACGCGGGTGACGTCGCGCACGCCCTGCCCCGACAGGGCCAGGTGGTCGCTCGGGGCGTCCGCGAGGGCTCCGGCAGCGAGGGAGGCCATCAGGTGAGGCAGGTGCGAGGTGCGCGCGACGGCCCGGTCGTGCTCGTCGGGCGTCAGACGCACGGGCACGGCGCCGCAGAGCGCCGCCAGGGCCTCGACCAGGTCCACGGCGCGAGGATCCGCGGTGCCGTGGGCGGTGACCGCCCAGGGGCGGCCGTCGAAGAGCGACGCGCTGGCGGCGAGGGGGCCGGAGCGCTCGCTGCCCGCCATCGGGTGCCCGCCGACGTAGTGCGGGAGGGCGGGGTGAGCGGCGACCGCCGCCAGCGGGCCGGCCTTGACGCTGCCGACGTCGGTGACGAAGGCACCGGAGTCGAGGGCCCGGGCGATCTGCTGGCCCAGGTGGTCGGGGGGCACGGCGACCACGACGAGCTGCGGCCGGTCGTCGTCGGTCCTGACGCGGCCCGCGCCCAGGCCCGAGGCGGTGCGCAGGTGGTCGTCGGAGGGATCGGTCAGCAGGACCTCGAGGCCCACGCGGCGGCAGGCCAGGCCGATCGAGGTGCCGATCAGGCCGACGCCGACGACCTCGACCGGTCCGACGAGCGGCCCCCTGCCCTCAGGCATCAGGGACGGACCTGACCCGGGTGAGGTCGGAGCGCAGCGCGGCCGCGCCGTGGAGGTAGACGTGGGTGATGTCCGCGCGGGGCAGGTCGGTCTCGACGTGGGCCATCATCCGCACCACGCGGGGCATCGAGCCCTCGATCTCGAGCTCGCGCGCACAGATCAGCGGCACCTCGCCGAAGCCCAGCCCGCGGGCGGCGTAGGCGGGGAACTCGGAGACCAGGTCGCTGGTGGCGGTGAAGATCACCGAGATGAAGTCGTCGACCTCGAGGCCGTTGGAGGTCATCACGTCCGTGACCATCTCGGCCACCCGCTCGAGCATCTGCTCGCGCACGTCCTCGTCGAGCTGGGTCGCTCCCCGCACCGCTCGCACTGCCACGTCTGCTCCTCGTCCCGCGTCGTCGGGCCGTCCTCGGGCCCTCCCTGGTCGCGAGCAAGGCTAGTGCCCGGGCCGGGGACGCCGGGCGCGGCGCCGTCAGGCGGGCGGCTCACCACGGCGATGGTTCGGTCGAACCCGCTCATGCCTGACCACAGCGCACGCTGATGCCGTGAGTCGGTGCTCCGTAGCCGGACGTACTCATCTGAGTCTGAGCCCATGCAGTCACGCTGGAGCAAGGCGAAGATCGAACAATGAGTACGTCCGGCTACGGGAGAGTGCCTCTGGATCAGCCGCTGACGGCGCGGCGGCCGCTCGGCGAGAGGCCATGACCGCCTCGCGCCCCTCAGGTCAGTCGGCGCTCTGCAGGGCCTTGATCTCGTCGCGGGCGGCGAGGACCGCGACGTGCTGCCGGCTCACGACCTCGCGGAAGCCGGGGCTGAGGTCGCTCTCGAGCCCCTTCTCGTACTCCGAGACCGCGTGGTCCTCGCCCGTCGCGGCGGCCGAGAGGACAGCGCCGGCGTCGTCGCCGCTCACGGCGTCCTTCAGCGAGATCCACCCGCGGTGCAGGGCCGCGGCGACCGATCCGCTCGCGTCGACATCGTCGCCGTACTCGTGACCCAGCTCGACGATCTCGCGGCAGAAGCCGGCGCGCTGCTCGGCGAAGCGTTGCAGCGTCTCCGCCCACGTCGCACGGTCGCTGTCCCTCAGCTTCTCGGCGGCGCTGGCGAAGCCTCGCTCACCGTCCTTCAGCGTCTCGACCAGTTCCTTGGCAACCTGCGCGTCGTCCGTCACGTCCGCTCCTTCGATCGAATGGGTTGCCGAGCGGTACCCGTCGGGCAGTGCGGCAAACCGTGTCCGGCTCAGCGCCAGAGCAGCGCAGTCGGGAAGCGGATGGCAACCAACAGCCAGCGCCCCGTGGACGGTGGCGGTCTAGGGGAGCCGGTGTAAACCGAGCAGGGACACACCCCGTCAGAGCTGGGCGTTGTCGAGCAGCTCGCCGAGCTCGTCGTTGGTCAGGTCGCGCAGGCCGCCGCTGGGCAGCTGGGCGAGCTGGACCGGTCCGATCGCGGTGCGGGTCAGCCGGCGCACGGGGTGGCCGAGCTGCTCGAGCAGCCGTCGCACGATCCGGTTGCGGCCCTCGTGGATGACCAGCTCGACGATCGACTTGGCGCCGCGACCTCGCCCGGAGACGCTGATGATCCTGGCCGCGGTCACGGTCACGGGGCCGTCGTCGAGCGTGACGCCCTCGAGGAGCTCGGCAACGGTCGCCTTGGTGACCTCGGCGTCGACCTCGGCGACGTAGGTCTTGTCGACCTCGTAGGACGGGTGGGCCATGCGCTGCGCGAAGTCGCCGTCGTTGGTGAGCAGCAGCAGGCCGGAGGTGTCGGTGTCGAGGCGACCGACGTGGAAGAGCCGCTCGGACCGGTGCGCGACGACGTCGCTGATCGTGCGGCGCCCCTCGGGGTCCGACATGGTCGAGACGACGCCACGGGGCTTGTTGAGCACCAGGTAGACGAGCTCGGAGACCGGCGGGAGCCGCTTGCCGCTGACCCGGATCACCGCGGTGCGGGGGTCGACCTTGGTGCCGAGGCGGGTGATCGTCTCGCCGTCGACGACGACCTCGCCGTCGAGCATCAGCTCCTCGCACTTGCGGCGCGACGCGACGCCCGACTGCGCGAGCAGCTTCTGCAGGCGGATCAGGCCGTCCTCGTCGGTGGCGATCTCACGGGTCATGGCTGGTCCTCGGTCACGGGCTCATCCTCCGGCACCGCCGAGTCGGCGGGTGCAGCGGCCTCGACGGCGGCGTCACCGGCCCCCGACGCGGCTGCCGCCTCGCCGGCGGAGCCTGCCGCGCTCTCGTGCGGCATCTCGGAGGCAGCCATCTCGGCGAGCTCGTCCTCGAGGTCGTCGAGGTCGGGCAGGTAGGGCGCGAGCTCCGGCAGGTCCTGGAGGGAGGTGACGCCGATCCGCTCGAGGAAGTAGGTGGAGGTGCGGAACAGGTTGGCTCCGGTCTCGCCGTCCTGCCCGGCCTCCTCGACCAGCCCGCGCGAGATCAGGGTGCGCATGACGCCGTCGACGTTGACGCCACGGATCGCGGACACCCGGGCGCGCGAGACCGGCTGCTTGTAGGCCACGACCGCGAGGGTCTCCAGCGCCGCGTTGGTGAGCCGCGCCTGCTGGCCCTCGAGCACGAACGCCTCCACCACGGCGGCGTAGGCGTCCCTCGAGTAGAACCGCCACCCACCTCCGACGTTGCGCAGCTCGAAGCCGCGCCCCTGCTCGGTGTACTCCGCGGCCAGTGCCGCGAGCGCCGCGGTCACCTCGTCGACCGGGTAACCCACCGCCGAGGCCAGGCTGGCGTCGTCGAGAGCCTGGTCGGAGATCATCAGCACCGCCTCGAGGGAGGGCCGCAGCTCCGCCAGGGGTACGTCGAGCTGCTCGCCGTCGGTGGGCATGTCGGTCATGGTGTCTCCTCGTCGACGGGGGCGCCCTCCTCGGGCGGCGCTCCGTCGAACTCGTCGGTGATCTCGATCTCGTCGTCCTCGCCGCCGGTCCAGCGGATGGTCAGCTCGCCCAGCGCGGTGACCTGCTCGAAGGCGACGGCGCCCTCGCGGAAGAGCTCCAGCAGGGACAGGAAGCGGGCCACGGTGGTGAGCCGGTCGGGCGAGTCGCCACACAACGAGCGGAAGGTGAGGGTGCCGGAGCGGCGCAGCCGCTCCATCACGATCGCGCCCTGCTCACGCACGCTGACCTTGGCCGCGTGGATGTGCTGGAGGGAGACCTCGAGCACCGGCTTGGGCTCCAGCGCCTTGGCGGCGAGCTGGGCGAACTGGTCGAGCCCGATGCCGATCAGCACCTCGGGCAGCAGCGTCGCGAAGCGGTCCTCGAGACCGACCGCACGCGGGTAGCGCCGCGACTCCTCGGCCAGGCGGACCTCGAGGAAGCCCGCCACCTGCTTGAACGCCTTGTACTGCATGAGGCGGGCGAAGAGCAGGTCACGCGCCTCGAGCAGCGCCAGGTCCTCCTCGTCCTCGACGTCGCCCTGCGGCAGCAGCCGGGCGGCCTTGAGGTCGAGCAGGGTCGAGGCGACCAGCAGGAACGACGTCGTCTGCTCGAGGTCCCAGACCGGGCCGCCGATCTTGACGAAGGTGATGAACTCCTCGGTCACCTTGGCCAGCGCGACCTCGGTGACGTCGAGCTTGTGCTTGGAGATCAGGCTCAGCAGGAGGTCGAAGGGCCCCTCGAAGTTGTCGAGGCGCAGCTCGAAGCCCGGAGTCTCACCGGTCTCGCCCGGGGTGGCGAGGCTGGTCATCCGCCCGTCATCCGTCGGTCAACCGCCGCACCAGCACGCTGTCGGCGCCATGGGTGTCGAAGTCGGCCAGGACCAGCGCCACCGCCTCGCGCACGAGGCGGCCGCGGTCGACGGCCAGGCCATGACCGGCACGCAGCGCGAGCCGGGCGTGCTCGATCTGGAGCAGCTCGTCGGAGGTGACGTAGACGGTCATCTTCTCGTCGTGCCGGATCCGACCCGACGGCTTGGCCGGCGCGGCCGCCTCCTGGCTCGTCTCGGCCGGCTCGGGAGCGTCGGGGACGGCACGGACGGCTGCGGTGGGCCGGAAGAGGTCGTCGGCCGCGGGCATGCTCACACGTCGAGACACCGGGCCGCCACCTCCTTGGAGAGCTGGCGGTAGGAGTCGGCACCGGCGGACGACGAGGCGTAGGTCGTGATCGGCTCGCCGGCCACGGTCGAGTCGGAGAACTTCACGGTGCGACGGATCACGGTGTGGAAGACCTTGTCGCCCCATGCCTGGACCAGCCGGTCCATGACCTCGCGCGAGTGCAGCGTGCGGCCGTCGAACATCGTGCCGAGGACGCCGTCGATCTCGAGGCGCGGGTTGAGGCGCTCGCGGACCTTGTCGATCGTGGTCTTGAGCAGCGCCACGCCGCGCAGCGCGAAGTACTCACACTCGAGCGGCACGATCACGCCGTGGGAGGCGGTGAGCGCGTTGACGGTCAGCAGCCCCAGGGAGGGCTGGCAGTCGATGAGGATCACGTCGTAGGTCTCGAGGGCGGGCGCCAGCACCCGCTGGAGGGTCTGCTCGCGCGCCACCTCGTGCACCAGCTGCACCTCGGCGGCCGACAGGTCGATGTTGGAGGGCAGCAGGTCCATGCCGGGCACCCCGGACGGCACGACGACGTCCTCGACCTTGACGTCGCGCTCCATCAGGAGGTTGTAGATCGTCAGGTCCATCTCGTGCGGGTTGAGGCCCAGGCCGACCGACAGCGAGCCCTGCGGGTCGAAGTCGACGAGCAGGACCTTGCGGCCGTACTCCGCGAGCGCCGCCCCCAGGTTGATCGTGGTCGTGGTCTTGCCGACCCCGCCCTTCTGGTTGCACATCGAGATCACGCGGGCGTTGCCGTGGCTGGTGAGCACCGACGGCTCGGGCAGGTGCGGCATCGGGCGCCCGGTCGGGCCCATCACGAGGGGAGAATCGGTGGGAGCAGCGCTCTCGCGCACGACGGAGGGTGCCTCGTTGCTGGCCGCCACCTCGGGCACGCCGCCACGGTGCGGCTCCTCCTTGGGGGCCTCCTCGCGGCGGATCGGCTTCTCGAACGGCAGGGGGTCGTTGAGGGGAAGGTCAGACACGTCATCTCCGAGCGGTGGGGAAGGGATCGGCGACCTCGGCGGCATCGCGGGGGCGGAGCTCCCGCCGAATCCGGGGAACATCTGGTTGTCGCTCATGTGCCACTCCTAGGTCCGGTCCGGGGGTCGTGCTCCCCCATCACACAATGTCGACACGACGACATTGCGGCGACTCGCCGCGGACTCTAGGTCCGGTCCTGTTCGGGGGGCAAACGAGGGTGTGGGTGAGACACTGGCAGGGTGCGTCGACGAGCAGCTCGGGTCCTGGAGGTCGGTGCCCTCGTCCTCGTCCTCGGGGTCCTCGCCGGCGGTGGCGTCGTGCTCATGACGGACACCGACGGCGACGCCCGGCCCTCCGCCTCCTCGGGCCCGACCTCGAGCACGACCAGCACCCCGACGCCGTCCCCCACGCCCGAGGCGACCGTCCCCGCACCGTCGACGCCCCTCACGCCCACCCCCGACTGCACGCCCGACGTCCCGCTGGTCGACGAGGACGCCACGCCCGAGGCCCGCTGCCTCGCCCAGACGCTCGACACGTGGCAGCGCGACGGGCTGATGGGCGTGGGGCAGCAGCTCAACCTCTCCAACGATGCCTATCAGGCGCCGTTGCGGCAGCTGGGCGGGCGCCAGGTGGCGCTGGTCGGCTTCGACCTCCAGGAGCTCGAGCAGGGCGAGCAGTTCGGCTTCTACGACCCGCCACTCCAGCGACTGCTCGAGCTGGCGGCCGACGGCGTCGTCCTCACGGCCTCGTGGCACACGCCCAACCCCGACAGCGGACTCGACGCCCGCGACCGGAGGTGGACCGACCTGGCGGCCCTGCTCGAGCCGGGGACGCCTCAGGCCGTGGCCTTCTGGGCCGACTACGACGCCAAGCTCGCGCTGCTCGAGCGGCTCCAGTCCGGCGACGACGGGCTGTTCCAGCCGGCCGCCGTGCTGTTCCGCCCCTTCCACGAGGCCAACGGCGACTGGTTCTGGTGGGGTCACCCCGATCCGGAGGACTACCGCGCACTGTGGGCCGCGATGCAGGAGCGCGCGGTGGATGCCGGTGTCCACAACATCGTGTGGGGCTGGTCGGCCAACGTGGTCAGCTATGACGGCATCGCCGACCCGCTCTCGCTGGTCCCGGACGACGTCGACCTGGTGGGCATCGACTCCTACGACCCGGTCGGCGACGGCTCCGGCCAGGCCGACCCCCTCGACCTGACCGGTCTCGCCGAGCTTGCGGCCAACCGCCCGCGCACCGCGATCACCGAGGTCGGCCCGCACGGCAGCACGGACGGCGACTGGGACCCCACCGTCATCGCCCGTTCGGCGATCGCGCTCGGGGTGCGCCCGACCTACGCGCTGCTGTGGTTCGACGACGGCGACGGCGCCGACGGCTACACCGGGCTCAAGCAGATCGGCTCGCTGCGCACAGGCCGAGCGTGGCTCGACTCCTGCCCCGACGGGCTCTGTCCCCTCCCCTGACCGCCGAGGCTCTGCTGCCGTCTCGCGACGTCATGCGTCGCGAGGTGTCGCCTCCACGATCCGCATGACGTCCCGGCTGCAAACGCCCCAGCAGTCGACCTAGTCCCCCAGGCACCGCATCGCGGTCGTGGTGAGCACCAGCTCACCGAGCTCGTCGGAGGCGTCGAGGTCGACCACGGCCTCGATCACCCAGTCGTGGTGGCCCTCCGGGTCGTGGATCGTCTGCTGCACGTCCCACCTGCGGCCGGGCGACTCGGGGTCAACCTCCGACGGCGTGATCGACAACAGCTCCGGGCCGCGCGCGTCCGGACCCATGTCGACCGTGTCGTGCTCGGCGTAGTACTCCTCGATCGCCTGGTCCCACACCGACCGCGTGACCAGCACCTCCAAGGGCGGGTCCGTGCGGTCGGCGGCAGCTCGCTCGAGCTTCATCAGCCCGTCGAGGTCGTCGCGCGCGACCAGCTCGACGCGGCGCATCATCGCGTTGCGGATCATCGTGCGGAAGGGCCGCTCCTGCGCCGAGATCGGCCGGTTCATCGGCGGCGGCGCGCCCTCGGCCACGGTCCGCGCGACGTGCTCGGGGTCCGAGAGCGCCTCCCACTCGTCGAGCAGCGACGAGTCGGTCTGACGCACGGTCTCGCCGAGCCAGTCGACCAGGTCGTCGAGCTCGGGGGTCTTGTGCGCCTCGGGCACGGTCTGGCGCAGGGTGCGGTAGGCGTCGGTGAGGTAGCGCAGCACCAGCCCCTCCGACCTGGCCAGCTCATAGCGGCTGACGAAGTCGGTGAAGCTCATCCCCTGCTCATACATCTCGCGCACGATCGTCTTCGGCCCGAGCGCGTCCTCGCGCAGCCACGGGTGACGCTGGCGATAGATCTCGTACGTCGCCTCGAGCAGCTCGGCCAGCGGCTGCGGCCAGGTGATCGCGTCGAGCAGCAGCATCCGCTCGTCGTACTCCAGGCCGTCGGCCTTCATCTCGGCGATCGCCTCGCCGCGGGCCTGGCGCTGCTGGCCGAAGAGGATCTGCCGCGGCGCCTCCAGCACGGCCTCGATCACCGAGACGATGTCGAGGGTGTAGGTCTCCGCCTCGGGGTCGAGCACGTCGAGCGCCGCCAGCGCGAAGTGCGCGAGCGGCTGGTTGAGCGCGAAGTCGAGCGGCAGGTCGACGGTCAGCACGTAGCGGCGCCCGTGCTCGTCGGGCTCCTCCAGGCGCGTCACCGTGCCCGAGTGCACGAGGCTGCGCAGCAGCCGCAGCGCGCGACGCGCCAGCCGGAGCTGGCTGCGCCGGTCCTCGTGGTTGTCCATCAGCAGTCGGCGCAGCACGGGGAAGGCGTCCTCCTCGCGGGCGAGGACGTTGATGAGCATCGCGTTGTCGACCTTCATCCGCGACTGCAGCCGGTCGGCGTCGCCGTCGACGAGCTTGTCGAAGGTCTGCTCGGTCCACACCACCGCACCCTCGGGCGGCTTGCGCAGCTGCGCCTTGCTCTTGCGCTTGGCCTGCTTCTCGGCGCTCATGGCGGCGTTCTTGGCCTCAGCCTTGGCCTTGGCC
>NZ_CALRWD010000021.1:0-53964 GCF_943371775.1 Nocardioides psychrotolerans
CGTCGACGTGCCGGCGTCGGGCTCGCGCGTCCTGGTCGTGGGGGCGGGGCCGAGCGGACTCTCGGCGGCCTACCACCTGGTGCGCGCCGGTCACGAGGTCGTGGTCGTGGACTCGGGTCACCAGGCCGGCGGCATGATGCGCTATGGCATCCCCGCCTACCGCCTCCCGCGTGACGTCCTCGACGCCGAGGTGGCGCGCATCGTCGACCTCGGGGTCGAGGTCCGGTTCGGCACCACCGTGACCGACCTGGCAGCGACCATGCGCGAGGGTGCCTTCGATGCCGCCTTCCTCGCCGTCGGTGCCCAACTGGGCCGACGCACCTACCTGCCCGCTGGCTCGGCCGCCCGGGTGGTCGACGCCGTGACGATGCTGCACGGCCTGGAGGAGGGGGAGCGGCCGCTGCTGGGCCGGCGGGTCGCGGTCTACGGCGGCGGCAACACCGCGCTGGACGCTGCCCGCACGGCCAAGCGGCTGGGTGCCGACGACGCCGTGGTGGTCTACCGACGCACCCGCGACCAGATGCCCGCCCACGAGTCCGAGGTCCGCGAGGCGGAGGAGGAGGGGGTGGTCTTCACCTGGCTCTCGACCGTCACCCAGGTCGACGAGGGCGCGTTGACGCTCGAGCGGATGGAGCTGGACGACACCGGCTTCCCGCAGCCGACCGGTGAGGTCGTGCAGCTGGCTGCCGACGCACTCGTGCTGGCCCTCGGCCAGGAGGCCGACCTGGGGTTCCTCACGGATGTGCCCGGCGTCGTGGTGGACGACGGTGTGGTGCGCGTCGACGACCAGCTGATGACCGGCTGTCCGGGTGTCTTCGCCGGTGGCGACATGGTGCCCGACGTCCGCTCGGTGACGGTCGGCGTCGGCCACGGGCGCCGCGCGGCCGGCGCGATCGATGCCTGGCTCGCCGGTCGCGAGCCCGACCGTCCGGCGGACCGGCAGCTGGCGGAGTTCGCAGCCCTGAACACGTGGTACTTCTCCGACGCCGACCGCACCCACCGACCCCGGCTGGAGACGGTGCGTCGTGGGTCCACCTTCGACGAGGTGGTGCAGGGCCTGGACGGCGACGACGCGCTCCTCGAGGCCCGCCGGTGCCTGTCGTGCGGCAGCTGCTTCTCGTGCGACAACTGCTTCGCGGTCTGCCCCGACAACGCGGTCGTCAAGCTCGGGATGCCCGGGCAGCCCTACGCCATCGACCTGGACTACTGCAAGGGCTGCGGTCTCTGTGCCGAGGAGTGCCCGGCTGGGGCGATCGCCATGAGCCCCGAGGAGGTCTAGCGGGCCGCGCGTCGTACTGCGGGTATGGTGTGGCTCACCGCTCATCCCCCCTGGGGACCCCCCGCACGCCGGCCGCGACGGCGACCCCCGAGGAGACACCATGCGCGAGTCACGTCACGCGCTGCAGGTCGAGGGTCTGTGGAAGATCTTCGGTGACCGTGCCGACCGGGTGATCGGCACGCCCGACGCCGATCTCTCCCGCGCCGAGCTGAAGGCCAGGACCGGCTGCGTGAGCGCCGTCAAGGACGTGTCCTTCGACGTCGCCCCGGGCGAGGTGTTCGTGGTCATGGGTCTCTCGGGGTCCGGGAAGTCGACGTTGGTGCGCTGCCTGGCCCGGCTCATCGAGCCCACGTCCGGTCAGGTCACCATCGACGGCGAGGACGTGACCCGGGCGTCGGAGTCCCAGCTGCGCGAGCTGCGTCGTCACACGGTGTCGATGGTCTTCCAGCACTTCGGTCTGCTGCCGCACCGGCAGGTGATCGACAACGTGGCCTACGGGCTGGAGGTCCGCGGGGTCAAGAGGGCGGAGCGTCGCCAGCAGGCGGGGGACCTGCTCGACCTGGTGGGGCTCACCGGCTACGCCGACGCCTATCCGGACCAGCTGTCCGGGGGCATGCAGCAGCGGGTCGGTCTCGCCCGGGCGCTGGCCAACGACCCGGCGATCCTGCTGCTCGACGAGCCGTTCTCCGCGCTCGACCCGCTGATCCGTCGTGACATGCAGCGCGAGGTAGTGCGGCTCCAGGCGGAGCTGCGCAAGACGATGGTCTTCGTCACCCACGACCTCCAGGAGGCCCTGACCCTCGGGGACCGGATCCTGATCATGCGCGACGGTGAGGTGGTCCAGGTCGGCACTCCGGCCGAGGTGGTCGCCCGCCCGGTCGACGACTACGTCCGCGACTTCGTCAGCGACGTGCCCCGCTCGCACGTGCTGACCCTGGCCTACGTCATGCGCGATCCCACTCCGGAGGACTCCCTCGAGGGGCCGGTGATGTCGGTCGACACGACCGTGCGGCACGCAGCCCGGGCGGCCCTGGCCTCGGCCCACCCCGTCCAGGTGGTCGACGACGGGTCGCTCGTGGGCATCGTCGACGACGAGGCGGTCCTGCGGGTGCTCGTGTCCGAGGAGCCGGGTCCCGGCGCGACGTCGTGGCAGGCGCGGTGACGGCGGCGACGACCGAGCACGCTCGGGTCTCCCCGGCGTCGGGGGGTGGCGACGAGGCGCCGCGACCGCTCGCTCGGCGCCCGCAGCGCGCGGCGCGTCGGTGGGCCTGGCTGCTCGGGATCGTCGTGATCTGGTGGGTGGCGTCGCGGATCGGCGACGGCAGGGCGGTGCTCTACCTGCCGGGGCAGGGGACCACCGACGTCCACGACCGCTTCACCGACCTGAAGACCGACCTGATCGCGGGCCGCGACACCAACGTGCTGATGCAGGTGGTCGGCGCGCTGTCCGACGCCTTCAACGGGATCGTCGAGCACCTCCAGGGACTCGTCTCCACGCCGGACCTCCCGCGGCCCGCTCCGCAGGTCGGATGGCTCGGGGTGCTCGGCATCGCGGGCTGGGTGAGCCTGGCGGTCGCCGGGTGGCGCCACGCCCTGGGGACCATGGCGGCGCTGGCAGCGATCGGGCTCCTCGGTCTCTGGTCCGACGGCATGGACACCCTGGTCATCACCTTCTTCGCGGTCGCGGTGTGCCTGGTCCTCGGCCTGCCGCTGGCCGTGTGGATGAGCGCCAGTCGCCGGGTCGACGCGGTCGTCACACCGGTCCTCGACGTCCTCCAGACCTTTCCCGCCTTCGTCTACCTGGCGCCCATGGCCCTGTTCTTCAGCCTCGGGCCGGCCATCGCCGTGGCGGTCACCGTCCTCTACGCACTGCCGCCGGCCGTGCGGATCTCCGCGCACGCCCTCCGCGGCGTGTCCGCGACCACCCTCGAGGCGACGACCTCGCTCGGGCAGACCGGGTGGCAGCGGCTGGTCAAGGTCCAGCTCCCGATGGCGAGGCCGTCGATCATCGTCGGCGTCAACCAGACGATGATGGCGGCACTGTCGATGTCGGTGGTCGCGGGCTTCGTCAACGGTCCCGGGCTCGGCAGGCCCGTGCTCCGCGCGCTGACCGCAGGCCCCAACCAGGTGGGGGTGGCGTTCGTCGCGGGCGCGTCGATCGTGCTCATCGCGATCATGCTCGACCGGGTGACCACCGCCGCCAGCCTGCGCAGCGAGCGGGTCGCCCGGGGCGGTGGCGGCAACCGCCGGGCCGACCGACTCGTCCTCGCGGGGGCAGGCGCTGCGGCACTGGTCGCTGTCCACGTGTCGCGCACCTACTTCTCGTTCGCCGAGTTCCCGGACACCGAGGTCGGCCCGAAGGTCGCCGACGCGGTCCAGTCGGCCACCGACTGGACGACGTCGCACTTCTCCGTCCTGACCACCGGGGTCCAGGAGAGCGTGACGACGGTCCTCATCAACCCGCTCCAGGACGTCGTCGCCGGCTCGCCGTGGTTCGTCACCGGGTTGGCTCTGCTGGCGATCTCCCAGCTGCTCGCCGGATGGCGAGGGCTGCTCAGCAGCCTGGTCTGCCTGACCGGCATCTACGCCACCGACCTCTGGTACGACGCCATGGTCACGCTCACCAGCGTCCTCGTGGCCACGCTCTTCGTGATGCTCGTGGCCCTCGTGCTGGGTGTCTGGATGGCGCGGCGCCGGATCGTCGACCGGCTGCTCCGACCGCTGCTGGACGCCGCCCAGGTGATGCCGTCGTTCGTCTACCTCATCCCGGTGCTGGCGCTCTTCGGACCCGGCCGGTTCACCGCGATCGTTGCTGCGTTCGTCTATGCCGTGCCGGTCACGACCAAGCTCGTGGCCGACGGCGTCGGGCAGGTCCCCGTGACCACCGTGGAGGCGGCCACGGCCGCCGGATCGACGCCGTGGCAGCTCATCACCAAGGTGCAGCTGCCGATGGCGCGCGGGCACCTGGTCCTGGCTGCCAACCAGGGGCTGCTCTTCGTGCTGTCCATGGTCGTGATCGGCGGCCTGGTCGGAGGCGGCGCGCTCGGCTATGACGCCGTCCTCGGCTTCTCGCGCGGTGAGTTCTTCGGCAAGGGCGTCGCCGCCGGCATCGCGATCGTGCTCCTCGGGATCATGGTGGACCGGGTGGCCCGGGGCGCCGCCGGGCCCGCGCCCGGAGCCCGCACCCGCCCCGACCGCCCCCACCCCGATCTACGTCGACGTGACCGCTCCCCCCGAAAGAAGGAAGTACACCTGTGAAGCTGCAGAAGATCAGCCCCGTCGCCGGGTCCCTCGCCACCCTCGCGCTCGTCCTGAGCGCGTGCGGTGGGGGTGAGATAGCGGCGGCGGAGCAGGAGAACGAGGCGCAGGCCGCCGAGGCAGGCGACTGCGGCGAGCTCGACATGGCCGTGAACCCGTGGGTCGGCTTCGAGGCCGACGCCTACGTGGTCGGTCACCTGGCCGAGACCGAGCTCGGCTGCACGGTGAACTACAAGGACCTCAAGGAGGAGGTCTCCTGGCAGGGCTTCGGCACCGGCGAGGTGGACGTCGTGATCGAGGACTGGGGCCACCCGGACCTCGAGAAGCTCTACTTCGAGGACCAGGGCGGTGACGGCAGCGCCATGGAGCTGGGTCCGACCGGCAATGTCGGGATCATCGGCTGGTACGTCGCGCCGTGGATGGCCGAGGAGTACCCCGACATCACGGACTGGGAGAACCTCAACGACTACGCCGACCTGTTCGAGACGCCGGAGTCGGGCGGCAAGGGACAGTTCCTCGGGGCCGACCCGTCCTACGTCCAGTTCGACCAGGCGATCGTGGCCAACCTCGGCCTCGACTTCCAGGTCGTGTTCTCGGGGAGCGAGGCCGCCTCGATCGCCGCCTTCGAGAAGGCGGAGGAGAACAGGACCCCCCTCCTCGGCTACTTCTACGAGCCGCAGTGGTTCTTCTCCGAGGTGCCGCTGGTCAAGGTGGACCTCCCGGCGTTCTCCGACGGATGCCAGGACGACGCCCAGGCCGTCGCCTGCGACTACCCCGAGACCGAGCTCAAGAAGGTCGTCTCCACCGAGTTCGCGGAGTCCGGCAGCCCGGCCGTCGACCTGGTCAAGAACTTCCAGTGGACCAACGACGACCAGAACCTCGTCGCCAAGTACATCGCTGTGGACGGCATGTCCGCCGAGGACGCGGCAGCCAGGTGGGTCGAGGAGAACCCCGACAAGGTCGCGGCCTGGATGCCGTGACCTCGCGCTCCGGTAGGTCCCGGCCCCTGGATGACGACCGGCTGATGGACGCTCCGGCGGGAGTTGCGGGCCCCGGTGTCGCTGCCTCTACGGTTGCCTCATGAAGGCTTTGGTTCTGGAGAACATCCACCCCTCGGCGGTCGAGGTGCTCGAGAGCAGGGGCTACGACGTCGACCTGCGCTCCGGCGCGCTCTCGGAGCCGGAGCTGATCGACTCGCTCGACGGTGTGAGCCTGCTGGGGATCCGCTCCAACACCACGGTGACGTCTCGCGTGATCGAGGCGGCACCGGACCTCCTGGCGATCGGCTGCTTCTGCATCGGGACCAACCAGGTCGACCTCGCCGCGGCCTCGGCCCGCGGTGTCGGGGTCTTCAACGCGCCCTACTCCAACACCCGCAGCGTGGTCGAGCTGGTCATCGGCGAGATCATCGCGCTCGCGCGGCGACTGCCGGAGAAGACCCTCCGCATGCACGACGGGGTGTGGGACAAGTCGGCGCAGGGCAGCCACGAGGTGCGCGGCCGGACGATCGGCATCGTCGGCTACGGCAACATCGGCACCCAGCTCTCGACGCTCGCCGAGGCGATGGGCATGCGGGTGGTCTTCTTCGACACCGCCGACCGGCCGGCGCACGGCAACGCCCGCAGGATGCGCTCGCTGGACGAGCTCCTCGAGATCTCCGACGTGGTCACCCTGCACGTCGACGGGCGGCCCGGCAACGCGGGCTTCTTCGGCGCCCGTGAGTTCGCGATGATGAAGCCGCGGTCCATGTTCATCAACGCCTCGCGCGGCATGGTGGTCGACAACGAGTCCCTGCGCGACCACCTGGTCTCGGGCCACATCGCCGGCGCCGCGCTGGACGTCTTCCCGGTGGAGCCGAAGGTGCAGGGCGACACCTTCGAGTCCGTCCTGCGCGGGCTCGACAACGTCATCCTCACGCCCCACATCGGGGGCTCCACGCAGGAGGCGCAGGCAGAGATCGGCTGGTTCGTGGCCGGCAAGCTCACGGGCTTCGCGCTCGAAGGCAGCACGGCGCTCTCGGTCAACCTGCCGGCCGTCGCGACCCCACCGCTCAACGCGGGCCACCGCCTGGGCTTCCTGCACCACAACGTCCCCGGGGTGCTCGCCGGCTTCAACGCGCTCTTCGCCGCCGACGGCGACAACGTGGTCGGGCAGCAGCTGTCCACCCGGGACGCGCTGGGCTATGTCGTCACCGACGCGTCCGCCCCGTTGTCCGGCCACGCGATGGAGCAGCTCCTGGCCTCCGAGCACTGCCTGTGGGCGCGCACCTGGTAGTCCTCAGCCATCGACCGGGTGCGCGACCCTCGCGGCGTGCTCGCGGGCGTGGGCGATCGCGTCCGGCGTGCTGGTGAACAGGTGTCGGCGATGGGCGAGCCGGTCGTGGACGCCGAGCTCGCGCAGCACCTGCTCGTGCTCGGGCCGGACGCCGGAGAGCAGGACCGTGACGTGGCGCCCCTCGAGCCGGCTGATGGTGTCGGCGAGGACGTGGGCGCCGGTCGCGTCGATGGCGGTGACGCGGGACATGCGGAGCACGACCACGCGCACCCGGGTCACGTCGGTCAGCTCCAGCAGGAAGTCGTGGGCGGCGGCGAAGAAGAGCGGTCCGTCGAGCCGGTAGGCGACGATGTGCTCGTCCAGGAGGGCCAGCTCCTCGTCGACGTGATCGGTGTCCTCGAGCGGCACCTCCTCGAGCCGCGCCGACCGGGCGGTCTCTCGCACGGCGAAGAACCCGGCCAGCACGAGCCCGACCAGGACCGCGGTCACCAGGTCGAAGGCGATGGTCGCCACTGTGGTGATCGCCAGCACCGCGGCGTCTCCGCGTGTCGAGCGCAGGAGGGCGGCGGTGCTGGAGACGCGCACCATCTGGATCGCGGTCGCCACCAGCACCCCGGCGAGCGCCGCACGGGGGATCTCGCCGACCCAGCGAGCGGCGACCAGCACGATGACGAGCAGCACCAGGGCGTGCGTCAGCGCAGCGAGCCTGGTCGTGGCGCCCGAGCGGACGTTGACGGCCGTCCGGGCGATGGCTGCGGTCGCGGGGATACCGCCGAAGAGCGGGGCGACCAGGTTGGCCAGGCCCTGCCCGGCGAGCTCCCGGTCGGGGTCGTGGCGCTGACCGACGCTCATGGCATCGGCGACCGTGGCGGACAGCAGGCTCTCCAGGGCGGCCAGTGCGGCGACGGCCACGGCGGCCAGCAGCAACGCGTCCAGGTCGCCCCAGGGGATCCGGGGGAGTGACGGGCTCGGCAGGCTGGAGGGGACGTGGCCGATGGTCGCCGTGTCCCACCCGAGGGCCGAGGTCGCGACCGTCGCGACGACCACGGCGACCAGCGATCCGGGGACCAGGGGCAGCCTTCGGGACAGGGCGAGGACCAGGGCGATCACGCCGACGGTGATCGCCAGCGGCACCCACTGGGGGTCGCTCGCGAAGGCGGTGAGCGCGCGCCAGGAGAGGACCAGCACCTTCTCGGCGCGCACGTCGACCCCGAGGGCCCCGGGCAGCTGCTGCAGGGCGATGATCGCCGCGATCCCCAGCGTGAAGCCCTCCACAACGGGCACCGGCACGTAGCGGATGAAGCGTCCGGCGCCGGCGGCCCCGAGACCGACCAGGAGGAGCCCCGCCAGCAGACCGACGACCAGCACCCCGTCGGGTCCGTGGCTCGCGACGATCGGCACCAGGACGACGGTCATGGCGCCGGTCGGTCCGCTCACCTGGAAGCGGCTGCCGCCGAAGACCGCGGCGACCGCGCCGGCCACGATCGCGGTCACCAGGCCGGCGGTGGCGCCCATGCCGGAGCTGACGCCGAAGCCGAGCGCGAGGGGGAGGGCGACGAGGCCGACCATGACGCCGGCGACCAGGTCGCGCAGTGGTCGGCCGTGGCTCCAGTCGGCCCGTCGGGGCAGCAGCTGGCGGGTCCGGGCCAGGGCCGCGAGGCCGGCCCTCCTCATGCCCGGCGGACGGAGAGTTCGTCGCCCAGCTCGCCCTGTGCGGCGATGATCCCGGACAGGATGCTCCGCGCCGCGAGGAGCAGGTCGCGCACCTCGGGGACGCTGACGGAGTAGACGACCTCGCCGCCCTCGCGCCGCGAGACCACCAACGACGTGCGGCGCAGCACGGCGAGCTGCTGGGAGAGGTTGCTCGGCTCGATCGCGATCAGCTCCAGCAGCTCGTGGACGGCGTGGTCGCGCTCCGTGAGGAGCTCGAGGATCCGGATCCTCGCCGGGTGGCCGAGCGTCTTGAAGAACTCGGCCTTGGCCTGGTAGAGCGGCACCGTCATGAGATGAAGACTACACGAAGTGAAGAAGTCTTCATGTATTGGGTTCGGCAGGCCCCGGTCGACCGAGCAGCCGTTGACCAACCTCGGTGAGGGACTCTCGTGTGGCCGCCGTCACACCAACCGATCTGAGAGGTGCCGTCCATGCCTGATGCCACGACCCCGTCCGAGAGCAGCACGGATCGCTTCGACGTGATCATCGTCGGGGGCGGGTCCGCGGGAGCGGTCATCGCCGCCCGGCTGACCGAGGACCCGTCGGTGCGGGTCGCCCTGGTGGAAGCCGGCGGGACCCCGCCGCCCCACGAGGCGATGCCGGCCGCCGTCGCGTCGCTCCAGCTCGACCCCGAGGTCGACTGGATGTACACCGGGGACCCCGGTGGGGCCGGCAAGGGCCTCACCGACGGTCGGATGATGGTGCCGCGCGGCAAGATGCTCGGTGGCTCGTCGGGTCTCAACTACATGGCCTACGTGCGCGGCCACCCCGGTGACTTCGACGGCTGGGCCGCCGACGGCGGCAAGGGCTGGTCCTACGACGACGTGCTGCCCTACTTCCTGAAGAGCGAGGACCTGGCTGCTCCTGAGCCGCCCGACGGCGTGGTCATCGACGACGAGGCCCACGGCGTGGGCGGCCCGCTCGGGGTCTCCGTGCGCTCACCGCGCACGGTCGCCGCCGAGCAGTTCGTCGAGGCCGCGGAGGCGACCGGCATCCCGATGGGCGACTACAACGGTCGCGACCGTGGCGGCCCCACGGGGTGCGCCTCGCTCTTCCAGACCACGACGCGCGAGGGCAAGCGCTCGTCGACGTACCATGCCTTCCTCGAGCCGGCCCTGGACCGGCCCAACCTCACGATCATCACGCACGCCCAGGTCGAGCAGGTGCTGCTCGAGCCCGACGGCGGCGGCCTGCGCGCCACGGGCGTCCGCTACCGCTCGGACGGGCGTACGACGACCATCCGCGCCGACCGTGAGGTCGTGGTCAGTGCCGGTGCGATCGGGTCGCCACAGCTGCTGCTGCTCTCCGGGATCGGTCCGAGCGCGGAGCTGGCCGAGGTGGGCGTCGAGTGCCTGCTCGACAACCCCCACGTCGGCAAGCACCTCAAGGACCACCTGCACGTGCCGCTGGCCTTCCCGGCGCCGGGGGTGGCGCTCACGATGACCGAGATCGCCATCTCGCTGGGTCCCGACGCGCTGCGCGCGCCCGCGGGGCCGCTGCCCGCCGACCCGGCCGACGACGCGGGCCTGCCGCCGGAGCTGGCTGCCCTCAAGGCCGAGGCGGAGCGACGTGTGACGGAGTGGGCGACCACCGGCAAGGGCCTGGCCTCCTCGTCGTTCTACGACGCGGTCGCGTTCTTCTCCACCGGGCTCGGCGACGAGCACACCCACGACGCGCAGATCGGCCTGCTGGCATGCGGCTACACGCCCGACATCTGGCGCCACCTCTTCCGCGTCGAGCCGGCTGACTACTTCGCCGACCCCGACACCGCACTGTCTGCTGACGCCGAGACCGTCGTGGTCCTGCCCAACCCGGTGCAGCCGCACTCGGAGGGCGAGGTGCGCCTGGTGAGCGCCGACGTGGCCGACGCCCCCCGCATCGACCTCAACTACCTCGACGACCCGCACGACGTGAGGGTCATGGTCGCGGTGATGCGGCGGGCGCTGGAAATCGTGGACAACTGGCCGGGCGCGGGCATCGGCCCCCTGATGGTGCCGCCGGCGCTGGCGCAGGCCCACGGACACACGACGGGCGAGGCGCCGAGCGACGCGTTGCTGGAGGACCTGGCGCGCCACTACGCGCTCACGGTCTACCACGAGACCTCGACGTGCCGGATGGGCAGCGTGGTCGACGCCGAGCTGCGCGTCATGGGCGTGGCCGGGCTGCGCGTGGCCGACGCGAGCGTCATGCCGACGGTGGTCAGTGGCAACACCAACGCGGCCACGATCATGATCGGCGAGCGGGCCGCCGAGATGATCGCCGGCGACCACCAGCTCACGCTGACCTCGATGGTCGGCTGACGCGTCGCGCACCCGCCGGCCTCCGGCCTCGGGCCGGCGGGTGCACCACGACGCAGACCTGGGCGCAGCCCGCCGGAGGACCCCGGTCTCGCTGACGGCGTACTGCCCCATCCGCCACAGCGGGAGCGGCGGTCATGCTGGTGCCTCCTTCGGGGTGGGTGCCAGGTGTCGACCAGCTCGTGGTGCAGGGGCGCGAGTCCGGCGCCGAGCAGCAGGCGAAGGCGGGGGTGCTGCGTGCGACCGTGCGCCGCCTGCCAGGCCCACCACACCGCCTGCATCTGGGTGGCGTAGTGCACCACGGGTGCCCACCTGTCGGGTGCCGAGACGTCGCTGCGCGCGGGTCCGAGGTGCACGAAGATCGAGTTGGTCATCTGTGACGAGACCGTGTCGCGAGACGCCCACGCGCCCCTTGTAGCGTCGACCGCATGCCCAGCCTGCGACGTGACCTCCTGCGCCGCGTGCCGTGGCGCCGCTGGGGCCGGTTCCTCGGGCACTACACGGCGTGCTGCCTCGTCGTGGCGATCGGCGCCGCTCCCGTCGTCGTGGTCCGCGCTGTCGAGGCCACCCGCTTCGACGACCGGTTGGGCACCCTGCCGGTCGAGGTCTCCCTCACCCGCAACGGGCGCTCGACCCTCGACACCGGCATCTTCGGGAAGGTCTACTGGCGCGAGACCGGCCCCTTCGGCATCGGCGCCCAGGCGCGCGTCACCGGGCCGCCCGAGGCGGGCGGGACGCTGGCGTCCTACGCCGACAGCCGCTTCATCAGCACCAACGTCGCCCTGATCAACGACCCCGACGTGGTCGTCGACGCCTACGCCGCCCAGCTCTCGGCGACGCTCCGGGACGAGATCGTCAAGGGTGAGCTCGTCGCCGGGCTGCTCGGCGGCGGGGTGCTGCTCCTGATCGTCCCGTGGCAGCGGCTGCGCCGCGCCTCGCGCACCGGCACCGTCGTGGTCGTGGGCGTGCTGGCCGTGGCGGCCACCGGGCTCTCGGCCGGTGCCGCCGTGCTGCGCTTCGACGCCTGGGAGGGCAGCAAGCCGGTGACGGGTGACCTGAGGCTCCCCGGGGTGGACCGGCTCAGCTTCGACAGCCCCGAGACCCTCGAGGTCGCCCGCCAGGTGCAGCCCTTCATCGAGAAGAACACCCAGCGCATCGAGCAGCGGGGCGCGGCCTACGTCGCCGAGGCGCAGGAGAGCTTCGCCGCGACGCTCGAGGTCCGCGGTGAGGCGCTGCGACCCCGGGAGGGCGAGACGTTGGTGCTCGCCGAGGGCGACCCGCAGGGCAGCCTCGTCGGCACCCGGGCGCGGTCCGCGATCTACGCCGACCTCCTGACCTACCTGGGACCTGACGCGGTCACCGTCCGCACCATCTCCGGCGACATCACCTCCAACGGCACCGTGGCCGAGAAGGCCTTCGTGGAGGACGAGGCTCGGGCCGCAGGCGACCTGCCGGTGGTCGCGGTCGCCGGCGACCACGACACGGAGGCCACCTGGCAGCAGATGGAGGACGCGGGGATGGAGACCCCCGACCTCGACTCCGTCGACGTCGGCGACCTGCGCGTCGCGGGAGCCCACGACCGGGAGCACAAGGCGCTCTTCGGCGCGCTGGTGGAGAACACCGCCGGCATCAGCGAGGAGGAGCTCGGCGCCCAGCTGCGCGAGGCCGTGGGTGACGACCCGTCCGTGGTGCTGCTGCACCAGCCCGACGCCGCGGCCGGCTTCCTCGGCATCGATGACCTCGACGCCGTGCGTGAGCTGCCCCCCAGCCTGACCACGCCGGTCGAGGACGGGATCCCCGACCAGCTGCCCGGCACGGTGAGCATCGGCCACCTCCACGAGACCGCCGGTCCCTGGGTCATCTGGAACACCGACGGTGACCAGGTCACCTGGACGGTGGTCGACCAGCTCGGCACCTCGGGCGGTGTGGAGAACGCCCCGACCTTCAACCGCTTCAGCACGCCGGTCTCGGTGCCCCTCAAGCCGGTCTCCGTGCGCCTGCAGTACGTCGACGTGACCTCCGGTCTCCAGACCGGTTACGCCACGCTCGTGTGCGAGGTCGACGCCACGTGCAGCCTCTCCGACCGGGTGGACGTGGGCCTGCCCGGGGGCGAGCCGGGGCCGGTGCCGGGCGGCTGACCCATCAGGCGGCGGGCCGGGCCGCGGCGGTCGTGCCCATCAGCAGGTGCCCGCGTCGCAGCCCCTGCTCGAAGGCCACGGGATAGAGGTCGGTCGCCCGCGCCTTGTCGAACAGGCCGGTGGGCAGGATGCCGGCAATCCGCGCCATGTCACGCGAGGGACGGATCAGCGTGGTCTCGCTCTCGGGGTGGCGCACCCGCCGGCGCCGCAGCTCGCGCTCCAGCAGGAAGCCCGTCGTGCGTCCCAGGGGGCCGAGGACGACGCCCGACAGCGGTGCCACCACGATGACGTGGGCCGCGCGGGAGGCGGCGTCGACGGAGGTGGCGGACCACATCCCGCCGTCGACGTAGAGCCGGCCGTCGACGCGGTGCGGTGGCAGCAGCCCCGGCACGGCCGACGAGGCGGCGACCAGGTCGGCGAGGGCGTGGCCGCCGCCGTCGAGGATGTGGCGGCGGGCGGTGCGCAGGCACAGGGCCGAGGCCGACACCAGGGGGTGTCGGGCCTCGCCGAAGGCCTCACGTGCGATGTCAGCGAGGACGCCGGGCCGCCGCGTCGGCAGGGACGGCACCTCCAGCGCGGCCAGGTCGTCGTAGGTCAGGCCCAGCGCCATCGCCGACGCCGTCCACGACCCGGCCGAGGTGCCCAGGGCGGGCGCCGTGGCCACCGGCACGCCAGCTGCGGCCAGCCCGGCGGCGACGCCGGCGGTGTAGCTGATCCCGAAGACGCCACCCCCGCCGTAGACCATCGCGAACGGGCGGAGCGGGGGGAGCGGGGCAAGCGGGACGGCGGTCGCTGTCTGTCCCGCTGCTCGCGGGACGTCGTGGTGCCTCATGGATGCCTCCCCGTCTCCGGTGTGTCCGTGAGGACTCCATCGGCGGGGAGGGCGCCTACCTGAGGGTCAGGGGGTGCCGAGCAAGCCGCCGGCCAGGCCGCCGACGAGACCGTCGACGGCGTCGGTGACGTCGTCGGTCAGTCCGCCCACCGGGCCGGTGACGGGCTGCGTGGCCCCGCCCGTGACCTGGTCGAGCGTCCCGGTGAGGCCCTCGACGACGGGGTCCACCAGGGCTGACGCGGGGCCGGGGCGGTCGGGCCCCGGTCCGGGGTCGACCGGCCCGGGATCGACCGGCTCAGGGTCGATCGGCTCGGGGTCCACCGGGCCGGGTTCCACGGGGTCGACCGGGCCCGGGTCGGTGACACCGGGCGTCGCGGGAGCCTGGTCGTCGGTCGCGGCCGGGACGACGGCCGGGTCCGCCTCCGGTCGGTCGTCGTCCTGGCCCGGGGACGTGCGCGCGGCGACCGGGGTCAGCGCGGGGTGCTTCACGATCGCCTGGGCCGGCGCCAGGGCCGACGGCACGCCGAGGTCGAGGTCGGGTGCCACCTTGATGACCACGAACGAGGCGACCAGCACCATCACGAAGGCGACGGCACTGACCCCCAGGGCGCCGTAGCCGATCCGCGCGTCGCGCTGGTAGCGCGAGAGCGGTCGCTTCCGGGGTCGGTGGATCACCATCACAGCGGAGCAAGTTACCGGACCCGCATCCCCTATGTTGGGGAAAATCGCGAAGCCTGACCGATCGGATGACCGGTCAGGCCTCGCGGTGGTCCAGACCTGCCCCGAGCGTCGCGGCGGCGGCCTGCGGGGAGTCCTCAGCGGCGCAGGACCTGGCCCTTCACGACGAACTTGCGGTTGTCTCCCGTGGGCACGCCCTGGCAGGAGAAGAACGGCTGGCGCTTGAAGCAGCGGAAGCTGGTGTTGGCGTTGACCAGCGTCACGATCGCGCTCTGCACGGCGTTGCGGCTGAAGGTGAAGCTGGCCGAGCCGACGCCCTTGCGGGTCAGGGTGATCGGCTTCTTCGTCCAGGCACCCTTCCGCTTCTTGACGATGAGGTAGGCCGCACTGCCGGAGGCGCGGTTGGGGGCGTCCACGACGACCCGCAGCTTCCAGCGCTTGCCCTTGAGGGAGGAGCCCGGACGGAAGACCACGTGGTTGGCGGCCATGTGGTCGATGCGGGTGGAGGTGACGCCGCGACGCGAGGCCTTGCCCAGGACGAAGGCCTTCTTGACGCGGGCCGACGGCCACGCCCTGCCCTCGCGATAGGCCTTCGAGGCGATCGCGTTGGCGGCGGCATAGGCGCGGAACACGGTGGTGAAGCCGCCCCGTCGGGCGAGCACCTTCTTCAGCGCCTTGGTGGAGTAGAGGTTGCCGGCGCCCTTGAAGGCCCCGGCCTGCACCCACACGCTCTTGACCAGGGCGTTGCCGTAGCGCTGGGTGAGGTACTCCCAGAAGGCCCAGTTGCCGTAGTGGGTCAGGCCCTCGGGGTTGAAGACGTCGAGCGGGATGCCGGGGTTGCGGACCTGGCCGGCGCCGAGGTACTGACGGTTGTCGTCGACGGCATCGGCGAAGCGCTCCTCCATCCACGTGGCGGTGGACTCCAGGAGCCACTTGTCCTCGTGGTAGTCGTAGGCGAACTGGATCGCGTGGAAGAACTCGTGGGCCGCGGTCACCTTCAGGCTCTGCGCCGGCGGGGCGCCGAACTGGGCCTTGGCGAAGTCGTCGTCGAGGACGCAGAAGCCCGAGGCGACGAACTTGCTGCCCGGCGCGCGGTACTCCGGGGCGCAGTAGCCGTAGACGCCGCGGCTGCCGAGCTCCTTGAGGTAGACGTCGAACTTGTTGTTGCCCCCGACCCCACGGTCGGCGACGGGGCGGCGGTAGCCGAGCTTGCCGACCTCGAACTTCCAGACCTTGTTCATCGTCGCGAGCGACTTCTTCGCCCAGCGGTCGCTGGGCGGAGCGTCCGCCGAGGAGCGCACCCAGTGCAGGCAGATGACGGGGGAGCACTTCTTGGTGGAGCGGGTGCTGTAGCCGTCACCGAAGGGGTCGCCTCCGCCGTCGCTGGGCCGGGCCAGCAGCGCGTCGGCCCGGAGCCGGTCGTCGCCGCTGAGCCGTGAGCGGACGGCGTAGAGGTCGGTGAGCGCGAGCGTGGCGTCCGGGCGCGGGGACGCGGCGCGCTCGGAGCCGGTGCCCCGCAGGGCCCGGACCGCGCGGTCGAGCACGGCTCCCGGCGAGTCGTCGACGGCCACCGGGGCGATCGTCGCGGCGTTGCGGGTGATGGCGGCGGTGGCAGTGGGGGCGGCGGTCGTGGCTGCCTGGCTGGACACCACGGGCAGGACGGTGACCGCCGTGCTCATGGCCACGACGACGGCAGCGATGGTGCGACGCATGGAGGTGGTTCCCCTCGATCTCGAGATGCCCCGGCCGCGGGAGCGGCGGTCCGGGTTCGTGCGGAGCCTCCCCCCGACGTGGGGGGACAAACGCCCTCTCAGCTGCCCGCGGAGATCTTCTCGATCAGGGCGGTGGTGGAGATGGCGGGAGTGCGGGTGAGGTAGACGACCTCGCAGATGTCGCCGAACTCGTCGAACTTGCCGGCCCAGTCGTCGCCCATCACGAGGACGTCGGCGCCGTGGTGCTCGATGTAGTGACGCTTGAGCTCGAGGCTCTCCTCGACGAAGACCTCGCTGACCGCCTTGAGGGCGGCCACGATCTCGAGTCGCTCGCGCTGGCTGAAGACCGGCTCGCGGCCCTTCTTGCGCAGGTTCAGCTCGTCGGCCGAGACCCCCACGACGAGGCGGTCGCCCAGCGCGGCGGCACGCTCGATCACGCGGAGGTGGCCGACGTGGAAGACGTCGAAGGTGCCGAAGGTGATGACCGTGCGCGGCCCGTCGGTGGACATGGGGCCAGATTCTCGCACGCCCGTGAGGGGGAGCCGCGCACGTGGTCGGGTAGGCAAGGATGGCGTCGATGCCCACGACCGCTCCGCCCTCGCCCTCGCGTCCCAGCGCCCTCGCAGCCGGTGACCCCGCCGCCGACGCCCTGCGCCGCAGCGCGTTGCGGCGCATGCGCAGCGTCGCCGTGTCGCTGCTGCTGCTGGCCGCTGCCGTCTACGTCCTCACCATCGGCGACGAGGGCTTCTGGGGCTTCGTGAACGCCGGGGCCGAGGCCTCCATGGTCGGCGCGATCGCCGACTGGTTCGCCGTGACGGCGCTCTTCCGGCACCCGTTGGGGCTGCCGATCCCGCACACGGCCCTGATCCCTCGTCGCAAGGACGAGCTGGGCAAGGGCCTGGAGGAGTTCGTGGGGGAGAACTTCCTCCAGGAGGACATCATCCGCGAGCGCATCGACTCGGCGCGGGTCGCGGAGCGGGTCGGGGTCTGGCTCTCCGACACCGACAACGCGCGCCGCGTGGTCGACGAGGTGGCCGAGGTCGCCGCCATCGCGCTCTCCAAGGTGCGCGACGACCACATCGAGAGCCTGGTCCACGACGCGCTGGTGCCCCGCTTCCGTGAGGAGCCGATCTCGCCGCTGCTCGGAGGCCTGCTCACCGAGGCGCTCAACGACGACCTGCACCACGGTCTCGTCGACCTGGCGCTCGCCGAGCTGCACGCCTGGCTCGAGGACAACCCCGACACCGTCCAGGAGGTGCTGGGGGAGCGGGCGCCCTGGTGGGCGCCGCCGGGGCTCAACCTCCGCGTCACCGCCCGCGTCCACCTGGAGATGGTGAAGTGGGTGGCCGACATCCGCTCCGACCCGCGCCACCACGCGCGCCAGGCGCTCGACTCGATGCTCGACCAGCTGGCGCGCGACCTGCTCGACAACCCCAGCACCCAGGCCCGCACCGAGCGGCTCAAGGACCGCCTCCTGGACCACCCCTCGGTCCTCGCCTCGAGCGTGTCGCTGTGGAACGCCCTGCGTCGCGCCATGACCACCTCGCTGCAGGACCCCGAGGGCGCCGTACGACGTCGCCTGATGCTGGAGGTCTCCTCGCTCGCCGAGCGGCTCTCCACCGACGCGGCGCTGCGCCACCGGATCGACACCCGCGCCAGTGACATCGCGGTCTTTGCCGTCGAGCGCTACGGCGAGGAGGTCACGGCGGTCATCACGCACACGATCGAGCGCTGGGACGGCAAGGAGGCGGCCGACCGGATCGAGCTCCACGTCGGTCGGGACCTGCAGTTCATCCGGATCAACGGGACCATCGTGGGTGGTCTCGTGGGGGTGCTCATCCACGCGGTCTCGCTGCTGGTTCACTAGCGGTCATGAGCGAGCCCCAGGACGTCCCGATCAGTGACGAGTCGATCCGGCTCGGGCAGTTCCTCAAGCTCGCCAACCTCGTCGAGAGCGGCGCCGAGGCCAAGCCGCTCATCGCGTCGGGGCAGGTGCTGGTCAACGGCGAGGTCGAGACCCGTCGTGGTCGCCAGCTCGCCCAGGGCGACGTGGTCGCCCTGGCGGGCCAGTCCGCCCGCGTCGCCAGCGGCGACGTGCCCGACAACCTCCCCTGGTGACACGCGAGGCCGGCCCCCGGCGGGGACCGGCCTCAGCGGTGTCGTGCGGTGGTGCGGGTCGTGCGTCGGGTCAGCGGACCTCGAGCAGGTCCACGACGAAGATCAGCGTCTCGCCCGGCTTGATGACGCCACCGGCGCCACGGTCGCCGTAGCCGAGGTGGGGCGGGATGACGAGCTGGCGTCGGCCGCCGACCTTCATGCCCTGCACGCCGGTGTCCCACCCGGAGATGACCTGGCCGATGCCGAGGCGGAACTGCAGCGGCTCGCCGCGGTTGTAGGACGCGTCGAACTCCTCGCCGGTCGAGTGCGCCACACCGACGTAGTGCACCGAGACGGTCTGGCCGGCGGCAGCCTCGGCGCCCTCACCCACGGTGACGTCGGTGATGACGAGGTCGGTCGGCGGCTCGGGGTCGAAGAAGTCGATCTCAGGCTTGTCCATGGGGGTCCTCTCGGTGGTGCTGGTGGTGGAGCTGGTGATGTGGTCGGTCGAGACTAACGAAGCCCCGGGTGGATCCTCAGCCGGCGCCGACCTGGTGGCGGAAGCGGTCGCGCTTGGTGTGCAGGTCCCAGAGGTGACCGGCGTGCACGGCCGCCACGGGGCCGCGTCGGCGGGTCGTCCCACGGGGAGAGCCTTGTCACGTCAGTGCACGCGGCCGACCAGCACGACGGGCCCCAGGCGACCGGCGGGTCGCGGCGGGTCGCGGCGGTCAGGTCTGGTGGACGTAGTGGTCGAGCTGGTCACGCTCGAAGGTGAGCTGGCCGATCTTGTGCTTGACGACGTCGCCGATGCTGATGATGCCGACCAGGGTGCCGTCGTCGACGACGGGGACGTGGCGGAAGCGGCGCTCGGTCATCGTCTGCATGACCCCGTCGAGGTCGTCGCCCGACGAGCACGTCTCGACCACCGAGGTCATGATCGCGGCGACGGTGTTGTTGATGACCGTGCCGTCGCTGTGCAGGTGGCGCACGACGTCGCGCTCGCTGACGATCCCGTCGAGGCTGGTCCCGTCGGAGCTGACGATCAGCGCGCCGATGTTGTGCTCCGCCAGCGTGGCCAGCAGCTCGCGCACCCCCGCCCCGGGTGCGATCGTCACGACGTCCTGGGAGGACTTGGCCTGGAGGATGTCGCCGATGTGCATGTGACGCACGCTACTCGCCGGGGGCTCACCCTGACCAGGGTCACAGGTGGGTCGTCAGTGGTCGGTCGTCAGTCGGCGATGGGGGTGTCGGGGCGTGGGCGCCGGTGGGCGCTGAGGTCCGAGACCGACGCGGAGCCGGGCTGGCGCCAGTCGGGGTCGTCGTCGTCGCCGCCGGCGGAGGCGCCGAGGAACGACAGGGCCGCGTCGTGCAGGTGGCGGTTGGAGGCGATCGCGTTGCCGCCCCAGGGACCGTCGGAGCCGTCGAGGGAGGTGAAGCGGCCCCCGGCCTCGCGCACGATGATGTCGAGGGCGGCCATGTCGTAGACCTCCAGCTCCGGCTCGGCGGCCAGGTCGACGGCACCCTCGGCGAGGAGCATGTAGGACCAGAAGTCGCCGTAGGCCCGGGTGCGCCAGCAGCGCCGCATGAGCGAGACGAAGTCGTCGAGCCGGCCGCGCTCGTCCCAGCCGTGGAGCGAGGCGTAGGAGAGGGAGGCGTCCTCGAGGCGTCGTACGTCGGAGACCTGGCACTGGGTCGCCTTGAGCAGTGACCGGCCCGTCCACGCGCCGTTGCCGACCGAGGCCCACCACCGACGCTGCAGCATCGGCGCCGACACGACCCCCAGCACGACCTCCTCGTCGACGACGAGCGAGATCAGGGTCGCCCAGACGGGCACGCCGCGCACGAAGTTCTTGGTGCCGTCGATGGGGTCCACGATCCAGCGACGCTGGCTGTGCCCCGTCGAGCCTGTCTCCTCGCCGGTCACCGCGTCACGCGAGCGGACCCGCGAAAGGGTGCGTCGGATGCCCTCCTCGACGGCCTGGTCGGCATCGGTCACCGGGGTCAGGTCGGGCTTGCTCATCACGTGCAGGTCGAGTGCCTTGAACCGAGCGGTGGTCAGGGAGTCGGCATCGTCAGCGAGCACGTGCGCGAGCCTGAGGTCGTCGGTGTAATCGGTCGCCACGCGCACAGGCTACTTTCATGTGCGTCCCCTAGGTTTTTCCCCATGGAGATCAACGGTCTGCCCCTGCACGCCCTGGTGGTCCACGCCGCCGTCGTCCTCGGGCCCCTCGCCGCCCTCGCCGGGCTCCTCCACGCCGCGGTCCCGCGCTGGCGCGACTGGTTGCGCTGGCCGCTCGTGGGCCTCGCGGCCGTCGCCCTGGTCTCCATCTGGGTCGCCTACCTCTCCGGCGAGCAGGTCGAGGAGGCCAACACCTACGGCGGCCCGCTGGAGCCGCTGCTCGAGGAGCACGAGGAGCGCGCCGAGGTCCTGCGCCTCTCGATGACCGCCTTCGCCGTCGCGTCGTTCGCCGCGGCGTGGTGGCACACCCGCACCGGTGTCCTGCGCACCGTGCTGCGCCTGCTGGTCGGTGCGACCGCGATCCTCACGCTCGTCTACGTGGTGCTCACGGGCGACGCGGGGGCGCAGATCGCGTGGTACGGCACCAACGGCTGAGCCTCAGTAGTCGGAGATGCTCCGCGCGGTGAGCAACCGGCGGAAGGACTCCACACGCTCCGGGTCGGTGTCCCCGGCTGCCACCGCGATGTCGAGCCCGCACTCGGGCTCGTCGGTGCCGTGGGTGCAGCCGCGCGGGCACTCCTCGGTCATCTCGTCGAGGTCGGGGAAGGCCTCGATGAGGTCCTCGGGCCGCACGTGGGCGAGCCCGAAGGAGCGGATGCCCGGGGTGTCGATGATCCAGCCGTCGGCACCGGGCAGCTCGAGCATGTAGGCCGACGTCGAGGTGTGCCGACCGCGCCCGGTGACCGCGTTGACCACACCGACGTCACGGTGCGCGTCGGGCACCAGGGCGTTGACCAGGGTGGACTTGCCGACCCCGCTGGAGCCGATGAGCACGCTGGTCTTGCCGCTGAGACGCTCGCGCACCGCCTCGAGCTCGCCACCGCGCTGGGTGACGACCCAGTGCACCCCCAGGGACCGGTAGGTCGAGAGCAGCGTCTCGGGATCGGCGAGGTCGGCCTTGGTCAGGCAGAGCAGCGGCTGCATGCCGGAGACGAAGGCCGCCACGAGAGCCCGGTCGATCAGGCGCGGCTGGGGCTCGGGATCGGCGAGCGCCGTGACGATGACGAGCTGCTCGGCGTTGGCCACGATGATGCGCTCGACCGGGTCGTCGTCGTCGGCGGTGCGACGCAGGGTGGTGACCCGCTCGGTCACCTCGACGATGCGGCTCAGCGCGCCGTCGTCGCCGGAGACGTCGCCGACGACGCGCACCCGGTCACCCACGACGACGCCCTTGCGGCCCAGGGGACGCGCCTTCATCGCCATGACCGTGCGCCCGTCGACGAGCAACGTGTAGCGGCCGCGGTCGACGGTGACGACGACCCCGTCGACGGCGTCGTCGTAGGTCGGGCGCTCCTTGGTGCGGGGACGGGTGCGGCGGCGCGGTCGCTCGTAGTGCTCGTGGTCGTTCTCGTCGTAGCGACCCCGGACGCGGTTCACGGCAGGCCGCTCACAGCAGGCCCGCCCAGAACGCGGCGAAGTCGGGAAAGGTCTTGCTCGTGGTCGCGACGTCCTCGACCAGGACGCCGTCGACCGCCGCGGCGACCAGCACGCCGGCGTGGGCCATGCGGTGGTCGGCGTAGGTGTGGAACACCCCGCCGTGGAGGGGTGCCGGCGTGATCGACAGGCCGTCGGGGTGCTCGACGACGTCGGCGCCGAGGGCGTTGAGCTCGGTGGCGAGCGCGGCGAGGCGGTCGGTCTCGTGGCCGCGGATGTGCGCGATGCCGCGCAGGTGCGACGGCGTGGTCGCCAGGGCGCACAGGGCGGCGACCGCCGGGGCCAGCTCACCGACGTCGTGCAGGTCGTGGTCGATGCCCTGGAGCTCGTCGGGACCGGTCACCCGCAGGCCGTCGGGCACGAAGTCGACCGTGCAGCCCATGAGCGTGAGGATCTCGCGCAGCGCGTCCCCGGCCTGGGTGGTCTCGCGCGGCCAGTCGCGCACGGTCACCGAGCCCCCGGAGAGTGCGGCCAGCCCCAGGAACGGCGCGGCGTTGGAGAGGTCGGGCTCGATCAGGTGGTCGACGCCGTGGACCGGGCCCGGAGCCACCGTCCAGCGGTTGGCGTCGCCGTCGTCGACCTCGACGCCGTGCTGGCGCAGCATCGCGACCGTCATGTCGATGTGGGGCAGGGACGGCACCGGCTTGCCGTCGTGGCGCACGTCGACGCCGTGCGCGTAGCGTGCGCCCGCGAGCAGCAGCGCCGAGATGAACTGGGACGAGGCGGAGGCGTCGACCACCACGGTCCCGCCCTTGACGTGGCCGTCGCCGTGGAGGGTGAAGGGCAGCGCGCCGCGACCCTCGTCCTCGACGCGGATGCCCAGCGTGGACAGGGCGTTGAGGACCTCGCCCACGGGCCGCTTGCGCATGTGGGGGTCGCCGTCGAAGCTCACCCTGCCGTGGGCGAGCCCCGCGACGGGAGGCACGAAACGCATGACGGTCCCCGCGAGCCCGCAGTCGACGGTCGCGTCACGGTCGAAGGGGCCGGGCGTGACCACCCAGTCGTCGGTCGAGGTGTCGACCGTCGACCCCAGGGCGGTCAGGGCCGACGCCATCAGCGAGGTGTCCCGCGACCGCAGGGCCCGTCGTACGACGGAGGGCCGGTCGGCGATCGCCGCCAGGACGAGCGCACGGTTGGTGAGCGACTTGCTGCCGGGCAGGGAGACAACGGCCTCCACGGGCTCGGTGCAGCGCGGGGCGGGCCACGGGTCGGCGACGGTCACAGCCCGAACTCTAGGGCGTGCTCAGGTGAGCTGCGCCTTGGCCAGCTTGGCCTCGCGACGAGCCGAGCCGGCCAGGTGCTTGGCCTCGCGGCGGGCGTCCTTGGCGGCCCGTCGTGCACGCCAGGCCACGCCCGGCTTGCCGTCGGTGTCGCCGGCGGCGATCACGAGGCCGCCCACGATCGAGACGTTCTTGAAGAAGTGCAGCTGCTGCTGGCTCTTGGTCTGGGCGTCGTCGACCTCCCAGAAGCGGTGCCCGGCGACCGTGGTGGGCACCAGGGAGGCCGCGAGGATGGCCGCGGAGAGACGCGGCGCGCGGCCGGTCGCGAGGGCACCGGCGGCGACGATCTGGGCGACAGCGTTGATCCGCACGAGGGTCGCGGGGTCCTCGGTCAGCGGCAGCGACGGCGCCGCCTTCTTCGCCGCGGGCACGATCTTGTCGGTGACCGGCGCGGCCTTCGAGGCCAGGGCCGGGGCGTTGCGGAGCGCGGCGACGCCTCCGACGACGAAGATCGAGGCGAGCATGGGACGGGCGATGAGTCGGCTGACGGTCATGCCTCATTCCTACCCGACGTGCCGGCACCCACACCCACCTGAGGGGGTGAGACCTCGGCGCGCGACCGGGCGGGGGAGCGGGTCACGAGCGGGGCACTAGATTGCTGGCATGTGTGGTCGCTACGCCTCCAGCCGCCGACCTGAGGACCTGGTCGAGGAGTTCGAGATCGTCCAGAGCCGGGTCGACACCCCGCTGGCGCCGGACTTCAACGTGGCTCCGACCAAGGAGGTCTACGCCGTGGTGGAGCGACCGCCGTCGAAGGAGGGCGAAGAGCCTCCGGAGCGTCAGCTGCGGGTGCTGCGCTGGGGGCTGGTGCCCTCCTGGGCCAAGGATCCCTCCATCGGCAACAAGATGATCAACGCGCGCATGGAGACCGTGGCCGAGAAGCCGGCCTACAAGCGCGCGTTCGCCAAGCGCCGGTGCCTGCTCCCGGCCGACGGTTACTTCGAGTGGTACCCCACCTCGCAGCTGACCAAGGCCGGCAAGCCGCGCAAGCAGCCCTTCTTCATCCGGCCGCAGGACCACGGGACGCTGGCCATGGCGGGGCTCTACGAGATCTGGCGCGACCCGACCCGCGCCGACGACGACCCGGAGCGCTTCCGGTGGACGTGCACGGTCCTCACGACGCAGGCCGAGGACGCGGTGGGCCACATCCACGACCGGATGCCGCTCATGGTCGAGCCGGACCGGTGGTCGGCCTGGCTCGACCCGACCGCGCCGCAGGGCTCGCTTCTCGACCTGCTCGTGCCCGCGGCGCCCGGCAACCTGGAGGCCTACCCCGTGTCCACCCTCGTCTCGAACGTGCGCAACAACGGCCCCGAGCTGATCGCACCCCTGCCGCTCGACGAGCTGGGCGACGAGGTCCTCGGGTGAGCACCGAGCGGATCATCGCCACCCCTCACGGCGAGGGGAGGCTGGTCACCGACCGGGCCCGCCACACGCTGGCCACGCTGCTGGTGAGCCACGGCGCCGGCGGTGGCATCGAGTCGCGCGACCTCGAGGCGCTGGCGCGACACCTGCCCCGTCACGGCATCACGGTCGTGCGGTTCGAGCAGCCCTGGCGCCGGGCCGGTCGCAAGATCGCCACGCCGCCGGCCACCCTCGACGCCGGCCTCCGCTCGGCGGCCGACAACCTGCGCGGGCGAGTGCCGCTGGTCGTCGGGGGCCGCTCGGCGGGCGCGCGCTCCGCCGTACGCACGGCACACCTGCTGGGCGCCGTCGGCTGCCTGGCCCTGTCCTTCCCCCTCCACCCGCCGGGGCGCCCTGAGAAGAGCCGGGTCGACGAGCTGCGCGGGTCGCGGCTGCCGACCCTGGTGATCCAGGGGGAGCGCGACGCGATGGGCCGCCCCGAGGAGTTCCCCAGCAGCACGGAGCTCTGCGTGGTGCCGAGCGCCGACCACGGCCTGAAGGTCCCCGCGCGAGCCGAGATCAGCCAGGACGAGGCGATGGGGATCGTCGTCGAGGCGACCCTGGAGTGGATCGTCCGAGAGGTCACGGGGAATTCATCTGCGCGATGACGTGTTCTTGCTGGCGTGATGGACTTGCTGGAACGACCGACCGTGGTCACCTCCCCGCTAGGCTGGGGGGCGATGACTGACACTCCTGTCGACCCTGACGTCGACCTCGCAGCCCCGCACCCGGACCTCGACATCGACGTGGCCACGGAGTCCGAGGCCGATCGTGGCGCGCGCTTCGAGCGGGACGCCCTGCCCTTCCTCGACCAGCTCTACTCGGCCGCGATGAGGATGACCCGCAACCCCGCCGACGCCGAGGACCTGGTGCAGGAGACGTTCGCCAAGGCCTACTCCTCGTTCCACCAGTTCCGTCCCGGCACCAACCTCAAGGCGTGGCTCTACCGGATCCTCACCAACACGTTCATCAACACCTACCGCAAGAAGCAGCGCCAGCCCCAGCAGTCGATGTCCGAGGACGTCGAGGACTGGCAGCTCGCGCGTGCCGAGTCGCACACCTCGACCGGGCTGAAGTCCGCCGAGATGGAGGCGCTCGAGCACCTGCCCGACTCGCAGGTCAAGGACGCGCTGCAGCGCCTGCCCGAGGAGTTCCGCCTCGCGGTCTACCTCGCCGACGTCGAGGGCTTCGCCTACAAGGAGATCGCCGAGATCATGGACACCCCCATCGGCACGGTGATGTCGCGACTGCACCGCGGTCGCCGTCAGCTCCGCGACATGCTCTCCGACTACGTCCGCACCAACGACCTGCTCCGGGTCGGCACCGACGGAGGAGCGTCATGAGCCACGGCCAGGACCACACCCACGACGAGATGTCGAAGGAGGAGTGCGTCGACTACCTCGAGCGCATCGTCTACTTCATCGACAACGAGCTCGACGAGGCCGACTGTGCCGCCGTGCAGCTCCACCTCGACACCTGCAACCCCTGCCTGGTCAAGTACGACCTGCAGCGCACGGTGAAGTCCGTCGTCGCGCGCTCGTGCTCCGAGACCGCGCCCAGCGACCTGCGTGAGCGGGTGCTCTTCAAGCTGCGCGCCGTGCAGGTCCAGATCACCGAGAGCTGATCGCGGCAACGTCCCGGGTCAGAGGGCGTAGGCCCAGTGCCGCGTCCCGTGCTCCCCACGCAGGTGCGCGAGGACCGGCTCGGCCAGGGGCGCGTAGGGCAGCGTGACGAGCAGGGCGACCGCCTCGTCGGCGGTGAACCACCGCGCCTCACGGACCTGCTGGTCGGGGTCGTCGACGCGCAGGGTGCGGTCGTCGACCTCGGTGGTGTAGTTCCACGCCCGGGACAGCGAGCGGGCGCTCGACGTCTCCGAGGTGCTGACCAGCCGGAGGTCGTCGGGCGCCACGAGCAGCCCGGTCTCCTCGGCGAGCTCGCGAGCCGCGCCCTGCTCGGGGCTCTCGTGCCGCTCGACCTGACCGCTAGTCGTGTGCCGGAGACGGCGGCCTGGCGCGCTCTGCGGCACACGACCGGCACGCGGCCACCTGGCGCACCCGCCGGCACCACGGCCGGATCTCGAGGGTGGACGGCAGCGATCCTGCTGGTGACTGGTCGTCGGCGACGCCACCCTGGGACGGTGCTGGAGATGCGCCCCACCTGCGAGCGCTGCGACAGCGCCCTGCCACCGACCACGACCGACGCCTTCATCTGCAGCTTCGAGTGCACCTGGTGCCGCGGCTGCGCCGAGGGTGACCTGGCGATGGCCTGTCCCACCTGCTCCGGAGAGCTGCTGCAGCGGCCGCGGCGCCTCGGATGAGCATCGAGTGGATCACGTGCCGGGACCCGGCCGCTCGGGGACCTGCGTCGGCGAGCTGATGCCGACCCGCGCCAGCAGCGCGCGCGTGTAGGCGCTCATGGGCGCCGGCAGCGACGAGACGGGGAACCACCCGAGCTCCAGGGTCTCCTCCCCGTCGACCGTTAGCGACCCCGCAACGTCGCTGGTCTCGAACGTCGCGCCGACGACGTAGGCCTCGAACCCGTCCGGGTAGCGCACCCGGAAGTCCGGTCCGGAGTAGACGTCCAGCAGGGTCAGGGCCCCCGCGGTGAGCCCCGTCTCCTCGAGCAGCTCGCGTCGTGCCGTCTGCTCCAGTGTCTCGCCGGGCTCCAGCGCGCCGCCGGGGACGCCCCAGGTGCGGTCGTCACCGCGACGCTGCAGCAGCAGGAGGTCGTCGCGACGCACGAGCACGCCGGCGGCGACGAGGACCGGCAGCGGGGAGGAGGTCACCGGCGTCAGCCTGCCCCAGACCCGCGGTGGCCCGCACCCCGAAATGCAACGAACCCCCGGCCCTGAGGGGCGGGGGTCCAGTGCATCAACTGCCGAGCGTGTGCTCAGGCGTTGGGGCGCTTGCCGTGGTTTGCGGCCTTCTTCTTGCGAGCGCGGCGCTTGCGTCCGGTCTTGCCCATGGTGTCCTCCTGGAATCTCAGCGACCCATCGAGGGCCATTCAGACGACAGTCTCCCAAACTTCACGACGGAGGCGAAATCCGCCCCAGGAACTTCTCGGCGTCGACCACGACCCGCGTCACCTCACCGGTGCCGACGACCTTCCCGGGGGCACCGCCGCTCACGTGCCGCGCGGCCACGGTGAAGCGGTGCAGCCGCCCGTCGACGTACGACGACGAGGCGGTCACCTCCACCTCCTGGCCGACGGGGCTCGCGACGAGGTGCTCGATCGTCATGCGCGTGCCGACGCTGGTCGAGCCCTCGGGGAGCGCTGGCTCGATCGCCGCGCAGGTCGCGGCCTCCAGCCAGGCCAGGAGTCGCGGGGTGCCCAGCACCGGCAGCGCGCCCGAGCCCACGGCGATCGCGGTGTCGGCCTCGCCGACGGTGAAGGTGAGGGTGGCCGGGGCGGGATCGGTCATCAGGACTCCTGCGGGGCGAAGGTGAGGCGGAAGGAGAGCAGCTCGACGCCGGGCGCGGGCGACCAGTCGAGCGCGGGCTCGCGGACGAACCCGAGCCGGCCGTAGAGAGCGTGGGCCGCGGTCATCTCGGCCATGCTGCACAGCACCACCCCGGTGGCGCCGCCCGAGCGGAAGTGGGTCAAGGCGTGCTCCACGAGCGCCCGCCCGACTCCCTGACCCTGGGCGGTCGGGTCGACGGCAAGCATCCGGAACTCGCCCTCGCCCGGTCGGGCCAGCTCGCGCCACGGTGAGCCCTCAGGGCAGATCGTGACCGAGCCCAGCACCTCGCCCGCCTCGGAGCAGGCCACCCACAGCTCGGCCTCCGCGGCGCGACGTGCCGCGTCGCGCAGGTGCTCGACGTAGCCCGTGTCGGGCCGGTCGCCGCCGAGGAACGGGGCATAGGCGGCCACCGTGGCGCGCCCGACGACCTCGTGGTCGTCGGGCGTCGCGAGGCGCAGCTGCATCAGATGCCGAAGGTGGCGCGAGGGTAGGCCGCGTCCACGTCGGTGATGACGTTGACCAGGTAGGGCACGTCGGACGCGAAGGCGCGGTCGATCGCGGGCCCGATCTGGCGCGGGTCGGTCACCATCTCCCCGGCCCCACCGAGCGCCTTGACGACCTCCTCGTAGGCCGTGCGCGGCGCGAGGTCGGCGATCACGTCGTAGCCGTAGAGCATCTGCATCGGGCCCTTCTCCAGGCCCCAGGCGGAGTTGTTGCCCATGATCATGACGACCGGCAGGTTGTGGCGCACGAGGGTGTCGACGTCCATCAGCGAGAAGCCGGCCGCGCCGTCACCGAGCAGCAGCACCACCTGCGAGGAGGGTCGCGCCAGGCGCGCCGCGATCGCCGCGCCCAGGCCCGCACCGAGGCAGCCGTAGGGACCGGGGTCGAGCCAGCCGCCGGGGCGCTTCGGCTCGACGAACTTGCCGGCGAAGGACACGAAGTCGCCGCCGTCGCCGATGACGACGGCGTCCTCGGCCAGTCGGGGCACCAGCTCGCCGTAGATGCGGGCCGGGTGGATCGGGTCGGCCTCGGCGCGCAGCAGGTCCAGGTCGCGCGCGGTGGCGGCGGCGACGGTGTCCTGCAGCGAGGAGACCCAGGTGCTCCAGTCGGGCTTGGAGCCACGCTCCAGTGCAGCCTGAAGTCCGTCGAAGACCGACGTGAGGTCGCCGGAGACCGACGCGGCCAAGGTCGCGTGACCGGAGACCTGGCCGGGGGAGTCCGCGACGTGCACGACCTGGGCCGGTGTCGCGCCGTCCTTGCCGCCGAAGATGCCGTAGCCGAGACGGAAGTCGAGCGGGGTGCCGACCACGACGACGAGGTCGGCACCGCCCAGCGCCTGGCCGCGAGCCTTGGTCGCCAGGAGGGCGTGCCCGCCCGGGATCACGCCGCGGCCCATGCCGTTGGTGATCGTGGGGATGCCGATCGCCTCGACGAAGCGCAGCGCGGCCACCTCGGCGCCGTCGGCCCAGACGTCGGTGCCGAGGATCAGGACCGGGCGCGTGGCCGAGGCCAGCAGCCCGGCGATGGTCGCGACGGCGTCACCGTCGGGCTCCGCGCCCCGCGTGGAGGAGCGCACCGGGGCCGGGCCGGAGGAGGCGTTGAAGAACTCGTCCATCGGGACGTCCACGAAGACCGGCCCACGGTGCGAGGAGGCGGCGGCTGCGAAGGCCTGGTCCATCCCGCCGAGGATGTCGCCGGCGGTGTGGAGCGTGGTCGCCATCTTGGAGACCGAGGCGACGATGGGCGGCTGGTCGAGCTCCTGGAGGCTGCCGCTGCCCCAGCGGTTGGCGGGGGCGCGACCACCGACGACCACCATCGGGGACCCGGCGAACTGCGCCTGCGCGATCGCGCTCACGCCGTTGGTCACGCCCGGGCCGGCGGTCAGCACCGCGAGGCCGGGCACGCGGGTCAGCTTGCCCGTGGCCTCCGCCGCGAAGGCCGCGGTCTGCTCGTGGCGAACGTCGAGGAGACGCATCGGCGGGTCGGCCTTGACGGCCCCGTCGTACATCGGGAACACGTGGGCCCCCGACAGCGTGAACATGGTCTCGACGCCGTAGGCGCGGGCGACGGCCACGGCGAGCTCGCCGGAGTGTCCCTCGAGGACGGCGTCGGTGGTCTCTTCCTGAGTCATGCCCGCAGGCTACTCAGGACTCCCCGGCCGGAGCAGCCACCCTGGCTCCGAGGTAGTGCGGATTGGTCGAGCGCAGGGCCTCCACGAGCAGCAGCAGCAGGTCCGCGCGTACGGCGGGCGGCCGCTGCCCGAGGGCCAGCTGGAGGTAGAGCGCCCTCAGGAAGGCCTCGGCGTTGCCGGCGCGCAGGTGTGGGTCCTGGTCGGAGCCGTCGTGCTGGTGGCGCGCGGCCGCGGCGATCGTGTCGACCCAAATCTCGATGAGGTCGAGGGGCACGTGGTTGCGTCGCAGGACGCTCATGGCGGCCAGCGCCAGCCGGTCGGGCTCACCGGCGCTGAAGAGCGCGTCCACCGGCGCGACCAGCCGCTCGGCGATGACGTCGAGCAGCACGGTCAGCTCGCCGACACCGACGTGGGGCGAGGAGGCGAGGGCGCCCAGGGCGTCGGCGCCGTGGGCCACGGCGTGCGCCCAGCCCTTGCCGGGGACGTAGCCGCGCAGGTCCTGCTCGGTCAGCATCCAGGTCGCGATCCGGTCGCCCCACTCGAGCACCTTGCCGCCCGGGACCAGCGGTCGGTCGTTGTCGCGCTCGATGCAGCAGGCGAGGACGAGCACGGAGAAGCTGCGGCGGAAGACCGAGTCCGTGCCCGTCTCCCCGAGACCGACCCGCAGGCCGGCGGCCATGCCGTCGCCGAGGCCGGGCAGCAGGTCGTCGTAGACGCCTCGCTCCACCCACGTCGCCAGGGCCGGCAGCGCCAGGCCGTCACGAAGGTCGGGGTCGGCGTCTCCGAGCAGCCGGGTCAGCTCCGCGGTGAGGTCCGAGAGCGACCGGTCGGTGGGGACGGCGAAGTCGTCGTCGTGAACCTGCTTCCAGTACGCCGCCGACATGTCGACCATCCTGTCAAAGGTCGCGACCGCGGGGATGTCGGGGTCGTGAACACCTACGCTCAGGGGTGTGCCTTCGATGATCGAGCTCGTGCGCAGCCACACCGACCTCGGCGAGGAGGACGTGGCCTGGCTGCAGCTGATCATGGCCGACTGGCAGATCATCGCCGACCTCTCCTTCGCCGACCTGGTGCTGTGGCTGCCCGACCAGCGCGGTCACGGCTTCTGGGCCGCCGCCCAGATGCGCCCGACGACCGGCCCGACGGCCTACATCGACGACATCGTCGGCACGTTCGTCCCCGCGGGCCGCCGACCGATGCTCGACGAGGCATGGGCCCACGGCCGACTGGTGCGGGAGGGTGACCCCGAGTGGCGTGACGACGTGCCGGTGCGGGTCGAGGCCATCCCCGTGCGTCGCTCCGAGCGCGTGATCGCGGTGATCGCCCGCAACACCAACCTGCTCGGAGTGCGCACCCCGAGCCGCCTCGAGCTGTCCTACCTCCAGACCGCCGCCGACCTCACCCAGATGATCTCCGGCGGTTTCTTCCCCGAGGTCGGCCAGCGCAGCGACCATGCGGACTCACCGCGGGTCGGTGACGGGTTCCTCCGGGTCGACGCCGTCGGGATGGTCGTCTACGCGAGCCCCAACGCGCTGTCGGTCTATCGCCGGTTGGGACTGTCGGGCGACCTCTCGGGGCTCAGCCTGGCCGACCTGACCCGTCAGCTGGTGCCGCCGCGGCGCCGTCCCGACGAGGAGACGCTCAGCGCCGTGCTGGGCGGTCGCGCGCACCGCGACACCGAGATCGGCAGCGACCAGGTCTCCCTGATCGTGCGCGCCATCCCGCTGCGACCGGAGGGGGAGCACATCGGCGGCCTGATCCTGGTCCGCGACGTCACCGACCTGCGACGTCGCGACCGCGAGCTGATCACCAAGGACGCCACCATCCGCGAGATCCACCACCGCGTGAAGAACAACCTCCAGACCGTGGCGGCGCTGCTGCGCCTCCAGGCGCGACGGATCGACTCCGAGGAGGCCAAGCTGGCCCTCGAGGAGGCCGTACGCCGGGTCGGGTCGATCGCGATCGTGCACGAGACGCTCAGCCAGGCCGTCGAGGAGACCGTGGCGTTCGACGAGATCGCCGACCGTCTGGGCAGCATGGTGACCGACGTCGGCTCGTCCGGTGGCCGGGTCCGTGTGCGCCGCGAGGGATCGTTCGGGGTGCTGCCGTCCGAGTCCGCCACGGCCCTGGCCATGGTGCTCACCGAGGTCCTCCAGAACGCCGTCGAGCACGGCTACGACGCGGAGGACGCGGCGACCAGCGGCCTGATCACGGTCACGGTGCAGCGCCTGGTCGGGCGACTGACGATGATCGTGGACGACGACGGCCGGGGTCTGCCCGAGGGCTTCGACCTCGACCGGTCGACGAACCTGGGGCTGTCGATCGTGCGGACGCTCGTGGAGTCGGAGCTGGGCGGTCAGCTCACGCTGGGGCCGCGCCCCGCCGGCGCCGGCACCCGGGCGGGGATCGACGTCCCGCTGGAGTGACGCTCAGGCGGTCCGGACGCGCGACCGGGCGTTGCGACGCTTGAGCGCGCGGCGCTCGTCCTCGCTGAGCCCACCCCACACGCCGTGGTCCTGCCCGGCCTCGATCGCCCACGAGAGACAGAGCTCGCGCACGTCGCAGCGTCGGCAGACCTGCTTGGCCTCCTCGATCTGGAGGATGGCCGGACCGGTGTTGCCGATCGGAAAGAACAGCTCCGGATCCTCATCGAGGCACGCGGAACGGTGACGCCAATCCATGGGGTGGTGGATCTCTCTTTCGCATTGAGTGCAGGCAGGGGTTCTCAGGCCTGCGGGCGCGCGGATGGGTGCAATAGTGAAGGTGATCACGAGCGCACGAACAGACTTGCAACATTTGCCTCCCGGATCAAGCCTTTCGGGTGGTTCGTTGGATCACAGCGATGTCAGAGGCACAGCCCATGGATGCCCCGTACGCTGCCAGGGTGTCGACACCTGCTCCCCACGAGGGTCCCCACCAGCGACCCGGCAACCCGCCGCCCCTGACCGTGGCGGCGTCGTTGGCCGCCGTCCAGGGTGGGCTCCTGGTGCTGCTCGCCCTGCTGGAGATCGCCCACCTGTCCTCGCAGCGGATGTCGCTGGGTGTCACGACCAGCGTCTTCTTCGGGGTCTACGGCCTCGCCCTGGTCGGCTGCGCCGTCGCGCTCACCCGCCGGCAGGGCTGGGCTCGCGGTCCGGTCCTGCTGACTCAGCTCATCCAGCTGGGACTGGCCTGGAACCTGCGGGAGTTCTGGCCGGTGGCCACCGTGATGGCCGTGACGGCGCTCGTCGTGATCGCCGGGATGATCCACCCGGCCACGACCGACGTGCTGGCCGACGACCCGACCGGGGAGCGCGGCACCGCCGGGCACTGACCGGGAACGGAGGGGCTCAGTCCTGCTGCTCCAACGACGTGCGCAGCTGCTCGAGCGTGCGCGTCAGCAGGCGTGAGACGTGCATCTGGGAGACCCCGATCTCCTCCGCGATCTGCGACTGCGTCATGTTCTTGAAGAAGCGCAGGAGCAGGATCTTCTTCTCGCGGGGCTCCAGACGGTCCAGCAGCGGCTTGATCGACTCGCGGATCTCGACGTGCTCGAGCCCGGCGTCGTCGACCCCGATGGCGTCGAGCATGGACGCGGCCGAGTCGTCGGAGTCGTCCGAGGCGTCGAGGGAGAGCGTGGAGTAGGCGTTGCTGGACTCGATGCCCTCGACGATCTCCTCGACGCTGCACCCGATGCTCTCGGCGAGCTCGCGCACCGTGGGGGAGCGTCCGAGCGACTGGGTGAGCTCGGCCGTGGCGGCACCGATCTGCATCCGCAGCTCCTGGAGCCGCCGCGGGACGCGGATGGCCCAGCCCTTGTCGCGGAAGTAGCGCTTGATCTCGCCGATGATGGTGGGCGTGGCGTAGGTCGAGAACTCCACGCCACGGAAGGAGTCGAAACGGTCGATCGACTTGATGAGACCGATGGTGCCGACCTGGACGAGGTCCTCGAGAGGCTCCCCGCGGTTGCGGAAGCGTCGCGCACAGTGCTCGACGAGCGGGAGGTGCAGGTGCACCAGCCCGTCACGGGCGCTGTCTCGTCTCGCCTGCGACTCGTCCTCGTCGTGGAAGACGACGAAGAGCGCGGCACTGCGCTTGCGGGTCAGCTCGACCCCGGTCAGCTGCGCCTCGTCGTCGGGGAGGTCGTCCCGAGAGGGGTGACGGTCCATGTCAGAGGCCGACTCCGGCGATGGAGGAGTGCATCGTCATCGTCACCACGAACTGGTCGTCGACCGACTCGGCGGTCGCGCTGGTCGCCAGCGTGGTCAGCACCTGCCAGGCGAAGCTGTCGCGATCGGGCGCGGCCGCGCCGAGCGACGACACGCTCACGGCGATCGTGAGCGTGCCGGGCGCGAGGTAGAAGCGGCAGTTGAGGTCCGAGCCGGGGTCCGCCTCCGGCAGCACCATCGCGTTGGCCTCGCCCACCGCGATGCGCAGGTCCTCGATGTCGTCGATGGTGAAGTCCAGCCGTGCGGCGAGCCCGGCCGCGGTGGTGCGCAGCACCGACGCGTAGGCGCTGTCGGCGGGGAGGCGCAGCTCGACGTCGGCTCGATCGCTCTGGTGGCCGCCCGGGTGGGCGGTGCCCGTCACAGACATGTCTACGTCCTTCGTTGGTGCGAAGCGGTCGGCTGACCCTACTGCCCGCCGCCGTCTTCCCAGGGGAGGACGGAGGAGACAGCGGAGGGACGACGGGGCTGTACCCCGTGACCGGTCCGGACAAACGCGGACGTCAGCGCGTGGACGTGCCCTGGAGCGTCGCCACGTAGCGGAGGGTGACAGTCGGCTCGGGCGCCCCGGTGTCCGCGTAGCTGTTGGTGCAGTCGCCACGGAGCTCGCTGACCACCACGTGCTCCGTGGCGTCGCCGACGAAGCGACGCGGGGCCTGCCCCTCGGGGGCCGAGCCGACGGCGCGCAGCACGATCCGACTCGTCGTGCTGGTCGTCTTGAAGTGCGTGCCCGGCACATCCTCACCGGTCTCCACGTCGAAGCAGAGCCCCTCCTCGACCCGAGGCTCGGGTGCCGACACCCGGAGCACCGACCCGTTCCACGCGTAGTCGAACCTGTTGCCGCTGCTGGATTTGATAACGCCCGAGCAGGACGCGGCATCAGGGCAGGACGGTCGCAGCGTCCAGGTCACCCGGCCGGCCACGTCACCGACCTTGCCGTAGCCGGGGTTGTCGGTCTTCGACACGGTCACGACCAGCCGGTACCTCCCATCGGGCACCGAGGTGACGACCGGGTCGGGCGGAGGCTCGACCGGCTCGCTGGGCTCCGGGTCGCGCGACGACACGTCGTTCACCTGGCTGATGTCCGCGCCCACAGCGGTCTCGCCGTCACCGTTGGTCAGCACGACGGTCGTCACCGCCACGACGACGAAGGCGGCCGCCGTCGCCCCGAGCGTCATCGCGAGCTTGCGCGTGCTCCGGCCGGCGGACGAGGCGACCTGGCGAGCCACCTGGCCGCCGACGGCGGTGTCGAGGACCTGCTCCGCCGCACGCACCCCGGTGCCGGTGCTGCCCAGGACCGTGACCATGCCCAAGGCTGCGCCGGTGCCCCCGACCAGGCCGGCGATCGAGGCACGACTCAGCCAGCCAGGGCCGTAGCGACGTTCGGCGGCCTGCTCGAGCCGGAGCAGCAGGGCGGAGGCGTCAGCGGGCCGGTCGGAGGGATCCTTGGAGAGGGCGTCGACGAGCAGCTGCTCCATCTCGGCCCCCTCGCTCGTGAGGTGGGGTGCCGGCGCCTCGAGGTGCTGACGCACCATGTCCAGCGAGGAGCCGGAGAAGAGTGGTGCTCCGGCGAGCAGGTGGTGCAGCAGCGCAGCCGCCGAGTAGACGTCGCTCCTGGTCGACAGCGCCGTCCCGCGTGCTGCCTCGGGCGACAGGTAGGCGGGGGTGCCGAGCACCATGGGCGCGGTCGACCCCGTGGGCGCGAGGGTGCCCACGACGGTCTCGGTCCCCGCGCTCCCGCCGGGGACTCCGGTCGTGGCCGGCGCGGCGAGACCGAAGTCCAGGAGCATGGAGGTCCCGGCCCGGTCGACGAGGATGTTGGTCGCCGAGATGTCGCGGTGCAGGACGCCGTGCTCGTGGGCGTGGGCCAGGCCGAGCAGCGCACCGCGCATCACGCCGACCGCCTGCTCGGCGCTCAGGCGACCGTGCTCCGCCAGGATGTCCTCGAGGGTCGTGCCGTCGACCCACTGCTCGGCCAACCAGGCTCGACCGGGCTCCTCGACGTAGTCGTAGAGCTCCACGATGTTGGGGTGCGACAGTGCGGCCAGCGTGTGCGCCTCCGTGCGGAGCCGCGCAGCCTGGCCGGGAGCGCCGCGCACCGCTGCCGACAGCTCCTTGATGGCCGCCTCGCGACCGAGCTCCGTGTGACGGGCGCGGTAGACGCTGCCCAAGACTCCCGAGCCGGCCACTGCGACGACCTCGTAGGCTCCGAACTTGTCCATGCTGACTCCCTGGGCTACCCCGAGAGTGGGCACGTGCGGATGCAGCGACCGTCCGCCGTCGTGCTGCCCCCCGAGGCGGGAGGAGGATGCCCCGTCGACGCTACGCCTGAACGTCCCCGGGCAGCACCACCCAAAATGGGGCGTCTGGCCAACCGGCGGGGGCTGTTCGATACTGCGCTCTATGGCAGATGCGGCGCTCGACCTGCCGCCCGGCTACGAGCTCGTCCGACGGCTCGGGGCCGGGGGGTTCGGCGAGGTGTTCCTCGCCCGGCAGCCGGCGATCGGGCGGCTCGTCGCGATCAAGCGGATCCTGCCCCACGCCCTGACCGACACCGACAACCTGGAGCGGTTCCGCCGTGAGGCGAGGATCCTGGCGAGCACCCGCTGCCGGTCGGTGGTGAAGGTCTACGACCTCATGACCGGCGACGGCGGTGCACTGCTCGTCATGGAGTACGTCCCCGGGGTCAACCTCCTCGACCTGCTCGACGGCGAGCGGCTGCCGGTCGACCAAGCGATGGTGGTCCTGCGCGACGTCGCCGAGGCGCTCGCTGCCATGGCCGAGCAGGGGGTCGTGCACCGCGACGTCAAGCCGGGCAACGTGTTCGTGCTGCCCGACGGCCACGCACGGTTGGGCGACTTCGGTCTGGCGCGGGCCGTCGCGGACGCGTCCGGCTTCCGCACGGGCGGCGGGGCGCCGTCGGGGACACCGGCGTACTTCCCTCCGGAGGTGAGCCAGGGCATCGCGGAGCCGAGTCCCGCCTCGGACGCCTACTCGTTCGCCGTGATGGCCTACGAGACGCTGCTCGGTCGACGGCCGTTCGATGCCGGTGACGCCGTGGCTCTCGTGATCGCTCACTGGGAGCACCCGCCGGTGCCGCCGCGCGACGTCCTGCCCGGCGTTCCGGCGGCTGCAGCCGACGCCCTCCTGGCTGGGCTGGACAAGGATCCGGGCCAGCGGTTGCTCCCCCTCGCGCTCGTCGACCGGTTGGCGGCGGTCCCCGCTGGTGCGTGGCCGCCGGCTGCCTGGCGGGAGCCTGCAGCGGACTCCGCCAGGAGCGACCCGACCGTCGTGGCGGTCGCTCAGCCCGCGACGCGGGCAGGGGACGACCCGGCCCCTGCGCGGAGGGCGTCGTCGGCCAGGTCGCGGTCGAGCAAGGAGCGGCTGCGGGCCGTGGGCGCCGCCGTCGCCGCCGCGGCCGTCGCCGCCCTGGTCGCCGTCGTCGTCCTGGTCTCGCCGTGGGACTCCCCGCTGGAGGTGACCTCGGTGGAGGTGGAGGCCTCGACGCGGCAGGGGACCTGCCCGCGCGCCGCGTTCGTCTTCACCGGCCTGGTGCGCACGAACGGAGAGGCGGGCACGCTGACCCTGCAGTGGACCCGACCCGACGGCGTGCCGAACGCGAAGCGCACCGTGCGGGTGGCGGCGGGACAGCAGCGCGTGTCCGCACGACTGGAGTTCACCATGCGGGGGTCTCGTCCGCTGGAAGGGGCCGCGGTGCTGACGGTGCTGCGCCCCGACTCGGTGCACGACAGCGCCCTGGTGGGCTACACCTGTCGCGGTCGACGGACCCGGTGACGGCTCTCCGCGCACGCCGTAGCGTCGTCACCATGAATGACCAGCCGGCAGGCCCCCCCACGACACGGCACCCCGCCGACAGCCACGACCTCATCCGCGTGCACGGCGCGAGGGTCAACAACCTGCGTGACGTCGACGTCGAGATCCCCAAGCGTCGCCTCACGGTCTTCACCGGGGTGTCGGGCTCGGGCAAGAGCTCGTTGGTGTTCGGCACGATCGCCGCGGAGTCGCAGCGGATGATCAACGAGACCTACAGCGCCTTCGTGCAGGGGTTCATGCCGTCCCTGGCGCGCCCGGAGGTCGACCTCCTCGAGGGACTGACGACCGCGATCATCGTCGACCAGGAGCGGCTCGGGGCCAACCCGCGCTCGACCGTGGGCACCGCCACCGACGCCAGCGCGATGCTGCGCATCCTCTTCAGCCGTCTCGGTGATCCCTACATCGGTCCGCAGACGGCGTTCTCCTTCAACGTCCCGACACGCAAGGCCAGTGGGGTGATGTCGACCGACAAGGGTGGCCGTGTCGAGAAGAGCGTGGTGAAGGACGCGGTCTACCTCGGCGGCATGTGCCCGCGGTGCGAGGGCATGGGCAACGTGAGCGACATCGACCTCACGGCGCTCTACGACGAGACCAAGTCGTTGAGCGACGGTGCGCTGACGATCCCGGGCTACTCGATGGAGGGGTGGTACGGGCGGCTCTTCGAGGGCGTCGGCCTGCCGATGGACAAGCCGATCGCTTCGTTCACCCAGAAGCAGCTCGACACGATGCTCTACGCCGAGCCGACCAAGATCAAGGTCGAGGGCATCAACCTGACCTTCGACGGGATCATCCCCAAGATCCAGAAGTCGATGCTCTCCAAGGACCCCGAGGCCATGCAGCCGCACGTACGACGGTTCGTCGAGCGGGCGGTCACCTTCCAGACCTGCCCCGATTGCGGAGGCACGCGGCTCACGCGCGAGGCGCTGTCGTCCAAGATCGCCGGCAAGAACATCGCGGACCTCTGCGCGATGCAGATCAGCGACCTGGCCGTCTGGGTGCGCCGGCTGGAGGAGCCGTCGGTCGCGCCCCTGCTGACCGGGCTGCAGCACCTGCTCGACTCGTTCACCGAGATCGGTCTGGGCTACCTCTCGCTGGACCGGCCCTCCGGGACGCTGTCGGGTGGTGAGGCCCAGCGCACGAAGATGATCCGCCACCTGGGCTCCTCGCTCACCGACGTCACCTACGTCTTCGACGAGCCCACCATCGGCCTGCACCCGCACGACATCGAGCGGATGAACCAGCTGCTGCTCCAGCTGCGCGACAAGGGCAACACCGTCCTGGTCGTCGAGCACAAGCCGGAGACGATCGCGATCGCCGACCACGTCGTCGACATCGGCCCCGGGGCGGGCACCGGCGGCGGCACGGTCTGCTTCGAGGGCTCGGTGGAGGGCCTGCGGTCGAGCGACACGACGACCGGTCGTCACCTCGACGACCGCGCGCGGCTCAAGGACGAGGTGCGGCCGGCCACCGGGGTGCTCGAGGTCCGAGGAGCGGCGGCGCACAACCTCAAGCAGGTCGATGTCGACATCCCGCTGGGCGTGCTCTGCGTCCTCACCGGGGTCGCCGGCTCAGGCAAGAGCTCGCTGGTGACCGGCTCGGTGCTGGGCCGCGAGGGCGTCGTGTCGGTCGACCAGAGCGCGATCAAGGGGTCGCGGCGCAGCAACCCGGCGACGTACACCGGGCTCCTCGAGCCGATCCGCAAGGCGTTCGCCAAGGCCAACGGTGTCAAGCCGGCGCTCTTCAGCTCCAACTCCGAGGGGGCCTGCTCGACCTGCAACGGCGCCGGGGTGATCTTCACCGAGCTGGGCGTCATGGCCACCGTCGAGTCCCTCTGCGAGGAGTGCGAGGGGCGGCGCTTCCAGGCGTCGGTGCTGGACTACACGCTCGGTGGCAAGGACATCAGCGAGGTCCTGGCCATGTCGGTCGGCGAGGCCACCGCGTTCTTCGCCGACGGTGCCGCCAGGGTGCCCGCCGCGCACAAGATCCTCGACCGGCTCTCGGACGTCGGGCTGGGCTACCTCAGCCTGGGCCAGCCGCTCACGACCCTCTCCGGAGGCGAGCGGCAGCGGCTCAAGCTGGCCGTCCAGATGGCCGAGAAGGGCGCGGTCTACGTGCTCGACGAGCCGACGACCGGTCTCCACCTCGCCGATGTCCAGCAGCTGCTCGGGCTCCTCGACCGCCTCGTGGACTCCGGGCTGTCGGTGATCGTCATCGAGCACCACCAGGCGGTGATGGCCCACGCCGACTGGATCATCGACCTCGGCCCGGGTGCCGGCCACGACGGCGGCACGATCGTCTTCGAGGGCACGCCGGCCGCCCTCGTCGCCGACGCCTCGACGCTCACCGGCCAGCACCTGTCGTCGTACGTCGGCGGCTGAGACGCACCTCGCCCCCGGCTCCTGTGCGGGGCCGGGGGCGAGGGACGTGCAGCAGGTCAGCGACCTGCGAGGGGACGAGCAAGCTCGCCCCTCGGGCTCACTTCTTGGTCTCCCAGAAGATCTCGGCGATCTCGTCGATCTTCGCGAGCAGCTGGTCGGCCACGTCGGCGTCGAGCGTGCCCTTGGTGCCCGAGGCGCCGGCGAGCTTGGTGGCCTCGTTGACCAGCGTGTGGAGCTGGGGGTACTTCTCGAAGTGCGGGGGCTTGAAGTAGTCGGTCCACAGCACCCAGAGGTGGTGCTTGACCAGCTCGGAGCGCTCCTCCTTGATCAGCACCGCCCGCGTGCGGAAGTCGGGGTCGTCGTTGTCGGCCACCTTCCCGATCAGGGCCTTGATGGACTCGGCCTCGATGCGTGCCTGAGCGGGGTCGTAGACACCACAGGGCAGGTCGCAGTGGGCGGAGACCTCGACAGTGGGGGCGAACAGTCGCGCGAACATGCGTGTCCTCTCGTCGTCAACAGAGCTTGTCGTTGGGACACTACTCCGCATGCCACGGACCTCACGACCTCCCTATGGGTGGGCCCTCGTCCGCGGTGACTCGATGGAGCCCACGCTGACGGCCGGCGACCGCCTCCTGGTCAGTCACCGACGCCGGCCCCGCCCCGGGGCGGTGGTCGTGGCCCGCTTCCCCGACGGGACCCTCGCGGTCAAGCGCGCGGCGCAGCGTCGTACGACGGGGTGGTGGCTGCTCAGCGACGCCCCCGACGTCGGGGTCGACTCCCGGCACCGGGGGCCGGTGCGCGAGGAGGACGTGGTGGCGGTCGTGCTGGCGCGGGTCTGGCCCCGCCCCCGTCGGTTGTGAGATGACTCATCTGGGACGGCCCGAGGGGGTCAGGACGGTTGTGGGAGGATCCCGGATCGTGGCTGTTGCTGATTCCCCCTCGCACCCGCACGCCGGCGACCCGGTCTTCGACCTCCATGTCGGAGGCAAGATGCAGATCGTGTCCACGGCGCCGCTGGACGGTGCTGACGACCTCTCGCTCGCCTACACACCGGGCGTCGCCCTGGTGTGCGAGGCGATCGCCGCCGACCCGTCGATGACCCAGCACTACACCTGGGTCCCCAACGTCGTCGCCGTGGTCAGCGACGGCACCGCCGTGCTCGGCCTGGGCGACATCGGCCCCGCCGCGGCGATGCCGGTCATGGAGGGCAAGGCGGTCCTCTTCAAGCAGTTCGGCGGCGTCGACGCCGTCCCGATCTGCCTGGACACCACCGACGTCGAGGAGATCATCGAGACCGTCGCCAGGATGGCCCCGAGCTTCGGCGGCATCAACCTGGAGGACATCTCGGCGCCCCGGTGCTTCGAGATCGAGGACCGGCTCAAGGCGATGCTCGACATCCCGGTCTTCCACGACGACCAGCACGGCACCGCCGTCGTGGTGCTGGCCGCGCTCACGAATGCCCTCAAGCTGACCGGTCGCGAGCCGGGCACGACCCGCGTGGTCATCTCCGGGGCCGGAGCCGCCGGTGTCGCCGTGGCCCGCATCCTGCTCGAGGCCGGCATCACCGACCTCGCCGTCACCGACCGCAAGGGCGTGCTCAACTCGCAGCGTGCCGACCTGACCCCGGTCAAGCGCGCGCTCGCCGTCGACACCGCCGACCGCTACGGCCGCAGCGGCACCCTGGCCGACGCGCTGGACGGCGCCGACGTCTACATCGGCCTGTCCGGTGGCACCGTGCCGGAGGAGTACGTCGCCACCATGGCGCCCGACTCGATCGTCTTCGGCCTGGCGAACCCGACGCCGGAGGTCCACCCCGACGTGGCTCGCCGCCACGCCCGCGTGGTCGCGACGGGTCGCTCGGACTTCCCCAACCAGATCAACAACGTGCTGGCCTTCCCTGGGATCTTCCGCGGCGCCTTCGACGTCCACGCCACCGCGATCACCGAGGGCATGAAGCTCGCCGCGGCCGAGGCGCTGGCCGAGCTGGTCGGCGACGAGCTGACCGAGGAGATGATCATCCCCTCGCCGTTCGACCCGCGGGTGGGCCCTGCCGTCTCGAGCGCGGTGGCAGCCGCGGCCCGTCGCGACGGCGTCGCGCGCCGCTGACCGTCGACGGTTGACATGACCCCGGCGGGGGAAGAGACCCGGCATGCGCCGCGCCTCCCTCGCCCTGACCTGCTCGCTGACGACGCTCGTGGTGGCCCTCACCGCCTGCTCCGAGGGCGGTGAGCGGGAGCGCGCCGACCGCGACGAGGGTCCGTCCCTGCCGATCTGTGGTGCGCTGGACGCCGCGGAGGTGGAGAAGCTCGTCGGCGAGCCGGTGACGATCGAGGAGAAGCGCTTCCTCGGCGCGGGCAACTGCAGCGTCACCGGCGAGGAGGACCTCCCGATCCTGGCCATCATCTCGGAGAGCCGGGAGGCGTCCTTGGACGAGATCGTCACCGAGCTGACGTCGTCCTCCGAGGACCACTCCACCGAGCCGCTGGAGATCGAGGGCACCGTCGAGGCCGTCGAGCTGGAGGACACGATGTCGGGCATCTCGTCGCGCTCGCTGATTGCGACGGTCGAGGGCGGGTGGTATGCCATCACGCCGTTCGTCGGCGCCACGCGGGAGGACGAGAGGCGGGTGATGGTGGCGGCCATGACGATGCTCGTCGGCGGGGACCTGCCGGCCGATGCCGTCTTCACGCCCGTGGACGTCCCTCACCCCTGCGACCTGCTGGGTGACGCGGCCGTCGCCGAGGCGCTCGGCCAGGCCGTGGTCTCGGAGCGCAACGACGGGGTCGAGGGTCTGCGCCAGTGCCTGTTCCGCACGTCGCCCGAGGACACGTTCTCCTACCTCAGCGTCTCCGACTTCGCCGACCGGCCGTCCCTGGACGCTGCTCGGAGCCTCGACGAGCGCTCCGGCACCGTCGAGGACGTCACGGCGCCCGGTCTCCTCGAGGCGTTCATCGGCGTCCGTGACGACGACCCGAGCCGGGTCACCGCCTGGGCCGCCACGCAGGACGCGACCTACCAGGTCACGCCGGACGAGGAGAGCGAGGACGGCGTGGCCGAGGCCCGGGCGATCCTCGAGCTGCTCGGGGCCGCGTCGGTCGCCCTGCGGTGACGCGCCGAGGGTGACCGCAGAGTCGCCTGCGGCTCACGGCTCGAGGCCGTCCTACTAGGCTCCGAGACATGTTCGCCGTCTATGCCGATTCCTTTGCCGCCGCCGACTCCGAGGACCCCTTCGCGGGCCTGGTCATCGGGGAACGACCCGACCCGGTCGCCCCGGACGGATGGACCACCGTCACCGTCAAGGCCGCCTCGCTCAACCACCACGACCTCTGGTCGCTGCGCGGCGTGGGCCTGCGCGAGGAGGCGCTGCCGATGATCCTGGGCTGCGATGCCGCCGGCCTCGACGAGAACGGCAACGAGGTCGTCGTGCATGCGGTCATCTCCGACCCGAGCTGGCGTGGGGACGAGACCTTCGACCCCCGACGCTCCCTGCTCTCCGAGCGCCACCAGGGCACCTTCGCCGACAAGGTGGTCGTCCCGACCTCCAACGTGATCGCCAAGCCCGCGTCGCTCTCCTTCGAGGAGGCCGCCTGCCTGCCGACCGCCTGGCTGACCGCCTACCGGATGCTCTACACCCAGGGCGACCTCAAGGCCGGCGACACCGTGCTCGTGCAGGGCGCCGGCGGGGGAGTGGCCACGGCGCTCATCACCTTGGCCCGCGCCGGTGGGCTCAAGGTGCTGGCCACCTCGCGCGACGAGACCAAGAGGGCCAAGGCCCTGGAGCTCGGCGCCCACGAGGTGTTCGAGTCCGGTGCCCGCCTGCCCGTCAAGGTCGACGCGGTGATGGAGACCGTCGGTCGCGCGACCTGGTCGCACTCGGTGCGCGCCCTGCGCCCCGGCGGCAAGATCGTCATCAGCGGCACGACGTCGGGCCCGACGCTCGACGACGCCGAGCTGACCCGCATCTTCTTCCTCCAGCTCAGCGTCATCGGCTCGACCATGGGCACCAGCGGCGAGCTGGCCTCGCTCGTCGCCCTGCTCGACGCGACGGGTGCCCGGCCGCTCATCGACCGGGCGATCCCGATGACCGACGCCCGCGACGGCTTCGCGGCCATGGCGCAGGGCGACATCTTCGGCAAGGTCGTCTTCACGCGATGACCACCCACCTGGTGACGGGGGCGGGCTCCGGCATCGGGGCCGTCCTCGCCGACCGGCTGCAGGGGCGCGGTGACCACCTGGTCCTCCTGGCGAGGACCACGGCGCGCGCCGACGAGCTCGCCGAGCGCTATCCCGGCAGCCAGGTCGTGGTGGCCGACCTGGCGGACGCGAGCGCGCTGGAGCGGATCAGCGGGCTGCCCGAGGAGATCGACTCACTGCACCACGTCGCCGGCGTGGTGGAGCTCGGGTGCGTGGCGGAGCAGGGGAGCGAGGTGCTGAGCCACCACCTGGCGGTCAACCTCGTCGCCCCGGCGATCCTCACGCGACGGTGCCTGCCGGCCCTGCGCCGCACGCGCGGCACGGTCGTCTTCGTCAACTCCTCCGCGGGCCTGAGCGCCAACGCCGACTGGTCCGCCTACGCCGCCTCGAAGTTCGGGTTGCGCGGCTTCGCGGACGCGTTGCGGGCCGAGGAGGTCGAGCACGGCGTGCGCGTGACGACGATCTTCCCCAGCCGCACCGCGACCCCGATGCAGGAGAAGGTGCACGAGCAGGAGGGGCGCACCTACGACGCCTCGCGCTGGATCGCACCCTCGACCGTGGTCGACACGATCCTGCACGTGCTCGACCTGCCCGACGACGCGAGCATCCCCGAGGTCACCGTGCGTCCGGTGCTGCCGCGGGCGACCTGACCTGTCCTGCCCGGATCCGACCTAGCGCTTCGAACGCCAGTTGAGGGCGCCGACCAGCACCATGCGCAGCTGCACCCGGGCGCCCTCGACGATCGCCTTCTCGGCGCCGGGGTCGGGGGTGCGCAGGATCGCCTCGGCCAGCCCCACCATCGCCGTCACGATGAGGCCCGACAGGATCTGCAGGTCGTCGGGCGACCACGTGGTCGTGCCCGTGAGGCGGACCAGGTCGGTGGCCAGCTCCTTCTCGAACTGCTCGATGGCGGTGTTGATCGCCTCGCGCACGCGCAGCGGCCCCGCGGCGCGCTCGCGGACGATGAACTGGAAGTGCGCCCGCTGCTGGTGGACGTGCTCGACCAGGATGCCGATCGAGGAGTCGATGATGTCGTCGAAGGCGGGATCGCTGCGCCGCACGTCGAGCAGCATCGCCCGCAGGGACACGAACGACTCGTCGACCAGCTCGAGGCCGAGGGCCTCGATCGAGTCGAAGTGCCGGTAGAACGCGGTCGGGACGATGCCGACCTCCTTGGCCACCTGCCGCAGGGACAACGCCACCAGGCTGCTGTCCTCGCAGAGCCGGAGGGCCGCGTCGAGGATGGCGCGGCGGGTCCGCTCCTTGCGCTCGCCGCGGGTCTCGGTCACAAGCGTCGAGTTTATCAGTGCACATGTGTGCACTGTCACGGCTGACGACGGTTGACCCGGCCGATCGGTGCTGCGAGAGTTTTGAGTGTACGAACGTACACTCAATCTGACACGCCAAGGAGCCCCGGATGAGCCTCACCGCCAGCCCGTTGCAGAGCCTGCTCCGCTCCCGTGCGCTCGCCGCCCTCACCTCGCCGCACGGCGTGGACCGCTACCTCGAGCAGGTCAACCCGATGTGGGCCGCCCACGAGGTCCGCGCCCGGGTGGTCAGCGTCCACCGCGAGACCGCCGGCCTCGACACCGCCCCCGTCGCCACCCTGACCCTCCAGCCCACCGCGACATGGCGCGGCCACCGCGCCGGGCAGCACGTCCAGGTGGGCGTCGACCTGCCGGGCAGCGCCAAGCGCTTCACCCGCTGCTTCTCCATCTCCTCGGCCGCCTCGGCGCCGGGTGAGCAGTTCACGCTGACGATCCGTGCGCACGACGAGGGCCAGGTCTCGAAGTTCCTCGTCACCCAGGCGCAGCCGGGGCAGATGATCCACCTCAGCCAGGCGATGGGGGACTTCACCCTCACCGAGAGCCCGGCCACCCCGACGATCAACCACCTGCTGATGATCAGCGGCGGCTCGGGCATCACGCCGGTCATGTCGATGGTGCGCACCCTGCTCCGCGACGGCTACGACGGCCGTGCCAACCGCAAGGTGACGTTCCTGCACTACGCCCGCTCGCCCGAGGACCAGATCTTCGCCGAGGAGCTGGCCGAGATCGCCGCCGGCGACAACCACGTCGACGTGCACCTGCGCTACGGCGACCACGTCTTCAGCGAGTTCGAGCTGCGTCGCCTGGTGCCCGACTTCCGCGACGTCGACACCTGGGCCTGCGGCCCGGGCGGGCTCATCGAGCTCGTCCACGCGGCGTACGGCGTCGAGGTCGGCTCCACCGAGCCGAGCCGGCTGCGCGTGGAGTTCTTCAAGCCGCCCATGACCGTCTCCGGCACGGCCGAGGGCCAGGTGTCGTTCAGCCGCTCCGGCGCAGAGGCCGCCAACACCGGCGCGAGCCTCCTCGAGCAGGCCGAGGCGCTCGGTCTCAAGCCCGAGTTCGGCTGCCGCATGGGCATCTGCTTCTCCTGCACCAAGACCAAGACCGAGGGCACCGTGCGCAACGTGGTCACCGGTGCCGAGTCCTCGCTGCCCGACGAGGACATCCAGATCTGTGTCTCCGCCCCCGTCGGCGACTGCGTCGTCGACCTCTGACGAAGGAACCACCACTCATGACCATCACCCAGGACCCCACCGCCACTGTCGGCAGCACCGCCTCCGAGGCGCGCGTGCCCGGCGACGCCGAGCTGCGTCGTCTCACCACCGAGCAGCTCGACGCCTTCGGCGCCGAGATGGACGCCATCCGCCAGCGCGCCCTCGGCCAGCTCGGCGAGGAGGACGCTGACTACATCCGCAAGGTCGTCAAGGCCCAGCGCGGCTTCGAGGTCGCCGGTCGCGCGCTGTTCTACCTCCCGCCGGCGTGGCCGCTCGCGGTCGCCGCGCTCAGCGTCTCCAAGATCCTCGACAACATGGAGATCGGCCACAACGTCATGCACGGCCAGTACGACTGGATGGGCGACCCGGGCCTCAACTCCCGGATGTACGACTGGGACAACGTGTGCCCCGGTGAGCAGTGGAAGTACAGCCACAACTACATCCACCACACCTTCACCAACATCCTCGGCAAGGACCGTGACATCGGCTACGGCATCCTGCGGATGGACGCCGACCAGAAGTGGCACCCCTACTACCTCGGCAACCCGCTCTACGCGCTCCTGCTGATGGTCTTCTTCGAGTGGGGCGTCGCGATGCACGACCTCGAGGTCGAGAACATCGTGTCGGGCAAGCGGTCGCTGGAGGACAACAAGGCGATCTACCCGGGGCTGATGAAGAAGATCAAGCGCCAGGCGCTCAAGGACTACGTGCTCTTCCCGGCACTGACCGGGCCGCTCTTCCCGCTCACCTTCGCGGGCAACGCGACGGCCAACCTGATCCGCAACATCTGGGCGTTCAACATCATCTTCTGCGGCCACTTCCCGGCCGGGGTCGCCACCTTCTCCGAGGAGGAGTGCGAGAACGAGTCGCGCGGCCACTGGTACTACCGCCAGCTGCTGGGCTCGGCCAACATCACCGGCGGGAAGCTCTTCCACGTGATGACCGGCAACCTGTCGCACCAGATCGAGCACCACCTGTTCCCCGACCTCCCGGCGCGCCGCTACCCGGAGATCGCGGAGGAGGTCCGCGAGATCTGCGACCGCTACGGCATCGGCTACAACGAGGGCCCGCTCGGCCAGCAGCTGCTGAGCGTCGCCAAGAAGATCTGCCGCTTCGCGCTGCCCGACAAGAAGAGCGACCTGGTGCCGTCCTTCCTGCGCAAGCCGGACGTGGAGACCGTGACCGACACCTCGTTGGCTGCGTGAGCCCGACGGGTCACACTGAGGGCATGGACGAGGGCATGCACGACGACAGCGCCGACCGCTCGGGGGCCGACCACCTGTCCAAGGGTGAGATCGGCAAGGACGCCGTGCAGTCCACGGTCGAGGCGGCGGCCTCGGCCGTGGGCGAGGTCGCGAGCATCATCACCAAGGCCGTGCAGGACGTCGCAGGCGCCGTCGGGGGCTTCGCGACCGAGGTCTTCGAGATCCGCGAGGCGGCCCGCAAGGCGGCCGACGAGCAGGGCGACTGACCGCTCAGCCGAAGGACATGCGGAAGCTCGCCATGCGGGCCGACGCCAGCGGTCGCGCGTCGCGCAGGAAGCCCAGGGGCCCGTCCGCGGCGAAGTCCCACACCCCACGGCACGGCAGCGTCCGTGCGGAGCCCTGGAGCGTGGCGGTCTTCTCTCCACCGCCCTCGGGCAGCCCGGGCTGCCAGGTGCCGCCCTTGAAGGGCACCCTCAGCATCCCGCGCGAGACGTCGGTGAAGCGCGCGCTGGCGATCGGTCGTCGCGCCACCGACGCCGACCACTCGGTCCGTGAGAGCGGACCCGTGTGGCTGCTCTCGAAGGTGAAGTCGCACAGGTCCTTGGGGATGGCCCAGAGCTCGCGGCCCCCGGCGACCGAAGCCGGGGAGTCGACCCAGATGTCGGTGATGCTGACCCGCTTCCCGTGCTCGGCCGACGTGACCGGGCGCGCCACCAGCAGCTCGGAGTAGGTCAGCGGGCTGCCCTCCTCATAGCTGACGAAGGCGGCTCCGTAGATGCCGGCCGGACGCAGCTCGTCGACGTCGTCGCGCACCTTGAAGAGCGAGAGCCACAAGGAGCCCACCATCCGCCACGGAGCTGCGGGATAGGCGGTCGTCTCGTGCGGTTGCTCGGCCATGGCCGCAGACTAGGGCGTGAGTGTGTCGTCGGTGAAGAGCGTCTCGTGCTCGCGGATCTCGGCCTCGAGCGCGGTCGGCAGGTCCGAGGTCATCTCCTCGGCCTGGGGAGCGCGCGGACCGAGCGTGGTGATGGCCTTGTCGATCGCACCCGAGACGTCGATGGTGCGCGCCGCCACGACGTAGGGCTTGTCGAGCTCCCGGGCGACGTACGACGCCACGAACCGCTGGAGCTCGCCCTCGACGTTGGCGGCGCGCTTGGTGATGGAGGCCCGGACACCCTGGGCCTGCACCCGCACCACGACCTGCTGCGCGTTCGGCGGGGTGACGTCGAGGACGATCGCCAGGTCCCGGCGGGCGCGCGCGGTCAGCACCAGGGGGACGTCGATGTCGGCCACGAAGCGCTGGGTGTCCACGCCCAGGTCGATCGCGAACTCCAGGGTCACCGGCAGTTCGATCCGGAAGCTCACCGGGTCCTCGCCCACGCGGGCCCCCACCGCCTGGCCGATCGCACCGGTCGCCCGGATCTTGACCACCCGGCCGGGGCCGACGCCGAGCGGGCCGACGTCGATGGGCTGCCCCGCCAGCACGTTGATGCCCGCCAGGACGCGCTCGGCGGAGACCGCGCTGCGGAAGAACGCCACGCCCCAGGCGGCATAGTCGACGTAGTCGTCGCTCATGCGCTCTCAGTCGTCCGGGTCGTCGAGGCGGGCCAGCCAGGTGGCCAGCCGCTCGACGGCCGTCTCGAACTCCGGGTGGGTGTCGGTGAACTCCTGCAGCCGGTCGGCGACCCACGCCAGGGTGACCTCCTCGTCACCCCGGCGCTTCTCGAGCTCCTCGATGCCGCGATCGGTGAAGTACATGCCGCTCCGATCAGGCGAAGGCGCGGTCGAGCAGGTCCTTCTGCTCGGCTGCGTGCCGCTTGACGGTGCCCACCGACGGCGAGCTGGAGGCGGTGCGCGTGATGCCCTCCACCTGGGCGTCGACCTCGGGCCAGACGTTGAGCGCGTAGTTGGGCCACGGACCCATGTTGACCGGCTCGTCCTGCACCCAGCGCACACCCTTGAGGTGGGGATAGCGCGCGATCTCGGCCTTGATGTCGTCGATCGGGTGCGGGTAGAGCTGCTCCACACGGGCGATGGCGAAGCGCTCGGGGTTCTCCCGCTTGGCACGGTCGACCATGAGGTCCCAGGTCACGCGACCCGAGCAGATCAGCAGGGTGTCGACCTTCCCGGGGTTGGCGTCCGCGTCCCCGATGAAGGGGCGGAAGGAGCCCGAGGTGAAGTCGGCCGGCTGCGAGGCGGCCTCCTTGCGCTTGAGCATCGACTTGGGCGTGAAGACGATGAGCGGTCGGTGCTTCTCGCCCAGCGAGTGGCGACGCAGCAGGTGGAAGTACGACGCCGGGGTGGACGGCTGGGCCACCACGAACGCCTCGTCTGCCGCCATCGTCATGAAGCGCTCGATGCGCGCGGACGAGTGGTCCGGCCCCTGGCCCTCGTAGCCGTGGGGGAGGAGCAGCACGACACCGGACTCCTGGCGCCACTTGGTCTCGCCCGAGGAGATGAACTCGTCGATGACCGTCTGCGCGCCGTTGACGAAGTCGCCGAACTGCGCCTCCCACAGCACGAGGGCCTCGGGGCGGGCCACGGAGTAGCCGTACTCGAAGCCGAGGGCGGCGTACTCGGAGAGCAGCGAGTCGTAGATGTAGAACTTCGCCTGGTCCTCGGTGAGCGAGGACAGCGGGGTCCACTCGTCGGCGTTGACGCGGTCGATGATCGTGCCGAAGCGCGACACGAACGTGCCGCGGCGCGAGTCCTGGCCGGCCAGGCGCACGGGGCGTCCGTCCATGAGGAGCGAGCCGAAGGCGAGGATCTCACCGGTGCCCCAGTCGATGGGGCCCTCGGTGATCGCCGTCGCGCGACGCTGCAGCTGCGGCATCACCTTGGGGTGCACGGTGAAGCCGTCGGGCGGCGTGACGTAGGCGTCGGACATCCGCTTGAGGAACTCCAGCGAGATGGCCGTCTCGGTCTCGCCCGCGGGCTTGTCCGGGTAGTCGGGGACCGTGGTCCACTCCGAGGGCTGGCTGCTGGCCTCGCGCACCTCGGTGAAGACCCGCTCCAGCTGCTGCTGGTAGTCGCGCAGGACCTGCTCGGCCTCCTCGATCGTGATGTCGCCACGACCGATCAGGGACTCGGTGTAGAGCTTGCGGACCGAGCGCTTCTGCTCGATGAGGTCATACATCAACGGCTGGGTGTAGGACGGGTCGTCGCCCTCGTTGTGACCGCGACGGCGGTAGCAGACCAGGTCGATGACGACGTCCTTGTTGAACGCCTGGCGGTACTCGAACGCGAGGCGGGCCACGCGGATGCAGGCCTCGGGGTCGTCGCCGTTGACGTGGAAGATCGGCGCCTGGACCATGCGCGCGACGTCCGTGCAGTAGAGCGAGGAGCGCGACGAGCCGGGCGAGGTGGTGAAGCCGACCTGGTTGTTGACGACCACGTGGATCGTGCCGCCGGTGCGGTAGCCACGCAGCTGGCTCAGGTTGAGCGTCTCGGCGACGACCCCCTGGCCGGCGAACGCCGCGTCACCGTGGACCAGCAGAGGCAGCACGGGGTAGGCGGCGCCCTTGTCGAGCACGTCCTGCTTGGCGCGGGCGATGCCCTCGAGGACGGGGTCGACGGCCTCGAGGTGCGAGGGGTTGGCCGCGACGGACACCTTGATGGTGTCACCGGACCCGGCCTCGAACTCGCCCTCGGCGCCGAGGTGGTACTTCACGTCGCCGGAGCCCTGGACCGTGCGCGGGTCGATGTTGCCCTCGAACTCGCGGAAGATCTGGCTGTACTTCTTGCCGACGATGTTGGCCAGCACGTTGAGCCGGCCGCGGTGGGCCATGCCGATCGTGACCTCGTCGAGGTCGGCCTCGGCGGCCGCCTCGCAGATCTCGTCGATGACGGGGATCGTGGTCTCGCCGCCCTCGAGGCTGAAGCGCTTCTGCCCGACGAACTTCGTCTGCAGGAACGTCTCGAAGGCCTCGGCCTGGTTGAGCTTGAGCAGGATCCGCAGCTGCTCCTCGCGAGGCGGCTTGGTGTGCGGCTGCTCCACGCGCTCCTGGATCCACCGGCGCTGCTCGGGATCCATGATGTGCATGTACTCGATGCCGGTGGTGCGGCAGTAGGAGTCGCGCAGGATGCCGAGGATGCCACGCAGCTTCATGAAGCGGCGGCCCTCGCCCCCGAAGGAGCCGGTGGCGAACTCACGGTCGAGGTCCCACAGCGTCAGGCCGTGCGACTCCACCTCGAGGTCGGGGTGGCTGCGCTGGCGGTATTCGAGCGGGTCGGTGTCGGCCATCATGTGCCCGCGCACGCGGTAGGCGTGGATGAGCTCGAGGATGCGGGCCTGCTTGCTGATCTCGTCGTCGTGCGACGTCGAGATGTCGTTGCTCCAGCGGATCGGCTCGTAGGGGATGCGCAGCGAGCGGAAGATCTCGTCGTAGAAGTCGTCCTCGCCGAGCAGCAGCTGGTGCATGCGCTTGAGGAACTCACCCGACTGGGCGCCCTGGATGACGCGGTGGTCGTAGGTCGAGGTCAGCGTCATGACCTTGCTGATCGCGTTGCGGGCGATCGCCTCGGCCGAGGCGCCCTGCCACTCCGGCGGGTACTCCATGGCGCCGACGCCGATGATCGCGCCCTGGCCGGCCATCAGGCGCGGCACGGAGTGCACGGTGCCGATGCCACCGGGGTTGGTCAGCGAGATCGAGGTGCCCTGGAAGTCGGTCACCGCGAGCTTGTTGTCGCGCGCCTTGCGCACGATCTCCTCGTAGGCGGTCCAGAAGCCGGCGAAGTCCATCGTCTCGGCGGCCTTGATGCTCGGGACGAGCAGCTGGCGCGAGCCGTCGGGCTTGGGGACGTCGATCGCGAGACCGAGGTTGATGTGGGCCGGCGTGATCAGGTTGGGCTTGCCCTCGCGGACCTCGAAGCCGTTGTTCATCTCCGGCATCGAGCGCACGGCCTTGACCAGCGCGTAGCCGATCAGGTGCGTGAAGGAGACCTTGCCGCCGCGGGCGCGGGCCAGGTGGTTGTTGATGACGGTGCGGTTGTCCCACAGCAGCTTGACCGGGACCGAGCGCACCGACGTCGCTGTGGGCACCGTCAGGGAGGCGTCCATGTTGGCCGCGGTGCGGGCAGGCGCGCCACGCAGGACGGTGTAGGTCGGCTCGTCGCTCGCCGCGGCGGGCTCGGCGGGGCGCGTCTCCTTGGGCATCGGGTTGCTGGTGCCCTTGGCCGGCTCAGCAGCCTTGGACTCCGGGCGCGGCTTGGCGACCGGGGCCGGCTTGGCCTCGGCCTTGGCAGCGGGGGCCGCCGACTTCTCCGCGGTCTTCTCAGCGGGCTTCGGCGTCGCCGCAGCCGGTGCCTTGCCGGTCGTCCCGTTGGCGGAGCCGTTGCTCGCCTGGCTCGTCGAGGTGGTGCCCGACCCGTTGCTGGT
>NZ_CALRWD010000022.1:0-53483 GCF_943371775.1 Nocardioides psychrotolerans
GGTGCGGTGGCCTGCCTGTTCTTCGTCGGGCCGTGGGCCCGCGACCGCGACGACTGGATCCAGTACCAGGTCGCCGGCGGCCTGATCCTCCTCGGCGTCGTGCTGTGGGCGGCCACCTGGGCGACCAACCGGGGCGTCCGGGCCAAGAAGACCGGCTTCCGCGACATCGAGCACCTCGAGGACTGAGCGCTGGCCGAGTCGGCGCGATGTTGCATCCGTGAGCCTGTCCGCGCGCTGCCGACGAATCGAGGTGGGCGACCCCGCGCGCGTAGGCTTGAGCGGTGAGCAGCAACGTCCCCGACCTCTCCGCCCTGCACGCCCTCGGGCCGGCCCAGCAACCGACGTACGCCGACCGGGCCGCCGTCGACGAGACCGTCGCCCGGCTCCGCACGATGCCGCCGCTGGTCTTCGCAGGCGAGTGCGACGACCTCAAGACCAAGCTGGCCGCCGTGGCCCGCGGCGAGGCGTTCCTGCTCCAGGGCGGTGACTGCGCCGAGACCCTGTCCGGCGTGACCGCCGACAACGTGCGCAACAAGCTGCGCGTCCTGCTCCAGATGGCCGTCGTGCTGACCTACGCCGCGTCCGTCCCGGTGGTCAAGGTCGGCCGGCTGGCCGGCCAGTACGCCAAGCCCCGCAGCTCCGACCTCGAGACCCGCGACGGCGTCACGCTGCCGGCCTACCGCGGCGACGCCGTCAACGGCTTCGACTTCACCCCCGAGTCGCGCGTGCACGACCCGGCGCGGCTGCTCGACGTCTACAACGCCTCCGCCGCGACCCTCAACCTGGTGCGCGCCTTCACCACCGGTGGCTACGCCGACCTGCGCCAGGTCCACGCGTGGAACACCGACTTCGTGCGCGACTCGCCTGCGGGCCAGCGCTACGAGAAGGTCGCCCACGAGATCGAGCGGGCGATGGCGTTCATCTCCGCGATCGGCGCCGACCCCGACGAGTTCCACCGCGTCGACTTCCACTCCTCCCACGAGGCCCTCGTCCTCGAGTACGAGCACGCGATGACACGCATCGACTCGCGCACCCAGCAGCCCTACGACGTCTCGGGCCACTTCGTGTGGATCGGTGAGCGCACCCGCCAGCTCGACAACGCCCACGTCGAGCTGCTCAGCCACATCCGCAACCCGATCGGCGTCAAGCTCGGCCCCTCGACCAGCGCCGACGACGCCCTGGCCCTCGCCTCCAAGCTCAACCCCGACAACGAGCCGGGCCGTCTGACCTTCATCACCCGCTTCGGTGCCGGCAAGATCCGCGACGGCCTGCCGCACCTGGTCGAGAAGATCACCGCCGAGGGCGTCAACGTGGCGTGGGTGTGCGACCCCATGCACGGCAACACCTTCGAGGCCAGCTCGGGCTACAAGACGCGCGCCTTCGACGCCGTGATCGACGAGGTCCAGGGCTTCTTCGACGTCCACCACGCGCTGGGCACATGGCCCGGAGGCGTCCACGTCGAGCTCACCGGCGACGACGTCACCGAGTGCGTCGGGGGCAGCGAGGAGCTGCTCGAGATGGACCTCGGCAACCGCTACGAGTCGGTGTGCGACCCGCGCCTCAACCGGGTCCAGTCGCTCGAGCTGGCTTTCCTGGTCGCGGAGATGCTGCGCCGCGAGAAGCCCGTCCAGTCCTGACGTGGCCGACGCGATGATCGACCTCCGCAGCGACACCGTCACGCGTCCGACCGAGTCGATGCGGGCCGCCATGGCGCGCGCGGAGGTCGGCGACGACGTCTACGGCGAGGACCCGACGGTCGCGCTGCTCGAGGAGCGGGTCGCGGGTCTCTTCGGCCACGAGGCGGCGCTGTTCATGCCGACCGGGTCCATGGCCAACGTGCTCGCCGTGCGCTCCCTGGTCGCGCCGGGCCAGGAGGTCCTCTGCGAGTCGGCCGCCCACATCGCGCGCGCGGAGCTCGGCGCCCACGGTGCCTACAGCGGCGTCACCATGCGCACCTGGCACCACCCGCGCGGCCAGGTCGACCTGGCGATGGTGCAGACGCTCTTCGCCCCCGACATGGGTCCGTTCTTCGTGCCCACGGCCGCGATCTCGGTCGAGAACACCCACAACTTCGCGGGCGGCGCGGTCCTGCCGCTCTCCGACCTGCACGACCTGCGCGACTTCGCCACCGGCGTCGGCGCCTCGATCCACATGGATGGCGCCCGCATCTGGAACGCCCACGTCGCGACCGGCACGCCGCTTCGTGAGTACGGCGCCGTCGCCGACGTCATGGCCGTGTGCCTGTCCAAGGGGCTCGGTGCGCCGGTCGGCTCGTTGCTGGTCGGCAGCCGCGACACGGTCGCGGAGGCCCGGATCTGGCGCAAGCGCATGGGTGGCGGGATGCGCCAGGTGGGCATCCTGGCCGCGGCCGGGCTGCACGCGCTCGACCACCACGTCGAGCGGCTGGCCGACGACCACGCCCACGCCCGGCTGCTGGCGGCCGCCTGCGGCGTCGATCCTGACGGCGTGGACACCAACATCGTCGTCGTACCCCGTCCGGATGCGCCCGACTTCGTCGCCCGAGCCGCCGACGCCGGCGTCCGCGTCGCCACCGTGGGCCCCACCACGGTGCGCCTCGTGACCCACCTCGGTGTCACCCGTGCCGACGCCGAGGCCGCCGCCGGGGTGCTCGCCCGGCTGGTCTGAGCCCGACGCAGGCGGTCAGCCGACGGGTGATCCCACGAGCGCCAGGTCGCTGATCGCGGTGTAGTCGCGTGCCGAGCGGCCGGCTCCCGGGGAGCTGACGCTGACGAGGCGCAGCGTGACGGTGCTCGTCACCACCGGCTCGAGGTCGATGGTCTGCATGGTGCGGGTCTCGACCAGCGACTGCGACACGGTCGTGCCGTCGTCGAAGGTCCACTCGACGGCGAGGATGCGGCGGTTGCCGCGATACCAGTTGAGGCGGCCGGAGCCGGCCTCCGAGGTCTTCGCGTAGCCGTTGACCAGCCCCACCCGGCTCAGCGTGGTGGGGCCGTCGAGGGTGAGCGTGATCGTCTGGCCGGACGCGTCGCCAGGGGTGCGCCAGCATGTCGTGCGCACGTCGTCGAGCATGTTGCGCGACTCGTAACGGACCTCGTTGCCGTCGACGTCCACGTTGGGCGGCGCGGTGCCGGGCACGGTCGCCGTCGCGAAGCGGGCGAGGTTCTCCGGCGGGACGGGGTCGGTCGGAGTCTCGCTCGGGCTAGGCGTGGAGGTCGGGCTCGGGCTCGGGGTGGGCGTGGGGGCGGGCGTCGGGCTGGTCGCGTCGCTGGGGGGCGGGGTGCTCGACGCGGATCCCACCGCAGCCGGCTCGCGAGCGGTCTCGTCGTCGCCGCCGGTGAGCAGCAGGATCCCGCCCAGCCCGGCGGTCAGCAGCAGGGCCAGGGCGGCGAGGGCCCACGGCAGCCAGGCGGGTCGTGGTCGCGGCTCGCGGTGGTGCCCGCCCGGCGGGGGCAGCAGCGGGGGAGGGCCGCTGGGGAGCGGGCCCGGGTGACCGACCTGGTCGGCATAGAGCGGGAAGCGCGGCTGCTGCAGCGGCTCCAGCACCGGAGGCGGGGTCCGGGGCGCGCTGACGGTGGGCCCCGTCGGGTCGAGCGCCGTGGGGTCGAGCGGAGCGGGGTCGAGCACCGCCGGACGCTCGGCGGTGTCGGTGCCCCACGACCGGTCCACGGGCAGGCCGCAGTTGACGCAGAAGCGACCCAGCCCCAGCTGGTGGCCGCACTGGGCACACGTCTCCACGACCGTCACCCTAGCGGCGGGTCGGCCGAGGCAGGGGCGGTCCGGGGGCGCGGGACTCCCCGGCCGGCCGAGCTGCCGACGCGCCCCACCCCCACGCCGAGTCGGCGCGATGTTGTCGCGACGGGTGCAACATCGCGCCGACTCGGCCCCTCCTTGCGGTCCGTCGAGGTCCTCGGGGGACTCAGACCCTTCGGATCCGCTCGCCGGCGTCGACCCGACCGACGACCGGCGGCAGCTTGCGCACCGCGGTGGCGAGGTCGCGCAGGTCGTTGCCCAGGAGCGCCTGCGGCCCGTCGCACAGCGCGACCTCGGGCTCGGGGTGCACGTCGACGATGATCCCGTCGGCACCGACGGCGATCGCGGCCCGCGAGAGCGGCACCACGAGGTCCTTGCGGCCGGCCGCGTGGGAGGGGTCCACGATGATCGGCAGGTGGCTGGTGGCCTGCACCACCGGCACCGCCGAGATGTCGAGGGTGTTGCGCGTCGCGGGCTCGAAGGTGCGGATGCCGCGCTCGCAGAGGACCACGTCGAGGTTGCCGCGCTGCGCGATGTACTCAGCCGCCATCAGCCACTCCTCGATGGTGGCGGTCATGCCGCGCTTGAGCAGCACCGGCTTGCCGGAGTCACCCGCAGCCTGGAGCAGGCCGAAGTTGGCCATGTTGCGGGTGCCGATCTGGAGCATGTCGGCGTGCTCGGCGACGACCGGGACGTCGCGGGCGTCCACGACCTCGGTGACGATCGGCAGGCCGGTCGCGGCCCGCACGTCGGCGAGGATCTCGAGGCCGGCGACCCCCAGTCCCTGGAAGGCGTACGGCGAGGTGCGGGGCTTGTAGGCCCCGCCCCGCAGGATCGTGGCACCGGCGGCCTTGGCCATCTGCGCCGCCTCGAGCGTCTGCTCGGGCGTCTCGACCGCGCACGGGCCGGCCATGAAGGTGAAGGTGTCGGGGCCGATCGGCACCTGGGCGCCGGGCTGTCCGACCCAGACCGTCGAGCGGCCGGCGTGGTGCTGGCGGCTGACGAGCTTGTAGGGGTCGCTGATCCGGTGCACGTCGGCGACGCCGCGCAGGGTGCGCAGGTTGAGGTGGTGGAACGACTCGAGGTCGCCGACCAGGCCGATGATGGTCCGGACCACGCCCTTGGAGACGAAGGCCTCCCCTCCGACGGCCTCGACCTTCTCGACGACGTGCGCGACGTCCTCGTCGGTGGCGTCCGGTGACATGACGACGACCATGGTGTTCCTTCTCTCTGGATGCGTGCCCGACCCCGGTCCGGCACGCAGAAACGCCCCGGTCGTTGGCCGGGGCGTTGGTGGTGTGCGGCGCGTCTAGACGGCCCGCACGGGCAAGCCCGGCAGGTGTCCAAAGAAGTACGACGGCGTCACGTCGACGACTCTAGCCTCACCGCTGCACCGCGCGGCGACGTCGTTCACACCGCGAGATGCTGCACCTCGCCCTCGATCTTGCGCCGGGGACCGGCCTCGACGACGAGCATCGCGCCGAGCACCATCACCCCGCCGAGGACCATCCGCATCGTCATCGACTCCCCACCCAGCAGCACCGCGAAGAACGCCGCGAAGACCGGCTCCATGCTCATGATGATCGCGCTGCGGGTCGGCGGCAGGATCGACTGTGCCCAGGTCTGCCCGACCAGGGCGGCGGCGCCGGCGAAGACCGCCATGTAGACGACCGAGAGCCAGTCGCGGGTCTCGCTCGGCAGCACGATCCCGTCCGGTGCGGTCGCGACGAGGCACACGACGGCGATGACCATCAGCTGCACGATCGACATGCCGAGCGCCTGTCCGGGCGCGGACCAGGCCCCCAGGCCGACGATGTGCAGCGCGTAGAGCATCGCCGCCACCAGCGTGATCGCCTCGCCGTAGCCGATGGAGAAGCCGTTGAGCGTCAGCACCCCGAGGCCGGCCGTCGCGAGCGCGACGGCACCCCAGGTGAGGGCGGTGATGCGTGTCCTCAGCAGGACGGCCGCGAACAGCGGCGTCGCCACGACGTACATCCCGGTGATGAAGCCGGACACGCTCGCCGCCGTGTGCGCCAGGCCGGCCGTCTGCAGGATCTGCGCGACGCCGTAGAGCACGCCGAGCACGATCGCGTGCCGCCGTGACTCCGCCGAGAGCCGCGACAGCGCACGGGGCGCGACGAGGAGCATCACGGCGCTGGCGATCGAGAAGCGCACCGCGAGGAAGTCCAGCGTCGGCACCCGGTCGAGCAGGTCCTTGATGAGGAAGAACGTCGACCCCCAGCACGCCGTCATCGCCAGGAGGGCGAGCGTGGCGAGCAGCGTCGTACGACGGGTGGTCGTCACCGACGCGCCGGCGTGCGCTCGCGGAGCTCCTTGAGGAGCGGGATGTCGGCGTTGCCGACGTCGCGTGACCCGGGGGTCTCCAGGACGAACGGCACGCCCTCGGTCGCGGGATGGGCGAGGAGCTCCTCGAAGGCGCCGGTGCCGATGTGGCCCTCGCCGATGCGCTGGTGGCGGTCCTTGAAGGCACCGCGCACGTCCATCGAGTCGTTGGCGTGCACCAGCCGGAGCCGGCCGGCGCCGCCGATCTCGACGATCCGGTCGAGGGTGGCGCTCGCTCCGCCGGGCTCGTCGAGGGGTGCTCCGGCCGCGAAGACGTGGCAGGTGTCGAGGCAGATCCCGGCCTTGGGGTGGTGGTCGAGCGCGTCGAGGTAGCCGGTGAGGTCCTCCACGCCGGCGCACAGCGACCGGCCCTGGCCCGCGGTCGGCTCGAGCAGCAGCCAGGGCGCGCCCTCGTCGGCGATGGTGTCGAGGATCGGCAGCAGTCCCTCACGGACCTGCGCCATCGCGGCACGGTGCCGTGCCGACTGCTCCGCGGGGCTACCGCCGGGATCGACGTAGGAGCCGGTGTGCACGACCACGCCCTCGGCGCCGATCTCGGCCGCCCGGCGCAGGTTGTGCGCGACCAGGGCGACCGAGCTGGCGTAGGTCGCAGGCGTGGGGGAGCCGAGGTTGACCAGGTAGGGAGTGTGGATGAAGGTCCGCATCCCACGACGGGCGGTCTCCTCGCGGAAGCGCGCGTCCTCCGCCGGCTTGCCGGGCGAGAGGGCCCAGCCACGGGGGTTGCCGACGAACACCTGGATCGTCTCCGCGCCGAGCTCGTCGGCGCTCGCCAGGGCACCGTCGACGAGGCCCTTGCCGACCAGGACGTGGGTGCCGATCGGGTTGCGCATGGCGCTGACGCTATCGCCCGGACCTGCCTGCTCCGACGGGAGGTGGGCGGGTCGGGACGGGGTTGCTGAGGGCGGTGGGGGCCGCAGCGGGCAGCACCACCAGCCTCAGTCGCGCACCTGCCACGGCCGCATGATGCCGCTGCGCTCGAGCAGGTGCCCGCGGCCGTCGAGGACGGCGGTGCCGATGGTGAACGGCGTGGGGGAGACGCGCAACCGCGCCGGCATGCCGACGGGGCGGGACTCCCAGAGCCGTCGGCCGCTGGGCGCGTCGGTGGAGTGGATGTCGTAGTCGCGCAGGGTGAGCCGCATCCGGTCCTGGTAGACGTCGGCGACGAGGTAGTTGGTGAGGCCGAAGGCGAAGAGCCCGCCGTGGGAGAGCTGGAGGACGCCGTCGCGGTGGAGGGCGGTCACGTCGTGGACCTCGCCGGAGAGGTAGAGGTCGACGCCGTAGTTCTTGAAGAGCTGCCAGAGCTCGGAGCTGCGGCCGCCTTCGTACATCAGCCCGCTCGAGCCCCGCTGCCGCACGGGCCCGATGATCGGGGTGTGGCCTTGGGCCACGATCCACTGCACGCCGTCGCGGCGGGCGTCGCGCAGCACCCGCTCGAGCCAGCGCAGCTGCTTGAGGTCGAGGCGGATCCGGGCGCGCTCGTCGGTGATGTCGAAGACGTTGAGCGTCACCATCTGCACCTCGGGGCGCGGGCGCCAGGCATAGGCCGTGAGCTCGTGCCGCGACCCCCGGGGACGGTCGCGGTAGCGGGGGGTGCCGTCGGCCAGCCGGGTGAAGCGCGCGGCGAACTCGCGCTCGAAGAGCGGCGCGAGGCGGCGCTTGTCGGGCCCCCAGTCGTTGTCGCCGAACTCGTGGTCGCCCATCGCGAGGTGGGCGAGCATGCCGCGGCGGGCGAAGCGCTCGACCCACTGCGGGTAGTAGGTCGCGGCTGCTCGGCGCAGGGACGCGCGGCGCTGGGCCTCGGTGTCGCCGGCGCCGAAGTTGCCCGACCGGTCCTGGCGGGTGCCCCACCAGCCCTCGACGAGGTCGCCCGCGACCAGCACCTGGTCGGCGCCGAGCGACTGCCAGTCGTCGAGGATCGTGTCGAGCGCCTGCTCGTAGGCGGGGTTGGTCGAGTTGGCGGTCGCGCCGCGACGCCCGGGCTTCCAGAAGCCCGGGCCCTGGGCCAGGTCCCCGACGTCGGCGTTGAGGAAGTCCGGGCTGGAGAGGAAGCGGAAGCTGACCTCGGGACGCGCGTTGCCGAAGGCGACGCGCTTCGCGGGGAGCGTCGTACGACGGCCGTCGACCGACACGCTCGCCCCGACCCGCTCGCCGACGCCACCGTCGACCGCGGCTGCGAAGCCCACCGTGCGCCGGCGCGTCTGCGGGCTGACCCGGCAGGTCAGCTGGCGGCCGTCGGCGGAGATGAACGAGTAGCGCTGGACGAGCGCGCTGGGGCGACACCCCGGGGGGATGGCGGTGAGACGCGCGTTGGTGAGCGTCACGCGGAGCAGGGCGTCACGGCCGCGGGTGCGTGGCACGGCGACCGAGCCGCGCACGATCGTGTTGGTCTCGACGAAGAAGGACGACGAGGTCCACGCGGCCCGGGGAGCGGTGCCGGCGCGGCTCTCGGCGGAGGGCACGACGGCGCCGGTCCCGAGCGCGCCCGTCAGCGCGGCCGTGACCAGAGCGAGGACGAGTCCCCACCGGGCAGCACGCAGCCGCCATCTCCCCATGAGCATGGGCGAAATTGTCACACGAGGTTGAGGGTGATGGTGCTGCCCTTGGGGATCATCTCGCCTGCGGACGGGTCGGAGCTGAAGACGAACTCCAGCCCGATGTAGCTGCTGCCGCGCACGATGTCGACCTTGAAGCCCAGCGCCTCGAGCTCGTCGACCGCCGACTGCACGGGGGAGGCCCGCACCTGGGGGACCTCGACCAGCTCGGGTCCCTTGGACACGACGAAGCTGACGGCGTCACCGCGGAAGAGCGTGCCGCGACGGGGGTCCTGGGAGATGACGCCTCCCTCGGGCACCTTGTCGTCGAACTCCTCGGAGGTCACGTTGGCGACCAGACCCCGCTTCTCGAGCGCCGCGCGCACGTCGTCGATGTCGTCGCCGATCCAGCTGCCGACCTTGATCGGCTGACGCCCCTTGCTGACGACGAGGTCGACCGAGGCGCCGGGACGCAGCGTCGTGCCGGAGGCGGGGATGCTGCGCAGCACCGTGCCCTTCGGCGCGGTCTCGGAGAACTTCAGGACCGTCTCGTCGTAGGCGAGCTTGACCTCCAGCAGCGCGTCCTGCGCCTCGTCCTCGGTCAGCCCCTTCATCTTCGGGACGTCGTAGCGCTCCTTGCCGAGGCTGAGCGTGATCGTGACCGTGCCGTCCTCGAGGATCCGGGAGCCGGCGCTCGGGTCGGTCTCGATGACCTGGCCGGCGGCGACGGTCTCGGAGTAGGTGGGGTCGGCGTAGTCGTAGGCCAGGCCCGCGGAGTCCAACCTGGTCTCGGCCGCGGCCTGCGCCATGCCGATCACGCCGGGCGTGGTGGTGTAGCGCGCCCAGCCGAACCAGTAGGCGCCCGCACCGCCGGCCAGCGCCAGCACCAGGGCGAGCACGAGCAGGATCGGGCCCCGCTTGGAGCGGCGCGGTCGGGCGGGCCGCTGGGGGCGCTGGGGGCGCTGGTCGCGTGGCGGCGTCGGTCGCGGAGTGCGGGGAGCCCCGGCCGGGGGGCCGAGCGGCGGCGGCTTGGCGGCGGGGTAGGTGACGGTGTGCTCGGGGCCGGCGCGTTCCATGAGCGCGGTCATCTCGGCCTCGTCCCACATCTCCGGGGCGGTGTCGCCGTGCCCCTGCGCTGCGGCGTCCTCGTCCTCCCAGACGCGCGCCAGCATCAGCGGCGACAGGTCGGCGGTGAGCTCGGCGTCGTCGCGCACACCGTGGGACAGTGCGTTGCTGACGCGGTGGACCTGGTGGAGCAGCACCGACGCGTCGGCCGGGCGCAGGCCCGGCTCGCGGGAGGTGGCGCGGGCGACCAGCGCGTCGACGTACGGCGGCAGATCGGGCACGAGCGCCGAGGGTGGTGGCACGTCGTGGTGGACGTGCTTGTAGGCGACCTGGATCGGGGTCTCGCCCTCGTGGGGCTTCACGCCGGTGAGCAGCTCGTAGAGGACCACCCCGGCGGCGTAGACGTCGGCGCGTGCGTCGGCGGACCCGGCCACGACCAGCTCGGGGGCGAGGTAGGACACGGTGCCGATGAGCACGCCCGAGGTGGCGGTGTGCTGGGTGTCGGCGCTGACGGCCTTGGCGAGGCCGAAGTCGGCGACCTTGATGCGCCCGTCGTCGGCGATCAGGACGTTCTCGGGCTTGACGTCGCGGTGCACCAGACCGGCACGGTGCGCCGCGGCGAGCGCGGAGAGCACCGGCTCCAGCAGCGCGAGCGCCTTGGCCGGCGACATCGGGCTCTCCTTGGCGATGGTGTCGCGCAGGGTGTGGCCGGGCACCAGCTCCATCGCCAGGAAGACGGTGCCGTCGTCGGCGCCCTGGTCGTAGACGGCGACCACGTTGGGGTGCGAGAGCCGGGCGGCGGCCCTGGCCTCGCGCACGAAGCGGGCCGCGAACTCCTCGTCGTCGCCCATCCCCGGGTGCATGATCTTGACCGCGACGGTGCGCTGGAGGCGGGTGTCGGTGGCCTCGTAGACACTCGCCATGCCGCCGCGCGCGATCCGCGATCCCATGAGGTAGCGGCCGTCGAGGAGACGACCGGTCATGGGGTCGGTCGAGGAGGGGACGTGCCGATCTGAGCTCACAGCGACCCTCCTGCGGCCGGACGGGGAAGGATCCGGGGCTCTGATCCTACGGTCGCGACGCTGCCGGGGCGCGCTCACACCGCTCCGGCGTGGCGCGGGCGCGCCCATTTCGGCCCCGCACCCCGGGGTGGAACCATGGGGGCATGAGTGAACCCCGACTGGCCGACCACGACCTCGCGGCGCTGGTCCCCGACTGGCTCGACTGGGCCGAGACCGCCGCCCTGCTCGACGTGACCGTCGCCAAGGTCCGCACGATGATCCGCGACCACGAGCTGGCCGCCGCCGTCCCTGCGCCCGGCCAGGGCCAGCAGGTGCCGGCCGCGTTCATCCATGACGGCTTCCCGGTCAAGGGACTGCCCGGGCTGCTGACGATGATGCACGACAACAAGTACGACGACCGCGAGATCATCGCCTGGCTCTTCCTCGACCAGGACCTGCCGGGGCGCCCGATCGACGCGCTGCGCGAGAACCGCGGCACCGAGGTCAAGCGCCGCGCCCAGGCCATGGCCTTCTGACGCACCCCTGACCTCTCCGTGACCCTCAGCCGCACCACCCTGCGCACGATCGGGACGGTCGTCCTCACGGTCGTCGTCGCGCTCGTGTTCTTCTTCCTCGACGACACCGAGGAGGCTCCGGGCCCGTCCTCGCCGCCGGCGGTCTCGGGCTCGTCCTCGTCGTCCTCGTCGTCCTCGTCGTCCTCGCCCGGCGGTGAGCCGGAGTCGGGCGACGTCGACCCCGAGAGCGGCCTGGCGTGGGTCGAGCTCGAGGACCTGCCCGAGGTGGCACAGGACGTGGTCGAGGACATCGAGCAGGGCGGGCCGTTCGTGTGCGCCAAGGACGGCTCGACGTTCGGCAACTACGAGGGGGTCCTGCCCGAGCGCGAGCGCGGCTACTACGCGGAGTTCACCGTGATCGACGACTGCTCGCGCAACCGCGGAGCGCTGCGGATCGTGGCCGGCGACGTCGACGAGCTCTACTTCACCGACGACCACTACGCCTCCTTCGACCGGGTGCTCCTGGACGACCGGTGAGCGGGCTCGAGGCCCTGCTCGACGGCCTCCTCGCGCCCGGCGTCCACCGCCTCCACCCGTCGTACGACGTCGGGGGGCTGCGGCCGAGGGTCGAGCGGGCCGGCTGGCGCTGGGCGCACCTCGACGGCTGGACGAGGGAGACCAAGGCGGAGGTGCTCGACGGGCTCGGTGAGGCGCTCGGCTTCCCGGGGCACTACGGCCGCAACCTCGACGCGCTGGCCGACTGCCTCGACGACCTCGCGGACGACACCGTGCTCGTCTGGGAGGGCTGGGGGGCTTTCGCGACGACCGACGAGCCGACCTTCGCCCTGGTGGTGGACATCCTGCGCCGCCGGACCGGTCGCACCGCTGCGGCCGCCTTCAGCGTCCTGCTGAGCGGCGCCGGACCCGACCTGGACCTGGACCTGCCCGAGCTCGACTAGCTGGGCGTGGGGGTGGGGGCCGACGTGGTCGGTCGTGTGCCGGCGGGCGCGCTGCGCAGCGGTGTGAGGCACACGACCTCATCGCTCACGGGCCGTCAGACGACGCGCTGCGTCGCGGCGGACGCGAGCTGGCGCAGCACGATGGCGGCGTGGTCGTCGACGCCGGCCTGGTCGAGGCCGGCCACGGCGAGGCGCGCCAGCTCGGCGATGACCTCCTCGACCTGGGCGTGGGCGCCGCTGGCGTCGATGATCGAGCGCAGCCGCTCCACCTCGGCCGGGCTGAGCCGGGTGCCGAGAGAGCGGTCGAGCAGGGCGGCCTCGAGGTCGCCGGCGGCGTCGAGCGCGAGGGCGACGAGCACGGTGCGCTTGCCCTCGACGAGGTCGTCGCCGGCGGGCTTGCCGGTGGTCGCGGGGTCGCCGTAGACGCCGAGCAGGTCGTCGCGCAGCTGGAAGGCCTCTCCGAGCGGCAGGCCGAACGACGAGAGCCGCGCCAGCGCGCCGGCGTCGGCGCCGGCGAGGGCGGCGCCGATGTGGAGGGGGCGCTCGATGGAGTACTTGGCCGACTTGTAGCGCAGCACGGTCATCGCGGTCTCGACGTCGGCGCGGCCACGGGCCTGCACGGACACGTCGAGGAACTGCCCGGCGATCACCTCCGAGCGGCATGCGTCGAAGACCTCGAGCGCGGGGGAGATCCGCTCCGCGGGCAGGCCGCAGCGGCGCAGGAGCTCCTCGGACCAGCTCAGCAGCAGGTCGCCCAGGAGGATGGCGGCCGCGGCGCCGTACTGCTCCGCGTCACCGCGCCAGCCGTCGGCGCGGTGCTCGGCCTCAAAGGCGCGGTGGGTCGCGGGCCGGCCGCGGCGGGTGTCGGAGGCGTCCATGAAGTCGTCGTGGACCAGGGCGCTCGCGTGCAGCATCTCCAGCGCGGCGCAGGCCCGCGCCAGGGCCGCCTCGTCCTCGACCTCGGGCTGGAAGGCGCGGTAGCCCCAGTAGCAGAAGGACGCCCGGAAACGCTTGCCGCCGGAGACCGCGCGACGGGCCTCGGTGATCAGCCGCTCCGCGTCGGGACCGAGCGGGGTGAGCCGCCCGGCCTGGACGTCGAGGAAGTCGTCGAGGGCTGACTGCACCGAGGTGCGGAAGGTCGAGCCGTCCCAGGTCGTCTCGTCGCTCGCCACGCCCCCGACCCTAGTAGTCCGCCCGCGAGCGGTCGGCCCGAGGCCGCCCACGGCGTGGTCAGGATTGGGTCGGCCACCCACGCCCTCCCTACGCTTGTCCCATGACACCGGGTCGCGGACGCAGCATGGCCGAGCTCATCGGCGAGGGCCGACGGTCCTTCTCGTTCGAGTTCTTCCCCCCGCGCGACGAGGCCGGCGAGGCCCAGCTGTGGCAGGCGATCAGCGAGCTCGAGCCCTACGAGCCGACGTTCGTCTCCGTGACCTACGGCGCCGGCGGCTCCAACCGTGACTCCACGATCCGCATCACCAGCCGGATCGCCCGCGAGACCTCGATGACCCCGATGGCCCACCTGACCTGTGTGGGCCACACCCGCGAGGAGCTCGACCGGATCCTCGACTCCTACGTCGACGCCGGCGTGCACCACGTGATGGCGCTGCGCGGCGACCCGCAGGAGGGCCCGCGCGCGGCGTGGACCCCGACACCCGGCGGCCTCGACTACGCCACCGAGCTGGTCGAGATGGCGCACGGCCGCGGCGACTTCCGCATCGGGGTGGCGGCCTTCCCCGAGGGGCACCCCTCGGCCGAGTCGCTCGACCACGATGCCGACGTCCTGGTCGCGAAGGCCCGGGCCGGCGCGGAGTTCGCCGTGACGCAGATGTTCTTCCGCGCCTCCGACTACGTCGGCCTCGTCGAGCGCGTGCGCGCCCGCGGTGTCGACATGCCGATCCTGCCGGGCATCATGCCGATCCTGAACCTCAACGCGATCCGTCGTCAGGGCGAGCTCATCGGCACGGACGTGCCGGCCGAGGTCGTCGAGCGCATCAGCGTCCACGACGGGGACCCGGTGGCCATGCGCGCCGAGGGCATCGCCCTGGCCGCCGAGCTCTGCGAGGAGCTCCTCGAGGCCGGAGCGCCGGGCCTGCACTTCTACACGCTCAACCGCTCCAAGGCGACGCGCGAGATCTTCCAGGCCCTCAGGATCACCGTCTGACGCTCGTCCGCACGGCGGCTCCTCCGCACGGCGTAGCGTCGTCGGCATGCGCACCATCACCGTCGTCGGCCACGGCAGCACCCAGGTCGTCCCCGACTCCGCCGTCCTACGCGTCGGCGCCGCCCACCAGGGAGCCACGCTCGCCGAGGCGCTCGCCGGGGCGTCGTCCGCGGGCGAGGCCGTCGTGAGTGTCGCCCGGCAGCACGTCGACACGGCCCGGGTCGCCTCGCGCGACCTGTCGGTGTGGCCGGCCCACGACCACCAGGGCCGCCCCGCTGGCTTCCAGGCCCGCCAGGGCTACACGATCCTCTGCCCCGACCTCGCTGTGGCCGGCACGGTCGTGACCGAGCTGGCCGCCGCGGTGGGCGACCGGCTCCAGGTCGACGGCGTGACGCTCGAGGTCGCCGACAGCGCCGCGGCCGAGGTCGGCGCCCGTGAGGCGGCGTACGCCGACGCGCTCGCGCGGGCCTCCCACCTCGCGGCCCTCGCCGGTGTCCGACTGGGGGAGGTGCAGGCCGTGGTCGAGGGCGGTGCCGCGGGTGCTCCGGCGGAGATGGGCATCGGGGCGATGGCCAAGCGCGACGTCTCCTTCGAGCCCGGCGAGAGCACCGTCTCCCAGTCGCTCACCGTCACCTGGTCGGTCACCTGACGCCCGAGCAGGCGCGGCTGAGCGTGCGGGCGTGCGTTCGGTCGTGTGCCGCAGGCAGCGGTGCAGTGCGGTCAGCGGCACACGACCCGACGTCCCCGTGTGCGCTGGTCGCCCCCGTGCCGAGTCGTGGGCCCCAGACCGCGCCCCGGCGCAGCCTCCGGCACACGACCCGAGGGAGGTGAGCCCGCCGCGCACCATCGCACCGACTCGGCGTCAGGCCGGGCCGATCGCCTGGGCGACCAGCGACGCCGACAGACCGACGAACGGCAGCCCGGTGCCGGGGGCGGCGTGGGCGCCCGCGGCGTAGACCCCCGGGACGGGCGTGGTCGGCCCGAGTCGGTGCCGGACCGTCGAGCGGCCCTGCCAGAGCACGCCCATGGGGGAGCCGCCCCAGGTGTCGACCAGGTCGCGGGGTGACAGGTCGAGGCGGGTGACGACGTTGTCGCGCACGTCGATCTTGTGCCGCGCGAGCGCGCGGAGCATGTCCTCGGCGAGCCGACCGCGGCCCTGGAGGGTCCACGCGGCGCCGCCGTCGGGTGCCTGGCCGCCGGTGCGCAGGATCAGCAGCGGGTCGCCGTGGAGGACCACCTCGTGCGGGAGGTCGGGCAGGTCGCCCTCGAGGCCGAGGTGCGTGATGACCGGGGGGATGGCCGGCATCGTGCGCTCGACGTACGACGCGAGGGCGGGGAGCCGGCGCGGGTCGACGGCCACGACGACGACGTCGGCGGCGATCTCGCCCATCGCCGTGGCGACGGCCGCGACCCTGCCCTCGCGCAGGACCAGGTCGAGCGCGGGGGTGTCCTTGAGGACGGTCACGCGGCGGGTCGCCAGGCGTTGCTCGAGCGCGACGGTGAGACCGGCCATGCCGCCGGGGACCGTCCACGCGTCGAAGCGCTGCTCGAGGTAGGCACGCAGCCCGGCCCAGGCGGGCACGTTGCGCAGGTCGTGGCCCTCGGCGACGAACGGGTGCCCCGCGACCAGCGCCAGCCGCTCGTCGCGGAAGGACCGGCGCAGCCGCTTGTGCAGCGTCTCGCGGCTGTCCAGGCGCTTGCTCAGCGCCTTGGCGGCCTCCGGCGACAGCGACGACGGGTCCCACGGGACCTCCATGTAGCCGCGCCGCAGCACCTCCCAGTCCTCGTTGAAGCTCTCGACGTAGTCGACCCACACCTGCCCCAGGCCCTTGCCGAGCTCGTCGAACGCCGCCAGCTGGGCGCCGCGGGTGCCTCCGGGGAGCCGCAGGACCGAGCGGTCCTCGAAACGGTGCTCGCGCACCAGGTCGAGCGCGACCAGCTCGACCTCCTTCTCGACCGGCCGGCCGGACTTGCGGAAGAGGTCGCGGATCACCGCGGGCAGCAGCGTCGAGGTCGGGCCGGCGTCCCAGGTGAAGCCGTCCTGGCTGACCGAGGTCATCGCGCCGCCGAGCTGCGCGGAGCGCTCCAGCAGCGTCACCTCGTGGCCGAGCTTGGCCAGCCGAGCCGCGGAGGCAAGCCCGCCGAAGCCACCACCGACCACCACCACCTGCGCCATGGGGTCAACCTACTGAGCGGCCAGGCGAGCGGTGACGGCGGCGCGGATCATGGGGTCCGAGAGATCCATGCGCAGGACGCTAGGCCAGTGCGCCGGGACCTGCGACCCGTTTGCTGCGCAGCCGCCGCCAGCCTCGTCGTACGAGCCGGGCCGCGAGGTAGAGCACGACCAGCCCCACCGCCAGCAGGACGCCGGCGATGGCGGCGGCCGTCTGTGGGTGCTCGATCGCGAACCACACCAGGCCCAGCACCACGACGTCCTCGGTGATGCTGGCGACCACGTTGCTGACCGGCTCGGGCGAGGAGTTGATCGCCAGCCGGCTCCCGGCCTTGACCAGGTGCGAGGCCAGTGCCGTGCCCCCGCCGACGACGCCGTTGACCGCCTGGGCCAGCGAGTCGGCATCACCGGCGAGGAGCACCCCGATGACCGCGCCGGCCGTAGGGCGCACCAGCGTGGAGACGACGTCCCAGGCCGAGTCGACGTAGGGGATCTTGTCGGCGACGAACTCCATCGCGTAGAGGAAGCCCGCGATCGCCAGCACGTCCCACCGCCCCAGCACGTCGGGGATCCCGGAGGAGTCCCCGACGCGCTCGGCGATGCCGAGCACCAGGACCACGAGGTAGGCGTTGACGCCGCTGGCCCAGCCGCTGGAGAAGGCGAGGGGGAGGGACTCCATGCCCCGAGGTTAGAGGTCTCAGCCCGCCGGCGTCGGCTCCTCGAACGTGCCGCAGGTGACGCCCGAGTCGGGCAGGACGAAGCCCGGGCAGCCGCTGACCGGGTCGGGCTCGGGGGCGGGCATCACGACCTGCGGGTCGGTGCCGAGCTCGGCCAGGTCGGCGACGGGCACCTCGAAGGCGGCCTCGGCGGCGTCGAGCGACGGAGCCTTGAGGGTCTCGGACACGTAGGTCACGAACGTCTCCGACTTGATGACCTTGACCCGGTGCTCGAACCACAGCCGGTCCGGCGCCACGGTGGCGAGCTCGTCGGCGGTCACGACCATGAAGCCGCCGCCCTGGAAGGGGCGCAGGGCCCAGAGGTTGGTGATGACGACGGCGCCGTCGTCGCGGACGTCGACGCTGCACTCGAGGTAGGAGCCGTCGGCGAGGCCGTGCTCGCAGTAGGTGCGGACATCGCCCTCGGCCTCGCCCCGTGCGTGGGCGAGGTCGACCGCGAAGCGGTGCTCGGAGTCGCCGCCGTAGGAGACCGACATGCCGCTGGCCCGGTCCCACCACTTCTCGGCCAGGGGCGCGCCCTGGTTGTCGCCGGCCTCGAAGGTCGCCGGCCCGAGGTCGTCGACGCTGCGCTCCAGCACCGCCCGGGACTCCTCCTCGAGGATGCGCGGCATCTGCGAGGCGTCGTAGTCGGCCAGGAAGGCCGACGTCGCCGGGTCGATCGCCGTGGACTCCCCGCGCGGGGCGTCGCTGCCGAGGACCTGGGGGCCGACGGCCGCGCCGCCGACGGCGAGCACGGCGAGGGTGGCCCCGCCGGCGACCAGCCGCCGGGTGCGCGAGGTGCGCCGTCCGCGGCTGATCGCCGCGTCGGGCGTGAGGGTGAAGGGCGGCTCGTCGGAGCGCACGTGGTCGCGGACGAGGGTGGTGAGGTCGTGCTCGGTCATCGGGACTCCTCGGTGAGGACGAGATCGGGAAGGTGGGTGCGCAGGGTGTCGAGGGCACGCGCGGTCTGGCTCTTGACCGTGCCCTCGGCGATGCCGAGGGCCGCGGCGACCTCGGTGACCGCGAGGTCGTCGAGGAAGCGCAGCGCGACGATCGCGCGCTGGCGCGGGGCCAGGAGGGACAGGGCGGCGCCGAGGTCGAGGTGGCCGTCCTGCTGGGCGGGGTCGACCGGTCCGGCCCGGTCGGGCAGGTGCTCGGTCGGCGCCTCGGGCCGGTGCTTGCGCAGGTGGCTGAGGCACTGGTTGACCACGACCTTGCGGGCGTAGGCCTCGGCCGAGTCGCGCCGCACGCGCGGCCAGGCGGAGTAGAGCTTCACGAACGCCTGCTGGGTGAGGTCCTCGGCGAGGTGCCAGTCACGCACGATCAGGTAGGCGGTCCGTCGCAGGGCGGGGCCGCGGGCGAGGAAGAAGTCCGAGAACTCCTGCTCGCGGTCGGTACGTCGCATCGGGTGCTCCGTCGGGGGTGTCGTCGGGGATGTCGTCCTCGGGTGGGGGACAACCCGTCTACGCGCCGCGGCCCGTGCGGGGTTCGCACGCGCGGGCCCCGATCACGACTCGACGTCGACCTCGGTCGCGCCGGTGAGCGCGACCAGCTCGTCGTACGTCGTGGAGAAGACTGCGGCCGGGTGGCCGGCGGCCGCCCACACGACGTCGTAGCGGCGCAGCCAGGCGTCGAGGTAGGTCGGGACGGGCGCCGGGTGCGCGAGGGGGGAGACCCCGCCGATCACCTGGCCGGTGTGCTCGCGCACGAAGTCGGGCGAGGCCCGCTTGAGCGAGGCGACGCCGATGCGCCCGGCGACCGCGGCGGTGTCGACCCGGTGGGCACCCGAGGTGAGGATCAGCACCGGGGTGCCGCCGGCGTCGAAGAGCAGGCTGTTGGCGATCGCGCCGACCTCGCAGCCCAGGGCCTCCGCGGCGAGTGCGGCGGTGTGGACCGCGTCAGGCAGAATGACCACGTCCCCGACCCCGCCCAGACGGGTGTGCTCGTCTCGGAAGCGGATGATGCCGGGGTGCTCGGTCGTCATGGTGCGACCCTAGTGTCCCGATCCGGAGCAGAGAGAACAGGTTTCCCATGATCCAGCAACCGCGATCACTGGTGCTCGCGGTCCGCCTCCTGCTCGGGCTGGTCGCCCTCGGGGCGGTCGTGACGGTCCTGACCGCGGTGGAGCGCGACGCGCTGATCCGGGCCTGGTCGGTGGGCCACCCCAGCGACAGCTCGATCCAGGCGCCGGCGTTCGTGCCGGTCGCGATCGTCCTCTACGTCGTCTACGCCGGGCTGATGCTGGTGCTGCTGCCCTTCCTGCGCGGTGGTTACAACTGGGCCCGCTGGGCGCAGTTCTCCCTGGTCGTGATCATCGTGATCTCCACGCTGGCCGCCCTGCGCACCGCGCCGCCCACCCTCTTCGTCGTGTGCTCGATCGCCTCGCTGCCGCTCAACGCCGCGATCCTCTACCTGCTGGTGCACCGCGACACCCACGCGTTCATGCGCGACGAGCAGGAGCCGGCGCAGGTCTGAGCGTGGGGGACCGGAGGGTCCCGGTCTGCCGGGGTGCCTGTGGACGACTGTCGGGTCGTGTGCCCGAGAGCGCGTCTCACCGCTGCGTGAGGCACACGACCCCATGGTCGGAGCCAGCCTCCCTAGTGGAGGTGCTCGGGCCCTGAGTCCCGAGAACCCCCGACGTCGTGCCCTTGACGCACTGTCGGTGGGGCGGTGTACCTTGACAGTGTTCGAACACGCGTTCGAACACCTGCCGGCGGGGACGACCTCGACCCCCGTCCCCGCCGGCCCTGGGGTCCCGGTGCGAGGAGGACGGCATGAGGCGCTACGACGATCCGGTGGAGGTCCGCCAGGGCGGGGACGGCCCCGAGCAGTTCCTGTGGCGCGGCCGGCTGTGGAAGGTCCGCTCGGTGCTCGCGCACTGGGTCGAGACCGGTCCCTGGTGGCAGGGCGCGCCGGCGCGTGCCGTCATCGGCTCCGACGAGCCGCCGGGTGAGCCCGGCGTGGACGACCTGCCCACCGGGGTGGTGCCGATCGGTGACCTGATGGCCGAGCGCGAGCTGTGGCGGGTCGAGGCCGGCCGCGGTCTCGTCGACCTCGACGGCCATGACGGGGGATCGAGCGGGTCACCCGCCGACCGGTCCGGGGTCTTCGACCTCTCGCTCGACTGGAGCGACGGTCGCTGGCAGCTCGTCGGGTGCGTGGACTGATGACCGAGCACCTCAACCCCTACGCCCTCCCGGCGACCACCCATTCCTACCTCGCCCGCTCGGCGGAGTCGCTCAGCGACGCGATCGCCGCCACCGACGTGCCCTCGCGCTACGCCTTCGCCCACGTCGCCGCGCTCCGTGCCGCCGCCGCCCTGCTCGCGGCCCGGGCGCGCCCGGCCCCGGCGCGACGTCGTCCGCAGAAGAACGCCTGGGTCCTGCTCGCCGAGGTCGCGCCCGAGCTGGGGGAGTGGGCCACGTTCTTCGCCGCCGGTGCCGCCAAGCGGGCCGCCGCCGAGGCCGGCTCCACCCGGGCGGTCAGCGAGCGCGAGGCCGACGACCTGGTCCGCGACGCCGACCGCTTCCTCGGGGTGGTCGAGCAGTCGCTGGGGCTGGTCCCGCACGCGCCGCTGCGGGCCGTGCAGGTCCCGCAGGCAAGGGTTATCCCGCCTAGACGCGAGGTCTCGCGCTCGGCTTGAGTCGAGGCGTGAGCTTCCTTCTCGGGGTGCGCCGTCGTCGCACGGCCCAGGTCCTGTCCGTCCTCCTCCTCTCGTTGCTGCCCCTCGCGCCCGTCGCGCCGGCCGGCGTGGTCGGCTCCGCCCAGGCGGCGACCCCGATCACGGTGACCGCCGCGCGGGCCACCCAGGACGGCTCGACCGCCACGGTGCGCGGCTACGTAGTGGGGCAGCCGACCGCGTCGACCACCGTGGTCACCAGCGGCTTCCCCAGCGACTACGCGCTGGCGCTGGCCGACACTGCCGGGGTCACCGACACGTCCCAGATGATCTACGTGCAGGTCCCGAGCGCGTTCCGATCGGCCTGGGGGCTGAGGTCCAACCCCTCGCTGATGGGCAAGCGCATCGACGTCACCGGCGCGCTCTCGGCGTACTTCTCCCGACCGGGCCTCGTCTCGCCCACCGCCTTCGCCCTGGCTGGCGCGACGGACCCCGACCCGGACCCCGACCCGCCGACCGGCGGCACGAGCGACTACGACAGCACCTACTGGGCGCCGGCGATGGGCAGGTCCGGTGCGGCGCTGGAGTCCTCGCTCCACACGATCATCTCCAGCGGGGTGACCCGGTTGACCTACGACCAGGTCTGGGCCGCGCTGCGCGAGACCGACCAGGACCCCGCCAACCCGGCCAACGTCATCGAGCTCTACACCGGCGACAGCATCTCCGAGAACGCCAACGGTGGCGGCGTCGACCAGTGGAACCGCGAGCACGTCTGGGCCAAGTCCCACGGCGACTTCGGCACCGCGACCGGCCCCGGCACCGACCTGCACCACCTGCGTCCCGAGGACGTCACGGTCAACTCCGCCCGCGGCAACCTCGACTTCGACGAGGGTGGCACGCAGAACGCCGAGGCGCCGGGCAACTACGCCGACAGCGACTCCTGGGAGCCGCGCGATGCGGTCAAGGGCGACGTGGCGCGGATGATCTTCTACATGTCGGTCCGCTACGAGGGCGGCGACGGCTTCCCCGACCTCGAGGTCAACGACGCGGTCTCCAACGGCACCGCCCCCGGCCACGGCCGCCTCTCGGTGCTGCTGCAGTGGAATGCGCAGGACCCGCCGAGCGCCTTCGAGATGCGCCGCAACGACGTCATCCACGCCGACTTCCAGGGCAACCGCAACCCCTTCATCGACCACCCGGAGTGGGCCTCCTCGATCTGGGCCGCCTGAGCCGGTCGCCTAAGCCGGTCGCCTGAGCCGGTCGCCTGACAAGGCCGAGTCGGCGCGATGTTGCAGACCCTGCAACATTGCGCCGACTCGGCGTGCCGGACGGGTTGACGAGACGGCCGGGGAGCGGCCTACACTGGCCGTGTTCGAACGTTTGTTCGAGTCAGTCAGGGGTCGATCCGGCTGTCCAGGAGTGCTCGTGCCCGACCCCTTCGTCCACCTGCAGGTCGCCTCCGGCTACTCCCTGCAGTACGGCGCGTCCCACCCGCACGTGCTCGTCGAGCGCGCCGCGGAGCAGGAGATGGACACCCTCGCGCTGACCGACCGCGACGGCACCTACGGTGCGGTCAAGTTCGCCAAGGCCTGCCTGCGGGCGGGGATCCGTCCGGTGCTGGGCGTCAGCCTCGCCTACACCGGCGGTCGGGGGGCGACCGCCGGACCGACGGCCGGCCGGCCCCGCACCCCGGTCCGCGGCGGCGCGTTCCGCGACCTGCCGGCCGAGCAGGGAGGGCTGGCCCGGGCGACGTTCCTCGCCAGCACCGACACCCACGGCGGCCGGGCCGGGTGGGCGGCGGTGTGCCGCCTGGTCTCGGCCACCCAGCTCGCCGGCGAGCGGGGGAGCCCGGTGCTCGACCTCGACGACCTCCCCGACGAGGTGGCCGAGCTCCTCGGCAGCGGTGACCTGAGGGTGCTGCTGGGGCCGGCCTCCGACCTCGGACTGGCCGCGACCCGGCGCCGCGACGACCTCGCCCTGGCCGCGCTGGCGCCGTGGCAGGAGCTGGTGCCGCGCTCCCACCTGGTCGTCGAGCTGGTCTCCCACCGCCTGCCCGGGGGAGTCGCCCACGGTTGGGGTGCGGGCACCACGCCCCACGCGGCCCGCATGGCCCGCATCGCCCAGCAGGCCGGGTTGACGAGCATCCTGAGCAACGCCGTGCGCTACGCCGACCGCCGCGACGCGGTCACCGTCGACGTGCTCGACGCCGCGCGCCGCCTGGTCGCCCTCGACCTGCGCCACCTCGACCGCCGCAACGCCGAGGGCTTCCTCAAGTCCGGCAAGCAGATGCACGAGGTCGCCGAGGAGGTCTGTCGCGCCGCCGGGCTCGACGACCGCGAGGCCACCCGGCTGCTGGCCCGGACCCGCAGCATCGCCGACCGGTGCGCGCTGGACCCGCGTGCCGACCTCGGGCTGGGGGAGGTGCACTTCCCGGAGTTCACCCTCTCCACCCAGCACGCCAGCGCCGACGTCGCGCTGCGCGCCCGCTGCGAGGGGGCGATCGGCGACCGCTACGGCTCGGCGCCACGGCAGGTGATCTGGACCCGGCTCGACGACGAGCTGGAGACGATCCGCGGCCTCGGCTACGCGTCGTACTTCCTCACCGTCAGCGACGTCACCGACCTGATCCGCGACATGGGCGTGCGGTGCGCAGCGCGGGGATCGGGGGCGGGCAGCCTGGTCAACTACCTGCTCGGGGTCTCGGGCGTCGACCCGATCCGCCACCAGCTGCTGATGGAGCGCTTCCTCTCGCCGCGGCGCGGTGCGCTGCCCGACATCGACGTCGACGTGGAGTCGGCGCGCCGGCTCGAGGTCTACGAGGCGGTCCTCGACCGCTACGGCGGCGAGCGCTGCGTGTGCGTCTCGATGATGGACACCTACCGCGTGCGCCACGCTGTGCGCGACGTCGGCGGGGCGCTCGGCATGCCGCCGGGCGAGATCGACGCGATCGCCAAGGCCTTCCCGCACATCCGCGCCCGCGACGCCCGGATGGCGCTGCGCGACCTGCCCGAGCTGCGCGCCAGCGGGCTCACCGACACCCGGCTCGACCTGATGTTCCAGCTCGTGGAGCGCCTCGACGGGCTGCCGCGCCACATCGCCATGCACCCGTGCGGGGTGCTGCTCTCCGACGCCACGCTCCTCGACCGCACCCCGGTCGAGGCCAGCCACGCCGGCTTCCCGATGAGCCAGTTCGACAAGGACGACGTGGAGGACCTCGGCCTGCTCAAGCTCGACGTCCTCGGCATCCGCATGCAGTCCGCGATGGCCCACGCGGTCGCCGAGATCGAGCGCGTCGACGGGCAGCACGTCGACCTCGACGACGAGGCCCAGGTGCCTTTCGACGATCCCACGACCTTCGCGATGATCAGCAGCGCCAAGACCCTCGGCGTCTTCCAGATCGAGTCGCCCGGGCAGCGCGAGCTGGTCGGCAAGTCCGGCATCGAGACCTTCAGCGACATCATCACCGACATCTCGCTCTTCCGGCCCGGGCCGGTCAAGAGCGACATGATCACCCCCTACCTCGAGGTCAAGCAGGGCTGGCGCGAGGCGACCTACCTGCACCCCCACCTGCGCCCCATCCTCGAGCCCACCCGGGGCGTGGTGGTCTTCCACGAGCAGGTGATCGAGATGATCGCCCGCTTCGCCGGCATCGACTTCGCCGAGGCCGACGAGAAGCGCCGCGCGCTGGGCGACGTCGAGGGGATGGCGGAGACCAAGACCTGGTTCTTCCCGCGCGCGCTCGCCCAGGGCTACCCGCTCTCGGTGGTCGACGAGGTCTGGCGGGTGCTCGAGGCGTTCGCGTCGTTCGGCTTCTGCAAGGCCCACGCCGCGGCGTTCGCCCTCCCGACCTACCAGTCGGCCTGGCTCAAGGCCCACTGGCCGGCGCACTTCCTCGCCGGCGTCCTCACCCACGACCCGGGGATGTATCCCAAGCGGCTGATCCTCGACGACGTCCGTCAGCTCGGCATCGCGGTGCTCGGGCTCGACGTCAACGCCTCCGAGCAGCAGTTCGTCGTCGAGCGGGTCGAGGGTGCCGACGGCCCCGACGGCCCAGATAGCACCGCCGGCTACGGCATCCGCCTGGCCCTGGCCGAGGTCAAGGGCATCAGCGCCGGTGAGGTGGAGCGGGTCGTCGCGGCTCGTCCCTACCAGTCCCTCACCGACTTCTGGCAGCGCGCTCAGGTCTCCCGACCGATCGTGGAGCGGCTGGTGCTCGCCGGCGGCTTCGACGCCGTCTACGGCATCGGCTCGGGTCCCGACGGGGTCCGCGCCCGGGGTCGCGTCACCCGCCGCGACCTGCTGCTCCAGGTCGCCCAGCTCGAGCGACACGGCAAGGCCGTCGACAAGGCCGCACGCGGCCGCGGCCTCGCGTCTCGTCGTACGACGACCAGGGTCGCGGCCGCGCGTGCCGACGACGCGGCCCTCCGCAACAGCACCGACCCCCGTGTCCGCGAGGGCTCAGCCGGACTCGAGCGGCATCCGCTGGCCGACCAGGGGGTGTGGGCCAAGGCGGCGGCCCAGAGCCGCGCGACCGCGGCGCCCGCTCCGGTGACCTCGGTCCAGCTCAGCCTCGACCTCGGCGACGGCCCGCGCGAGGGGGAGGTCTCGGGCCTGCCGGAGATGACGTCGGCGGAGTCGATGGCCGCCGAGCTGGAGATCCTGGGTCTCGACGTGAGCCGTCACGTGGTCGACGACTACGCCCGCTTCCTCGACGAGCTCGGGGTCACCCGCAGCAAGGACCTGCTGGGCCGCCGCAGCCGCTCGGAGCTGCTGGTCGCCGGGGTCAAGGTCGCCACCCAGACGCCCCCGATCCGCTCGGGGCGCCGGGTCGTCTTCCTGACCCTCGACGACTCCACCGGCCCGGTCGACGCGACGTTCTTCGAGGACGCCCAGGGCCCCTACGCCGCCACGGTCTTCCACTCGTGGCTGCTGGTCGTGCGCGGCGAGCTGCGCCGCACCGGCTACCGCGGGGTCTCCCTGCGCGCGACCGGCGCCTGGGAGCTGCCCGCACTGCACGCCCTGTGGCAGCGCGAGGGCATCGACGCGGTCCACCAGCAGCTCGCGGTCCGGCCCGAGGGCTTCGCGCCGCCCGAGCAGCGCCGGGTGCTGGTGCACAGCAGCGGCTTCCAGATGTCGCCCTACGCCGACATCAAGCCGGCCGGCGAGGAGGCCCGCGACGTCGCCCGCAAGCTCTGGCACCGCTCGCCCGGGAGCCCGGGATGATCGGGTGGGGGTGTGTCCTAGGGTGGGCCGCATGTCAGCCAGTGAGCGCAGGGGAGCAGCCCGGACCGCCGTCGTGTGGGACGTCCTGCGCCCGGTCCTGGGCGACGGCGGCCGCGACGTGCTCGACATCGGGGGCGGCACCGGCGGCTTCGCGGTCAAGGTGGCCGAGCTCGGTCACCGGGTCTCCGTCGTCGACCCCAGCCCCGACGCGCTGGCCGCGTTGGCGCGTCGCGCCCGTGAGATCGGCGTCGAGGTCGCGGGCCAGCAGGGTGACCTCCACAGCCTGGTCTCCGCGGTCGGTGCCGACAGTGCCGACGTGGTGCTCTGCCACGGGGTGCTCGAGGTCGTCGACGACCCCGCCGCCGCCCTGGCGACGCTGCGCGAGGTGCTCCGCCCCGGGGGCACCCTCAGCCTCCTGGTCGCCCAGCGCCACGCGGCCGTCCTGGCCCGTGCCATGGCCGGTCACTTCCAGCAGGCCCTCGCCCTGCTCGAGCCCGGCGCGACGACCGGCCGCTCCGGCCACCGGTTCACCCACGACGAGATCACCGGCCTGCTCGCCGACGCCGGCTTCGCGACGTCCTCGGTCCACGGCATCCGGGTCTTCGCCGACCTGGTGCCCGGCTCGCTGCTCGACCTCGAGCCCGGTGCCACCGCGGCTCTCGTCGAGCTCGAGCGCGCCGTCGCCGTGCTCCCGGACTACCACCCCCTCGCGACCCAGCTCCACCTCATCGCGACCTGACCCCGCGGGACCTCCCGCCGGCGCCGGGGTGGCGGCATGAGCGCCCTCCCGGTCGGCGCCGGTGTGGGCAGCGGCGCGAGCGCCCGCCACGTCACCAGCACGCCGATCCTGCACGTCGACATGGACGCGTTCTACGCCTCCGTGGCGACCCGCGAGCGCCCCGACCTCCAGGACGTGCCGGTGATCGTCGGGGGCGGGCACCGCGGGGTGGTGCTGTCGGCCAACTACCTCGCCCGCCAGTACGGCGTCCGCTCGGCCATGACCGGCACCCGCGCCCGGCGGCTGTGTCCGCACGCAGTGGTCCTGGCACCCGACTACGACACGTTCACCACCGTGTCGGCCTCGGTGATGGCGACCTTCCGCCAGGTCACCCCGCTGGTGGAGGCGCTCTCGCTCGACGAGGCGTTCCTCGACGTCCGGGGCTCCGTGCGTCGCCTCGGCACGCCGCTGCAGATCGCCGAGCAGCTGCGCGCGACGATCCACGACGAGCAGGGCATCACCTGCTCGGTGGGGGTGGCGTCCTCGGTCTCGGTCGCCAAGCTGGCCAGCCGACGGGCCAAGCCCGACGGCGTGGTCGTGGTGCCGCCCGAGGAGATGACCTCCTTCCTGCACCCGCTCGACGTGGGCGAGCTCTACGGCGTGGGGGAGAAGACCCAGGCGATGCTGCACCGGCTCGGGCTCATCACCGTCGGCGACGTCGCCCACGTGCCGCTGCGCACCCTCCAGCGGGCGGTCGGCGACGCGCTGGGTCGCCAGCTGCACGACCTGTCCTGGGGCACCGACCGGCGCGAGATCGTGGCCCGCACCGCCTCCGCCTTCGGTCTCGGCGGCGGGGAGCCCGACAAGTCGATGGGCGCCCAGGAGACCTTCGGCCGCGACACCGACGACCGGGCGGTGGTCCTGCGCGAGATGCTCCGCCTCACCGCCAAGGTGGCGGGACGCATGCGCACCGCCCAGGTGGCCGGTCGCACGGTCACCATCACCGTGCGCTTCGCCGACTTCACCACCATCACCCGCTCGCGCACCCTGCCGGAGGCGACCGACGTGACCCAGGAGGTCTATGCCGCGGTCACCGGCCTCTACGACGCCCTCGGGCTCCAGCGCGCCCGGGTCCGGCTCGTCGGGGTGCGGGTGGAGGGGCTGGTGCCCCGCGACAAGGTCCACCACCAGCTGGCCCTGGGCGAGCGCGAGCACGGCTGGGCCGAGGCCGACCGGGCCGTCGACCGGGCCACGCGACGCTTCGGCGCGGCCGCCGTACGCCCGGCCAGCCTGATCCAGCGGTGATGCCAGGCCCCCGCCGGTCGCCCACGTGGACCAGTCCGGCAGGCTTCAGGGCACTCGTCCCGGCCGGTGTGGGGCATCCGATATCGCTTCGGTGACGAATTTCATGAACGCGCCTACCGTGATGTGGAAGCGCTGCCTAGACTTGGCTCACACCAACGCGAGACGGAGGGGATCCGTGCCACTCTCGGAAGAGGAACTGCGACTGCTCGAGCAGATGGAGCGCGCCCTCGTCGAAGAGGATCCGAAGTTCGCCTCCACGCTGAGGGGCACTACGCTTCGACGGTCCGCCCGGCGTCGCGCCATCGTGGCCGGGGTCGTCTTCGTGATCGGCATCGTGGTCCTGATGACCGGTGCCATCACCAGCATCATCCCGGTCGGCATCGTCGGCTTCGTCATCATGCTGGGCTCCGCGACCGTCTCCCTGACCGCGATCCGCGGCCAGGCAGCCGCTGCCGCCGAGCCGCGCCAGACCGGTCACCCCTCCGGCTTCGCCGTCATCGACGGTGGCCGCAGCGGTCGCACCAAGCGCCAGCGCCGCCCCAGCAACGGCACCTTCATGGAGCGCGTCGAGGAGCGGTGGCGTCGTCGCCGCGACCAGAACGGCGGCGGCTACTAAGCCCCACATCGGCCCGCCCCGGACTCGGCCGGCCACCACCAGCACCACCCGGACCCCGCTCGCACCGCGACCGGGGTCTCGTGCTGTCCGGTCACCCCGGGGGGATAGTGCGGGACGTTATCGACCTTCCACGACGCTGGGAGGGTCGAAAACGTCCCGCACTATCCCGGCAGGACCAGACCAGCCAGCCTCGGGGGGATCAGCCGACGTGCTCCACGACCCCGCTGTCGAGGGACTCGGTGCGCGAGGCGGGGGCGACCGACGAGCGGGGCTCGGGGCGCAACAGCGAGCGCGGCCACCAGTGCGCCGTACGACGGACCCGCGGCGTGCAGCCCAGCCGCAACGCCGTGACGCACACGGTGACGTCCTCGGCGAGCGAGTCGTCGGCGCCGGCGTGGCCGCGGGCATAACGCAGCCGCTCGAGCCGGTCGACGATCCGGTCGATCGCGTCCACGGCGTCAGGGGCCAGCTCGGGCCCGCGTGCGGGACGCTGGACCCCGTCCACCTCCGGGCCGCCCAGCTGGGTGACCAGCCAGTCGCGGGTCTCCCGCGGGGACCGACCGACCGGCCAGGCCAGCCTCAGGTCGCGAGCCTCCGCCCGCAGCTCGGCCCACGCCTGCTCCGGCCCTCCGGCCAGCCGGCGCTCGCGCACCCGCTGGCGCAGCAGCTGCGGGGTGAGGGCGAGCGCGACCAGGAGGCCGAGGGCGGCGAAGATGCCGAGCACCCGCAGCCACGGGAAGGTCGAGCCGTCGTCGCCGGTGTCGGCAGCAGCCGCCTCCTCCTCGGGGGTCGCGGAGGCCGACGGGCTCTCGGAGGTGCGGTCGGGGACGGCCTCGCTCGCGCTGGCCGACGGGATCTGCGGGTTTGGGGCGGCCGGGACGTTCTCGGTGGTGTAGCCCGGCACCTGGGCCTCGCGCACGCGGTCGGAGGGGGTGGGCTCGAAGAGCACCCAGCCCGCGCCGGGGAAGTAGAGCTCGGGCCAGGCGTGCAGGTCGCGCGAGCTGTACTCGTAGACGCCCGCCCCCACCCGTGTCGGCTCCAGGAAGCCGATCGCCACGCGCGAGGGGATCTCCAGCACCCGGGCCATGACGGCCATCGAGGCCGCGAACTGCTCGCAATAGCCCACGCGACCGCCGTCCTCGTCGAGGAACGCCTCGAGCTCGTCGACACCGTTGCCCTCGTCGGACTTGCGGATGCTGTAGGTGAAGCCGCCGTCCTCGCGGAACCACTGCTGGAGCGCCTGCGCCTTCTCGAACTTGGTCTCGGCCTCGTCGGTGACGCCGAGGGCCAGGTTGGTCACGAGCGAGGGCAGCCCGGTGGGCAGGTCGAGGAACTCCGCGTTGTCCTCGTTGACCGCGGACCCCGACGCCGCCATCTCGGCTGCCTGCAGGTCCAGCTCGACCGCGGTCATCGCGTAGTCGAGCCCGGCGACCGACTCCTCGTCCGGCCCGGCGATGAAGTCCATCGTCTTGGGGTCGAAGCGCCAGTCGCCGCGGGCGACGATCGAGGAGATCGGGGCCTGGGTCGGGAGCCAGGTGGAGTCGAAGGCCGCAGTGATGTTGACGCGGTAGTCGTAGGTCGCGCGCGGCACGCTCGGCAGCACGCCCTCGAGCGCCGGCATCGCGCCGTTGGGCAGGTTGTCGGTGGGCACCTCGCGGTCGCCGGAGCTCCACTCGTTCTGGCTGAAGCGCGTCAGCGCGGCGATGCGCAGGTGGTCGGGCGACGGGTCGTCGGTGGTGATCCGGACCAGGGGCACGTCCGGGCCCTGCTTGAGGTCGCGCTGGAGGTCGGCCATCGGGTTGTTGATGGTGATCTCGTTGTCGCCGCCGGGGCCGTTGCCGAAGTCGAAGAGCGTCACGTCGAGCGTCGGGATCGCGAGGGGTACGACGAGCGCCAGGGCCGTCGCCACGCCGCCGATCGCGCCGGCGCTGGTGCGCACGGCTCCTGAGCGCACGTCGAGGCCGGTGTCGTTCTCGAGGTGCTGGCCCAGGGGACGGCCCCAGCGGGAGACCTGCTCGCTCTCGTGCAGGTAGAGCAGCGACATGAAGCCGACGGCCGTGGCGGCGAAGACCCACCAGGAGATGCTGGTGTCGAGGAGGCTGACCGGGACGCTGTAGACGCTGAGCAGCGGCAGCCCGGCCAGCGGGACGCGGCGCAGCGTGCAGGCCAGCAGGTCCACGAGCAGGAGGCAGCCGAGCCCGCCCGCCACGAGCAGGGGGTGGATGCCGGGCACGCCGTCGGGCACGGGAGCGGCATAGGCGTTGGCGCTCTCGACCGCGTCGCGGAAGGCGCTGAGCATCTCGGCGTACGCAGGCCCGACCGGCAGCGGGGAGCCGGTCAGCATGAGGCAGGCGAGCATCCCGGAGATCGCGACCTGGAGCAGGAAGACCACGAGGCCCGGCAGCCGCCACCAGCGGGCGAGGGCGCCGGTGCCGGCGACGACCGCACCGAGGAGCAGGAGCGGACCGAGGTAGGGCGAGGACGACTCGCTGAAGCCGCGCCACGAGAAGGTCGCGGCCCAGGTGGTCGCCGCGGCGACCAGCGCGAGGAGCAGCCCGCCGCGGAGGCTGGAGCGGTCACGCCTCACCGGGTCACCTCCGGCTCGAGGGGACGCTCGGCGGGGCGGACCATGGCCATCCCCTCGGGCACGTCGGAGCCGCTGCGGGAGACCCGGGGGCCGCTTGCGGTGCGGCCGAGGTCCTGCCACACCGCGTCCAGCCGGTCGCGGGGTCCGAGGGTGACGGTGCGCCAGCCCTGCTGGGTGAGCACCGGTGCGGCACTGCCGGGCCCGCGCGAGGGGGTGGCCCAGGCATCGACGTCGAGGGCGATCGCGAGTGCCGAGGTCGTGTGGTGCTGCATGCGGCGCAGGGCCGGCACGTCCATCGCCTCGAGGCTGCCGAGGACCGCCACCGTCAGGCCGCCGTGGGTCTGCTCGCCGAGCCAGCTGGTGTCCAGCTGGATGGCCGGCTCCGGCTGCACGACGGCGAGCGCCTCGAGCAGCGGGCCGGTGTTGAGGTCGGCGTCGCGCTGGTGCCACGAGCTCGCCGAGTCCTCGCCGGAGGCGGTCACGAGACGCACGGTGAAGCCCCGGTGGCTGAGGTGGACCGCGATGGATGCGGCGGCGGAGACGGCGGCCTCCAGCGAGGAGGCGATGCCCTGGCCGCGGTGCACCCGCATCCGGTTGTCGAGGAAGAGGGTGGCGCGCGACTGCCAGGGCTGCTCCTCGCGACGCACCATGAGCTCGCCGACGCGTGCCGAGCTGCGCCAGTGGACACGCCGCAGGTCGTCGCCCTGGCGGTAGTCGCGGACCGTGACGTCCTCGGCGGAGCCGGCGGCGAAGGCACGGGGGCGGTTGTCTCCGGAGCCGGTCGTGCCACCGCCGAGCGGGATGGAGGGGAGCGGGACCGTGCGCGGCGTGACGACCAGCGGGACCGTCGTGCGGAAGGCGCGGCCGAGCTCGACGAGGCCGAAGGGGTCGCTCACGCGGACCGACATGGGACCGATCTCGAAGTGGCCGCGCACGTCGGAGCGGACCTGGTAGGTCACGTTGCGTCGCCAGCCGTGGCCGATGCCCTCGAGCACGAAGCGCGGGCGGGTGCCGAGCACGTAGGGCACCTGGTCCTCGAGCAGCAGCACCCCGCTGGGGGTGCGGCCCTCGTTGGTCAGGGTCAGGTTGACCCGGGCCGACTGGCCGGCGGCGACCAGCTGCGGGGAGACGGTGCGCACGAGCGCCAGGCGGTAGCGGCTGCGTCCGAGGAACACCGCGGTCACCAGCGGCAGGGCCAGGACCAGGATGCCGACGCGGGTCAGGGCAGGCTGGCCGAGCAGGACCGCGCAGACCACGGCCGTGACCCCGGCAGCGAGGAACGCCCGTCCGCGGACGGTGAGACCGGCCAGCGCCTCACGCACGGTGCTGGGGCTCGGGCACGGGCACGGAGGCCACGAGCGCGTCGAGGATCGCCGTGGTCGATCGCCCGCTCATCGCCGACTCGACGCTCGGCAGCAGCCGGTGCGCCAGGACGGGGCGCGCCAGCGTGCGCAGGTCGTCGGGCAGCACGTAGTCGCGGCCGTGGATCGCGGCGTAGGCCTTGGCCGCGCGGACCAGGTGGAGCGTGGCGCGGGGGGAGGCGCCGAGGTTGAGCTGGTCGGTGCGGCGGGTGGCCCCGGTCAGCGCCACGGCGTAGCGCTGCACGGCGGGGGAGACGTAGACCTGCGCCACGATCGCGCTGAGCTTGCGGATCTCCGCGGCGTCGGTCACGGGCTCGAGGTCGTCGATGGGGTTGGAGTCGGAGCGGGAGTCGAGCATCGCGATCTCGGCGGCCTCGACGGGGTAGCCGATCGACACGCGGGCCATGAAGCGGTCGCGCTGGGCCTCGGGGAGGGCGTAGGTGCCCTCCATCTCGATGGGGTTCTGGGTGGCGATGACCATGAACGGCGTCTCGAGCTGGTAGGTGCCGTTGTCGACGGTCACCTGTCGCTCCTCCATGCACTCCAGCAGCGCCGACTGGGTCTTGGGGGAGGCGCGGTTGATCTCGTCCCCCACCACGATGTTGGCGAAGACGCCGCCGGGGCGGAACTCGAACTCACGGGTGTTCTGGTTGAAGATCGAGACGCCGGTGACGTCGGAGGGCAGCAGGTCTGGGGTGAACTGGATGCGACGCACCGTGCAGTCGATGCTGCGGGCCAGGGCCTTGCTCAGCATCGTCTTGCCGACACCGGGGACGTCCTCGATCAGCAGGTGGCCCTCGGCGAGCAGCACGACCAACGCCGAGCTGACCACGTCGGGCTTGCCCTCGATGACGCGCTCGATGTTGCTGCGCACCTGAGCCACCACCCGGGACAGGGTCTCCAGGTCGGCTCCTGCGCCGCTGCTCGACGTCGTCCCCGACGTCGCAGTCGTTGCCTCCACGTGCCGTTCCTTCCCCATCGCACCTGCTGAGAGCGCCCAGGCGGGCGCCGAGACCTCCAGGTTGCCTGGGTCACACCCTAGATCGCTGCGGCAACCCGAGGTGAGCCCCACCTCCTGGCTCTGGTGCTTCTGACTCGCGGCACCTGCCGTTGGTTGCGCTGCGACGGCGTCGATCTCCCACGATCCGCCCCACGAGCCGGCACCCGGCATCCGGATCGGGGTGGGAAACGGCCTCTTTGTGGTTGACGGTGGGGGAAAGTGGAGTAATGTGGGGCGAAGTGGAGGAAGCGACCAGTGCGGTGGGTGACGGTGGCGGATAGAGGAGGTGCTCCATGCGGTTCATGGGCACCTTCACGCCGAAGCTCGACGAGAAAGGTCGGCTCTTCCTTCCCGCGAAGTTCCGGGACCGGCTGGCTGAGGGGGTTGTCGTGACGCAAGGTCAGGAGAACTGCCTGGTCGTCTGGCCTCCGGAGGTCTTCGACCGCGAGGCCGACCGTGCCTCGGAGAAGCCGATGACCAGCAAGGCAGCACGTGGCTACAACCGCATGTTCTTCTCCGGCGGCGACGAGGTCGTCCCGGACAAGCAGGGCCGCATCGGCATCCCCGCGAACCTGCGGGACTACGCCGGGCTCGAGCGGGACGTGGTCGTGATCGGTGTCCGGGACCGCCTCGAGATCTGGAACCCCACCAAGTGGCGGGAGTACCAGGAGGCCGAGGTCCTCAAGTTCGCCGACCTCGACGAGGACGACGAGTAGTCAGCTCCACCCCGCACCACCGGCACCACGCACCACGAACTCAACAACGGATCCGCAGGACGAGGTCTCTGGCCCGCTTCCTGTACCCCCCGCTTTCTGGGCACCTTCCCCGGCGCCAGAACACGGAACTTCCCTCGGGAAGCGGGCAGGAGACCTGGCCCTGCGGATCCGCCACCACCTAGTCCACACATGTCACCAGCACGAGCGCTGCGAGCGGGGTCGAGTCCGATGAGCGTCACACAGCCGGCACCACGCCGGGTCCGTCACCAGGCGCGTGATGCTGCCGCGGTGATGGCGTTCTCGGCCGGCACGTCGGTGGCCTTCGCCCTGGCCTTCCTCCTGCTCGCCCAGCTGGGTCGCTGACATGTCGGCCTCCCACGTCCCGGTCCTCCTCGACCGGGTCGTCGCCCTGCTCGCGCCCGCCCTCGACCACGAGGGCGCCGTGCTCGTCGACTGCACCCTGGGCCTCGGCGGCCACAGCGAGGCGGTCCTCGAGCGCTGCCCGCTGGCCCGCGTCGTCGGCATCGACAGGGACACCGCAGCCCTCGACCTCGCCCGCAGCCGCCTGGCGCCGTACGGCGAGCGCTTCACCGGTGTCCACGCGGTCTACGACGAGATCCCCGGCGTGCTGCGCGACCTGGACCTGGCCTCCGTCGACGCCGTGCTCTTCGACCTCGGGGTGTCCTCGATGCAGCTCGACGTGCGTGAGCGCGGGTTCGCCTACGCCGTCGACGCGCCCCTCGACATGCGCATGGACGGCACCACCGGCCCCACGGCGGCCGACGTGCTCAACACCTACTCGGCCGCGGAGCTGACCCGGGTGCTGCGCGACTACGGCGAGGAGAAGTTCGCCCGCAAGATCGCCGGTGCCGTGGTGCGTGAGCGCGAGAGCGAGCCCTTCGAGCGGTCGGGACGCCTGGTCGAGCTGCTCTACGCCGAGATCCCCGCGCCCGCCCGCCGGACCGGGGGACACCCCGCGAAGCGGACCTTCCAGGCCCTGCGCATGGAGGTCAACGACGAGCTGGCCGTCCTGCGCCGCGCGATGCCGGCGGCGATCGAGGCGATCGGGGTCGGCGGCCGGGTCGTCGTCGAGTCCTACCACTCCCTCGAGGACCGGCTGGTCAAGCAGGCCTTCACCGCGGGGACGCGCTCCACCGTCCCGGTCGACCTGCCGTTCGTCCCCGAGGGGCAGGAGCCGCCGCTGCGCCTGGTGACGCGCGGCGCGGAGAAGGCCGACGAGTCCGAGATCGCCGCCAACCCCCGCGCCGCGTCGGTCCGCCTGCGCGCCGTCGAGCGGGTCCACCCCAGCACCAGCACGAAGAGCACCAGCACCTCCCGGAAGGAGCCGCGCAGATGAGCAGTCCCGCACCCGCCACGGTCCGATCACGCCTCTCGACCCAGGGTCGAGGTCTCGCGGGCGCGGCCGTCGAGAGGGCGCGACTGACCGTCGTGCCCCGTCGTCGCACGCGCGCGCCGAAGGTCCCGTTCGTCACGCTGGTGAGCCTGCTGCTGCTCGCCGGCGTCGTCGGGCTCCTCCTCTTCAACACCTCCATGCAGCAGGCGTCGTTCACCACGACGGCCCTGCAGGAGCGGGCCACCAACCTCGCCGCCCGCGAGCAGGCGCTGGAGATGGAGCTCGAGGAGCTCCGCAACCCGCAGCGACTGGCCGCCGAGGCGCAGCGCCGCTTCGGCATGGAGCCGGCCGGTGCTCCGCTCTTCCTCTCCCTGGAGAGCGGGGAGGTGACGGGGGAGCGCGGCGAGCCCGCCGAGCGCCTCGACCTGGTGCCCGACCAGCCGACCCGTCCCGGCGTCCTCGACCCGGCTCCGATCGTCACGACCGTCATCGGTGACGTCCCGGCCGACCAGCTGGCCAACCAGCCGGGCCAGCCGGGCCAGAGCGGAAACCGCGGCGACACGGCGCGTGGCAACGGCCAGGGTCGAGGCGAGACCGGTAGAACTGGGTCCCAGCAGCAACAGCAGTCCCAGGGACAGCAGGGACAACAGCAGGGCCAAGAGCAGCAGCGCTCCGACCGCTGATGCCGCCGTCGAGCAGGAGACCGACCGTGAGCCGAACCCGCCAGCAGCGGCTGCGTCCTGGCACGCGCGGCTCGTCCGACCTGCGCATGCGATCCGGCTTCGTCCTGATCGCGATCGTGCTGTCCTTCTTCGGTGCCCGCCTGGTGCAGCTCCAGGGCCTCGACCCGCGCGAGTACGCCGCCATGGCGGCCGCCGACGGCTCCGTGACCGTGACGCTGCCGGCCGAGCGCGGCGACATCCTCGACCGCAACGGCGAGCCCCTCGCCGACTCCGCGGCCGGCCTCATGGTCATCGCCGACCCGGCCCTGACCGCGCCGCGGGCCACCGAGCTCGCGAAGTTCCTCTCCACCCGCCTCGCGGTCGACTACTTCCGCACCCTCGAGCGCCTGCGCGTCGAGGACAGCCGCTACCAGTACATCGCCCGTCAGGTGCCGGCCCGCATCGTCTCGACCGTGATCGACGAGGCCCGCGCCCGCGCCAGCGACGCCGCCGAGCAGGCGCTGGAGGCCGAGCGGGACGGCGACGAGGAGGCGCTCGCCGAGTTCGAGGAGATCGCCGACGCCTACGCCGGTCTGAGCACCGAGCGCGACCCCGTGCGCGTCTACCCGGCAGGCGACGTCGCGGCCAACCTGGTCGGCTTCCTGGGCACCCCCAACCCCGACGGCAGCGCCAAGCCGTCGGCCGGCTTCGAGTCGATGTTCAACTCCTACCTCGCCGGCACCGACGGCGAGACCAGCTACCAGGTCGGCGCCGGCAACAAGATCCCGCTCGGCGACAGCACCATCGTCGAGCCCACCGACGGCCGCGACCTCGTCACCACGATCGACCGCGACCTGCAGTTCTTCACCCAGCGCATCGTGCGCCAGACCGTGCGCCAGGCCGGGGGCGAGTCGGGCATCGGCGTCGTCCTGGACACGCGCACGGGCGACATCCTCGCCCTCGCCGACGACCCGACCTACGACCTGAACAAGCCCGGCGAGGCCAGCGAGGACGACTACAAGTCGCGCGCGATGACCGACGTCTACGAGCCCGGCTCGGTCGAGAAGGTCCTCACCGTCGCGGGCCTCATCGATGCCGGCAAGGTCACCAACCGCACGCGGCTCCTGGTCCCCGGCGAGCTCCAGCGCCAGGACCGCCCGATCGGCGACTACTTCGACCACGGCCTGCTCAAGCTCACCCTTGCGGGCGTGATCGCCAAGTCGTCCAACATCGGCACCGTCCTCGCGGCCGACAAGTTCGAGGACGGCCAGCTGCGCGACTACCTCACCCGCTTCGGCCTCGGCCAACGCACCAACATCGGTGTCGGCGGCGAGACCGCCGGCCTCCTGCCCGACGACTCGATGTGGACCAGCCAGACCCAGGACCGCATCGCCTTCGGCCAGTCCCTGTCGGTCAACGCCGTGCAGATGGCCGCCGCGGTCAACACCATCGCCAACGACGGCGTGCGCATCGACCCCAGCCTGATCAAGGGGTCGGCCACGACCGACGAGGGTGACGAGGTCGGCACGGACGTCGCCACGACCCGTCGCGTGATCAGCGAGGACGCCGCCCACCAGACGATGCTGATGATGGAGCGGGTGCTCGACCCCGAGGAGGGCGTCGCCCCCGGCGCGGCCGTCCCCGGCTACCGCGTCGCCGGCAAGACCGGCACCGCGCAGCGCGTCGGCGAGGAGTGCGGCTGCTACGACGGCACCTTCACGGTCTCCTTCGCGGGCTTCGCCCCGGCCGACGACCCGCGCTTCACGGTCTACGTCGTGGTCCAGGACCCCACCAACGGCGGCGGTGGCGGCTCGGTCGCCGGACCGGCGTTCTCCCGCATCATGAGCTATGCGCTGCGCCGCTACGCGGTCCCGCCGACGGGCACCCCGGCCTCCCGGCTGCCCGTCGAGTGGAGATGAGCCATGATCGTCCGGTGGCAACCCGACCCGAGCACCCCGAGGTCCTCGCGCTCCCGGACGTCGTCGCCTGGCTGAAGGCGGCCTACGGAGGGGTGCAGGTCGTCGGTGATCCCACGGACGTGCGGGTCACCGGGCTGTCCCTGAGCTCCCAGAGAGTCGTTCCCGGTGACCTCTACGCCGCCCTCCCGGGCGCGCGCGCCCACGGCATCGGCTTCCTGCCCGCCGCGCTCGAGGCCGGTGCGGTCGCGGTCCTGACCGACGAGGCCGGCGCCGCGCAGGCGGCGCAGGCCGGCACCGACGTCCCGGTCCTCGTGGTCGACGAACCGCGCCGGGTCCTCGGCCACCTCGCAGCATACGTCTACAGCGACCCCGCCCGGTCGCTGCGGATGATCGGCGTCACGGGCACCCAGGGCAAGACCACGACGACCCGTCTCGCCGAGGGCGGGCTCGAGCGCGCCGGCGTGCGCGCCGCGGTGATCGGCACCGTCGGCACCCGCGTCGACGGCACCGACATCGAGACGACGCTGACGACCCCGGAGGCGCCCGACCTGCACGGGCTCTTCGCGATGATGCGCGAGCGCGGCGTCACGGCCTGCGCGATGGAGGTCTCCAGCCACGCGCTGGTGATGGGTCGCGTCGACGGCGTGGTCTTCGACGTCGGTGTCTTCCTCAACCTGGGTCGCGACCACCTCGACTTCCACACCGACGTCGAGGACTACTTCCGCGCCAAGGCCTCGCTGTTCACCCCCGAGCGGTCCCGGCTGGGGCTGGTCAACGTCGATGACGCCCACGGGCGTCGGCTCGTGACCGAGGCGAGCGTCCCCGTGCGCACCATGTCCTCGCAGGGCGCCGACGCCGACTGGCAGGCCGTCGACGTGGTCCTGCGCGCCGACGGGTCCACCTTCACCGTGCGCGGCCCCGATGGGCTCAGCGTCCCCGCCGGCTGCCCGGTGCCGGGCGACTTCAACGTCGCCAACACCCTCGCGGCCATCGCCGCCTGCGGGGAGGCCGGTCTCGACCCGGGGGCGGTCGCCACGGGGATCTCCGGTGGCGCCGGGGTGCCCGGCCGCTTCGAGCAGGTCGACGCCGGCCAGGACTTCGTCGTGGTCGTCGACTACGCCCACAAGCCCGACGCCGTGGCCGCTGCGCTGCGCACGCTGCGCCCGCTCACCGACGGCCAGGTGATCATCGTGCTCGGCGCCGGCGGCGACCGCGACCCCGGCAAGCGGCCGATCATGGCCGGCATCGCCGCCGACCTGGCCGACGTCCTGATCATCACCGACGACAACCCCCGCACCGAGGACCCGGCGAGCATCCGGGCCGCGATGCTCGCCGGCATCGGGCCGGGGGTGAGGGCCGAGGTCGTGGAGCAGGGCGACCGCCGCCTCGCCATCACCGACGCCGTGGGTCGAGCCCGCCCCGGCGACATCGTGATCGTCGCCGGCAAGGGCCACGAGACGGGGCAGACGATCCACGACGTGGTCCACCCCTTCGACGACCGCGTCGTCGTGCGCGAGGCCCTGGAGGCCCGCGGATGATCCCGCTGACGCTGGCCGAGGTCGCGACCGTCGTCGACGGAGTCGTCCACGGTGACCCGACGCTGACCGTGACCGGACCGGCGTACGTCGACACGCGAGCGGCCACCGACGGCGGACTCTTCGTGGCAGTCGTCGGCGAGCGCGTCGACGGCCACGACTACGCCGCCGGTGCCCACGCGGTGCTGGGCAGCCGCCCCACCGAGGCCCCCACCGTCGTCGTCGCCGACCCGGTGGTGGCCCTGGGGCGTCTGGCGCGGCACGTGCTCGACCGGCTCGACGTCCCCGTGCTCGCGCTGACCGGCTCGCAGGGCAAGACCGGCACCAAGGACTACCTCGCGCACGTGCTGGCCGCGGCCGGTCCCACGGTGGCGACGGCCGCCAACAACAACAACGAGATCGGCGTGCCGCTCACCGTGCTGCGCGCCGACGCCACCACCGCCTACCTCGTCGTGGAGATGGGCGCCCGCGGCATCGGCCACATCGCCTACCTCTGCGACATCGCCCCACCGAGCGTGGCCGCGGTGCTCAACGTGGGCACCGCCCACATCGGCGAGTTCGGCAGCCGCGAGGCGATCGCCGAGGCGAAGGGCGAGATCGTCGAGGCCCTGGGCGTCGACGGCACGGCCGTCCTCAACGCCGACGACGACCTGACGTCCGCGATGACCTCGCGCACCCGGGCCCGCACGCTCACCTTCGGCGCCGAGGGGGAGAGTGCCGGTGACGTCACCTGGCGCGGCCTCGAGCTCGACGCGCTCGGTCGCCCCACCGTCGAGCTCGGCCACGACGGCGCCTGGCGTCGCGTGTCCCTCACCCAGACCGGTGCCCACCAGGTCGCCAACGCCGCGGCCGCCGTGGCGATGGCGCTCGCCGTGGGCCGGACCTTCGACGACGCCGTCGACGCGCTCGCCACGGCGACGTCCGCGTCGCGGTGGCGGATGGAGCTGCACGAGCGGGCCGACGGCCTGCTCGTCGTCAACGACGCCTACAACGCCAACCCCGCCTCGATGGTGGCCGCGATCGACGCCCTGGCCGCGATCGGCGAGCGCGCCGGTCGTCGTACGGTCGCGGTGCTGGGGGAGATGCGCGAGCTCGGCCCCGACGCCGAGGCCGGCCACCGCGAGGTCGGCCGCTCCGCCGCCGCCCACGGCACCGACGTGGTGGTCGTCGTGGGCGAGCCGGCCCGCGGCATCGCGGACGGTCTCGCCGAGCGTGACGACTGGCACGGTGAGGTGATCGTCACGGCGGGGCGTGACGACGCACTCGCCTGGTTGCGGGAGAATGCCGTGGCCACGGACGTCGTCCTGGTCAAGGCCTCACGCGGCGCCGCCCTCGAGGTGGTGGCCGACGGGCTGCTCGACGCAGACCCGACAGATCCAACGACAGGAGTGGTCCCGACACCATGAGAGCGATCCTGCTGGGCGGCGGACTCGCCCTGCTCATCTCGCTGCTCGGCACCCGGGTCGCGATCACCTACTTCACGCGCTGGGGTTACGGCCAGGAGATCCGCGACGACGGTCCGACCAGCCACCACACCAAGCGCGGCACCCCCACCATGGGTGGCGTGGTCATCATCCTGGCCACGGTGGTCGGCTACTTCGCGGCCAAGCTGATCACCCTCAGCGCCCCCTCCGCGTCCGCGCTGCTGCTGCTCTTCCTCTTCGTCGGGATGGGCCTGGTGGGCTTCCTCGACGACTTCATCAAGATCTCCAAGCAACGCAGCCTCGGCCTGCGGAGCAAGGCCAAGATGGTCGGTCAGACGATCGTCGCGGTGATCTTCGGCTTCCTGGCGCTCTCGCCGATGCTCGAGGACGCCAACGGCCGCACCCCGGCCTCCGAGAAGGTCTCGTTCCTGCGCGAGATCGACTGGCTGGTCCTGCCCACGATCCTCGCGATGGTGCTGATCTGGCTGATCGTCACCGCGACCAGCAACGCGGTCAATCTCACCGACGGTCTCGACGGCCTCGCCACGGGCGCCAGCGTGATGGTCTTCGGCGCCTACATGCTGGTCAACATCTGGCAGAACAACCAGTTCTGCCAGCAGGACCCGAGCGGCCAGTGCTACAACGTCCGCGACCCCCTCGACCTCGCGGTCATCGCGGCCGCGATCACCGGGGCCTGCTTCGGCTTCCTGTGGTGGAACGCCGCCCCCGCGGCCATCTTCATGGGCGACACCGGCTCGCTCGCCCTGGGCGGGGCCCTCGCCGGCTTCGCGATCCTCACCCGCACCGAGCTGCTGCTGGTGATCCTCGGCGGCATCTTCGTGCTGGAGACGGTCTCGGTGATGATGCAGGTGACGTGGTTCAAGACCACCAAGCGCCTCACCGGCACCGGCAAGCGGATCTTCCGCATCGCCCCGATCCACCACCACTTCGAGATGCTCGGCTGGGAGCAGGTCACCGTCGTGATCCGCTTCTGGATCATCACCGGCCTCTTCGTGGCCACCGGGCTGGGCGTCTTCTACGCCGAATGGGTCGCGCGGCTGTGACCGGGCCGGACCCCTCGTCCCTCGGTCGCCTCGACGCCTGGGACGGGGTCAAGGCCGTCGTCGCGGGCTTCGGCGTCTCCGGCTTCGCCGCCGCCGACAACTTGCTCCACCTGGGCGCCGGTGTCACGGCGCTCGCCGAGGGTGCCCGCAACCCCGAGGAGCTGGAGAAGGCCGAGCTGCTCGAGGTGCTCGGCGCCCGCGTCGACCTGCACACCGGGGCCACCCTCACCCTCCCCGACGACGTCGACGTGCTCGTCACCTCGCCCGGCTTCCGGCCCGACGCGCCGCTGCTCGCGCAGGCCCACGCCCGCGGGATCCCGGTCTGGGGCGAGGTCGAGCTGGCCTGGCGCCTGCGCCACCCCGAGCACGACACCCCGTGGCTGTGCGTCACCGGCACCAACGGCAAGACCACGACCGTGCAGATGCTCGACTCGATCCTGCGCGCGGCCGGGCTGCGCAGCGTCGCGGTCGGCAACGTCGGCCTGCCGATCGTCGAGGCCGTCATGGACCCGACGCCCTACGACGTCCTGGCCGTCGAGCTCTCCAGCTTCCAGCTCCACTACACCGACTCGATGAGCGCCCAGGCCTCGGCCGTGCTCAACGTCGCCGAGGACCACCTCGACTGGTACGACGGCCCCGCGGGGATGGACGCCTACACCGCGGACAAGGGGCGCATCTACGAGCGCACCCAGCGCGCCTGCGTCTACAACGTCGCCGACCCGGCCACCGAGGCGCTGGTGCGCGAGGCCGACGTCGTGGAGGGCGCCCGTGCCATCGGCTTCACGCTCGGCATGCCCTCGGTCGGCATGGTCGGGCTGGTCGAGGACATCCTGGCCGACCGGGCGTTCGTCGAGACGCGGGACAGCACGGCCGCCGAGCTGTGCACCGTGTCCGACCTGGCCTCCGACGCGCCCCACTTCGTGGCCAACGCGCTCGCCGCCGCGGCGCTGGCCCGCGCGCACGGGGTGAGCCAGGTCGCCGTACGCGACGGGCTGCGGGCCTTCCGCCCCGACGGCCACCGGATCGCCCTGGTCGCCGAGCGCGACGGGATCGGGTGGGTCGACGACTCCAAGGCGACCAACCCCCACGCGGCCATGTCCTCCCTGCAGGCCTACGACTCCGTGGTCTGGGTGGCCGGCGGGCTGGCCAAGGGCGCCCGCTTCGACGACCTCGTGCAGGCCGCGCGCGGCCGGCTGCGCGGCGTCGTGCTGATCGGGCGCGACCGCGACGTGATCGCCGAGGCGCTTTCGCGACACGCGCCGGATGTCCGGGTGTTGACCGTCGACGGCGGAGAGACTGACACCCAAGACGGTGGACGGGCCCTGATGGGGCGCGTCGTGGACGCGGCAGCCGACATGGCACGAGCCGGGGACACGGTGCTCCTCGCACCGGGATGCGCCTCGATGGACCAGTTCACCAGCTATGCGGCACGGGGCGACGCGTTCGCCGCGGCAGTCCGGGACAGGCTCGACGACCAGCACTAGCAGCACCGGCCAGGAGAGGGGAGCGACGTGACGACCACGCACCCCGAGACCCGGAGCCGTGTCCCGCTGGGCAAGGTCGCCGGAGGGGTCACCGGTCGCGCGACCGGCTGGACCACGACGCTGCGCGACGCCCTGAGCCGTCCGCTGACGTCCTACTACCTGCTCCTGGGTGCCTCCGCACTGCTGCTGACCATCGGCCTGATCATGGTGCTGAGCGCGTCGAGCGTGCGCTCCTACGAATACACCGGCGACTCCTTCACGATCGTGCGCCGCCAGCTGATGTGGGTGCTGATCGGTGTCCCGGCCGCGGTGCTCGCCAGCCGGCTGCCGCTGCGCCTGATCCGGGGGCTCGCCTACGTCGGCTTCTCGGTGTCGCTGGTGCTGCTGACCCTCACCGCGTTCATGGGTGTGGAGCGCAACGGCAACACCAACTGGCTCGCGATCGGACCGCTGGTCATCCAGCCCTCCGAGATCGCCAAGCTGGCCCTGGTCATCTGGGCCGCCCACATCTACGCCAACAAGGAGCGGCGCCTCCACAGCTTCCACCAGATCGTGGTGCCGGTCGTGCCCGGGATGCTCCTGGCCACCACCTTGGTGATCGTCGGCAAGGACCTCGGCACCGCCCTGATCCTCTTCGCCATCCTGCTCGGCATGCTCTGGGTGGTCGGCGCCCCCATGCGCTTCTTCGCGATGGCCTCGATGATCGTCGGCGTCGGTGTCTTCGCGATGGCCACGACCAACGCCGAGCGCTTCGAGCGCATCACGACCTTCATCGACCCGTTCAAGGACTTCCACGGCACCGGGTGGCAGCCGGCGCACGGCCTCTACGCCCTCTCCAGCGGCGGCACCTTCGGCCAGGGGATCGGTGCCAGCCAGCAGAAGTGGGGCTACCTGCCCGAGGCCCACACCGACTTCATCTTCGCGGTCCTCGGCGAGGAGCTCGGCCTGGTCGGCACCCTGCTCGTCATCGGGCTCTTCCTGACCATCGCCTACGCCGCGCTGCGCGTCGCCCGCGAGACCGCCGACCCCTTCGTGCGCTACTGCAGCTTCGGCATCGTGGTCTGGCTGATCGGCCAGATGATCATCAACGTCGGCATGGTGCTGGCCCTGCTGCCCGTCATCGGCATCCCGCTCCCGCTCGTCTCCTACGGCGGCTCGAGCCTGGTCCCGACGCTCGTCGCGATCGGTCTGCTGGTCGGCTTCGCCCGCCGCGAGCCCGAGGCCGCGCGCGCCCTGGCGCAGCGCAGGTCGGTCCGGTCGTCCGGCCTCTCCGCCCGATGAGGACACTGGTCTGATGCGCGTCCTCCTCGCCGGTGGTGGCACCGCCGGCCACACGTCCCCCCTGCTCGCGACCGCCGACGCCCTGCGTCGGCTCGACCCCACGGTCGAGATCACCTGCCTCGGCACGCCCCGTGGCCTGGAGAACAAGGTGGTCCCGGCCGCCGGCTACCCGCTCGAGCTGATCCCTCCGGTGCCGCTGCCGAGGCGCCCCAACGCCGACCTGCTGCGGGTGCCGACCCGGCTGCGCGGCGCGGTCAAGCAGACGTTGGCGATCATCGACCGGATCCAGCCCGACGTGATCGTCGGCTACGGCGGCTACGTCTCCATGCCGGCCTACCTCGCCGCCCGTCGGCGCAAGGTGCCCCTGGTCATCCACGAGCAGAACACCCTGCCGGGGCTGGCCAACAAGGCCGGCGCCCGCGTCGCGACCCGGGTCGCGGTGAGCTTCCCCGACACCGAGCTGCGCAACGCCGAATACGTCGGGCTCCCGATCCGGCGGATGATCTCGCAGCTCGACCGGGCCGCCAGCCGCGCGGAGGCCCGTGCGTTCTTCGGGCTCGACCCCGACCTGCCCACGCTCGTCGTGACCGGCGGCTCCCAGGGCGCCCGTCGGCTCAACCAGGCCGTCTCCGGCGCCTCCGCGGCACTCGGCAGCGCGGGGGTCCAGGTGCTGCATGTCGTCGGCCCCCAGGGCGAGGCGACGCCGACCGCGACGGGCACGCCGTACGTCGTCGTCGACTTCGTCGACCGCATGGACCTGCTGCTGGCCGCCGCCGACCTCATGGTCTGCCGGTCCGGTGCCAGCAGTGTCGTCGAGGCGGCGGCCACAGGTGTGCCCGCGATCTTCGTGCCGCTGCCGATCGGCAACGGCGAGCAGGCGCGCAACGCCGGCGCGGTCGTCGGGGCCGGCGGAGCGCTGCTGGTGGACGACGCCGACCTCACGCCCGACTGGGTCGCCGACACCGTGCCGGGCCTCGTCACGGACCCCGAGCGCCTCGCAGCGATGAGCGCCGCGGCGTCGGGGCTGGTGCCGCGCGACGCCGACGATACGCTGGCCGCCATCGTGGTCGAGACCGCGGCAGGAGGCCGCCGGTGAGGGTGCCGATCCCCGCGGTGATCACACCGGCCGAGCACCTCGGTCGTGTGCACTTCGTCGGCATCGGGGGAGCGGGGCTGTCCGGCATCGCCCGCATCATGCTGGCGCGCGGCATCAGCGTGAGCGGCAGCGACGGCACCGACAGCCCCACCCTGGAGGCCCTGCGCGCGCTGGGCGCGAGGGTCGATCTGGGTCACGACGCCGCGCACGTCTCCGGGGTCGACACCGTGGTCGTGTCCACCGCCATCCACGAGGACAACCCCGAATACGTCGAGGCCGTGCGCCAGGGACTCATCGTGCTGCCCCGCTCGGCAGCCCTCGCCTCGGTCATGGCCGGGCGCCGCGTGCTGGCCGTGGCCGGCACGCACGGCAAGACCACCACGACCTCGCTGCTGACGGTGGCCCTCCAGGCGGCCGGCGCCGACCCGACGTACGCCATCGGCGGCGACCTCGCGCAGACCGGCACCAACGCCGCCGAGGGGGCCGGCGAGCTGTTCGTGGCCGAGGCCGACGAGAGCGACGGCGCCTTCCTCGTCTACGAGCCCTTCGCCTCGGTCGTCACCAACGTCGAGGCCGACCACCTCGACCAGTGGGGCACCGAGGAGGCCTACCGGGCCGCCTTCGACGAGTTCGCCGGCAAGGTCCACCCCGACGGCTTCCTGGTCTGCATCCTCGACGACCCGGGAGCAGCGGCCCTGGCCGCGAGCGCCGCGGAGCGTGGCACCACCATCGTCGGCGTCGGCGAGGACGCCGGTGCCGACGTGCGGGTCGTGGACCTCGAGCTGATCGGCAGCACCTCCTCCTTCACGGTCCTCGACGGCGGCGTCGAGCTGGGCCGCGTCACCCTGCAGATCCCCGGTCGCCACTACGTGCTGGACGCCGCCGCCGCGCTCGCCACGGGGCTGCGCCTCGGGTGCCCCTTCGACGAGCTGCGCCAGGGCCTCGAGGGGTTCACCGGCACCCGTCGACGGATGGAGCGCAAGGGGGAGGCCGGGGGAGTCCGTGTCTACGACTCCTACGCCCACCACCCCGCCGAGATCGCCGGCGACCTCGTCGCCGCCCGCTCGGTCGCAGGTGAGGGACGCGTCGTGGTGGCCTACCAGCCCCACCTGGTCTCCCGCACCCGCATCTTCGGCGAGGCCATGGGCCAGGCCCTCGGTGCTGCCGACGAGGTCGTCGTCCTCGACGTCTACCTCGCGCGTGAGGAGGCCGACCCGGCGGTGACCGGCGCCCTGGTCGCCGACGCGGTGCCGCTCCCGGCCGACCGCGTCGCCTTCGTGCCCGACTTCGACGCCGTCCCCGCCGAGGTCGCGCGGCGCGCCCGCCCGGGAGACCTGGTGGTCACGTTGGGTGCGGGCACCGTCACCGCCCTCGGTCCCCGGATCCTGGAGCTGCTGGAGGGTGGCGATGGCTAGCTCGACCCGCACCCGCGACGCGGGAGAGCGCACGACGCAGCAGACGCGTCGCCGCTTCGCCCGTCGTCAGTGGGCCCGGCGTTGGCTGCGCTGGAAGCCGGTCGTCGCGCTGGTCGCGCTCGTGGCTCTCGTCGTCGCCGGCGTCTACACCGTCTACTTCTCCGACGCCCTCGCCGTCGACGGCGTCGAGGTCACGGGCAACTCGCGCTTGAGCGACGAGCAGGTCCTGGCGGCCGCCGACGTCCCGGTCGGCGAGCCCCTGGCGCGAGTCGACATCGACGCGATCAGGAGCCGCGTCGGCTCCCTGGCCGACGTCGCCTCCGTCGACGTCTCCCGCGCCTGGCCCCACGAGGTGCTGGTCACCGTCGAGGAGCGCACGCCGGTGGCCCTGCTCGAGATCGCCGGGTCGTTGCGCGGCCTCGACGCCACCGGCGTCGTCTTCGGGACCTTCAAGCCCGCGCCGCCGGGCCTGCCCCGGGTCCGGACCACGTCCTCGACGAGCGCCGACGCGCTGCGCGAGGTGGCCGAAGTGGTCAGCGCCCTGCCCGAGGACCTCGCGGCGACGGTCGACCACGTCGAGGTCGAGACCGTCGACCGGATCACCCTGGTCCTGCGCGACGAGCGGGTTGTCAGGTGGGGGAGCGCGGCCCAGTCCGAGGAGAAGGCCGCGGTCCTCGCGGCACTGCTGGGCCAGGACGCGCGCGAGTACGACGTCAGCGTGCCGGGCACGCCCACCACGACCCGCTGAGGGCCGTCCGGGGCGATCTTCACGGCAACTCGCTCGTGTCACGGCGTGTCTGCACGTCCCGGGTGTCGACGTTGCCTAATGTCATGGTCACGACGAGGTTGACATAACTATAACCCTCAGGCTGAGGGTCAGGGTTCTCGACTCGCCGACCTTCTTCCCCGCGTGACCCCGTCACACCCCCATCGACAATCCCCAGCACTTATCCCGAGAGGTGAAGCCGCCGTGGCAGCTGCACAGAACTACCTGGCCATCATCAAGGTCGTGGGCATCGGCGGCGGCGGCGTCAACGCTGTCAACCGGATGATCGAGGTCGGCCTCAAGGGCGTCGAGTTCATCGCGATCAACACCGACGCCCAGGCGCTGCTCATGAGTGACGCCGACGTCAAGCTCGACATCGGTCGCGAGCTCACCCGCGGCCTCGGTGCCGGCGCCAACCCCGACGTGGGTGCCCAGGCGGCCGAGGACCACGCCGACGAGATCGAAGAGGTCATCAAGGGCGCCGACATGGTGTTCGTGACCGCCGGCGAGGGGGGCGGCACCGGCACCGGCGGCGCGCCCGTCGTGGCCCGCATCGCCCGCTCGCTGGGCGCCCTGACCATCGGTGTCGTGACGCGCCCGTTCTCCTTCGAGGGCAAGCGCCGCGCCGGCTCCGCGGAGGAGGGCATCGCCGGTCTCCGCGAGGAGGTCGACACCCTCATCGTCATCCCCAACGACCGGCTGCTGTCGATCAGCGACCGCAACGTGTCGGTGCTCGACGCCTTCAAGCAGGCCGACCAGGTGCTGCTCCAGGGTGTCTCCGGCATCACCGACCTGATCACCACCCCCGGCCTGATCAACCTCGACTTCGCCGACGTCAAGTCCGTCATGGCCAACGCCGGCTCGGCCCTGATGGGCATCGGCTCGGCCCGGGGCGAGGACCGCGCCGTGGCTGCGGCCGAGATGGCGGTCTCCAGCCCGCTGCTCGAGGCCTCCATCGACGGCGCCCACGGCGTGCTGCTCTCGATCGCCGGTGGCTCCGACCTCGGTCTCTTCGAGATCAACGAGGCGGCTGCGCTCGTGGCCGAGGCCGTCCACCCCGAGGCCAACATCATCTTCGGCGCCACGATCGACGACGCCCTGGGCGACGAGGTCCGGGTGACCGTCATCGCCGCCGGCTTCGACGGTGGCGCGCCCAAGCGTCGCGACGAGGGCCAGACCCTGCGCCGCGACGCCAAGCCGTCGCAGACCCAGGCCGAGACCCGGGCGGCGGCGGCCGCCGTCGCCACGCGTCGCGACGACGCCGGCAAGGGCGAGGTGGAGAAGCAGTCGGTGCTCGCGGGAGCCCGCACCCCGGCGACCCCGCCCACCACGATGCCGTCGAGCGCCTCGACGACGCCTGCCCCCACGACCCCCAAGCCGGCCCCGCGCCAGGTCCACTACGACGACGACGAGCTCGACGTCCCGGACTTCCTGAAGTAACGACGCTTGTACGCCTACCGCGCGGCCCTGGACCCCGTCGACCTGTCGTTCACCGACCGGTTCGGCGGGGTCAGTGCTGCGCCCTTCGACGAGCTCAACCTCGCGCTCGAGGGCGATGACGATCCAGCCGCCTGCGCGACCAACCTGCGCCGGGTGATGGACGACTTCGCCCCCGGGGACGACCTCGCCGACCTCCACCAGGTGCACGGTCGTGACGTCGTCACCCCCGACGCCCCGGGGGAGCGGTCCTCCGCCGACGGCATCGTCACCGACCGGCCCGGCGTCACGCTGATGGTCCGGGCCGCCGACTGCGTCCCGGTCCTCCTGGCCGACCCCGAGGCCGGCGTCGTTGGTGCGGTCCACTCCGGACGGCCAGGCCTGGCGCTCGCCGTGGTGCCGGCGACGGTGGCCCGGATGCGCGAGCTCGGCGCCCGGGAGCTGACGGCCTGGATCGGACCGCACGTGTGCGGCGCCTGCTACGAGGTGCCCGAGGAGCTCCGGGCCGAGGTGGGTGCCCTGGTGCCCGCGGCCGTGGCGACCACCTCGTGGGGCACTCCCTCGCTCGACCTCGGGGCCGGGGTCCGCTCCCAGCTCGAGGCTGACGGTGTGCGTGTCGTCGACGCCTCCCGTTGCACCCGTGAGAGCCCCGACCTCTTCTCCTACCGACGCGACGGCCGCCACGCCGGGCGCCAGGCCGGCCTGATCAGGATCCGACCGTGACCGCCCGGTCGGACGAGCTCGCCGCCAACCTCGCCACCGTGCGCGACCGCATCACGCGGGCGTGCGGCGAGGCCGACCGCGATCCCGGTGAGGTCGAGCTGGTCGTCGTCACCAAGTTCTTCCCCGCCTCCGACGTGCGGGTCCTCGCCGACCTCGGGGTCACCGACGTCGGCGAGAACAGGCACCAGGAAGCGGAGGCGAAGGCCGCGGAGTGCGCCGACCTCGGGCTGCGGTGGCACTTCATCGGTGGTCTCCAGAGCAACAAGGCCGCTGCCGTGGCGCGCTACGCCGACGTCGTCGAGTCCGTCGACCGGCCCAAGCTCGTGGCCGGGCTCGACCGGGGCGCCGCCGAGCGTGGTCGTGACGTCGAGGTGCTGGTCCAGGTCAGCCTGGACAAGCCCGGGGCCGAGCACCGGGCCGGGGTCGACCCGGCTGCGTTGGGCGACCTCGTCGGGGTCGTCTCGGGCGCCGAGCACCTCGTGCTGAGGGGGCTCATGGCGGTCGCGCCGCTCGGGGTCGACCCGGCGGTCGCCTTCGCCCGGCTGGCCGCGTTGCGTGCCGACGTGCTCCGCCAGGCGCCGGAGGCGACGTGGCTGTCGGCCGGCATGAGCGGCGACCTCGAGCAAGCCGTCCGGGCCGGCGCGACACACGTGCGCGTCGGCTCCGCGGTCCTCGGATCACGGCCCCAGGTCCAGTAGTGTCCACATCAGAGAAAGTGCGTCCCGACAGGGGCGCCTGCGAAGTTCCGGAGGAACAGTCATGAGCGGTGCGATGCGCAGGATCGGTGAATACCTCGGCCTGCTCGAGGACACCGGTCGTTACGACGACTACGACGGCGACGACTACCACACCCAGGAGACGACGCCGGTCGCGGCCGCGCGTGCCCCCCGGGCTCACGAGCCCCGCCCCGCGCCCGTCTCCGACCTCTCGGAGCGTCGTCGCCACACCGTGGCGCCCGGCCCCACCGGGGTCGTCGCGGAGCTCTCACGCATCACAACGCTGCACCCGCGCACCTACAACGAGGCGCGCACGGTCGGCGAGAACTTCCGCGAGGGCGTGCCGGTGATCATGAACCTCTCCGAGATGGACGACCAAGACGCCAAGCGCCTCGTCGACTTCGCGGCCGGGCTCGTTTTTGCCACGCGTGGCACGATCGAGCGCGTCACCAACAAGGTGTTCCTGCTCTCCCCGCCCAACGTCACGGTCGCCGCCGAGGACAAGCAGCGGATCGCCGAGGGTGGCTTCTTCAACCAGAGCTAGGACGTCGTGGAAATAGCTGGCCGGATCATCGATGTCATCCTCTGGGTGTTCATCGGACTTCTCTGGATCCGATTCATCGTCGACTGGGTGCAGGTCTTCGCCCGGTCCTGGAGCCCGCGCGGGCTCGTGCTGGTCGTGCTGGAGGTCGTCTACTCCGCCACCGACCCGCCGATCAAGGCGCTGCGCCGGTTGATCCCGCCGCTGCGCATCGGCAACTTCGCGCTGGACCTCAGCTTCATCATCGTGATGATCTGTGCCTACCTGCTGCGCTACGTCAACCGGGTCGTGCTCCTGTCCTGACCTCCTGGGTCCGGCGCGAGGTGCCGGTGGGAGGCGCGCACCCGGTGCGACGTCACACCAGTCCCACGCAGGCGCTATTGTTCGACGGACACACGTACTGCACCAACCGATCAATCTATGAATGGGTGAGGTCATGCCGCTGACGCCTGAGGACGTGAGCAACAAGCGATTCACGCCTGTCCGGCTCCGTGAGGGCTACGACATGGGTGAGGTCGACCAGTTCCTCGACGAGGTGGAGACCGAGCTCGCTCGGCTGACGAAGGAGAACGAGGACCTTCGGGCCAAGCTCGCCTCGGCGCAGAGCGGTGCTCCGATGTCTGCTCCTGCCGTGACGGCGCCCCAGCCGGTCGTCGTGGAGAAGGCTCCCGAGCCTGCTCCCAAGCCCGAGCCTGTCGCCGCCGCGCCCGAGGTTCCCGCGGAGACCATCCGGGTCGAGACGGTGCCGCAGGCCTCCAACGCTGCTGCCCGCCTGCTCGAGATCGCCACGCGCAACGCCGACGAGCTCGTCGACGACGCCAAGAACCAGGCCGACAAGATCATCGGCGAGGCCCGCACCAAGGCCGAGCGGCTCGAGGCGGAGTCCAAGAGCAAGGCCGACCGGCTCGAGTCCGACGCGCGCACCCGCTCGCAGATGCTCGACACCGAGACCGCCGAGCGTCGCACCCAGCTCTTCGGGGACCTGGAGAAGGAGCGCGACAAGCTCAGCGTCGACGTGGAGAACCTCCGCTCGTTCGAGCGCGAGTACCGCTCGCGTCTCAAGAGCTACTTCACGCAGCAGCTCGAGTCGCTGCAGGGACAGGCCGAGACGGCCGCCCCCTCCTCCGACGAGACGCCGGCGCCCAAGCGCCTGCGCTCGATCCTCGGGGAGGAGGAGGGCTGAGTCCCTCCCGCACGCGATGAACGGCCGGTCCTTCGGGGCCGGCCGTTCTGCGTGTCCACGGTGTGGCGGGTTTGAGCCGCCTTCCCGCACCGGCTACCCTCCGTGCAGCCCGTGGCTGTCGTCGCGGGTCCTTGCGGTCCGAGGGAGGCCCTTTCCATGGCTCGAAGCACCAGGAAGTCGTTGGCCGGGCAGGCAGCGTCCGCTGCACGCAAGGTGATCTCCCGCCGCCCCGCCAAGGCTGCTGCCACGGCGGAGGCCCCGGCGAAGAAGGCTGCACCGGCCAAGAAGGCCGCACCGGCGAAGAAGGCCGCACCGGCGAAGAAGGCCGCACCGGCGAAGAAGGCCGCACCGGCGAAGAAGGCCGCACCGGCGAAGAAGGCCGCACCGGCGAAGAAGGCCGCACCGGTCAAGAAGGCCGCACCGGCGAAGAAGGCCGCACCGGCGAAGAAGGCCGCACCGGCGAAGAAGGCCGCACCGGCGAAGAAGGCCGCACCGGCGAAGAAGGCCGCACCGGCGAA
>NZ_CALRWD010000023.1:0-53289 GCF_943371775.1 Nocardioides psychrotolerans
GGGCTGGTGCCCGCCGAGGAGCGCGACGAGGCCGCCCACGCCCTCGACCTCCTGACCCAGCGGATCGCCGAGCGGGTCGACCTCGACCGGGTCCTCACGCTGGCCCGCACCGCACCCGACCTCGACGAGGCGCCGTGGGACGCGGCGCGCGAGGTCGCCGCCCCCACGGACCGGAGGCCGGTCGTCGCGATGGCCGGCGGTCGCGCCTTCACGTTCCGCTACGCCGAGACCGAGGAGCTGCTGCGCGCAGCCGGCTGCGACGTCGTCACCTTTGACCCGCTCACCGACCGGGCGCTGCCCGCGGGCACGAGGGGCCTCTACCTCGGCGGCGGCTTCCCCGAGGTCCACGCCGCCGACCTCAGCGCCAACACCGCGCTGCTCGGAGCCCTGAGACAGGCCGTCGCCGACGGGGTCCCCACGGTCGCCGAGTGCGCCGGCCTGCTCTACCTGTGCCGGACGGTCGACGACGCCGCGATGATCGGCGCGCTGCCGGCCGATGCTGCGATGACGCCCCGGCTCACGCTGAGCTATCGCCGAGCCACCAGCCCGAGCGACACGCTGCTGGCGCGGGCCGGCGAGACCGTCACCGGCCACGAGTTCCACCGCACGCAGGTGAGCCCGCCGGCCGGGCACGACGCGGCCGCCTGGGTGATCGACGACCTGCCCGTCGGCTTCGCGTCCGCCCGCCACCACGCGTCGTACCTCCACACGCACTGGGCGGGCCACCCCCACCTCGCCCAGCGCTTCGCCGACGCGGTCCACGGCTGAGATGGAGCCCCTGCACGACGCCCTGCGGCACCACGGCGACGTCGAGGCCACCGCGGGCCTGGTCGACCTCGCCGTCAACGTCTACGACGAGGCCCGGCCCGCCTGGCTCGACGAATCCCTGCGAGGAAGCCTCGACGACGTCGGGCGCTACCCCGACGCGACGGGAGCCCAGCAGGCACTGGCGATCCGGCACGGCCGCGACCCCGACGAGGTCCTGCCGACGGCCGGTGCGGCCGAGGCGTTCGGCCTGCTGGCGCGCCTGCGGCCGTGGCGGCACCCGGTGGTCGTGCACCCGCAGTTCACCGAGCCCGACGTGGCCCTGACCCAGGCCGGCCACCCGCCCGACCACGTGCTCCTGCGGGCCGAGGACGGCTTCGCGCTCGACCCGCGTCACGTCCCCGACGACGCCGACCTGGTGGTCGTCGGCAATCCCACCAACCCGACCGGCGTGCTCCACCCGGCGGCTGCGATCCGAGCCCTGGCCAGGCCGGGTCGACTCGTCGTCGTGGACGAGGCGTTCATCGACTTCGTGCCCGGCGAGCAGGAGTCTCTCGCCGCCCGCGACAGCGAGAAAGCCCCACCAGGGCTGGTGATCGTGCGCAGCCTGACCAAGCTGTGGTCGATCCCGGGCGTGCGTGCGGGCTACGTGCTGGCGGCCCCCGACGTCGCACGCGACCTGCGCGCGGGCCAGGCCCCCTGGTCGGTCTCGACGACGGCCAGCGCAGCCATGCAGGCCACCGCGACGGGGCAGGCGCGCGAGGAGCAGGAGCGGCGGGCAGCGCGCACGACCACCGCCCGTCAGGTCCTCGTCGACGGCCTCACCGCACGGGGGATCGAGACCGTGCCGAGTCGCGCGCCCTTCGTCCTGGCGCGTGTCGGCGACGGCGTCCATGCCCGGCTGAGGGCGACCGGGTGGGCCGTGCGGCGTGCCGACACCTTCCCGGGCCTGGGGCCCGACTGGGTGCGGATCTCGGTCCGTGCGCCGGCGGTGACACAGCGGCTGCTCGATGCCCTAGGGTGAGCGCACGGGCACGAGGAAGCCGGTGGGAATCCGGCACAGTCGCGCTACTGTGACACCCCCTCCCGAGGGGGTGGAGTCAGACCCGAAGGCCCGTGAATCCCCAACTATCCAGGGACGCACGTATCCCTCAGGAGGACTCATGTCGCACGTCACCCCTGCCCCGATGGCAGGCCCCCTCTCGGTCGAGATCCCCTCGATCCCCGCAGCGCAGCTCGCGCCGTGGCTCTTCTTCGCCGGTCTGCTCGGTGTCCTGGCCATCGTCTTCGTCGGTGCCGAGCAGGGCGCCTTCTCGGTGTTCTCCGGCACGATGCTGCACGAGTTCGTGCACGACGGTCGCCACCTCCTCGGCTACCCCTGTCACTGACGGCCGACTGACATGGCGCGGTCCGAGACCCTGACCGCCCGCACCTTCCTCCTCCACGGCCTGCTGGCCGGCCTCGTGGCCGGCCTGCTCGGCTTCGCCGTCGCGTCCGCGGTCGGCGAGCCCCCTCTGGCGAGCGCGATCGCCCTCGAGGGTGGCCACGAGGAGGCCGGTGCCGGTGACGGTCACACGCACTCCCACGGCGAGGAGGCCTCCGACGACGAGGCCTCCGCCGTGTCCCGCAGCACCCAGAGCACCTGGGGCCTGCTCACCGGCACCACGGCCATCGGGCTGGCGCTCGGCGGCCTGGTCGCCCTGGGCGCGGCCGGCGCCATGGGGCGTCTCGGTCGCCTCCGCCCCGGCCAGTCCACCGCCCTCGTGGCGGCGGTCGGCTTCGTGGCGGTGGCGCTGGTGCCGTTCCTGAAGTACCCCTCGCTCCCGCCCGGAGTCGGCAGCGGCGACACCATCAGCGAGCGCACGGCGGCGTACTTCACCTTCCTGCTGGTCTCCGTCGTCGCCGCCGTCCTCGCCGTGGCGCTGGCGTCCCGGCTGGCCCCCACCCGTGGGGCGTACGCCGCCACGCTGGCCGGGGCGGGTGGCTACCTGGTCGTCGTGGTCCTGGCCGCAGCGGTCCTGCCCGCGGCCCAGCAGCTCGGCGACTTCCCGGCCGACACGCTGTGGTCCTTCCGCCTCGGGTCGCTGGCGACGCTCGCCACGGTCTGGTTGGTGATCGGGGTGGTCCTCAGCGGACTGGTCGGGCGCACGTGGGCCCGGAGCCAGGAGCGTGAGGCACGCCGCGAGCTGGCGGCCTCGCTCTGAGACGGGACCCGCGGCCGGACCTAGAGCCGCAGCGCTCGGCCTGCGACGACCAGCACCACGTCGTCGCAGGCCGTCGCGACGCGTTGGTTGACGACCCCGAGCAGGTCACGGAAGACGCGGCCCGAGCGGTGGTCGGGCACGATGCCGAGGCCCACCTCGTTGGTGACCAGCACGACCGGTCCGACCGCCTCGCCCAGCGCGGCGACGACGGCGTCGGTCGCATCGGTCACGGTGGCCTCGAGCACCTCCCGCCCGGCCTCCCAGCCGGCGTCGTCGAGCAGGGCGGTGAGCCAGGTGCCGAGGCAGTCGACGAGGACCGGGCCGTCGGACCCGCGGATCGCCGCGGCGACGTCGGTGGTCTCGACCGTGCTCCAGCTGTCGGGTCGCCGCGAGCGGTGCACCGCGACACGGGCCGCCCAGTCGGGGTCGGCCTCCTCGTCGGGCACGGGCCCCGGGGCGACGTAGCGCACGGGCTCCTCACCGAGCAGCCGCTCGGCATAGGTGGACTTGCCGGAGCGGACCCCGCCCGTGACCAGGACCTTCATCGCGCGTCACCCTATCGGGGTCTGCGATGAGCCCGCGGGCGGCCGGCCTGCTGCTCGGCCTGGCCGCCGACCGGGCGCTCGGCGACCCCGTGCGGTGGCACCCCGTGGCCGGCTTCGGCCGGCTGGCGGGCGCCCTCGAGCAGGTGACGTACGACGACGCGCGCGGCGCGGGCGTGCGGCACACGGCCCTGCTGGTCGGTGGCACGGTCGCCCTCGGTGTCGCCGCGGAGCGGGCCACCCGCGACCGGCCGCTGCTCCACACCCTCGTCACCGCCGCCGCGACCTGGACCGTGCTCGGCGGCACGTCGCTGGGCCGCGAAGCCACGGCCGTCCACGACCTCCTCGCCGCGGGCGACCTGCCCGCCGCCCGGCAACGGCTGACCCACCTGGTCGGCCGGGACACCTCGGCGCTCGACTCCTCGGGCATCGCCCGCGCGGTCGTCGAGTCGGTCGCGGAGAACACCTCAGACGCGGTCGTCGCGCCGCTCGTGCTCGGGGCGGTCGCGGGGGTCCCGGGGTTGCTCGGCTACCGCGCCGCCAACACCCTCGACGCGATGGTCGGTCACTGCACGCCGCGGCTCGAGCGCTTCGGCTGGGCGTCGGCCCGCCTCGACGACGCGCTCAACCTGCCGGGGGCACGACTCGCGGGCGCGCTGACGGTGCTGCTCGGGGAGGACCGACGCGGCGGCGTACGCGCCTGGCGGCGGGACGCCGCCGCCCATCCCAGCCCCAACGCGGGCGTGGTCGAGGCCGCCTTCGCGGGCGCGCTCGGCCTGCGACTGGGCGGGCTGACGACCTATGCGTCGGGGGTCGAGCAACGGCCGACCCTCGGCGACGGTCGCGACCCGGGCCCGGCCGACATCGTCCGCTCGACCCGGCTCGCGACGCGCGTGCAGGTCGGCGCCGGCGTGGTGAGCGCGGGCCTCGCCCTCAGCGGCGGTCGGCGACCCAGGCGAGCGCGGCGGCCGCGTCGCTGACGACCTCGACGCCGACCGGAGCCGGGCGGCGCACGACGACCACCGGCACCCCGAGCGCCGAGGCGGCGTCGAGCTTGGGCCGCGTCAGGTCGCCGCCGGAGTCCTTGGTGACGAGCACGTCGGTGCCGTGCTCGCGCATCAGCGCGAGCTCGCCGTCGAGCTCGTAGGGCCCACGGTCCAGCAGCACCCGCCACGCGGCAGGCAGGTCCACCTCGGGCGGGTCGACGACGCGCACCAGCGCGTGCGCCTCGGCCAGGGGCCCGGTGAAACGCCCCAGCGACTGACGACCGACGGTCAGGAACGGCCGGTCACCCAGGGACGCCGCCACGCTTGCGGCCGCGTCGTGCCCGTCGACCCAGTGCCACGCGTCAGCGCCGGGGAGCGACGACCAGCCGGGACGCTCGAGCCGGAGCAGCGGCACACCCTCGGCGGCACACGCCTGGGCAGCGTGGTCGGTGATGCCCGCGGCGAAGGGATGGGTGGCGTCGACCACGACGTCGTAGGACGCCTCCCGCAGGTGTGCACGCAGTCCCTCGACACCTCCGAAGCCGCCCAGCCGGGTCTCCCCCACGGGCAGCCGCGGCCGCGCGACCCGTCCCGCGAGCGACGACAGCACCTCGATGTCGGCCTCGACCAGCAACCGGGCGAGCTCGCGGGCCTCACCGGTGCCGCCGAGGAGCAGGACGCTCATCGGTCGCGCCCGGGCGCGAGGAGGGGCAGCCCGGCCGGGGCGCCGTGGGCGACCAGGTCGAGCAGCGCCTCGACGTCGAGGTGCTCCTCGACGAGGTCGGCGAGCAGCTCGAAGCGGGCCTCCCGGCGCTCGGCGAAGACCACCCCCGCCGGCTCGTACGACGTCCCCGCGGCCTGCGCGGCCGCCCCCAGGAGGGCCTCGCGCAGCGCGTCGGCCTCGAGGCTGCCGTGCCACATGGTGCCGAAGACCGCGCCCGCCCTTGCCCCGCCGAGGAAGTCCTCGATGTCGGCCCCACGGGTGATGCGGCCGTGGTGGATCTCGTAGCCGTGGGCCTCGGCCCCCAGCGCCCGCCCGGTCGGCAGCCGCAGCACCTTGTCGGCGCCGAAGGTGGTCTCGACGTCGAGCAGGCCCAGCCCGTCGACCACCGCGCCCGCCGCGCCCTCGACCCCTGCGGGGTCACTCACCTGCCGCCCCAGCATCTGGAAGCCGCCACAGATGCCCAGCACGGGCTTGCCCGAGCGAGCGTGGGCGAGGACGGCCCGGTCGAGCCCGCGGCTGCGCAGCCAGGCGAGGTCCTCGATCGTCGCGCGGGTGCCGGGCAGCACGACCAGGTCGGCGTCGGCCAGCGCGCGTGGGTCGGAGGCGAAGACGACGTCGACGTCGGGCTCGAGCCCGAGCGCGTCGACGTCGGTGAAGTTGCTGATGCGCGGCAGCCGCACGACCGCGACCCTCAGCCGGGCCACGGTGTCCGAGGCACGCCGACCCTCGAGATCGAGCGCGTCCTCGGAGTCGAGCCACACGTCGGGTCGCCACGGCAGCACGCCGAAGACCGGCCTGCCCGTCAGCCGGGTCAGCTCGTCGGTGCCGGGCGCGAGCAGGGAGACGTCCCCGCGGAACTTGTTGACCACGAAGCCCGCCACCAGCGCCTGGTCGGCCGGCTCGAGCAGCCCGACCGTGCCGTACATCGCGGCGAAGACCCCGCCCCGGTCGATGTCGCCCACGACCACGACCGGCATCGAGGCGTGCCGGGCGAGCCCCATGTTGACGTAGTCGCTCGCGCGCAGGTTGATCTCCGTCGGCGAGCCGGCGCCCTCGGCGACCACCACGTCGAAGCGGCTCGCCAGGTCGTCGTACGCCGTGTGCGCGGCGTCGCGCAGGTGGGTGCGGCCGCCGACGAAGTCGCTCGCCGACAGGCTGCCGGCCGGTCGGCCCATCACGACGACGTGGCTGCGCCGCTCACCACCGGGCTTGAGCAGGACCGGGTTCATCGCCGGCTCGGGGACGGCGCGGGCCGCCAGGGCCTGGGTCCACTGGGCGCGGCCGATCTCGGCGCCGGCGCCGTCAGGGCCCGCGCAGACCATCGAGTTGTTGGACATGTTCTGCGCCTTGTAGGGCGCGACATGCAGTCCTCGCCGCGCGAACGCGCGGCAGAGCCCGGTCGTGAGCACGCTCTTGCCGGCGTCCGAGGTGGTGCCGGCGACGAGGAGCGAGCCGCGGACCGCGCTCAGCGGCCGCGCCGCCACACCACGACCGACTGGTCGGGGTCGGACGGTCGGAGCACCGGGAGCCGGTTGGGCGGCCCGGCCGCGCGGCGCACCATCACGGCCTGGCGCAACGCCTCGCGGGTGGCCTCGAGCTCGGCAAGGAGCTCCTCGTTGCGGCGGGCGAGGGCGGCAGCGCGGTTCTCGAGGTCGAGGATGCGCCGCACCCCCTCGATGCCGATGCCCGAGGAGGTGAGGTCGGCGATCTCGCGCAGCCGGTCGATGTCACGCGGGGAGTAGCGGCGACCGCCACCGCCGGTGCGGCCGGGGGTGATGAGCCCCAGCCGCTCGTAGGTGCGCAGCGTCTGCGGGTGCAGCCCCGTCAGCTCCGCGGCGACGCTGATCACGAAGACCGCAGCGTCGGGCCCGGGAGCGGCGAAGGGGTCGCGCGCGGGCATCACGCACCGGCCTCGAAGAGGTTGGCGCGAAGGGGCTTGCCGGCCATGGCCTGACGATAGGCCTCGATCGCGGCGCGCGCCGGCTCATCGAGCACGGCGGGCACCTGGACCTCGACCGTGGCGAGCAGGTCGCCGTGGGAGCCGTCGGCCTTGACCGCGCCCTTGCCGCGCACCCGGAAGGTGCGCCCGTTGGGGGTGCCTGCCGGGATCTTGAGCGTCACCGGGGTCCCACCGAGCGTCGGGACCTTGATGTCGGCGCCGAGGGCGGCCTCGTCGAAGGAGACCGGCACGGTGAGCGTCAGGTTGTCGAGCTTGCGCCCGAAGAGCCGGTGGGCACCGACCTTGACGACCACGAAGAGGTCGCCGGCGGGGCCGCCGTTCTCGCCGGCCGCGCCCTTGCCGCGCACCCGGATCCGCTGGCCGTCCTTGACGCCCGCGGGGATGCGGGCCTGGATGGTGCGCGCGGACATGCCGCGACCGTTGCCGTGGCAGGTCGCGCACTTCTCGTCGTAGACGAGCTGGCGGCCGCCGCAGGCGGGGCAGGTCTCGTTCATCGAGAACGCACCGCCGACCGAGGCCGTGACATAGCCGGCGCCGTCGCACTCCGGGCAGACCCGCGGGCGGGTGCCGGCCTTGCCGCCGGTGCCGGAGCAGTCGGGGCAGGGCGCGTCGGAGGTCAGCCGCAACGAGATCGTGACACCGTCGATGGCGTCGGTGAAGCTGATCGTCGCGGTGGTCTCGACGTCGGCGCCCTTGGCGGGGCGGCGGACCTGCTGGCCGCGCCGGCCCCCGCCGAAGAGGTCGCCGAACATGTCGCCGAAGCCGGCACCGCCAGCACCGCCGGCCCGGTCGCGGAGCAGGTCCTCGACGTTGAAGCCGCCGCCACCGCCGCCGGCGAAACCGCCGCGGGCGGCCCCGGAGCCGTAGAGCGAGCGCATCTCGTCGTACTTGGGACGCTTGTCGGCGTCACCCACGACGTCGTAGGCCTCGGCGACGGCCTTGAACTTCTCGTGCTTGGCGGTGTCGCCGGGGTTGGAGTCGGGGTGGTTGGCGCGCGCGAGCTTGCGGTAGGCCTTCTTGATCTCCTCGCCCGACGCGTCCTTCTTGACGCCGAGCACGGCGTAGAAGTCCTTCTGGGCCCAATCGGCCCGGAATCCGTTGTCACTCATCGCGCACCTCCCTCCCTCGTCGTGGTTGTTACTGGTCGGCCGGGTCGACGACCAGGACCTGCGCGGCGCGCACGACCCGGTCACCGATCTTGTAGCCGGACTTGGCGATGACCTTGCACGTCGTCACCGTGACCTCGGGATCCTGCCCGATGTGGGACAGGGCCTCGTGGACATTGGGGTCGAAGGCGTCACCGACCGTGCCGAACTTGATGAGCCCGAGGGACGCCACGGTGCGCTCGAGCTGCTCGGCGACGGCCTTGAAGCCGTCGTCGAGGGGCCCGTGCTCCTTGGCGCGGTCGATGTTGTCCAGGACCTCGGTGATCGGCGCGAGCGCGGCGTAGGTCGCGTTCTCGCGGATCAGGTCCCGGTCACGGTCGACCCGGCGCTTGTAGTTGAGGAACTCCGCCTGCAGCCGCTGCAGGTCGGCGGTCCGCTCCTGGAGCGCACCCTCGATCGCCGCGAGGTCGGAGGGCTCGAGCGGAGCCCCCTCCTCGATGAAGTCCGAGACACGCAGCTCGTCCTCGGTCTCGGTGCCGGACTGCTCGTGCAGGGGCACCTCGACCTCGGTCTCGTTGGGCATCTCGGCCGCGGCGTCGCCGAACGTGCCGTCCGCCGCGCCCTCCTCTGGGGTCACTTGGTGTCCTCGGCGGGACCGTCCGTGGCCTCCTCGTCGACGATCTCGGCGTCGACGACGTCGTCGTCGGCCTCGCCCGTCGCGCCGGTGGCGCCACCCGCAGCGGCCTGGTCGGCCTCCGCGGCGGCGTACATCGCGGCACCCATCTTCTGGCTGGACTCACCGAGCTTGCTGATGCCGGCGTTGAGCGACTCCGAGCTGGCCTCGGCGTCCTCGAGCGTCTCCTTGAGGGCGTCGAGGTCGGCCTGGACCTCGGTCTTGACGTCTTCGGGGATCTTGTCGCCGTTGTCGGCCAGGAACTTCTCGGTCGTGTAGACGAGCTGGTCGGCCTGGTTGCGGACCTCGATGGTCTCGCGACGCTTGGCGTCCTCCTCGGCGTACTGCTCGGCCTCCTTGACCATCCGGTCGATGTCGTCCTTGGACAGCGCGGAGCCGCCGGAGATCGTCATCGACTGCTCGCGGCCGGACGCCTGGTCCTTGGCGGAGACGTGGACGATGCCGTTGGCGTCGATGTCGAAGGTGACCTCGATCTTCGGGATGCCGCGGGGGGCCGGCGGGAGACCGGTGAGCTCGAAGTTGCCGAGCCCCTGGTTCTGCGCCCACATCTGACGCTCGCCCTGGGCGACCTTGATCTCGACCGACGGCTGGTTGTCGTCGGCGGTGGTGAAGATCTCCGAGCGCTTGGTCGGGATCGTGGTGTTGCGCTCGATCAGGGTGGTCATGACGCCGCCCTTGGTCTCGATGCCGAGGGAGAGCGGGGTGACGTCGAGGAGCAGCACGTCCTTGACCTCGCCCTTGAGGACGCCCGCCTGGAGCGCGGCGCCGACGGCGACGACCTCGTCGGGGTTGACGCCCTTGTTGGGCTGCTTGCCACCGAGGAGCTCGGTGACGAGCTCGCTCACCGCGGGCATGCGGGTGGAGCCACCGACCAGCACGACGTGGTCGATCTTGTCGACCGCGACGCCACCGTCCTTCAGGACGTTCTGGAAGGGGGTCTTGGTGCGGTCGAGCAGGTCGGCGGTCAGCTTCTGGAACTCGCTGCGCGTCAGGCGCTCCTCGAAGTGGAGGGGGCCGGACTCGCCGTGGGTGATGTAGGGCAGGTGGATCGTGGTCTCGGCCGAGGACGACAGCTCGATCTTGGCCTTCTCGGCGGCCTCCTGGAGGCGCTGCTTGGCGATCTTGTCGGCCGCGAGGTCGACGCCGTTGTTGTCCTTGAACTTCTTGACCATCCACTCGACGACGCGGTTGTCCCAGTCGTCACCACCGAGGTGGTTGTCGCCGGAGGTCGCCTTGACCTCGACGACGCCCTCGCCGATCTCGAGGAGGGACACGTCGAACGTGCCGCCGCCGAGGTCGAAGACGAGGATCGTCTGGTCGTCGCCCTTGTCGAGGCCGTAGGCCAGCGCGGCCGCGGTCGGCTCGTTGACGATGCGGCTCACGTTGAGGCCCGCGATCTCGCCGGCCTCCTTGGTCGCCTGGCGCTGGGCGTCGGAGAAGTAGGCCGGCACGGTGATGACCGCGTCGGTCACGGGCTCACCGAGGTAGGCCTCGGCGTCACGCTTGAGCTTCTGGAGGACGAACGCGCTGATCTGCTGCGGCGTGAAGTCCTTGTCGTCGATCTTCTGCTTCCAGTCGGTGCCCATGTGGCGCTTGACCGAGCGGATGGTGCGGTCGACGTTGGTGACCGCCTGACGCTTGGCGACCTCGCCGACGAGGACCTCGCCGGACTTCGCGAACGCGACGACCGAGGGGGTGGTGCGCGCACCCTCGGCGTTGGCGATGACAGTGGGCTCGCCACCCTCGAGGACGGCGACGACGCTGTTGGTCGTCCCCAGGTCGATGCCGACAGCACGTGCCATGGTGTTACCTCCGGTGATCCGGCCCCGATCGGGGCGCTGGGTGAAGACTGTGGGTGACAGTCTTGCAAACAAGTTGAGTCCACTCAACTCAAGTTCGCTCACGGGGTAGAACGGAAGGTCGGCGGGCTTTGTTCCCGCCGCTTCCGACGCGCAGGGGTGTCTAGCGCGGCCAGTCGGTCCACGTCGCCCCGGCGTCCCGGCTGACCACGAGCCCGGTCCCGGTGAAGGTCGCCGCGAGGAGCAGCTCACCGACCGCGCCGAGGAAGAGGGCGTCGTCGGGCAGGTCCAGCGGACGCCAGCCGGAGTCGTCGCTGTCGTCGTCGAGGGACCCGACCCAGGGCCGCTGGTCGCCGAGCGCCACTCGGCCGTCCGGCAGCTCCTCGACGGAGGCGCCGAAGAAGTCGGGGTCGTCGATGTCGTCGAGGTCGGCTCTGTCCCAGGGCCCCGAGGTCCTGCCGACGGGGCGGTGGCGCAGTGCCACGGCCTCGTTGCCCGTCCTCCCGCCCAGGACGGGCACGACGACGGAGCCGCCGACGACGCGCACGCGGTCGGGATAGCCGTCGGGCGTGGGCAGCTCGAAGGTCGTGGTCGTCCACGGCGCCGCGCCGTCGGCGGAGTGGAGCACGTCGATCGAGGTGCCCTGCCAGGCGACCAGGGCCCAGACACCACCACGGTCGTCGAGGTCGATGTCGAGGGCACGACGGTCGTCGGGCCTGCGCTCGGCGTAGCGGTAGGTCGCGAGGTCCGCCGGACGGAAGAAGCGCAGCTGGTCGATCGCGACGTCGCCGCGTCGGGTCGGCGTCGGCCTGCGGCTGTTGACGACCGGCACGACCTCGCCGTCGGCGCGGACGAGCTCGAAGCGCGGCAGGGTCCAGTCGGGGCGCAGCAGCACACCCTCGGAGGTCGACCACGCGTCCGGGCTCGCGCTTTGCTCGCTCACGCGCACGCCGCGGCCCTCCGCGACCCGGTCGCCCTCGTCGTCGTACAAGCGCCAGGCGGACGCCTGCGGACCCTCGTCGTCGTCCGAGGCCACGAGGAAGGAGACGAGCACCTCGCCGGTCCCGGTCGAGGCGACGCGCGTCGCGCGGCCGGCGCCCACGATGTCCTCGACCGTGGCGTCGGGATCGGCGGCAACCTCGATGCTGCGGTCGGGGTCGTACGACGTGCCGCCCGCGCCGCTGTCGGGCCCGGCCGTGCAGCCCGTCAGCAGCAGGGCGGCCATGACGAGCGAGCTCAGCGCGCGCGTGCCGTCCACGTCTCGCCTCCGTCCTCGCTGACCTGCACCGGGTCGACCCCGGTGCCGAGGTCGTAGAGCACCCCGTCGCGCTCGCGCAGGGCGCCGGCGCCGTCGTCGGCGAGGTCGACCTGCTCCCAGTCGCCCTCCTCGGTGCCGGTGAACCAGGAGGGACCGGTGTCGCCGAGCAGCAGCCGGCCGTCGGCCATGACGTCGAGGGAGGGGCCGTACCACTCCTGCGCCTCGATGCCCTCGAGCGGCACCGAGCGCCACTCCTCGGCGGCCGGCGCTGCGGCGTCACGGACGGCCAGCGAGGCGAGGGTCTCGCCCATGTCGCCGGCCAGGAGCGGCACGTAGACCAGCTCGTCGCTGACCTGGACCCCGTCGGGGTAGGTCTGCGGCGGCACCGGGAGCGGCACCTCGGTCCAGGGCTCGCGGCCGTCCGTGGAGGTGGGGACGCGCAGCCGGGCACCGTCAGCGTTGGGAGTGGCCCACACGCCCCCGTCGGCGTCGATGGCGATCTCGAAGACGTCCTGGCCGATCGGGCGCAGGTCGGGCAGCCGGTGGACGACCCCGGGACCGTCGCCCTCGCCGGGTCGGAAGAAGTAGGGCAGGCCCAGGGCGACGTCGCCGGGTTGCGTCGCGGTAGGCCCCTTGACCACCGGCGCCTCCTCGACCTCGCCCGCGCTGGTCACCACGTGCCACGTCGGCTGGCCCTCCGTCGGTTGCACCAGCACACCGTCGTCCAGGTCCCACAGCTCCGGGAGCGCGCTGGCCTCGAAGACGCGGACCCCCTTGCCGTCGGCGACGGTGGCGCCCTCGTCGTCGTACAACCGCCAGGCGGACGCCTGGGGTCCCTCGTCGTCCTCGGACTCGACCACAAAGGTCACGAGCACCGCGTCGTCCCCGGCGAAGGACAGCCGCGCGGGCCGCCCCGCCTCGATGATCTCCTCGGCCGTGGCGTCGGGATCGGCGGCGACCTCCCACATCTGCTCCGGGTCGACCGGCGGCGCTCCCGAGGGCGCGTCCGTGCCGCTGCCGCAACCGGCGAGGGCGAGCGTCAGGGCTCCGACGCTGACGGCGACGAGGTGGTGCTGGGTCCGAGACATGCCCCCATGGTCACTCACGTGGCGCCGACCTCAGCCCAGCTCCTCCAGGATCGCGTCGCGGTCCTCGTCGGGGACCGACTCGGCCACGTAGATCGTGACGGTGCCGTCGTCGGCCCTCACCCCGATCACCTCGGCCGGCTCGTAGCCCTCGAGGGCCACCAAGGGGACCTTGTCGGGCTCGGTCGGGAAGAAGGCGCCCTGGGGGTCCTGACCCATGTCGTCGCAGTCGGAGAGGGCGCCCTCACCCACCTCCTCGCTGACGTCCCGGCCGGTCGTCCCGAAACCGACGTAGACGACGTCCTCGAAGCGCATCAGCTGCGCGCAGTCGGCCGAGACCTCACCGCCACCGCTGCCGGCTCCGGCGCAGGCGGGGAACAGGGTGAGCGCGCCAGCGAGGGAGGCGGTCAGGAGCGCGGCGTCGGTCCTCATCACAGCAGTGTCGCCCGGGAGCGCAGCCAGTCCTCGAGGCGCGCCAGCTCCGCGGCGTCGGTGATGAACGACCGCCGGCCGGGCGGGGGCAGGAAGCCGACCACGTCCATCACGTCGAAGAACGGCTGCGGCGCACGCCCGGTGCGCGCGACGTAGGCGTCGGCGAAGGCCTGCGCGGCGTCCGTGCCGTGGTGGAGCGCGATGTTGCTGCAGCCGTGGGCGACGTCGAGCCACGCCGGCCCGAGGGACGTCTCGACCCAGTCGACGACCCCGCCGACCTCGTCGCCGACCCACAGCACGTTGCGATGGTGGAAGTCGCGGTGGATCAGGCGGGGCTCGTACGACGGAGGGTCGGTGCGCAGGAGGGCGAACGCTGCCTCCCACAACCCGGCGTCGCTCGCCCAGGGCGGCACGACGTGCTTCGCCTCCCACGCCCAGGACTGGTAGTCGCGCACCTCGATCGTGGGCTCGACGTCGTGGATCGCCGCGAGCACGTCGGCCAGCCGCTCGAGCGACGCGGCGTCGACGCGGTCGACGTCGACCTCGCCGGGGACCAGCGTCATCAGGTGCGCCGCGACGCCGCCGTGCTCGCCCTCTGCATCGAGCGCGAGCGACCGCGGTGCCGGCACCGGGGTCGGCGCCAGCATCCGCTGGACCTCCGCCTCCCGAGTCGTGAGCGCGGCGCCGTGGGTGCGCCACGGCTCCTCGGTCATGAGGCGGAGCACGACCTCGTCGCCCCCCTCCGGTGTGAGCGCGAGCATCGTCGAGGTCCAGCCGCCCTGGAGCTCCCGGACGTCCTCGACCGGGCCGACACGGCCCTCGACCCAGGACCGTGCGGTGTCGCTCAGGTGCGCCATGGCGACCCGAACCGGGCGACGTGGTGCCAGACCTTCTTGAGGTCCTGCGGGTCATGGCGCCCCTCGCGGATCGCGCGGCCGACGACCTCGGCGTCCAGGCAGCCGTGCTCCGCGATGCTGCGGCCGACCTCGACGACGCCGTGCACGTGCGCCTCGACGTAGACGTCCAGCAGGTCGGCGGCGCTCACCGGACCGATGCTGCCATGCGGATCGGTGGGGATGGCGGATCGGTGAGGATGGCTCCATGCGCGACATCTACGTGGTCACCCATCCGGAGGCGACGCACCACCTGGAGGACCGCGTCGGCGGCTGGTTCGACTCCGAGCTGACGCCTCGCGGTCACGAGCACGCACGTCTGGTTGCGCAGGCCCTGCACGAGCGCATCGAGGTCGGCCCCCCTGCGGCCGTCTTCACCTCCGACCTGCGCCGCACGGTGCAGACCGCGGAGCCGATCGGCGCCGCGCTCGGTGTGACACCGATCCGGCTGCAGGGCCTGCGGGAGAAGTCCTACGGCGAGGGCGGCGGCATGCCGGACGCGTGGTTCCGCGAGCGCTTCGTCCCGCCGCCCGCCGAGGGTGAGCGCCTCGAGCACGACGAGGGGATCGCCGGCGCAGAGACCAAGGGTGCGTGGGTGCGGCGGGTCTACGCCGCCATGGACGAGGTCGTCGCCGACCCCTCCGCCACGACGGTGATCGTCACCCACGGCGGCTCGGTCTCGTTCGTGATCGCCCACTGGATCGGGATGCCGCTCGACGCCCTGAGCCGGGTCGCCTTCCGGGTGCCGTCGGGCAGCATCACCCACCTCCATCGCGACGACTACTTCCACAACCACGCCGTCGTGTCGCTCGGCGACACCGCGCACCTCAGGGGTCGGTGAGGTCTCTCGTGCCGTGTGGGGTGACGAGGAGGGTCTGGCCGTGGGGTTCTTGCCAGAGGAAGGTGCCGGGGACCAGTTGTTGATATCGCCAGCCGGCGTGGGTCTTGAGCTGGTGGTGATGTCGACAGAGTGGGGCCAGGTTGCACTCGCACGTCACGCCCGACTTTGCGTGGGCGATGAGGTGGTCGAGGTCGCATCTGCGTGAGGGCTTGGAGCAGTGGGGGAAGACGCAGGTGGGGTTGCGGAGTCGGACCGTCTCGGCGGTGGTGAACGACGGCACGTAGGGGTCGTCACCGGTGTGGCCGGCGGTGTCGCCGCCTGCGCAGTGGGTGGTGAGGTCGAGGACGGGGCGGATGGTGACGTGGCGGTCTTGGCGGGCGAGCCAGTCGCGGACGGTGGTGGCGAGGAGGGTGTGGCCGTGCTCGTCGGTGGCGAGCAGCCCACGGCCTTCGAGCGCATCCTGGTTGAGGTGGACGTAGGCCACGATGCTCTTGCTCGGTGCCGGCGCGTCCTGGTGGTTGAGGAGCGCGAGGGCCCGGGCGGGGTCGGCGAGGATCCCGACCGCCATGGAGCGGCGTACGTCGAGGGTCTCGAGGGATCCGTCGCGCTTCAACGCCTCCGCCACCTGTGACAGGGCGGTGTTGAAGTCGTGCAGGTCGGCCCAGTCGGCGCGGATGTCCATGGTGGCGATCCCGGTGTGACCCATGGTCTTCTCGTCGAGGGTGACGTGGCGGTGCTCGAGGGCCTCGAGGGACTCGATCTCGACGAGCTCGGCGTGGAGCTTCAGTTTGGCCTCATCGATGAGCCGGTCGACGGTCACCAGTCCGGCGGTCTCGGCGATGGGTGCGATGCCTCGGTCGACGTGCTCGATGACGTCGCGTGGTGCGCCGAGGACGGCCTTCGCGATGCGGTGCGCCCGCCACACGGGGACCTTCCCGGCGCAGACCTTGGCGTGCACCCTCGGCATGCGGTGCCGGATGACCAGGGAGTCGCGGATGAACGCACGACCCGCGCTTGTGCTCATCTGGTTGGCGGTGGCGAAGGGTGCTGCGGCGTTCCAGGCGATGGGTGGGATGCCGAACCACTGGTCCTCGTCGAGGTCACCGGTGCCGGGGGTGCGGTCGTCGCGGTCACCGAGGTCGTCGGCCGGCACGGAGCTGCTGCGGGGTGCTTTCCAGGTCTGGTCGCCGGGGGTCTCGGGGTGGGCGTGGGCCCACGCGATCGCGAGGTGGAATGTCTGCAGAGCCGCAGCGTCGGCTGCTGCTCTGGCGTCACGGACCAGGGTGATGAGGTCGGTGGGGGTGGGCGCGTCGTCGTCGACCTGGTGGGGGTCGATGACGGTGGTCATGACATCTAGTGTAGTCGAAGACACGTTCGGTTGACAAGCACGATTCCACATGTATCCGCAGGTGGTTTCGAGGCTCGCTGCGCTCGCACCTCAACCACCGTGCGCGGCTCGCTCGCCATGGGTCCCTCTTCGGTGGCCACACGTTTGACCACCCCGCAAGCGCGGAGTCCAGCCGGCCTCGACGCCTCCTCGCTGACGCTGGTCGCGCCTCACCACCGATATCCGGTCGAGTTCACTGACTGGACGTGGTGGAGTCCTGCCTGGAGGTGATCGCGATGGCTGGTTACGGCGCACTGTCCGACGTCTACGAGTGGCTGATCGGGGACGACAAGCTGACCCCCGCCCAAGCAGCCGCGGTCTACTGCAGCGAGGTCGTGGGCTCCGTGCCGCCCGACGCCCGCGTCCTCGACTGCGCGTGCGGGACCGGCCAGCTCGCCGTCGGTCTCGCGGGTCTCGGCCTCGACGTGGTCGCCGCGGACGCCAGCGACGGGATGGTCCGCCGGACCGAGGAGCTCGCCAGCGAGCAGGGCGTCTCGCTGCACACCCTCCACGCGAGCTGGGACGAGCTGCCCGACCACCTGGCGGACGCGACGTTCGACCTGGTGTTCTGCGTCGGCAACTCGCTCGGGCACGCCGAGGGCGCAGCCGGGCGCCTGACCGCACTGGGGGCGATGTCACGGCTGCTGGGCCCGGGCGGGCGCCTCGTGATCACGTCACGCAACTGGGAGCTCGTGCGCTCCGCCGGCTCGCGGGTCGACGTCCGCGACCGACTCGTGCGCCGCCACGGCCGCGATGCGGTCGTCAGCTACTACTGGCACATCGAGCAGCGCTGGGAGCAGGAGCACGTCCTCGAGATCGTGGTCGCCCGGATCGAGCCGGACGGGGCGGTGCAAGCCTGCGCGGAGCGGTTGTCCCTCTGGCCCTACCGGTACGACGACCTCGTGGTGCAGCTGGGCAACGTCGGGCTCACGGTGCAGTCCACCACCTTCGACCCCGCCACCGACGGCTACACGGTGGTCGCCGGGAGGTCCGCCTCATGAGCGAGCCGTTCTACGCGGACGCGAGGACCTACGACCGCTTGTTCCCCGGAGGCGAGCGGGCCGTGGAGCTCTACCGGGCCGAGGCCGATCGGCACGGCGGGTCCGTCCTGGAGCTCGGGTCCGGCACCGGGCGCACGCTGATCCCCATCGCCGCCGACGGGCATCCGAGCGTCGGTCTGGAGCTCTCGCCGGACATGCTCGCCGAGGCGCAGCGCAAGGCGGCCGAACGCGGCGTGGACGTCGACTGGGTGCAGGGCGACATGCGCGACTTCGACCTGGGCCGGAGGTTCGACCTCGTGATCATCGCGGCCAACTCACTGCTCCACCTGCACGACGCCGACGACCTGGTGAGCTGCTTCCGGTCCGTGAGCCGGCACCTGGCAGCCGGAGCGCGTTTGGTCTTCGACGTGTTCAACCCGAGTGTGCACGTGCTTGCCGGCGCCGACGGCGTGCGGCGCACCCGTGAGGAGTTGGCATTCAAGGATCCCGGACGCGGCAACGTCAGCGTCGATGTCGCCGAGACCTACGACGCGGCGGCCCAGGTGACCCGCGGGACGTGGTCCTTCTCGGCGGAGTCCCAGCCCGACTACCTCGTCGTGCCGTTGGAGCTCAGGAGCGTCTTCCCCCAGGAGCTGCCGCTGTTGCTCTCGCTCGGCGGCCTTCGGCTCGTCGAACGGTTCGGCGACTGGTCCCGTGGGCCTCTCACCGCAGAGTCGGCGATCCAGCTCTGCGTCTGCGAGTCGGCCTGAACCGAGGGGCCACAGGACCACCGTGGTCGGCTCAGGCGGGCCGATATCGCAGGGCGACCGCACCGGACCCGAGCTCACGACGGTCCACGAGGTCGAGCCGGATGGGCTCGCGCAGTCCGGCGAGCGTGACGTTGATCGAATAGCGAAGCGGTCTCATCTCGTTGCTCTCCCTGGATGCGTGCCGCGCGTGCACCGGACGCTACTCAGGAGCACCGCACTGACAGAGGATGAGTCACATGCCCGAGCTCCTTACCCCGACCACAGACCTCCACGACGCCTGGCTCGCCTGCCACCGCGAGTGGGGGCCGGGGGTGCACGAGGACGGCTTCGCGATCAACCCCGATGACGACGTCGAGTCTGTCGACGGCTTCGCCGCCTGGGTCGCCCGGCTGCACGCGCTGCCGGCCGCGCGGGCCTGGTGGATCGTCGAGGGCGACGAGGTCCGGGGCGGGATCGTCCTGCGCCACGTCACCAGCGAGACGACCCAGCGACTGGGGCACGTCGGCTATGGCATCCGGCCCTCGGCCCGGGGCCGGGGCCTCGCCACGTGGGCGCTCGGCCGGGTGCGCTCCCACGGCCGGGCCGCGGGCCTGGACCGGCTGCTGGTCGTCTGCCTCGACGACAACGTCGGCTCGATCACGACCATCGAGCGCAACGGGGGGATCCTCGAGGAGGTCGTGGACGACCCCCACGGCCGGCTGCGGCGCTACCGGATCGACGTCGACGACAACAACGACGGCGACGTCACCGACCCGTCACCGCCGCACACAGCCCACTGACCGTCCGGGTCCACACGTCCGGATGCGTCGACCAGAAGTCGTGCGGCACGTCGGGCAGGGTCGTGAAGGTCCCGTGGCGCACGGTCCGCGCCAGCTGAGCCATCGGCCAGCTCGGCCGGATGTCGTCGCCGGCCGCGACGAAGGCCATCGGCACGTCGCAGTCGGCGAGATCCCGCCACAGCGAGTCCCCTTGGATCCATGCGGTGAACGACGCACCCAGCGCCGCGTGCACCTCCGGCGCCCAGGCGATCTCCACGACGGGCTCTCCCGGCTTGCCCGCCTCGTAGGCCTCGGACCAGGTGCGGTCGCGCTGCGGACCGCGCCCCGCGATGCCGACGACGGCCACCACCGACGCCGGGTGCTCCACGGCGTAGCGCACCGCCAGGTCACAGCCCCACGAGTGGCCGACCACCACCCACGACGCCACCCCCACGGCCGACCGCACGGCCTCCAGGTCCGCAACCGCCCGCTCCATGTCGTGCGGCCCGCCGCCGGAGCGCCCCACCCCGCGCGGCTCAGGGAGCCAGACGCGGTGGCCGACCGGCGCGAGCGCGTCCTGCTCCAGGTAGTGCACGCACCCAGGTCCACCCGACAGCACGAGCACGTCCGGGCCGTCCCCCGTCACGCCGACGTGCAGGGCGACGCCGTCCACCTCGACGCGCACCGACTCCATGCCCACGGACGCTAGCAACCGTGAGCCACACTGGGGTGATGAGGCGACTTCTCGGCGCCATGGTCCTGCTCCCGGCACTCGCCGGCTGCAGCAGCACGGCGGAGCCCGGAGCAACCCCGACACCCCCGGCCAGCAGCACCCCGGCGCCGCCCACGAGCAAGCCCACCACCCCACCCACCGAGACGCCGACGCCGACGCCGACCCCGACGCCCCAGCGTCGCGCCAGCCCCGACGACGTCGACGTCTCGGTCGCGACGCGGGCGGTGCGCCACCTCGCGGGTGTCATCGGCCCGCGGCCCGGGACCAGCCCGGCGTACGTCGAGGCGGCCGCCTGGGTGCAGGGCCGGCTCGAGGCCAGCGGGTGGCAGGTGACGCGGCAGCGCTTCGCCACCCCGGCCGGCGTCTCGTGGGGCGTGCCCGTGCAGGCCGGGCCCAGCATCAACCTGGTCGCGACGCGGGGCGACGTCGAGCCCGGCAAGCCCTGGCTCGCCGTCGGTGCGCACCTCGACACGGTGCCGCAGGCGCCCGGGGCCGAGGACAATGCGTCCGGCGTCGGTGCCCTCCTGGCGACGGCCGACGCGATCGCGGAGACCAGGACCCGGCTGCCCGTCGTGCTCATCGCGTTCGGGTCCGAGGAGCCGCGCGGCCCCAGCGACGACGACCACCACTACGGCTCGCGGGCCTACGTCGCCTCCCTCACGCCCGCCGAGCGACGCGGCCTGCGCGGCATGATCTCGCTCGACCGGGTCGGCGTCGGCGACGTGATGCCGGTCGGCACGCCGGCGGAGCCCAACGCCCTCACCGACGAGATCACGGCAGCCGCCCGGCGCGCGGGAGAGGCGACCGTGCTCGACCCCTTCCAGCGCTCCAGCGACCACTGGTCCTTCGTGCGCGACGGCCTGCCTGGCGCCCGGCTGGGCAGCACGCCCTACGCCGGCTACCACTCCGAGGCCGACACCCCCGACGTCGTACGACGCTCCCAGCTCGCCGCAGCCGCCCGCATCGTCGTCAGCTGGCTCAGGTAGCCCCGCTCAGGTAGCCCCGCTCAGGTAGCCGCCCGCCAGAGGTCGAGCGCGATGTCGACGAGCCCGACGCGGGGCAGCCGCGCCACCTCGGCGAGCGGCCACCAGCGCGCCTCGTCGGTGCTGCCGTCGACCTCCTGGGTGAGCTCGCCACCCACGACGGAGCCCTCGTAGACGACGCGCACCGCCTTCATCGGCCGGTCGGTGTCGGCCAGGCGCCGCGAGACCGGGATGGTGTAGCTGTGCACGCCGAGCAGGCGACCGAGCCGCGCGTCGTAGCCGGTCTCCTCCCGCACCTCGCGCACCGCGCCGTCCTCGGCCGACTCGTCGAAGTCCACCCCACCCCCGGGCAGCGTCCACTTCTTCTCGTCGGCCTCGTTCCACAGCGCGAGCAGGACCCGGTCCTGGTCGTCGACGATGACGGCGTAGGCGGCCAGACGTGTGTCGTAGTCGGTGTACTCCATCGCCCCATCATGGAATAGACCACCTGGGCGCCGTCGCTATGCCCCCATGACCGTTTCCACGATCACGCTCAACGACCACACGACCATCCCCCAGCTCGGCTTCGGCACCTACCAGGTCCCGCCCGAGGAGACCGCCGCCACCGTGCGCACCGCGCTCGAGGTCGGCTACCGCCACATCGACACCGCGCAGATGTACCAGAACGAGGAGGGCGTCGGCGAGGCGCTGACGTCCTCCGGCATCGCGCGCGACGAGCTCTACGTCACGACCAAGCTCAACAACGGCTTCCACGCCCCCGACGACGTGCGCCGCAGCTTCGACGAGTCGCTGGCCAAGCTCGGCCTCGACCACGTGGACCTCTTCCTGATCCACTGGCCGCTGCCCACCAAGTACGACGGCGACTACGTCTCCACCTGGAAGGCCATGGCCGAGCTCACGAAGGACGGGCGGGCCCGCTCCGTCGGCGTCTCCAACTTCGAGCCGGCCCACCTCGACCGCATCGTGGAGGAGACCGGCGTGCTGCCGGCCGTCAACCAGATCGAGGTCCACCCCTACCTGACGAACGAGGCGGCCCGCGCCGCGTCGATCCGGCACGGCGTCGAGGTCGAGGCCTGGTCCCCGATCGCCCAGGGTGCGGTGCTCGACGACGAGGTGATCGACAAGATCGCCGCCGCCCACGGCAAGACCGCCTCGCAGGTGACGCTGCGCTGGCACCTCGAGCGGGGCGACATCATCTTCCCCAAGTCGATGCGCGAGGAGCGGATGCGGGAGAACTTCGACATCTTCGACTTCACCCTCACCGTCGACGAGGTCGCCGCCATCACCGCGCTCGACCGTGGCGAGGAGGGCCGCACCGGCCCGCACCCCGACACGTTCGACTTCATCCCCGGCTGAGGCTCTCGGCCAGGGCGGTCGCCGACTCCTCGTCGAAGGCGCCGGCCAGCTGCAGACGGCCGTCGGTGATCGGCGTCTCCACCGTGGGGGCGCTGATCACCACGCCTGCGGCCACCAGCGCGAGCCGGCCACCCGTGGCAGCCAGCTCGGAGGACAGGTCGCCCAGCGACTCGCTGGCACCGGTCTCGAAGTCCACCGTGACGACCCAGACGTCCGAGCCCGTCGCGATGCCGGCCTGAGCGTCCTCGACACCGCCGACGACCACGGCCGGCCCGAGGCTGTACTTCGTGCCTCGGTCGTCGCAGGCAGCGCCCTGCTGCTCGGCGCCCAGGGTCACCGGCGGTGCGTCGCAGTCGAGCCCGTCGAACTGCTGCTTCACCAGCGAGTCCGGCGCCGGCGCCTCGCTGGTGGCGATCACGGCCCGGACCTCCAGCGGTGTCCCGGGGGCGGTCGAGGCCGACGGCGAGGCGGCGGTCGGGTCGGCCTCCGGCCGATCCGTGGGCGGCTCGTCCCCGCACCCGGCCAGCACGGCGACGAGCAGGGACCCGAGGACCAGGGCACGCAGTCTCATGCCTGCGAATGTCTCACGCGTCGAGAGTGCGTCCCCAGGTCTCGAGCAGGTGGGCGAGTCGCGACCGCCCTAGGTCGCCGAGGCCCTCGACCAGCCGGTGCTCGTTGGCCATGTGGGCCTCGAAGGCCTCGTCGATGAGCGTGCGGCCCGCCGGGGTCAGGGCCACGACGCGTCCGCGGCCGTCGAGCTCGCTGACGCGCCGCGTCACCCAGCCCTTCTCCAGGCACCGGTCGACCCGCTTGGTCACCGCTCCCGACGAGACCATCGTCGAGGCCGCCAGCGCACCGGGCGTCAGCTCGAAGGGCTCCCCGGTGCGCCGCAGGGTGGCCAGGACGTCGAACTCACCCTCCCCCAGGCCGAACGACCGGTAGACCACGGTGAGCTCCTCGTCGAGGTGCTGCGCGATCCGGGTCAGGCGCCCGATGATCCCCTGGGGCGCGACGTCCAGGTCGGGGCGCTCCACCGCCCACTGGCCCATGATCCGGCCGACGTGATCCAGGTCGCGCTCCATGCGCGGAATATATCCCACGTGGAAACTATTCTTGTTTCCATGGAAAGTATCTCGTGGCGCACTGCGGCGATCACCGCCGTCGCGCCGATCGCGTGGGGTTCGACGTACGTCGTCACTGAGCAGCTGCTGCCGCCCGACCGCCCGCTCTTCGCCGCCGTGGTGCGCGCACTGCCGGCCGGTCTCCTGCTGCTGGCCTACCGCCGTCGACTCCCCCAGGGCGACTGGTGGTGGCGCTCCGCCGTGCTCGGGGTGCTCAACATCGGCCTGTTCTTCCCGCTCATCTTCCTGGCCGCCTACGAGCTGCCCGGCGGGCTGGCCGCGACCCTGCAGGCGACCATGCCGCTCGCGGTCATGGCCGTCGCCTGGCGGCTGCTGCGCGAGCGCCCCGGTGCCGCGCGGATCGCGGCCGCCCTCGTCGGGGTCCTCGGCGTCGGGCTGCTGGTGCTCCGCTCACCCGGCCAGGTCTCGACCGTGGGCCTGCTCGCCGCCTTCGGCTCGGTCGCCGTGACCGCGCTGGGCTTCGTGCTCCTCAAGCGCTGGGAGCCGCCGGTCGACATGGTCACGCTCGTGTCCTGGCAGCTCGTCGCCGGAGGCCTGGTCCTCGTCCCGGTCGCCCTGGCGGTCGAGGGCGCCCCGCCCGCGATCGACCTGCCCGCCGCCGCCGGCTTCCTGTGGCTCGGCGTGGTCGGCACGATCCTGGCCTACACCTGCTGGTTCCACGGGCTCACGCGCATGCCCGCCGGGGCGGTCTCCCTCATCGGCCTGCTCAACCCCGTGGTCGGCACCCTGCTGGGCGTCGCGTTCGCGGGCGAGCTCTTCGGCTGGTCGCAGGCCCTCGGCATGGCGCTGGTCCTCGGCGGTGTCGTCGCAGGACAGCCCGCCGTGGCGGTCGCCGTACGACGTCGCCGGGCGACCCGACGCACCGCCGGCGTCCCACCCACCACTCCCCGCGAGCTCGTCGGGGCCGGGGCGCGACGCGGATAGGGCGGCGCCGGTGGGCCGACGTCAGCCGATCGTCACCGTGACCTCGTTGGAGATCTCGTCGTTGTCGGTGTCGACCACGCGGAAGCGGTTCTCACCGGGCTTGCCGGTCTGGATGTAGGTCGAGAAGGTCTCGTTGGTCACCAGGGCGGTCACGGGGAAGTCGCCCCACGCGCCGTTCTCGAACTGCTGCACCTGGAGGATCGCGCCCTCACCGCCGGGATAGACACCGGTCAGGTCGATGCGCTCCATCGCCCCCACCGCGGTCTGCCCGGACTGCAGCGAGATCCCGGACTCCGGCTCCTCCTCGGACGGCTCCTGGCTGGGGAACTGGCTGACCGAGCCCTCGGGGTCGGGCGCCAACGTGATCAGCGGGTCCGAGTCGCGGTTGGTGGGCTCCACCGGCGGCAGGAACATCGTCTCCTGCGCGGTCGAGCCCGAGGTCGCCTCCTCGGAGCCCCCGATGCCGAGCACCCGGCTGGCCGCCAGGGCGCCACCACCGAGGATCAGCCCCACGGTCAGCGCGACGGCCACCAGCGCGACGACCCCCGACAGGACGGGGTGTCCGTCGGCTCCGGCGGGACGGTCGGTGTCTTCCTCGGCCACGTGCGGTCTCTCCCTGGCTCGGCGTACGTCGGGGCCATTGTCGGCGACGCAGCCAAGCAGACCAAACGCCAGCCCCCAGGGCCGGGCGTCAGCGGGGCTCGAGGACCACGACCGGGATCTCCCGGTCGGTGCACTCCTGGTAGACCTCGAAGTCGGCGTAGAGCTCCACGAGCAGCGGCCACAGCCGCGCACGCTCCTCGGGCGAGGCCGTGTGCGCGCGCACCGCGCGCTTCTCCGTGCGGATCTGCACGGTCGTGTCGGGCGAGGCGACCAGGTTGGGATACCACTGCGGGTTCTTCGGCAACCCGCCCTGCGAGGCGACGACCACGACGTCGGGACCGTCGAGCAGGTAGAGCAGCGGCGTGCGGAAGCGCGTCCCCGACTTGCGGCCGACATGGTCCAGGAGCAGCGTCGGCACCGGCTTGCGGAAGCCCGCGCCGATGCGCCACTTGCTGCCGATCCGTCCACCGGTGAGCGTGAAGACCTTCACCTGGGCCTTGGCCATGTACTTGATGACCTTCACCGTCGCCGGGCTCGCCAACGCCTTCTTGCGCTTCTCGAGCTGCTCCGGGGTCATCGTCATGTCAGAGGCCACGCTTCCACACGACCTGCTCGTGCAGGTGCCGGCTGCGCCAACCGTCCGCGGTGCGGACCAGCGTGTGGTGGTAGATCCCGCCCAGCTCGACGATCTTCTCCCCGCCCGTCCCGTCGTCCATGGGCATCGGGTTGTGGAAGTACGCCGAGCAGGTCGCGGCGTCCGGGTCCCCGGCGTCGAGGGAGATGTCGAGCTGGCCCAGGGTGTGCATCCGCTTGGGGAAGAACGCCGGGAGCATCTCGGCCAGCCACGGCTTGACCTCCTCGTACGACGCCGCGATGCCGCCCGACTCGGTGTAGTCGATCTGCGCGTCCGGGGTGAACACGGTGTCCAGCACGTCCCACTCCCCGGTGTCGATGGCGCGGGTGTAGCGGGTCAGCACGTCGGAGATCTCGGCCCGGTCGCTCAGCATCTGGAGGTCCACGTGTGAACTCTGGCACAAAACTGGAACACGTTCTATATTTCGACAGGCTCAATAACCGGAAAGCAGGAGAGATGCGATTCACCTACGCCGAGGCGATGACCCAGGCGCACTACTACGCCCCGCTCGCGCAGGCCGCGGAGGCCGCCGGCTACACGAGCATGACCGTGGCCGACAGCCTGATCTATCCCAAGGAGTCGGACTCCAAGTACCCCTACACCGACACCGGGGACCGGGCCTTCCTCGACGGCAAGGAGTTCATCGAGACGATGGTGCTCTGCGCGCACCTCTTCGCGCACACCACGACGCTGCGCCTGACGCCGTTCGTGCTCAAGCTGCCGGTCCGCCCGCCGGTGCTGGTCGCCAAGCAGGCCTCGTCGCTGGCCTTCCTCTCCGGCAACCGCCTCGGCCTCGGCGTCGGCCTCTCGCCGTGGCCCGAGGACTTCGCCAACCTCGGCGTCGACTGGGCCAAGCGCGGCAAGCGCATGGACGAGTGCATGGACATCCTGCGCGGGCTCACCATGGGTGAGTACTTCGCCTACGACGGCGACTTCTACCAGGTCGACGAGCTCAAGCAGTGCCCCGGCGCGACCGAGAAGATCCCGCTCCTGGTGGGCGGTCACGCCGACGCGGCGCTGCGCCGCGCGGTCCTCAAGGGCGACGGCTGGATGCACGCCGGCGGCGACGGCGAGGAGCTCGACCGGCTCCTGACCCGCCTCGCCGAGATCCGCAAGGAGGAGGGCGACACCCGCGACGACTTCGAGGTGCACGTCATCTCCTACGACGCCTACGACGTCGACGGCATCAAGCGCCTCGAGGACAAGGGCGTCACCGACTGCATCGTCGGCTTCCGGGTGCCTTACATCATGGGCCCGGACACCGAGCCGCTCGAGAAGAAGATCGACGCGATCGAGCAGTACGCCCACAGCATCATCCACAAGGTCAACGGATGACCGGCTCGGCCCAGGGCAGCCTGGGGCTCACCCAGGTGCTGCAGGACGCGATCGCGGAGGCCGAGGAGCTGGTCGCCAACGCGCCATTCATCCGCACCGAGACCGACCGGCTCGAGGGCTACGACTACCTCTCCGGGCGCATCCGGATGGCGATGCAGATGGCCTTCGACCACGACCTCGACCGGCCGTTGCTCATCAACCCGACCCACCAGTTCTCCCGCCAGGGGCTCGACAACCCCGACGCCATCTACTTCAACGCCTACCTCCGCGAGGGCGTCGAGTACGTCGTGCGCGGGCGTCGCGGGTCCAGCGCGGACCTGTCCTTCCAGGTCATGGGCGGCTCCTACAGCGCCACGTCCGCCGCCACGTCGTTGATGGCCTTCGACGACCGCGAGCTCGACGTCGCCGACGACGGGACCTTCGAGTTCACCTACGTCGCCGAGCCCGGCGCCAAGACCCTCATCGTGCGCGAGGTCTTCAACGACTGGGACACCGAGGAGCGCGGGCTGCTCACCATCGAGCGCACCGACACCCTCGGCAAGCCGGCGCGCGCCCTCACCGAGGACCTGCTCCGCAAGAAGTACGAGGTGGCCGCCCGCAGCCTGGTCGGCAGCATCCAGACGTGGTTCGCCTTCCCCCAGTTCTTTCAGTACAAGGAGCCGGTCAACACCCTGACCGCCCCGCAGTCGACGCCGGGCGGGCTCGCCTCCCAACGCTCCTCCATCGGTCACTACGAGCTGGCCGAGGACGAGGCGATGATCGTCTCGGTGCCGCGCTGCGACGACTGCGCCTACCAGGCGATCCAGATCGGGTCGGACTGGTATGCCTCGACCGACTACGAGACCCACCAGACCTCGCTCACCAAGGCCCAGGCCGACACCGACCCCGACGGCGTCATGCGCTTCGTCGTCTCCGAGCGGCCTCCGGCCGACGGCGCCCCGATCGCCAACTGGCTCGAGACGACGGGGCACCGCACCGGCTCGATGATGCTGCGCTGGCAGCGCCTCGAGCGGGACCTCTCGGCCGACGACGGCCCCACGATCCAGGTCGTCAAGGTCACCGACGTGCCCGACCTGCTCCCGCACCTCACCGCCCTCACCACCGAGGAGTACGCCGCGCGGATCGCCGCGCGCCAGCGCTCCGTTGCCCGAAGGATGATCAGTTGAGCCAGGACTCCCCCGCACTCGGACTCGCGGCCGCGCACGACACCTCGATCGAGGAGCGCTACACCCCCGTCCCCCTGCTCCAGGGCAAGGTGGTCGTCATCTCCGGCATCGGCCCGGGCCTCGGCCGCTCGCTCGCCGAGGAGGCGGCCCGGATGGGCGCCGACCTGGTGATCGCGAGCCGCACCGAGTCCCGCCTCCTCGCACTCCAGGCCGAGCTCGAGGGCCACGGCGGCAAGGTCGTCAGCGTGGTCACCGACGTCACCGACGAGGACTCCCGGGTCAACCTGCGCGACAAGTCCCTCGAGGCCTTCGGTCGCGTCGACTGCGTCATCAACAACGCGTTCACCATCCCGCCGATGGACCCGATCACCCAGATCAGCCCGCGCAAGCTCGCCAAGGTCAACGAGACCAACGTCTTCGCCCCGCTGCGGCTCTCGGCGCTCTTCGCCGACGCGCTGGCCGAGAGCAAGGGCTCGATCATCATGCTCAACTCCTGCGTCGCGTTCTCCTCCCAGCCCGAGTTCGCCGGCTACAAGCTGTCCAAGGGAGCGCTGGAGCACCTCGCCTCGTCGCTCGCGACCGAGCTGGGCCCGCGCGGGATCCGCGTCAACAGCGTCGCGCCGTCGTACATCTATGAAGACGTCAACCGCGGCTACTTCGACTTCCTCGCGGCCGTCGAGGAGAAGACCCACGAGGACGTCTACGCCGAGAAGGCCGCGCCCACCGACCTCAAGCGGCTCGCGTCGTCGGAGGAGGTCGCCCGCGCGACGCTCTTCCTCGCCAGCGACCTGGCCTCCGCGGTGACGGGGCAGATGCTCACGGTCGACTGCGGGGAGTTCCATGACTGACAACGTCATGGCAAGGACCCGGCCGGACGTCGGGTCCTACGACGACATCGCGGCCGCCGCCACGCGCACGACGGGCATGACCGACACCGGCGGCGACTCCCACGAGGAGGGCCTGCGCACGCTGGTCGAGGACCTGTCCTCACCGGAGGCCGGTCTGACCCCGCTGGGCAACTACTTCCAGCGCTCGGAGGTCAAGAGCGCGATCGTGGGTCGCCTGCTCACCCAGGCGAAGTTCAACGAGCGGCCCGAGCACGCCGACGTCGCGATCGAGCGTCCGGTCTTCGTGATGGGCCTGCCGCGCACGGGCACCACGGCGCTGCACCGACTGCTGCACGCCGACCCCGTCGCGCAGGGCCTCGAGATGTGGATCACCCAGTTCCCCCAGCCGCGACCGCCGCGCGACACCTGGGAGAGCGACCCGATCTTCAACGCCATGCAGCAGGCCTTCTCCGCGCACCACGTCGAGTCCCCCGAGTTCATGGGGATCCACTACATGGACGCCACCTCGGTCGAGGAGTGCTGGCGGCTGCTGCGCCAGACCGGCAAGTCCAACTCCTACGAGTCGCTGGCCAACGTGCCGCGCTACACGGCGTGGCTGGCGCAGCAGGACTGGACCGACGCCTACGCCCGCCACAAGCAGAACCTCCAGCTGATCGGGCTCAACGACCCCGAGAAGCGCTGGGTGCTCAAGAACCCCTCGCACATGACCGCGCTCGACGCGCTCATGACGGTCTATCCCGACGCGCTGGTGGTCTACACCCACCGCGACCCCGTGGTGTGCATCGCCTCGTCGTGCTCGCTGTCCGCCGAGACGACCGCCGGCCACTCCACGACGTACGTCGGTGACGTCATCGGCCAGACCCAGCTCGACCTCTGGTCGCGCTCGTTCCACGCCTTCCACGACGCGCGGCCGGCCTACGACCAGGCGCAGTTCGCCGACGTCGCCTTCCGCGACCTCGTCTCGGAGCCGGTCGCGACGATGCGGGGCATCTACGAGCAGTTCGGGATGGACTGGACGCCCGAGGCAGAGGCCGCGATCACCGACATCGACCGCGAGTCCAAGTCGGGCTCCGCCAAGCCCTCGCACCGCTACGACCTCGCGGACTACGGCCTCACCGAGGCCCAGGTCCACGCCGCCTTCGACCGATAGGGACCACCACATGAAGCGCGTCGTCGTCTGGGGCACCGGTGTCGTCGGCACCATGGTGATCGCCGAGATCATGAGGAGCCCGGCGTTCGAGCTGGTCGGGGTCGGGGTGAGCAACCCGGCCAAGGTCGGCAAGGACGCCGGCGAGCTGTGCGGGATCGCGGAGACGGGGGTGCTCGCCACGGACTCGGTGGACGAGCTCGTCGCGCTGCGCCCGGACGCGCTGGTGCACTACGGCCCGACGGCGCAGCACGCCGACGACAACATCCGCGTCATGAGCGCCTTCCTCCGCGCGGGCATCGACGTCTGCTCGACCGCCATGACGCCGTGGGTGTGGCCGGGGATGAAGCAGAACCCCGCCGCCTGGATCGACCCGATCACGCAGGCGTGCGAGGAGGGTGGTGCGTCGTGCTTCACCACCGGCATCGACCCCGGCTTCGCCAACGACCTCTTCCCGCTGACCCTGATGGGCCTGTGCGGCGAGGTCACGTCGGTCCGCGCGTCGGAGCTGCTCGACTACACCGACTACGAGGGTGACTACGAGGACGAGATGGGCATCGGCCGGCCGCCGGAGTTCACCCCGCTGCTGGAGATCCCCGACCTGCTGATCATGGCGTGGGGCGCGACGGTGCCGATGATCGCGCACGCCGTCGGCATCGAGCTCGACGACATCACCACCACCTGGGAGAAGTGGGTGACGCCGACGGACCGGACGACCGCGAAGGGCGTCATCGAGGCCGGCAACGTCGCGGCGATCCGCTTCACCATCAACGGGATCTTCCAGGGCCGCGAGGTGATCTCGCTCGAGCACGTCAACCGGATCGGGCTGGACGCCGCGCCGGAGTGGCCGGCCGGCTCGCAGGACGACGTCTACCGCGTCGACATCACCGGCTCGCCCTCGATCAGCCAGGAGACGTCGTTCCGCTTCACCGACGGCTCGGGCCGCTCCCCCGCCGTCGCCGGGTGCCTCGCCACCGGCCTGCGCGCGCTCAACGCCGTGCCGGCCGTCAACGACCTGCCCGCCGGCTGGGTCACCGCCCTCGACCTGCCGCTGGTGCCAGGGGTGGGCACGATCCGCTGACCGTGGCGGGCGGGCGCGTGCGGGTCGTGTGCCGGCCCCTACGCCTTCTTCACGACGCTCGACTTGAGCTGCATCGCGCCGAAGCCGTCGACCTTGCAGTCGATGTCGTGGTCGCCGACACCGTCGACGAGGCGGATGTTGCGGACCTTCGTGCCGACCTTGATCGAGGTCGGGCTGCCCTTGACCTTGAGGTCCTTCACCACCACGACCGTGTCGCCGTCGGCGAGCACGTTGCCGGCCGAGTCCTTGACCACCCGCGGGGCGTCGACCTCGTCCGCGGAGAGGTCCTCGGCGGACCACTCGAAGGCGCACATCGAGCAGACCGTGAGCCCACCCAGCTCGTAGGTGTGCTCGCTCGAGCACTCCGGGCAGGTCGGGGCTGCGGTCTCGGTCATGCGCCCACCCTAGGGCTGCCCGGGCGGCCCTCCACAGGCGCGGCAAGGCCCGGTTTGCGTGCCCCCGCGCACCGAGCAGCCTCCGGTCATGTTCACCGTCAATCCCCGCGCCCTGCGGCACGCGAGCCGCGACCTCATCCGCCACGGCCTGGACGTCGACGACCGGCTCCAGGTCCCCCTGCCCGACACCGGCCGCTCCGGCTGCGCCACCCAGGAGGGTCTCGAGCGGGTGCTCGCCGAGACGACTGCGGTGGCCGACGGCCTGCGCCACCTCGGTGACGCCCTCGACGTCTTCGTCACCACCTCCTCCGGCGTCGACGGCGGCGTCGGCGGCGCGCTCGACCGGCTGCTCCCAGGAGCGACGTCATGACCCTGAGCACGTCCTTCGAGGGCGACCCCGAGTCCTGCTGGCGCACCGCGGAGCGTCTCGACAGCCTGGCCGCCGCGGTCGAGGACGCTCGTGGCTTCGTCGCGACCCAGGCCACCTCGTCGTCCGATGACTTCGCGGGGTGGTCGGCCGAGGCCTACCGGCTCAGCGCCGGACGCCTGCATGGCAAGGCGCAGCACTGCGGGTCGGCGTGCCGCGAGCTGGCGGTGGCCCTGGCGGCGTTCGGCACGAGCCTCGACCGGGTCCGGCTCGCGCTGCGTCGCACCCGGGACCTCGCCCGCCGGCACCTCGTCGTCGAGGGCGAGGAGATCCTGCGCCCCGGCCCTTACGCCGACGACGGGCAGCGGCGCACCTTCGCGCTCGTCGAGGAGACCCTGCACCTGGCCCGCCAGGTCGAGCACCAGGCCCACCACGACTGGCAGGCGGCCCTCGCCGAGCACGCCGGCACCGCACCGGTCCCGGTCGTGGCTCCGCTCCCCGGAGCGACCCCTCCCCCACCGGCCGCGGCGGCTCCACCGGCCCCGCCCCTCCCCGATCCCGGCGAGCCGGTCCGGCCCGACCCGGTCGACCCGCCACCCCCACCCGACCCTCCCGACGCCGCGGACCAGGGCGCACCCCCGATGGCAGCCGTCGTGGCTGCTGCTGGAGCAACCGCGGCCGGCGTCCTGACCCGGCCACCGCGCGCCCGTCGCCCGGTCGACCTCACGCTCGTCGCACCGACCGACGACGACTGGTCGCCGGCCACGTCGCCCACCACTCCCGTGCCACCGGCCATCCCGATCCCCTGGGAGGTGCCCGATGGCCCGCGGTGACCTCGGCATCGTGGTGCCGCCCCGCTGGCCGCGCCGCTCCGACCCCGACCACGGCGTGCTGGTCAGCGCCCGTTCTCCTGTCCTGCCCGACAGCGGGGTGCGTCCCGAGCTGGTGCTCGCGTGCACCCGGGTCGACCAGGAGCTGGGTGCCTGGCGCGACGACGCCCTGCGTGAGCTGGCCGGGCGTCTCGACGACCTCGACGTGGAGGACGAGGACGCCTTCGACCTGATGGGCCACGACGTCGTCTACCGCCGCTTCGCCCACCGCCTGGGCGCGGCCGACATCGTCAGCGAGCAGTGGGCCTGGCTGGTCGGCACCCTCGGCCTCACCTTGACCTGCTCGGTCGCCCGCGAGGACTACTGGGACTGGTGCGACGTCTTCGAGGCGATCGCCGAGACCGTCGACCTCAGCCAGGTCGCGGCCTAGGTGGTCAGCGCGACGCGAGGCCCGTCCGCTCGGCGGGGTGGGCCAGGTAGTGACGACACAGCCGCAGCACCTCGTCGGGGTCGACCGCCAGCTTCTCGGCGTCCATGGTCGGGTGGCCCGAGCCGGACATGCCGGCCAGCACGTTGGTCCCCTCGTAGCGACCGCCCTCGACCTCAAAGGACAGCCAGTTGTGGATGGGGTCCTCCGCCGACCGGAAGAGGTCACTGGGCGGACGGAAGCGGTTCCAGTGCGGTCGCACGGCGCGGAGGTCGTCCCACGCGAAGGACATCGGCTCGGCCTGGGTGCGCAGCACGACCTGGTCGGGCGTGAGCACGATGCCCTTGTCGGGCGTCATCCGGCTGCGGATGCCGCCCCAGACCGCCAGCATGAAGAACACCCCGGTCGCGAAGGCGAAGAGCGACAGCACGACCGCCAGCACGAGGCGACCCGCGCCCGCATCGTCGGGCGCCTCGTCGACCGCCATCACCGGCGCGAGCAGCAGCAGGAGGCCGATCAGGAAGAAGCCGGCCATCGAGGTGAGCTTCATCGGGTGGACGGGCAGCAGGAGGCCGCGACCCTCCGGGCCGTCGTAGGGCCGGGGCGGCAACCGCTTGCGCGTGCGGCCGAAGGGGATGGCCCCGATCGCGAAGGCGAAGAGCGCCACGAGCACGAAGGCGAGCACGTTGCCCTCGCGCAGCGCGCTGACACCGGCCAGGAGCAGGATCGCCGCGAGGAGCAGGCACGCCCCCGCGAGGAGGTAGTGACGTCGGGGCGTGAAGTGCCATCCCTCCCCCGCGTCGTGGCCGGCGATCGGGGTGGTGGAGGGGCTGGCGTCGTGGGTCACGCCGGGCTTCTACCCGCCGCGCTCACGACGTACACCGGGGCAGCCTTGAGCTTGTCGTCGGCGCAGGACTGGCGCCGCGGCTCGCCGCGGGTCTCCTCCACGACGACCTGCCACGGCTCACCGTCGGCGCGCAGCGAGATGGTGTCGCCGTCGTGCCCGAGCACCGTCACGTCGGCGAAGGCGAGGTCACCCCGCAGGTGGAGCTCGGCGACCTGCTCGGCGCCGCTGCGCCCGGCCCGGCCGCGGGTGAGCAGGACCGGCACCCGCCCCGCCTCGACCTCCTCGCACGCCCTGACCGCCGACTCCGCGTCGAGACGGCCCAGGGTCAGCCCGGAGGGCAGCGCGAGGAGGGTCCCGGAGAAGCGGTGTCCGCCGAGGTGGGTGGTCTCCCACGTGGCCTCGGGCCACCGCGCGGCGAGTGCGGCGGCGACGGGTCGCCCGAGCTCGGCGCAGCACACGTCGCGGCGACCGTTGGTGCAGACCAGCCACAGCGGTCCGTCGTACGCCGTGAGGTCGGTGCCGCCGGCCGTGTCCAGCGTCAGCAGGTCCCCGACGTCGTCGAGCAGCGCGGTGCGGACGACGGGCTGCTCGCCGGGGGCGCCGCCGAGCGAGGCCGTGAAGACCCGCACCTGCGGCGACGGGTCGGTCTCGCGACCGTGCCGGCGGATCAGCTGCACCCGGACGCCCTCGAGGCCGAGCAGGTGCGCGCGCACCTCGTCGGGCAGCGCGCTCTCGGCGACGGCCTTGCGACCCCAGGAGCCGGGGTGCTCGACGAGGAGCCAGTCGGTGTCGGTCGGGGCCGTGCCGGCCAGCGGCTCGGCGGCGGCGAGGCTGAGAGCCGCGCACCTGGTGTCCACCCCGACATTCGACCAGACCGCGCACTAGAGTCGATCGGGTGCCCCGACTGGCGTTCCGCCCCCTGCTCCCGACCCTCGTCCTCCCGCTGGTCCTCGGGCTCGCCGGACCGGCAGTGCCCACCGCCGGCGCCCGCGTCGCGGACGCTGCCCCGTCGACCCCCGCGGCTGCGGCTGCGGCCCGGGCCAAGCCCGACACGCTCTTCCCGCGCCAGGGCCACACCGGCTACGACGTGCGGCACTACGACGTGGGGCTGCGCTACGAGCCGGTGAGCAACCGCCTCGAGGCGTCGACCGCGATCCGGGCGGTCGCGAGGACCCCGCTGCGCTCCTTCCGGCTCGACTTCGTCGGCATGACGATCGACTCGGTCACGGTCGGCGGCGTCCCGGCGCGGTGGCGGCGCACGGCCGAGCACCTGATCGTCACCCCCCGCAAGCCACTCGCCGAGGGCCGCTTCGTCACGACCGTGGCCTACTCCGGCACCCCGTCGGACTACACCGACGCCGACGGGTCCCAGGAGGGCTGGGTCCGCACCGTCGACGGCGCGGTCGCGCTCGGCGAGCCGGTCGGCACGATGACCTGGATCCCCTCCAACAACACCCCGGCGGACAAGGCGCGCTACACCTTCCGCATCGACGTGCCCAACACGGTGCAGGCGACGGCCAACGGCAACCTCGTCTCGCGGGAGCGCCGCGGCCTCCGCATGACGTGGACCTGGCAGGCGCGCGACCGCATGTCGACCTACCTCGCGATGGTGGCGATCGGCTCCTTCAACGTCTACCGATCCTCGGTCGAGTCGATCACCGGCCGCACGATCCCGCTGTGGAGCTTCGTCGACCGCACGACCGACGACACGACCGCCGCACGCGCGCTGCTGCCGAAGGTGATGCGCTTCCAGGAGAGGCTCTTCGGCGCCTACCCGATGACGTCCGGCGGGATGGTCGTCGACAACGCGTCCGTCGGCTATGCGTTGGAGACCCAGACGCGGCCGTTCTACCCGTTCTCCGTCGATGCGGCGACGCTGGTGCACGAGACCGCGCACCAGTGGTACGGCAACTCCGTCACGCTGCGCGACTGGCACGACATCTGGCTGGCCGAGGGCTTCGCGACCTACGCCGAGTGGCTCTGGGAGGGTGCGCACGGCGGGAAGTCGCCGGCCGAGCGCTTCGACGCCCTCTATGCCACCCCGGCCGACCAGGACCTGTGGCACCCCGCGCCCACGGAGTTCACCAGCTCCGCCGACCTCTTCGGCGAGCCGGTCTACAACCGCGGCGCGATGACCCTGCACGCGCTGCGCGAGCGCATCGGCGACACCGACTTCTTCCGCTTCATCAAGCGGTGGGCGACCGTGCACCGCCAGGCCAACGTCAGCACCTCTCAGCTCGTGAGCCTCGCCGAGCAGGTCTCCGGCGAGCAGCTCGACGGGCTCTTCGCCGACTGGCTCGAGCTGGACGGTCGGCCGACCGGCTACTGAGCCGTCGGCTTGGCCTGCCGCAGCGTGAGCCAGAGGCTCAGGGCGACGTAGTAGACGAGGTAGCCGACCGACCCGGCGACGACGAGCGCGTTGGGGTCGGGCAGCTGGGCGACGATCACGGCGTAGGAGACGAACCACAGCGCGGTCAGCACGAAGGTCAGCTGCCACAGCGCCTCGGTGCGCGAGGGGTAGACGTAGCGGATCGGGACGAAGACCAGCACCGTGCAGACGAGGATCGCGACCGCGGTCGAGGTCGTGCCCATCCCGGTGGCGATGACGTAGAACGCCAGGACGTTCCAATAGCTGGGGAAGCCCAGGAAGAAGTGCTCGCCCTCGACGACCGGCTTGGCGTCGGTGCGGCAGAACTGCACGCACGAGGCCATCAGCGGCACCGCGGCGACGATGCCGCCGAAGGTGCCACCGGGCAGGTAGCCGTTGGCCCACAGCAGCGCCATCGGCGCGAGCACGTAGGTCATGTAGTCGACGATGTTGTCGAGCAGCGCCCCGTCGAAGCCGGGCACCAGCTCCTTGACCCGGAAGCGTCGCGCGAGCATCCCGTCGGTGCCGTCGACGAACATCGCGGCGAAGAAGAGCCACAGCACGGTGTCGACGTCGCCGCGGTAGGAGTAGTGGACCATCAGCAGCGCCAGCACGGAGCCGGTCGCGGTGTAGGTGTGCACGGCCGCCGCAGCGAGCCACTGGGCCCGGCTGTGGGGCGGGGTGTGCGGTGGTGCGGGCGTGGTGGTCATGGGCGGCCTCCGACCCAGGTCTGGGCGACGATCGGCGTGCCGGGGCGGTAGGCGAGGTGGACGTGGCTGGGGGCGTCGAGGACGACGAGGTCGGCGCGCTTGCCGGGGGCGAGGACGCCGACGTCGTCGCGACCGAGGGCGGCCGCACCGGTCGCCGTGGCGGCGCGCAACGCCTCGGCCGGTGTCATCCCCATCTCCCGGACCGCCAGGGCGATGCAGAACGGGATCGAGGAGGTAAAGCACGAGCCGGGGTTGCAGTCGCTGGCGATCGCGACCCGCGCGCCGGCGTCGAGGAGCGCCCGGGCGTCGGGGTAGGGCTGCCGGGTGGAGAACTCCACGCCCGGCAGCAGCGTCGCGATCGTGCCCGAGTCGCGCAGGGCGTCGACGTCGGCGGCGCTCAGGTGGGTGCAGTGGTCGACGGCGTGCAGGCCCAGCTCCGCTGCGAGGCGTACGCCGGGCCCTGCGGTGAGCTGGTTGGCGTGCAGGCGGGGCAGCAGGCCGGCCGCGCGGCCCGCCTCCAGCACCGTGCGGGCCTGGTCGCCGTCGAAGGCGCCCTCCTCGCAGAAGACGTCGATCCAGCGGGCGTGCGGCGCGGCGGCCTCGAGCATCGGCCCGGTGACCAGGGCGACGTAGTCCTCCACGGCGGTGCCCGCGGGCACGACGTGGGCGCCCAGGAAGGTCGTCTCCTCGGTGAACTGGCGCGCCACGGCCAGGCTGCGTGCCTCGTCGTGGACGCTCAGGCCGTAGCCGCTCTTGATCTCGACGGTCGTGGTGCCCTGACGGCGCATCTCGGCCACGAGGCTCCCGACGCGGGCGGTGAGCTGCTCGTCGCTGGCGCCGCGGGTGGCGGCGACGGTGGTGCGGATGCCGCCGGCGGCGTAGGCCTGCCCCGCCATGCGGGCGGCGAACTCGTCGGCACGGTCGCCGGCGAAGACCAGGTGGCTGTGGCTGTCGACGAAGCCCGGCACGACCGCGCGGCCGGCGAGGTCCACCTGGGCGTCGGCGGCGGGGGCGTCGGCCAGGTGGCCGACCCACGCGACGCGGGCGCCCTCGACGACCAGCGCCGCCTGGTGGAGCACCTCGGCGCCGGCGGGGTCGTGGGTCGTGAGCTCGCCGATGTTGGTCAGGAGCGTGCTCGTCACCACGCCCTCCTCACCTGCCTCACGCCCACAGCCTCTCGATCACGACGGCGAGGTCGCGACCGACCTGCTCGCGATCACCCTGCTGGAAGACGACGCGTCCGTCGACCACGACATGCGTGATGTCGGCCGCGGTTGCGGCGAAGACGGCCGTGTGGGCGTCGGCACCGGTGCCGGCGGTGCGCGGGCTGGCGGTGTCGAGGGTCACGAGGTCGGCCCGCTGACCGACCGCGATCGTGCCTGCATCGGGGAAGCCGAGGCTGGCGTGGCCGTGGACGGTCGCCGCGTCGAGCAGCTCGTGCGCGGTCCAGTGACCGCGGCTGCGGGTGGCCAGCCGCTCGTCCATCTCGACCGCGCGCATCTCCTCGAAGAGGTCGATCACCGCATGGCTGTCGGAGCCGAGCGTCAGCGGGCTGCCGGCGTCGTAGAGGTGCCGGCTGGGGCCCACCCCGTCGCCGAGGTCGCGCTCGGTCGTGGGGCAGAAGCACGCGTAGGTGCGGGTGCTGCCGAGGTGGGTGAGGTCGTCCTCCATCAGGTGCGTGGCGTGCACCGCGCTGGTCAGCGGCCCCAGCACGCCGTGGTCGGCGAGGAGCTGGGTCGGCGTGGCGCCGTAGGCCGCGATGCAGGCGTCGTTCTCGGCCGTCTGCTCCGAGAGGTGCACGTGCAACGGCCGACCGGCCGCGGCCTCGACGACGGTCGCGAGGTGCTCGTCGGGCACCGCGCGCACCGAGTGGATGGCGGCACCGACCACGGTGGCGTCGTCGGGTCGCAGCGCCGCCATGCGCTGCGCCCAGCGCTCGGCGTCACCGTCGGAGTAGCGCCGCTGCACGCCCTGGACCGGCTCGCCGAAGCCGCTGCTGAGGTAGCAGGTGTCGAGCAGCGCGATCCGGATCCCGACGTCCTTGGCCGCCGCGACCAGCGCATGGCCCATCGCGTTGGGGTCGTCGTACGGCGTGCCGTCGGGCTGGTGGTGCAGGTAGTGGAACTCGCCCACGGTCGTGATCCCCGCGGCCACCATCTCGGCGAAGACCGCCCGTGCCAGCGCGTGGTAGCTGTCGGGGTCCAGCGCCTCCGCCACCTCGTACATCTGCTCGCGCCACGTCCAGAACGTCCCCCGGTGCCGTTGGGTCCGCCCGCGCAGCGCCCGGTGGAACGCGTGGCTGTGACCGTTGGCGAGGCCGGGCAGGGTGAGACCGGGGAGGGTCGGCGCGGCGCCGGCGAGGGCGCTGAGCCTGGATCCGGGCACGACCTGGGTGAACCGGCCGTCCTCGATCACCACCAGCACGTCGTCGTGCACGGCGCCGTCGACCCACGCCCGCTCCAGGACGTACGACGAGCCCGCCGAGGCGGTCATCGCGGGGGTCATCACGGGGGTCATCGCGCCAGCCGCTCGAGCGTGTCCGCGAGCGCCGAGACGCCCACGAGGCAGTCGGGGAGCTCGGCGGACTCGGCCGGGGAGTGCGAGACGCCGCTCGGGTTGCGCACGAAGAGCATCGCGGTGGGGATGCCGGCGGCCGAGAGGATGCCGGCGTCGTGACCGGCCTGGGTCGGGATGACCGGCCAGTCGCCGCCGGCGTGGTCGGCCGCGACCGCGGTGGCCAGTGTCGCGTCGAAGGCCACCGACGCCGACACCGACTCGGCGGTGACGACCAGCGCGGTCCCGTCGCGCTCGGCCCGCTCGCTCGCCTGCCGGGTCACGGCGGCCACGAGGTCGGCCAGGTCCGCGTCGGAGGCGCAGCGCGCGTCGAGCCACGCGGTGACCCGCGAGGGCACGGCGTTGGTGCCGTTGGGCTCGACCTCGATCCGGCCGAAGGTCGCGCGGGACCCCGACAGCCGGGCCTGCTTGTTGGCGGCGAGGGCCGTCATGGCATAGGTGAGCATGGGGTCGGCCCGGTCCTCCATGCGCGTGGTGCCGGCGTGGTTGGCCTCGCCGGTGAGGTCGAAACGGTAGCGGCCGTGCGGCCAGATCTCGCTGGCCACCCCGACCGCGGCACCCCGGTCGACCAGGTCGCGGCCCTGCTCGACGTGCAGCTCCACGAAGGTCCCCACGCCCGACAGGTCGAGCAGCCCTCCCTCAGCGGCGCCGGGCAGGCCGACCGACGCCAACGCGTCGCCGAGGAACACCCCGTCCCGGTCGCGCAGCTCCTGCGCGTCGGCCCACGACAGCGCGCCGGTGGCGAGCCGCGAGCCCAGGCAGGCCAGCCCGAAGCGCGAGCCCTCCTCCTCGGCGAAGACCGACACCCCGATCCGCCGCTGCGGCAGCACACCGCGCGAGCGCAGCAGGTCGAGCGCCGCGAGTGCGGAGACGACGCCGAGCGGTCCGTCGTAGGCCCCACCGTCGAGCACCGAGTCGAGGTGCGAGCCGGTCAGCAGGGCCGGGGAGGCCGCGTCGACGCCGACCGGGTCCCACCACGCGACGACGTTGCCGACGCCGTCGACCTCGACCGCGAGCCCCCGGGCGACAGCCTGCTCGACGAACCACGCGCGCAGCTCGGTCTCGGCTCCGAGGAAGGGCTGACGGAAGTAGCCACCGGACGCGGCTGAGCGACCGATCGGGGCCAGGTCGGCCCACATCCGCTCGAAGTCGTCAGTCATGGTGCGACCCATACTGGGGCACATGGAGTTCCAGGACGTCGTCAGGCGTCGCACGATGGTCCGCCGCTACTCCGAGGAGCCGGTCGACCCGGCGCTCGTCGACCGCGCGCTCGACAACGCGACCCGCGCGCCCAACGCCGGTTTCACCCAGGGCTGGGCCTTCCTGCGGCTCGACACCCCCGACGACGTACGACGCTTCTGGGCCGCCTCCACCGACGCCGCCAGCCTCGAGCGGCCCAGCGCCTGGCTCGCGGGGCTCATGACGGCCCCGGTCGTGATCGTGCCGTGCTCGAGCAAGGCGGCCTACCTCGACCGCTACGCCGAGCCGGACAAGGGCTGGACCGACCGCGACGAGACCCGCTGGGCCAAGCCCTTCTGGCACATGGACGCCGCCATGGCCTCGCTGCTGATCCTCCAGACGGTGACCGACGCGGGCCTCGGCGCCTGCTTCTTCGGCGTGCACGCCGCCCACGAGCCGCGGCTGCGAGCCGAGCTCGGCATCCCCGACGACTACGACCCGGTCGGCGTCATCACCATCGGCCACCGGCTCCCCGACAGCGCTGCCACCCGCAGCGGGTCGCCGACGCGACGTGCTCGCACGCCGTGGCGCGACGTGGTGCACCACGGTCACTGGGGAGGCCTCGAGGGGCAGACGGGTCACTGACCCAGTCCACCGGGCGGCGCCGCGCCGGTCAACGACTCACGAGCCCGTCAGCGTCTCGCATCCGAGACCAGCTCCCAGGCGGTAGCGTCGCCGCATGACCTTGAGGGAGGGGCAGCGGTCGCCTGCCCGCAGCCATGAGCGCGCGGTGGCCAAGCTCCAGGCGCTGGTGCGGATCCCGACGGTCAGCGACCGCGACCCGGGGCTCGTCGACACCGCCGCGTTCGACCTCTTCCTCGAGGAGCTCGCCCGCCAGTTCCCCGTGCTCCACGAGCGGTTGGAGCTGACCCGGGTCGACACCCACGGCCTGCTCTTCCGCTGGCCCGGAGCCAGCAGTGCGCGCCCGGTGGTGCTCATGGCCCACCTCGACGTCGTGCCGGTCGAGGGCACCTGGCAGCACCCGGCGTTCTCCGGCGAGGTCGTCGACGGCGTCATCTGGGGCCGCGGGACGCTGGACGACAAGGGGTCGCTGGTCGCGATCTGCGAGGCCGTCGAGTCGCTGCTGGAGCGCGACGTGGTGCCGGCGCAGGACGTGTGGCTCTCCTTCGGCTGCAACGAGGAGGTCTCCGGCAGCTCCGCGGTGCTCGCCGTCGAGGAGCTCCGCCGGCGCGGGGTCGAGCCGTGGTTCGTCCTCGACGAGGGCGGCGCGATCGCGAGCGAGGCGTTCCCCGGGGTGAAGGCCCCGATCGGCGTCATCGGCCTGACCGAGAAGGGCGTCACGTCGGTCGAGCTGCGGGTCGAGGGACGCGGCGGCCACGCCAGCACGCCGAGCCGGATGGGGCCGACCGCCCGCCTGGCCCGCGCGATCGTGCGCCTCGACCGCTCCCCGATGGCCCCGCGCACCCCGTCCCCGACGGTCGAGCTCTTCCGCCGGATGGCCCCGCACGGCCCGCTCCCGCTGCGGCCGGTCTTCGCCAACGCCGCGCGCCTCAAGCCGCTGCTGACCCGCGCGCTGCTCGCCGCGGGTCCCGAGCCGGGCGCCATGACGCGCACGACGTTCGCCGTCACGACCCTTTCCGGCTCCCCGGCCCTCAACGTGATCGCCGCGACCGCCAAGGCCGGCGTCAACATCCGGATCATGGTCGGCGACACCGTCAACGACGTGCTCGACCACGTGCGCTCGGTCGTCGCCGACGACCAGGTCCACATCGACGTGGTCGAGCGCAACGAGCCGAGCCCGGTCTCCCCGATGGACGACGCCTTCGAGCTCCTCGAGGCGACGATCGGCGAGGTCTTCCCGGACGCCGTGCCCTCGCCCTACGTGATGATGGCGGCCACCGACTCCCGCTTCTTCACCGAGATCTGCGAGCGGGTCTACCGCTTCGCGCCCTTCCGGATGACCAAGGCCCAGCGCGAGGCCATCCACAGCTTCGACGAGCACCTCGGCGTCGAGGCGTTCCTCGACGGCGTCCGGTGGTACGAGCTGCTGATCGAGAGGCTCCCCCGATGAGCACGAGTCCCGGCCCGACGAGCACCCTGCGACCCGCCGCCCACGGCCTCGCCCTCGTCGTCGGCTTCCTGGTCGCGGTCGAGGTCGCGAGCGGGGTGCTCCAGGGCTACTACACGCCGATCTTCCCGCAGATCGCCGACCACCTGAGCATCAGCGAGGGCGACGTCAACTGGTTCGAGGCGGCCCAGCTGATCGTCAGCGCGCTGTGCGTCCCGCTCCTCGCGCGCCTCGCCGACCTGGTCGGGCACCAGCGGGTGCTGCTGCTCTCGACCGCCGTCACGGCGCTCGGCTCCTGGGTGCTGGCCTTTGCGTCGTCGTTCTCGACGTTCCTGATCGGCTGGGCGCTGCAGGGCGCCTACGTCGTGTGGTTGCCGCTCGAGGTCGCGATCATCCACCGCCGCACCCGCGACTCCGGGCGCCAGGAGCTGCTCACCCGCCGCGGAGCGGCCGTCCTGGTCGGCGCGCTCGAGCTGGCGGTCATCATCGGCGCGCTCAGCAGCGGCCTGCTGGTCGACACGCTCGACATGAACCTGATGCTGGCGATCCCCGCGATGGTCGTCACCGCGGTCTTCTTCGTCATCCTCGTCGGCGTCGAGAACTCCCCCGGCGAGGCCACCGGCGGCATCGACTGGACCGGGCTCGGGCTGATCACGCTGGCGCTCGGCCTGGTGATGGCCGGCTTCGTGGTGCTCCGCCTCCAGGGTGTCGGCAGCCCGCTGGCCTGGGCCCTGGTGGTCGCCGGCCTCGCGGCGCTGGTGCCGTTCTGGCGCTACGAGGCCGCCCAGGCCGAGCCGATCGTGGACGTGCGCCTGCTGGCGACCCCGCAGCAGTGGCCCGTGCAGGTCACCGCCTTCCTCTTCGGCATCCCGGTGCTCGGCGGCCAGATCCCGCTCTCCACCTTCGCGCAGGCCGACCCCGACGTCCGCGGCTACGGCCTCGGCGCCGACTCGGCCTTCGTCTCGACGCTGATCGGCGTCTACGTCATCACCCTGGCGATCGGCGCCTTCACGCTGCCGCTCACCTCGCGCTGGCTCGGCGTACGACGGGCGCTGATGGTGTCGTGCCTGCTGGTGGCCCTCGGCTACGCCCTGTGGATCCCCTTCCACGACAGCACCGGCCAGGCGCTGCTCAACATGGGCATCGCCGGCCTCGGGTCGGGCGCCCTCGTCGCCGCCCTGCCGGCTGCGGCGGCCGCTGCCGCGCCACCCGACCGCACCGGCTTCGCGACGGGCATGACCAACGCGACCAAGACCGTCGGCGGTGCGATCGCGTCGTCGATCTTCGCGATCGCCCTGGCCAGCAAGGGGATCGAGGGCGTGACCGAGGCCGAGGCCCCGCTGTCGGGCTACCTCACGGTGTGGGCGGTGTGCTCGATCGCCTCCGTGCTCGCGGCGCTCTCGCTGCTGGCCGCGCCGAAGCACGCCTTCTCCGACCGGCCCGGCTCCCAAGGTCAGAGCGTGCGCGCGAGCAGGCCGTCCAGCTCGACGTAGTGCCGCTCGGCCGCCGCCTCGTCCCACATCGCGGTGTCGGCCATCGTGTAGCCGTGGGCCGCCCCGGGGTAGACCTCGTTGCTGGCGTGCAGGCCCGCGGCGGCGATCGCCTCGCCCAGCGCCGCCACGGCCTCGGGCGGCATCGAGCCGTCGTTGTCGGCGTGACCGAGGACCAGCTCTGCCCGGGCGTGCGCCAGCGCGAGGTGCGGGCTGTCGGCCTCGTCGGTGACGAGCCCGCCGCCGTGGAAGCCGCCGCACGCGGCGACGACGTCGGGGTGCGCGCCCGCGGCACGGATCGCCAGCCGGGCGCCCATGCAGTAGCCCGTGACCCCGATCGGCCCGGCGCCGACGCCGTCGAGGCCGCGCAGCGTGTCGACGTACGCCGCGATGTCGGCGAGCGCGAGGTCGGAGGTGAGGGCACCGATCCGGGGCAGGGCGACCTTGAAGAAGGCGTCGCGCTCGGCGGGGTCGGTGAGGTCGCCGGTCGGGGCCAGCTCCGCGACCGTGCCCTCGCGGTGGAAGACGTGGGGGGCGAGGACGACGTAGCCCCAGCTCGCGATCCGGTCGCACATCGCGGCGATCTGCGGCCGCAGCCCGATCGCGTCCATGAAGAACAGGACGCCCGGCAGGGCACCGATGTCGGGGGTCGCGGGCGGGCGGGCGACGTAGGCCTCCGCGGTGCCACCGGGCACAGGGATGTCGATCAGGTCCATGCCCAGCAACCTAGCCAGTGCTCACACACCCCCTCGTAAACTCGACCTCGTCATCACAGCCGCGGAGGTGACCCATGACCCACGACGACGAACCTCTCGAGGTCGAGCGCGTCGACAAGCTGCCACTCAAGGACAAGCGCACCGGCCTGACGGCCGCCCAGACGCGCATCGCCAACCAGTCCTCCTGGGTCGACCAGCAGATCCGGGTCGCCATGGCCAAGGGCGAGTTCGACGACCTGCCCGGCGCGGGCAAGCCGATCGAGGGGCTCGGGCGCGACCACGACCCCGACTGGTGGCTCAAGAAGCTCGTCGAGCGGGAGAACATCACCGTCCTGCCGCCCTCGCTCCAGCTCCGCAAGGACGACGCCGAGCTGGAGGTGCGCCTCGACGGTCTCTTCAACGACACCGAGGTGCGTCGCGAGGTCGAGGACTTCAACGCCCGCGTGATCCGGGCGCGCTACTCCCCGCAGGACGGCCAGCCGCCGCTGGTCACGATGCCCCGCGACGTGGACGCGACAGTCGCCGCCTGGCGCGAGCGCCGCGACGAGCGGGCCGCGGCGGCTCGGGCCCGGCGAGAGCAGCAGCAGGCCGAGGCGCCGCCGCGTCGTCGATGGTGGCGGCAGCGACGACGGGACTGAGCGCCGAGAGATCCGTCATACCCGGGTGGTGTCCGCCGCTGGTACTTTCCGCGCATGACCGGTTCCTCGCGCAGTGCCAAGGACTTCTTCCGCCCCCTCGCGGTCGGAGCACCCACCCCGCTCACGGAGGTCCCGGCTCGCCCGAGTCGTGCGATCCACTTCTTCGACCCGAGCAACGAGAAGATGGCGGCCAAGATCCCCGCCATGGTCGGCACCGTCGACGTCCTCCTCGGCAACCTCGAGGACGCGGTCAAGGCCGACAACAAGGTCGCCGCGCGTGAGGGCCTCGTGCGCATCGCCCAGGCCACCGACTTCGGACCCACGCAGCTGTGGACCCGGATCAACTCGCTCGACAGCCCCTGGGTGCTCGACGACCTCACCACCCTGGTGCCCGCGATCGGCGACAAGCTCGACGTGATCATGGTGCCGAAGGTGCAGGGCGCCGAGGACATCCACTACGTCGACCGGCTGCTCGCCCAGCTCGAGGCCAAGGCCGGTCTCGACCGGCCGATCCTGATCCACGCGATCCTCGAGACCGCGCGCGGTGTGGCCAACGTGGAGGAGATCTGCGGCGCCAGCCCCCGCATGCAGGGCCTCTCCCTCGGCCCAGCCGACCTGGCGGCCGACCGTCGGATGAAGACGACCCGCGTCGGCGGCGGTCACCCGGGCTACCTCGTGCGCCAGGACCCGACGGTCAAGGACGGCGTCACCGACATCGAGGGTCAGCGCACGACCTACCAGCAGGACCTGTGGCACTACACGATCGCCCGCATGGTCGACGCCTGCGCGATGCACGGCATCTACCCCTATTACGGCCCCTTCGGCGACATCGCCGACGTGGTGGCCTGCGAGGACCAGTTCCGCAACGCCTTCCTGCTCGGCTGCGTCGGCACGTGGAGCCTGCACCCCAAGCAGATCGCCATCGCCAACCGGGTCTTCAGCCCGTCGGTCGAGGACATTCAGCACGCGCGTCGGGTGGTCGCGGCCATGGGTGACGGCACCGGCGCGGTGATGCTCGACGGCAAGATGGAGGACGACGCCTCGCTCAAGCAGTGCCTGGTGATGGTGCGCCTGGCCGAGGAGCTGGCGGCGATCGACCCCGAGCTGAAGAAGCAGTACGACGCGATCGAGGTGGCCTGAGCCATGACCGACTTCACCCCCCTCCGCTCGGTCCTCTACATGCCCAGCTCCAACGAGCGGGCGCTCGAGAAGGCCAAGGCGATCGCCTGCGACGGCCTGATCCTCGACCTTGAGGACGCGGTCGCCCCCGACGCCAAGCCGGCCGCCCGTGAGTCCGCGGCGGCGGCCGCGGCGTCGGGCGACTACGGCCGCCGTACGGTCACGATCCGGGTCAACGGCATCGGCACCGAGTGGCACGACGACGACATCGTCGCCGCCGCGCAGGCCGGCCCCGCCGGCATCGTCGTGCCCAAGGTCAACAGCGCCGACGAGGTCCGCTCGCTGGTCGCCGCGATGGAGAAGGCCGGCGCGCCCGACCACACCCGCCTGTGGGCGATGGTCGAGACGCCCGAGGCGATCTTCAACGTGCGCGAGCTCGCCGCCGCCTCCGACCGGCTCGCGGTGCTCGTGATGGGCACCAACGACCTGGTCAAGGAGCTCTACGCCGAGCACGTGCCCGGCCGCGCGCCGCTGCTGACGTCGCTGTCCCTCGCGCTGCTGGCCGCGCGGGCCGCCGGCATCGCGATCCTCGACGGCGTCTACAACGACGTGAAGAACGAGGAGGGCTTCCTCGCCGAGTGCGAGCAGGGTCGTCAGCTCGGCTTCGACGGCAAGACGCTCATCCACCCCGGCCAGGTCGGCCCGGCCAACGAGCAGTTCGCACCGTCCGAGAAGGCCGTCGAGGACGCCCGCGGGATCCTCGAGGCCTGGGAGGCCGGCAAGGGCTCGGGCGTCGTCACCTACAACAACAAGATGGTGGAGAACCTCCACGTCGAGTCCGCCCAGCGCACGCTGAGCATCCACGAGGCCATCCGGGCGCTCGGCTGATCCTGGTCAGCCGTCCAGCTCCCGGACCAGACGCACCGGTGCGGTGAGCCGGAAGGACGCGTCGAGGAGCTCGGCGACCTCGTCCCAGCCGCGCTCGTCGGGTGCCGGCAGGTCGACGCCGAGCCAGCCGCTCGGGCCGAGGTAGGCCGGCACGAACGAGCGGTCCTCCTCGAGCAGGGCGGTGCGCTCGTCCTCGTCGAGCAGCACCATCAGGCACTGCGGGTGCTCGTGCCAGTCACCGTCGACCTTGTGCGAGCCGCCGTAGTAGGCGAAGACCTTGGTGGTGAAGAACGCCGGACGTCCGTGCGAGACCTTCTCCTGGGCTCCCGGCAGCGCCAGCGCCAGCGCACGGACCCGGGCGAGTGCCGGGTCGTCGTCCGCGAACATCTGCGGGTGCGGCACGCCTCAGCCCCAGATCTCCCGCACCCGCTCGGCGTACGCCGCCGCCTGGGCGTGGCCGGCCCTGGCGGACGCCGGGCGGGCGGCGGGGTCGAGGACATTCTTGCCGATCGCGGACAGCGACCCCTCGTCGGGCGTGATCACCAGGTGCGCGACCCCGAGCTCGGCGAGCTGTTGCGACGCCGTGCGGAGCGGGCCGATCGAGCGGTCCGACGGGGTGAGCGCGACGACCGGGTCGCAGCCGGCGGCCAGGTCGGAGTTGGAGCCGGAGCGCATGCCGCCGTCGACGTAGGTCCTGCCGTTGATCGGGATCGGCGGATAGACGCAGGGCACGGCGCAGCTGGCGTTGACGGCGTCCTCCAGCCCGACGTCGTGACCGGGCTTGAAAGCGACCAGGGTGCCGGTCTCGACGTCGACGGCCGTGATGACCAGGTCGCGGTCGGGCCAGGTCGTGGTCGTCAGGCGCTGGCGGACCTGGTCGTAGCGCTCGGCGATGCTCGGGGTCCTGCCCTGAGCGGTCGTCCGGACCGCCCGGCGGCCCAGGATGCGACCGAAGGCCTCGACGTCGCCACGGGCGCGCAGGAGCGCGAAGCCGAAGGTCGCGAGCACGCGCGGACCGATCGAGGCCAGCGTCGTCTCGGTGGGACCGTCGGGGTGGCCCGGCGGGAGGAGCTGGCGACGGTAGAGCTCGTCGAGCGGGGTGTCGCTGGTGATCTGCGAGCCGACGATCGAGCCCGCCGACGTGCCGATCACCCGGTCGGCGGTGGTCAGGTCGACCCCGGCCTCGGCCAGACCGGTCAGCAGCCCGGTCTCCCAGGCGATCCCGGTGATGCCGCCGCCGCCCAGGACCAGTCCCCGCGTGCGGGTGGGTGTGCTCATGGCGTCAGTCTCTCAGGCGCTTGTGACCTCCGTGACGTCCGATGATCGGACCTACGGTGGCGCATATCCCGGAGTGCGAGCGTCAAACCACCCCGTGGGGTGGTTCCAGCGCCCGGTCAGCACGAGATGGTGGTCGACGAACATCTCGAAAGGATGGTTATCCCCATGGTGGTACTCGGACTGATCCTGCTGATCATCGGCCTGATCGCAAAGATCTCGATCCTCACGACGATCGGCGCGATCCTGCTGGTCGTCGGCCTGATCCTCAACCTCGTCCCGGTCGGCGGCACGCGTCGACGCGTCTATTGACGCACCCGCACGACCTGAGCGACACGCTCGACAACAGGACCCCCGGCCTCATGGCCGGGGGTCCTGGCATTTCCGCGACCGGGCGCGACCGGGCGTGACCGGGCGTGACTGTCGCCCGACACGCCTGCGGTCCGCGCACTACTGCGCGTCGCGTAGTACTGTGCGCTGCATGGACACCACCCAGCTCCTCAAGGGCGTGCTCGACCTCGCGGTCCTCGCCGTCGTGGAGGACGACGACGGCTACGGCTACGACGTGCTGCGCCGGCTGCGCGCCGGCGGGCTCACCGAGGTCGGCGACGCGTCCGTCTACGGCACCCTGCGACGGCTCTACGCCGCGGGCGCACTGACGTCCTACGTCGTGCCCTCCGACGAGGGCCCTCACCGCAAGTACTACGGCATCACCCCGATGGGGCGGGCCCAGCTCGAGCGTCAGACCAAGGACTGGGCGAGCTTCTCCGAGACCGTCACCGCCCTCCTCGCCCACCACCCCCAGGGAGCAGCCTCGTGAACGACAGCCTCAACACCGACACCCGCCCCGAGGTCGAGGCGTTCGTCGCCGAGGTCCGCGCCCGGCTCGCCGACCTCTCCGAGGAGGAGCGGGAGGAGCTGCTCGGCGGCCTCGAGGCCGACCTCTCGGACCAGCTCGCCGACGGGACCGCCCTCGGCGACCCCTCGTCGTACGCCGAGGAGCTGAGGGGCGCCGCCGGCCTGCCGGTCCGTGCCCGGTCGTCGCGGCTGCGACGGCCCTCCCTCCCGACCGCCGCGTCCCTCGAGGAGGGGCTGGACCGCTCCCGCGAAGGCTTCCTGGCCCTAGTGCAGGAGCGGGCGTGGACGCGGCAGGCGTGGGAGCTGCTCGAGGCCGTGCGACCGGCGTGGTGGGTGCTGCGTGCGTGGGTCGCGGTGACGCTGCTGGACCAAGTGGCCGGCACCTGGGAGTACGTCACCCTCGTGCCCACCCTCGCGGTGCCGCTGCTCGGGCCGGGGCTGCTGCTGGTGGCGGTGGTCCTCAGCGTGCTGATCGGGCTGGGGCGCCTCTGGCCAGGCTCCGGGCCTCGTCGTCCGCTGCTGGCCCGGCTGGTGCTGGTCGCGCTCAACGTCGTCGCCGTGCTCGCCCCGCTGAGCTTCGCGGTGATGACGCCGGTGCAGGGCGACCCGGAGTGGGCGGGCTACTCGGCCGGCTACCGCGACGGCGCCCGGCAGCCCGGTCTGCGCCTGGACAGCGACGAGGTGCGCAACCTCTTCGTCTACAACGCCAACGGGCGGCTGGTGCAGGGCGCGCAGATCTTCCGCGGCAGCGGCGAGCCACTGACGGTGCGACCGCAGGACGCGCACACCGGGCGTGGCGACGAGCGACTGGTCGGCTGCGGCTGGCTCAACGGCACCACCGAGCTCTTCAACGTCTTCCCGCTCGCCCAGCGCCCGCAGCTGCGCGGCTCCTGCCTCGACGAGCCCGGTCGCCGCGACCCGGGCGGTCCGCTGGTCGACGCCGAGCCGCCGTTCGCCCAGGTGCCGCCGGTGACCTCGCCGGTGCCGGTCGAGCCGGTCGAGCCGGTGGCGCCGGTCGAGCCGGTGGCGCCGACTCGCTGAGGATCAGGGCTGGTCGTCGCGGCGCAGCTTCTCGTCGAGCCAGAGCTTGACGCTGCCGGCGACCCCGGCGACGTCGTGGACCAGCTTGCCCAGGGCGTCCTGCGACTGCTGGAAGGTCTCGGCATAGCTGGCGGCTGCTGCCTTGGCCGCGTCGGTCACCTTGGCCGAGTCGTCGTCGCTCCGGCGCGGGTAGGCGCCGGCGACGAAGCGGGTGTACTCCCCCGAGTCGACCCAGCGCCGCAGCTCCGCGGCGCGGACGACCGCGAAGGGGTGGGTGCGGTTCTCGATGAGCAGGAGCTTGAGGACCGAGTCGCGCAGGTCGCTGGCGTCGAGGTACTCCTGGCCCTGGGCGAAGAACGACGTCGTGTCGAGCTGGTCGAGGTGGCCGCCGCTGGCGAGCTGCATGTGCACCCGGAAGGCGGTCGCGGTGTCCTGGGTGGCCAGCAGACCCGCGCGGTCGGCCGACAGCTCGGCCTTGCGCGACCACTCGTAGAGCGCGGCCACGATGGCCCGCAGGCCGAGCCCGCCGAGCGGCAGGCTCGAGAGGACGCCGCTCAGCACGAGCAGCCGCTGGAGCAGCGTCTGGTAGACCGCGTGCCCGCTCACCGCGTGCCCGAGCTCGTGACCGATCACGAAGCGCAGCTCGTCGTCGTCGAGGAGGTCGACCAGCCCCGAGTTGAGGACGATGAACGGCTTGTTCATGCCGATCGTCATGGCGTTGAGGACCGGGTTGGCGGCGACGTACAGCTCCGGCAGCTCCTCGACGTCGAGCACCCGCCCGACGTCGACGAGCATGTGGTGCAGCGCGGGGAACTGGCGCTCGTCGACCCGCACCGCCGAGCCGAGGAAGACCAGCCGGAACGCGCGCTCGTTGAAGAGCCCCGCGACCGCCTTCAGCACCGTGTCGAAGCCCTTGAGCTTGCGCAGCGCGACCAGTGCGCCCTGGTCGGCGGGGTGCTCCCACGCGCGGGAGCTGATGTCGGTGAGGGTGGCCCGGGACCGAGCCGGCTGGTTCGTCACGTCGTCACTCTCGCACGGGGATGTGAAGGCCCCCGGTCGCGGCAATGCCCATCCGGCCGGATAGTGCGGGACGTTTTCGACCTCCTGGTGGTCCCGCGAGGTCGAAATCGTCCCGCACTATCCGGCCCATCAGGCGTGCGTCAGCTCCTCCACCTTGCCCAGCCGGACGAGGCGGGCATCGAGGGTCTCGGGCGCGGGATCCCACGGCGGACGCTCGAGGGTCCACGCGCGCTGCGAGGGTGGCAGGAAGAGCGCTCGGGACCGTACGCCGAGGATGCGTGCCGCGGCTGCCCGGCGGGAGTCTCCGCGGACGACGCTGACGTACTCCAGCCCGACCCCGCGAAACCGCTGCTCCCGCGTGACGTCCCCGCGGTGCTGCTCGATCGACTTGTGGTGCTCGCCGTCGTACTCGACCACGAGGCCCGCGACCGGATCGAACAGGTCCGGGATCCCGAGCAGGTTGCCGTCGAGGTCGTAGACCGGCTCGTTGACGATCGGCTCCGGCAGGTTGGCGAGCTGGGTGTAGACGAGGCGGAGCCAGGTCTCTCGAGGCGAGCGACTCTCGTCGACTGCCAGGGACACCGCGTGTCGCGCGAGCGGCGCCCCGTTGCGCGAGTTGGCGTTGCCGACGTAGGTCGCGAAGAGCCAGACCGAGATGAGCCCGGCCGCGGCGGCCATGTCGATCGCCTCGACGGCCGACCAGAGGGAGCCGCGCCGGCGTACCTCGTCGAAGAGCGCTCGCTGTGGGGTGGTCACGGGGATCCCGGCGACCAGCTCGCGATCCGAAAGGGAGAGGGAGATCCGCTCGAGGTGACAACCCGGGGCCGCGCGCAGCTTGGCGCCGGCACCCCCGAGCGACAGCGGGACCGGCAGCTCGACCTCGCCACCGGGGGCCAATCCGTCGAAGAAGGCCGCACCGCGCCACCGCAGGGCCGCCCATGCCGTCACGCAACCCGACCGGCCGTTGGGTCTCAGCCGCGCGGCCTGCTCGACGATGCGCTGCTCGACACAGACGTTGGCCGACGAGGGCACGTAGAGGCCGGGCCCGACCTTCCGCCAGCGCGGCCCGTTGGCGGCGCGCCAGGTGGGACCGGCCCTTCCGCTGCTGTCGGTGCGACTCGGGGCGACCAGGCCGTCCGGCCTCGTGCACACGGGATCCCAGCGGGTGATCGACATGCCCAGATCGATGCCGCCGGCACCCCCGTACCAATCAACGACCCGCGGCGCCTGTGGACAACCTCGACCCCGATGCCCTCTGTGGGTCTCGAGTGGCTCGGGCCGTCACCACCGCCGGGAAAGTGCGGGACGTTTTCGACCTCCAA
>NZ_CALRWD010000024.1:0-52656 GCF_943371775.1 Nocardioides psychrotolerans
ACTCCATCGTGCTCGTCCGCGGCGGCCGGGTGAAGGACCTCCCCGGTGTCCGTTACAAGATCATTCGCGGCACGCTCGACACCCAGGGTGTCAAGAACCGCAAGCAGGCCCGCAGCCGCTACGGCGCCAAGAAGGAGAAGAGCTAATGCCCCGCAAGGGTCCGGCCCCCAAGCGGCCGATCGACATCGACCCGGTCTACGGCTCGCAGCTGGTCTCCCAGCTCGTCTCCAAGGTCCTCCAGGACGGCAAGAAGCAGGTCGCCCAGCGCATCGTCTACGGCGCGCTCGAGGGTTGCCGCGAGAAGAACGGCACCGACCCCGTCGTCACGCTGAAGCGTGCGATGGACAACGTCAAGCCGTCCATCGAGGTCAAGTCCCGCCGTGTCGGTGGCGCGACCTACCAGGTCCCGATCGAGGTCAAGGGCACGCGCAGCACGACGCTCGCGCTGCGCTGGCTCGTCGGCTACGCCGCGGACCGTCGTGAGAAGACGATGTCCGAGCGTCTGATGAACGAGATCCTCGACGCGTCCAACGGCCTCGGTGCCGCTGTGAAGAAGCGCGAGGACACGCACAAGATGGCCGAGTCCAACAAGGCCTTCGCCCACTACCGCTGGTGATCTGAACGCCAGGGGTGCGTCGCACCCCTGGCGTCACCCGCATTCCAACCACTTCCGAGGGACTGAGACTTTCAGTGGCTGTCGACATCACCACCGACCTCAACCAGGTCCGCAACATCGGCATCATGGCGCACATCGACGCCGGCAAGACCACCACCACCGAGCGCATCCTCTTCTACACCGGCATCACCTACAAGATCGGTGAGGTCCACGAGGGCGCGGCCACGATGGACTGGATGGAGCAGGAGCAGGAGCGTGGCATCACGATCACCTCTGCTGCGACCACCTGCTGGTGGAAGAAGCACCAGATCAACATCATCGACACCCCGGGTCACGTCGACTTCACCGCCGAGGTCGAGCGCTCGCTGCGCGTCCTCGACGGCGCTGTCGCCGTCTTCGACGGTGTCGCCGGTGTCGAGCCCCAGACGATGACGGTGTGGCGCCAGGCCAACAAGTACTCCGTGCCTCGCATGTGCTTCGTCAACAAGCTCGACCGCACCGGTGCCGACTTCTTCCGCTGCGTCGACATGATGGTCGACCGCCTCAACTCCACGCCGCTGGTCCTGCAGCTGCCGATCGGTGCCGAGGGCGACTTCATCGGTGTCGTCGACCTGGTGGGCATGCGCGCGCTGGTCTGGCGCGGCGAGACCACCATCGGTGAGGACTACGTCGTCGAGGAGATCCCGGCCGAGTTGGCCGAGCAGGCCGCCGAATACCGCGAGAAGCTGCTCGAGACGCTCTCCGACGCCGACGACGCCATCATGGAGAAGTTCCTCGAGGGCGAGGACTTCACCGTCGAGGAGCTCGAGGCCGCGATCCGTCGCGCGACCCTGGCCGACAAGCTCAACCCGGTCCTCTGCGGCACCGCGTTCAAGAACAAGGGCGTCCAGCCCCTGCTCGACGCCGTCGTCAAGTACCTCCCCTCGCCCCTGGACATCGACGCGATCATCGGTCACTCCGTCAAGGACGAGACGGTCGAGATCAAGCGACTGCCCTCCGACGACGAGCCGTTCTCGGGCCTGGCCTACAAGATCGCCACCGACCCGCACCTCGGCAAGCTGATCTACGTGCGCGTCTACTCCGGCAAGCTGGAGGCCGGCTCGACCGTGGTCAACTCGGTCAACGGCCGCAAGGAGCGGATCGGCAAGGTCTACCAGATGCACGCCAACAAGCGTGAGGAGATCGCGTCGGTCGGCGCCGGCCAGATCGTGGCGGTCATGGGTCTCAAGGACACCAAGACCGGTCACACGCTGAGCGACCCCCAGAACCAGGTCATCCTCGAGTCGATGACGTTCCCGGCCCCGGTGATCGAGGTCGCGATCGAGCCCAAGACCAAGAGCGACCAGGAGAAGCTGGGCACCGCCATCCAGCGTCTCTCCGACGAGGACCCCACCTTCACGGTGAAGTCCGACGAGGAGACTGGCCAGACGATCATCGCCGGCATGGGCGAGCTCCACCTGGAGATCCTCGTCGACCGCATGAAGCGCGAGTTCCGCGTCGAGGCGACCGTCGGCAAGCCGCAGGTGGCCTACCGCGAGACCCTCCGCAAGGACGTCAAGAACCACAGCTACACGCACAAGAAGCAGACCGGTGGTTCGGGTCAGTTCGCCAAGGTCGTCATCTCCCTCGGCCCCAACATCGACCCCGAGACCGGGACCGGCGGCGGCTACGTCTTCGAGAACAACGTCTCCGGTGGCCGCGTGCCCCGCGAGTACATCCCCTCGGTGGACCAGGGTGGTCAGGACGCCATGGAGTTCGGCGTGCTCGCCGGCTACCCGATGGTGGACGTCAAGTTCAGCCTCGAGGACGGCGCCTACCACGACGTCGACTCCTCGGAGCTCGCGTTCAAGATCGCCGGCAACCAGGCCTTCAAGGAGGCCGCCCGCATGGCGAAGCCCGTGCTGCTCGAGCCGATGTTCGCCGTGGAGGTGACCACGCCGGAGAGCTTCCTCGGCACGGTCATCGGCGACATCAACAGCCGACGCGGCCAGATCCAGGCACAGGAGGAGCGTCACGGTGACATGGTCATCAACGCCCTCGTGCCGCTCTCCGAGATGTTCGGGTACGTTGGCGACCTGAGGTCCAAGACCTCCGGCCAGGCGTCGTACTCGATGGAGTTCGACTCGTACGCCGAGGTTCCCACGAACATCGCCGACGAGATCATCAAGAAGGTGCGTGGGGAGTAGTCCTCACCGGCCTCTCGGCCATGCTGCACGCACCACGCACCACCCACGTCAAGTACGAGTCAAGTAACAACCACACCAGGAGGAGCCCCAGTGGCTAAGGCGAAGTTCGAGCGGACCAAGCCGCACGTCAACATCGGAACCATTGGTCACATCGACCACGGGAAGACGACGCTGACCGCAGCAATCACGAAGGTGCTGCACGACAAGTACCCCGATCTCAACGCTGCTTCGGCGTTCGACGAGATCGACAAGGCTCCCGAGGAGCGTCAGCGCGGCATCACGATCTCGATCGCCCACGTGGAGTACCAGACCGAGGCGCGTCACTACGCCCACGTCGACTGCCCCGGACACGCGGACTACATCAAGAACATGATCACCGGTGCGGCCCAGATGGACGGCGCGATCCTCGTGGTCGCCGCCACCGACGGTCCCATGCCGCAGACGCGTGAGCACGTGCTGCTCGCCCGCCAGGTCGGCGTGCCCGCCCTGGTCGTGGCGCTCAACAAGTGCGACATGGTCGACGACGAGGAGCTCATCGAGCTCGTCGAGATGGAGGTGCGCGAGCTCCTCTCCGAGTACGAGTTCGACGGCGACGACATCCCCGTCGTCCGCGTTGCCGCCTTCCCCGCCCTCCAGGGCGACGAGAAGTGGGGCGAGTCGATCATCGAGCTGATGAACGCTGTCGACGAGTCGATCCCGACCCCGGCCCGTGAGACGGACAAGCCCTTCCTCATGCCCGTCGAGGACGTCTTCACGATCACCGGTCGCGGCACGGTCATCACCGGTCGCATCGAGCGTGGCATCGTCAAGGTCAACGAGGAGGTCGAGATCATCGGCATCCGCGAGACCTCGCAGAAGTCGACCGTCACCGGCGTCGAGATGTTCCGCAAGCTGCTCGACGAGGGCCAGGCCGGCGAGAACGTCGGGCTGCTGCTTCGTGGCACCAAGCGCGAGGACATCGAGCGCGGCATGGTCGTCATCAAGCCGGGCACCACGACCCCGCACACCAACTTCGAGGCCTCGGTCTACATCCTCTCGAAGGAGGAGGGCGGCCGTCACACGCCGTTCTTCAACAACTACCGCCCGCAGTTCTACTTCCGCACCACGGACGTGACCGGCGTCGTGACCCTCCCCGAGGGCACCGAGATGGTCATGCCGGGCGACAACACGGAGATGATCGTCGAGCTCATCCAGCCGATCGCCATGGACGAGGGCCTGCGTTTCGCGATCCGTGAGGGTGGCCGCACCGTCGGCGCCGGCCGGGTCACCAAGATCACCAAGTGATCCTCGCGCCCTAGGCGCACCAGCAGCACCAGTGTCACCAGGACGGCCCCGGACCTCGTGTCCGGGGCCGTCCTGTGTTGAACGCCGAGTCGGCGCAATGTTGCAGACCCGACGAATCGTCTCCGTCGTACGACGTCCGGGAGGATGACCCCCATGAACGACCGCGTGACCCCGGCCCGCCCGCACCGCAAGCTGACCGACGACGGTCGCCGGATGCGCGAGGTGCTGAGCTACTCCCGGCGCGGAAGCCGCTTCACCCCCAGCCAGCAGGAGGCGTGGGACGCCCACCACGAGGGCTGGGTCATCCCCGACGCCGCCGTCGACGCCCCCGACTTCGCCTGGGCGCAGTGGTTCGGGCGCGACGCGCCGCTGATCATCGAGATCGGCAGCGGCGTGGGGGAGGCGACCGGGGTGCTGGCCGCCGCCCGCCCCGACTGCAACGTGCTGGCGATCGAGGTCTGGCTGCCCGGGGTCGCGGCGAGCCTCGCCGAGGTGGCCGCGGCCGGGGCCGACAACGTGCGCTTCTGCTCGGTCGACGCTGTGTGGGCGATTGAGAACCTCGTGGCGCCGGGGGGCATCCGCGAGCTCTGGACCTTCTTCCCCGACCCGTGGCCCAAGACCCGTCACCACAAGCGACGCATCGTCTCGCCCGACTTCGCGCGCCTGGTCGCCTCCCGGCTGGAGCCCGGGGGCACGTGGCGGCTGGCGACGGACTGGGCGGCCTACGCCGACCAGATGCTCGCCGTGCTCGACGCCGAGACCGGCCTCGAGGGCGGTGCCGTGGAGCGTTGGTCGGAGCGACCCGTCACGAAGTTCGAGCGCAAGGGACGGGCAGTCGACCGCGACATCGTCGACCTCGCCTACCGTCGCGTCTAGCGACCGCCGCTGGTCGCCTCGAGGATCGCCAGCTCCTCGTCGACGTGCGGGTCGTGCTCGCCGATCGCCGTCAGCTCGGCCTTCAGCGCGCGTTGCATGAGGAGGGCATCGGTGGTGCGGTCGAGGTGACGCAGTGCCCAGGCCACCATCCAGCGCGCGATCCGGGTGCGCCCGGCGTCGCCCTGACGCTCGCGGGCTCCCCACGCGTTCTCGAACGCCGCCAGCGCGTCGTGCCACTCTCCGGCGTCGGCGTGCGCCATCCCGATGTTGTTGAGCAGGGACGCGTCCCAGTCGCGGGCGCGCAGGTCCGCGCTCGCGCGGGCGATGCGGAGCGCCTCCTCGTGCAGGGCGCTCTGCTCCTCGCGGGAAGCGATGAGCGCCAGCATGTGCAGCGCGTCGACGTGCACCTCGTCGCAGCCGACCGCGGCGGCGACGGCTGCCTCGAGCTCGGGCCGGGCCTCGTCGGGGAGCCCGCGGGTGCGCAGGATGCGGCCGCGCTCGAGGTGGATCCGCGCGGTCACCTCGGGGTCCACCGCGGTGGTGGCGTCGAGCAGGCCCAGCCCGTCGTCGTAGCGCCCCTGGAGGCCGACGGCCCTCGCCAGCTGCGTCATCAGCACGTGCTGGTCGCGCGGGCTCGCACCACGGATCGCCAGGCGGAAGCGCTTCTCGGAGGCCGCCGGGTCGTCGAAGTCCCAGAGGGAGGTCAGGTCGAGCACGACCCCATCTTGCCGCCTCCGGCTCCCGCGCCGACAGCCTGCGCCGACGACGCGCTGGTGCGAGGATCCAGCGAGCCCCCGGGGGCGGCTGGCGAACAGGTCGGACGCGCGGCCCAACCTTCCTGGCGCACGGGGTGTCCTCACCTCCTGGCACACCCCCGCTCGGAGAGGATCATCCCCATGACAGACCCGTGGTCAGGGCTCACGTTCGATGAGTTCATGAGCGCGCGGTGGACCCCGCTGTTCCGCACGGCCTACCTCCTCACGGGGGACCGGCACGAGGCCGAGGACCTGCTCCAGTCGGCCCTCGCCCGCACGTGCGTCCGCTGGGAGTCCATCCGGGACAAGGGCGCCGCCGACGCCTACGTCCGCACCGCGATGCTGCACCAGATGTCGCGCCAGTGGCGCAAGCGCCGGCGGGAGGTGCCGACCGACGACCTCCCGGACGTCGGGCACGACGGAGGGCTCGACGTACGAGCCGACCACCTGGCGCTCTGGGCCGAGATCCGTCGGCTGCCCCCGCGGATGCGCGCGACGCTCGTCCTGCGCTACGTCGAGGACCTCACCGAGGCCGCCACCGCCGCCGAGCTCGGCTGCTCGGTCGGCACCGTCAAGAGCCAGACCCACCACGCCCTGCAGCGGCTGCGTGCCGCGCTGCCCGACCTTCAGCTCGTCCAGGAGATGTCATGACCCGCACAGAGATCCAGACCGCGCTCATCGAGGTGGGCCAGGCCGTGGCCGTGCCCGAGATCGACCGCCTCGCCTTCCAGGCCCGCGTGCGCGCCGAGCGCCGCCGTCGTACGACGACCCGTGCGCTCGCTGCCACGGGCGTCGCCGCCGCCGTGGTCACCGCCGTCGGCGTGGGACTGAGTGGCACCGTCGGCGGCGCCGACGACTCCGCCCGCGTGAGCGACACGACGCCCCAGGCACCGAGCGCCCGCGGCCTGAGCGAGACGGCCTGGTTCGTGCGCGGTGGCGAGCTGACCGCGCTGGACCCGTCGGGTCGCCTGCACGGGACGGGTGTGGCCTCCGAGGGCGTGGTCGGCTTCACCAGCGAGCGTGTCTATGCGCTCGACCGCGAGAGCCGCTTGGTCGTGCGGGGCGTCACCTACGACGACGAGGGGACCGGCGTGGCGGCCCTCACCGAGGAGACCAGCCCGGTGACCGGCGTGGTGAGCAGCGTGGCACTCTCCGGCGACGGACGCTGGCTGGGCTGGCTGGACCTGTCGGGCACCGCCCACCGCTACGACCTCAAGGCCGGACGGGTGGACCTCCAGGTCGAGGTCGGCCGGAACGCCTCACTGACCGACGTCAGCGCCGAGGGCCTGCTGGTCTCGGACGACGGTGACCTCGCGCTGCACGCTGCGGGCTCGTCGATCCCGGTCCCGGTGCAGGGCGACGGCTACGGGGTTGCCTCGGAGGTGGCCATGGGCCAGGTGCTGGTGCAGGACCGCGACGGACGCTCGCGGCTCTACGACCTGACCGGCGGCGCCGCCGTGCTGGTCGAGACGTTCGAGGGGTTCGCGGTGCTCGCTCCCTACGCGGAGCGGGTCGCCGTCCTCGACGGGGAGATGTCGACGCTCTCGGTCTGGGACGGCGAGGCCAGCCCCGTGAGCGGGATCGACGGACGCGTCGACATGGTCCGGTGGATGGACGAGCGCACCCTGCTCGCGACCGCGCACAACGCTGAGGGCTCCGCGCTCTACGGCTGCGACGTCGAGCTGCGCTGCTCGGTCCTGCCGGTCGACGGCGAGGTCAACCTCGGCGGGTGAGCCGCTGCCGCAGCTCCGCCTCGCGCCGCAGCCGGGCCTGGTCGCGCTCTCGGCGCGAGGCGATGACCGCGGCCAGGAAGTCCTCGGGTCGGGTGTGGGGCGGAGGAGCGGGCGCGACGTGGTGGCGGACCTCGTCGGCGAGCCGGGCGCCGATGCTCGCCCGGGCCGCGGGGTCGATGCCGGCCGAGCGGCCGAGGAACTGGCGGACGGCCAGCGCCAGGCCCGTCGGCAGCGAGGTCATGTCGGCGCTGCGCGCCCAGCCCGCGAGGTAGGGCGGCATGAGCGCCGGCGGGGCGAGCTGCAGACGCACCCGGTCGCGCACGACGTAGGTCCCTGCCGCGTAGTCGCCCAACCGCTTGCCCCGGCTGCTCAGCAGGGCGGAGAAGAACGCCGGCACGCCGCTGAACGCGTAGATCTCCACGAAGCCGATCAGCGCACGGATGAACGCGTGCTGCACGGTGATCGGCCCGGCGTCGTCGCGGACCGTGCGCAGGCCGAGCGCGAGCTTGCCGAGGCTGCGTCCGCCCGTCAGGGTCTCGAGCACCGTGGGGAAAACGAGGAAGACCGTGATCAGGGTGCCGATCAGGGCAACGTGGGCCAGCGCCGCGTCGGTGTCGATCGCCGCGACGAGGGCCACGAGGATCACACCGACCAGCAGGACGACGGTCGCCAGCAGGTCGATGAGGCCGGAGGCGATGCGGGCCCCGAGGCTGGCGGCGGGCAGGTCGAGCGCGACCGCCTCGCCGGTGACGAGGTCGTCGGTGGTCAGGGTCGCGAACTCCGGGGACATCAGGGGCAGTCTAGGTCGGCGCCGGTCCGGTGCCGCCGGGGTGACGGTGCCTAGAGTGGGCGCGTGGACCTCGACGCCTACGTGCTCGCGCACGCCCACGAGTGGGAGCGCCTCGACACCCTGGTCCGCACCCGGCGTCTCAGTGGGGCGGAGAGCGACGAGCTGGTCGATCGCTACCAGCAGGTGGCCACGCACCTGTCCGTCGTGCGCACGTCGGCGCCCGACGCCTCGTTGGTCGCCCACCTCTCGTCATTGCTCGCCCGGGCCCGCAACCGCGCCGTCGGCACGCGCGCGGCCTCGTGGCGCGGCGTACGCACCTTCTTCGTCGAGCGGTTCCCGGCCGCGCTCTACCGGCTGCGCTGGTGGTGGCTGGGCTGCGTCGCGGCCAACGTGGTCGTGGCGGCCGTGATGATGTGGTGGCTCCTCGACCACCCCACCGTCGAGCAGACGCTGCTGTCGCCGACGGAGGTCGACCAGCTGGTCAACGAGGACTTCGAGGGCTACTACAGCGAGTACGCCGCCAGCCACTTCGCCGCCCAGGTCTGGATCAACAACGCGTGGGTCTCGGCCCTCTGCATCGCGCTCGGCATCCTGGGCTTCCCGGTCGTGCAGCTGCTCTTCAGCAACATCCTCAACCTGGCGATCATCGGCTCGGTGATGATGCGCGCCGACCGTGGCTCGCTCTTCTGGGGCCTGATCCTCCCGCACGGCCTGCTCGAGCTGACCGCGGTCTTCGTCGCCGGCGGGGTCGGGTTGCGGCTCTTCTGGTCGTGGATCGAGCCCGGCAGCCTGACCCGCCCGCAGTCCGTGGCGCGGGAGGGCCGCACGGCGGCCACCGTCGCCCTCGGGCTCGTCGTGGTGCTCGCGATCAGCGGCGTCATCGAGGCGTTCGTGACCCCCTCGGGCCTGCCGACCTGGGCGCGGATCTCGGTCGGGGTGCTGGCCGAGCTGGTCTTCCTCGCCTACGTGTTCGTCCTCGGCCGCAACGCTGCCGACCGCGGCTTCACCGGCGACCTCGACGCCGCGTTGCTCGAGGACCGGGTCGCGACGCAGGCGTGAGGCGGCCGGCCGAGTCGAAGGCGCGGCGCCGCTCAGCCGAGCGCCGCGACCGCGAGCACCAGCGCGAGCACGGCGAAGAGCCCGCGCAGCCGGTCGACCACCAGCAGCCGACGCAGCAGCGCCGGGTCGGGGGTGACCAGGCGGCCGTGGGTGGGGGCGGCGGCGACGGCGGTGACGACCACCGAGCCCGCGGCGGCGAGGACCGCGGCGAGGCCGAGAGGCCCCGGGGAGGACGCGAGCAGCCAGGCACCTGCCGCGACCAGCCCGGCGTACGTCAACCCCACCAGGGGCACGATCAGCCGACTGTGGCGGGCGTGCGCGTCGCTCCACGACGACGCCGGCACCCGGGCGAGCACGGGATAGACGAGCACCGTCACGGTGAGCTGGAAGCCGGCGTGCAGCGCGGCGGCGAGGGCGAAGGCGACGCCGGCCGTGGTCACGCGACCCTCACCGGACCCTCATCGGGTGACGAGCCGGGCTGCGAGCACGGCGCGGGCCGCACGCTCCCCGCTCACCATGGCGCCCTGGATCGAGCCGGTGTCGCGGTGGTCGCCGCACATCACGATGCCACGGTCGATCACCACGGGCCGTCGCTCGGAGAAGGGCGCGAGCTGCACCGGCAGCGCGTGCGGGATCTCCTGGCGCGCGATGGAGCGCCAGCGGGTGGTGGCAGAGCCGAGCAGCTCGCCGGCGTGGCGGGTGATCTGCTCCTCGGTCGGCGCCGCCGTGCCCGGGTGCATCAGGGCGGAGGCCTGCACGAGGTGCAGCCCCTCCGGGGCGTACGACGGCGCGACGGTCGACACGACCGCCGTGTTGAGCACGGGGCCGGTCGCGCGGGTGCGGGCGTCGACGTGGAGCAGCCCACGGTGGGTGGGCAGCTCGTCGGTCGCGAACCAGTGGGTCACGACGCCCTTCATCGCCGGCGTGTAGGCCTGGGTGAGGCGGGCCGCCTCGGGGGCGGCCGTCGCGACGATGACATGGCGGGCACGGATGGTCTCGCCTGACACCGTCAGCGTGTAGTCGCCCGAGGACCCCTCGAGCGACTCGACCTCGCGGCCCAGCCGGATCCGACCGGTCAGCGACGCGGCGAGCTGCTCGGGAAGCGCCTGCATGCCGGCGGCGGGGAGCCCCGGGACCCCGGTGGCGAAGGCGCGGGTGAGCAACAGGGCGTAGGCCGCCGAGGTGGACTGGTCGTCCTCGAGCACGACACCGGCGAGGAAGCGCTCCAGGACCGTGCGCAGCTCGCCGCCCATCCCGACGCGGTCGAGCGACTCGCGCAGGCTGCCGTCGACCGAGCGCGGCAGCCGGGTCGCGAGCCGGCCGCGGCCCACGCTGGCCCGGGCCAGCGGCGCCAGCCACCGCGCCATCGCGACGCCCTCGCGCGGCCGGCTGGCGACCGAGCGCAGCGTCGTGCCCACCAGGCGCGGCTCGCGCAGCGGGTGACCGAGCTCCTGGAGCCCGTCGTCGAGGAGGGCGGCCACACCCGCGGGGAAGGGCTGGAGCTTCAGGGCCGCGACGTCCACCGATCGCTTGACCGCGGGGTAGCCGGGGTTGAGCAGCTGGAAGCCGCGATCGACGAGGAACCCGTCGACCACGTCGGTGCGGATCCGACCGCCGACGGCGTCGGAGGCCTCCAGCACCTGCACCTCGAGCCCGGCGCGGGTCAGGGCTCGCGCCGCCTGGAGGCCGGCCATGCCGGCGCCGACGACGACGACGTCGAGGTCGTGGTCGTGGCCCGCCACGTCAGCGGCCGCCGAAGCGGTCGACGTAGGCCACGACGCGGTTGAACATCGAGGTCACCGACGCCAGGTCGGCCACCCCGGGGGCGGGCCGCTCCGCGAGGTCGTAGAGCACGGGTGCCGCGTCGTGGGGGAGGGCATCGCCCGCCACCTGGGTGCAGATGCGCGAGGCGTCGCGCACGGCGGCCGGCTCGACGGTCCAGACGGCCTCGAAGACGCGGTCGCGGTCTCGCACGTCGCGCTGGCCCGGCAGCTCCCACGCGGTGAGGGCGACCGGGAGGTCGACGGCGTCGCAGATGACCGCCCACTCGCGACGCATCGGGGCGTCCAGTGCCAGCGGCACCTTGATCGGCGAGCTGCCCGGCTCCTCGGTGTCCCAGTCGGCGAAGACGAAGGCCGACTTGGCGACGCGGGCGAGCTCGACCCAACGGTCGTGGGCGGGGTCGTAGTTCTTGCCGGCCTGGAAGGCGCCGAAGATGTGGGCCCGGTCCGCCTTGGCGCAGAACTCGTCCTCGATCGCCCACGACAGCGCGAGCAGGGTCGACTTCTTCAGACGGTGGGTGGCGAGATGGGGGTGGAGGCGACGCAGGCCGGCGAAGACCGACGGCGCGGGGGGAGCGACGTCGAGGAGGGCCGCGCTGGTCGTCTCGCCGATCGCGACGTCGAGGCGCACACCGGCATCGCGGCGCCGCACCACCTCGAGGACCGCCTCCACGTCGGACTCGGCGTAGCGCCGGTGCCCGCTGTCGAGCCGGCGGGGGGTGGGGAAGCCGTGCCGCTGCTCCCACATCCGCAGCGTGGCCGTGCTGAGCCCCGTGCGCTCGGCGAGGTCTCCGATCGTCAGTGATGAATCAGTGGACTCGACCACTTGCGTAAACCTCGACATCGTGTTCATGCTGTCACTGTACTTCCTCAACAGGCTGTTGAGGAAGTTGTGGACAAACACCACAAGAAAGCGTGATGACGATGAGCAGTCAACCGATGGACAGCACGAGCAACGAGGTCGTCGACTGGACCGACCTCGGGGCACGGATGTGGAGCTTCCTCACGGGGCGGGAGGCAGCCATCCACTACCGGTTCGAGGACATGGCCGTGGAGGTCCCGCGCGACACCGGCCCGAGCTCGCCTCGGGCGACGTGGAAGATCAACGGCACCCTGACCATCACGACCAGCGACCAGGGCCAGCCCGTGCCCCCGGTCCGTGATCCGTCATGACCCTCAGCCTCGCCGCCGACCTCGAGTTCGAGATCGAGCGCCCGGGCAACGACCCGGTCCGCGGACGCCTGCGCGGCAGCGGCAACCGGATGACGCTCGAGGTCGACGACCCCGGTGCCTTCGCCGGCGCCGGCGACGCGGTCTCCGTGCGCTCCATCGCGGAGACCCTGGCCACGCAGGGCCTCGTCATCCGCGTCGTGCACCGCGGCGACCACCTCGTGTCGTTGGGTGACGTCTCGGCGCCGTGGTGGCAGCGCCGCGTGACCGGCACCCGCCGGATCCGCCTGGGCAGCCTGCGCGGTGTCTGGACCTCCGCCCGGTCGCGCGCTCGTGGCACCGCATCGGTGCTGCCGGGGCCGGGCCTCGTGCCACCGGGCACGATCCTTCCGCTCTTCCCCACCATGCACCGCCGCGCGCGCCGCGGCGTCGGCACGACCCACGACCCCGCCCGCGGTGGCGGAGCGCGCCTCGTGGTGGCTCCCGAGACGGTGGGTCCCGAGGAGCGCCAGCAGATCTTCTGGCTCGAGGACGGCATGCTGATCGGCTCCGACCCCGGGTGCGACCTGGTGCTCGCGGGCCTCGAGCCCGTGCACGCCCGGATCGTGCACGACGACCGCGACGAGTGGGTCATCAAGGCGATCGAGGGCATCACGCGGGTCCACGGCGCCCCCGTCGTGGCCCAGATCCTGCGCACCGGCGCCCGCGTGGAGCTGGGCAGCCACCGGCTGGCCTACTTCCGCGAGGAGTTCGCCGACCACGGTCGCCCCTTCGGTGGCCGCATTGGTGGGGAGGCCGGTCACCAGGTGCCGCAGCCGCCGCGCGAGGCCGTCACCGACCAGCACCCCGACCGGCACCCCGACCAGCACCGGGACACCCCCGCCTGACCCCGGGCTAGAGCAGTCCCTGCGCCTTGAGGTGCAGGTAGTGGTCGGCCAGGGCCGGCGGCAGCCGCTCGGCGTCCGCATCGACGACGTCGACGCCGAGCGCGACCAGCAGCTGCGCCGTACGACGTCGGCGCGCGAGCACCTGCTCGGCCGCGGCGGCGTCGTAGACCTCGTCGATCGACCCGCGAGCCGCGGCGAGCCGGTCGAGAGCAGGATCCTTGACGGAGGCCAGCACGACCCGGTGGTGCCGGGTGAGCGCGGGCAGCACGGTCAGCAGGCCCTCCTCGATCGCGGAGGGCTCGAGCGGCGTGAGCAGCACGACCAGCGCGCGCTGGCGCCCCATCGCCTGGACGGCGCCGGCCAGCGAGTCCCAGTCGGCCTCGGCGATGACCGGCTCGAGGTCGGCCATCGTGTCCTGGAGGCGGGCCACGATGTCGCGGGCGCCGGCGGAGCGCACCCGGGCGCGGACCCGGCGGTCACCGGCCACCACGTCGACCCGGTCTCCGGCCCGTGACGCGAGGGCCGCGAGCAGCAGGGCCGCGTCCATGGCGGAGTCGAGGCGGGGCACGTCGTCGATCCGACCGGCCGAGGTGCGCGAGGTGTCGAGGACCAGCACGACGCGACGGTCGCGCTCGGGCTGCCAGGTGCGCACCACGACGTTGCGGTTGCGCGCCGACGCGCGCCAGTCGATCGAGCGCACGTCGTCGCCGCGGACGTACTCCCGCAGCGAGTCGAACTCCGTGCCCTGGCCGCGCACCCGCACGGCCGAGCGGCCGTCGAGCTCACGCAGCCGGGCCAGGCGCGAGGGCAGGTGCTTGCGCGACTCGAAGGGTGGCAGCGACCGCACCGAGCCCGGGACGTCGAGCGTGCGCTGGCGCGCCGCCAGCCTGAGGGGGCCGGGCAGACGCACGGTCACCCCCGTGGCGCGCAGGTCGCCACGGCGACGGGGGAGGAGCGGGGTGCGCAGCACCGCCCGGTCGCCCGGGGCCAGCGACACCCGGTGGCGGTTGTCGCTCGCGCCGGCGGTGGGCTGCCACGCGTCCCGCACCAGCGCGCGGACCCGGCGGCGCGAGGTGTTGCCCACGACCAGCAGTGTCTCGGTGGGGTGACCGAGCCGTGTGGTGCCGACCGGCCGCCGCTCGAGGGACAGCGCGGCCGGCCTCGGCGCCATCGACCAGTCGAGCAGGGTCAGTGCCGTCACCACGAGCAGCCACAGCCAGACCGTGCTGCCGGCAGGGCGCAGCACCACGGCCACCAGGCCGAGGAGCAGCAGCAGGGGCACGCGCCCCGAGATGGTCATCGCGGGACGGGCACCGATCCCAGCGCGGAGGCGAGGACCTGGGCCACGTCGACACCCTCGAGCTCGGCCTCGGGCCGCAGGCCCAGCCGGTGCACCAAGGTGGCGTGAGCCAGGGACTTCACGTCGTCGGGCGTCACGAAGTCGCGGCCGACCAGCCATGCCCACGCACGGGCCGCGCGCAGCAGCGCGGTCGCGCCGCGGGGGCTCACCCCCAGGCTGAGCGAGGGGGAGTCGCGGGAGGCCCGGGCGATGTCGACGATGTAGCCGGCGACCTCGGGAGAGACCTGCACCGTCTTGACCGCGGCCTGCCCGGCCGCGATGTCGGCGGCACCGGTCACCGCCCGCACGCCTGCGCCGGCGACGTCGCGCGGGTCGAAGCCGGCCGCGTGACGGCGCAGGATCTCCAGCTCGGCGGCCCGCTCGGGGATCGGCAGCACCACCTTGACCAGGAAGCGGTCGAGCTGGGCCTCGGGCAGCGGGTAGGTGCCTTCGTACTCCACGGGGTTCTGCGTCGCCGCCACCAGGAACGGGCGCGGCAGCTGGTGGGAGACGCCGTCGACGGAGACCTGCCCCTCCTCCATGGCCTCGAGCAGCGCCGACTGCGTCTTGGGCGGGGTGCGGTTGATCTCGTCGGCGAGCAGGAGGTTGGTGAAGACCGGCCCCTCGCGGAAGCTGAGCTCGCCCTGGGAGGAGTCGATGACCATCGAGCCGGTGATGTCGCCGGGCATCAGGTCGGGGGTGAACTGCACGCGTCGGGTGTCCACGGCCAGCGCACCCGCGAGCGTGCGCACGAGCAGCGTCTTGGCGGTGCCGGGCACACCCTCCATGAGCACGTGCCCGCCGCACAGCAGCGCGACCAGCAGGCCCGACACGGCGGCGTCCTGGCCGACGACGGCCTTCGCCACCTCGGCGCGTACGGCGGTCAGTCGCTCGCGTGCCTCGCCGGCGGCCCGCGTGGGGTCGGGTGTGGGCTCGGCGGTGTGGTCGTGGGGAGTCTCGGTCATGGTCGGCGTACCTCTCTGTCGAGCTCGGCCAGCTGGTCGGCCAGGGTGATCAGGGCAGCGTCGGACGCTGGGGTCGGGGAGTCGGGGGCGAGCAGCGCGGCCACCTCGTCGACGGGCCGGTCGAGGTGGCGGGCCAGGTCGCGCACGAGGACCCGGTCGTCGGTCGTCGCACCGAGCCGCAGCTGCTCGACGGCCCTCGCGCGGGCCGCGCGGCGCAGCGCGGCGGCCGCGTGCGCCCGGTCGCCGGCGCGGCGGTAGAGCCGGCCGCGGCTCAGGGTGGTCTCGATCGCCTTGACGACGACGGGCAGCGGCTCGGTGGAGAGCGGGCCGAGGCGACGCACCCGCCACAGCACCAGCGCGACGGTGCTGAGCCCGACCAGCCACAGGCCGGGCACCAGCCAGTCGGGCAACAGGCTCGTGAGGCTCACCCCGTCGTCGCCGACCAGGTCCGCGACGCTGGGGACGTACCACACCAGCCGCTCGTCCTCGCCGAGCAGCCGCAGCGCCACAGCCGCGTTGTCGGCGCGCAGCACCTGGTCGTTGGTCAGGGCGTCCCCGGCCCCGAAGGAGACGACACCGTCGCGCTCGACCAGCACGGCGTCACCGTCGTCGGTGCGGAAGCAGCCGTCGGTCGCGGGATAGGCCAGCGTGGTGTCGACCTCCAGCACGAGGGCGTCGTACGACGGATCGGCGCACGCGCCGCGCGTGCCCCCGCCGAGCGTGCTGCTGCTCGGCTGCCCACCGAGGCCCACGGCCTCGGTGACGCCGGGTCCGGGTGCCACGAGGACGAGCCGTGCGTCGCCGACGGCCGCGAGCAGCCGCTCGACGGTGCTCCGGCCGAGCGCGTCGGTCGAGGTCACGACCACGGTGGTGCCGGCGTCGACGGCGGTGTCGTCGAGCTCGTCGGCCCCGCGGGCGACGTCGACGTCGACCCCCTGGTCGTCGAGCACGCGGGCCAGGGCCTGCGCGCCGGAGGGGCCGGGGTTGGCGGGGTCGAGGTCCTCGGCCGTGCGACCCCCCTGGCCCGACCACACCACGACCGCGACCGCCGCGAGCAGCCCGATGGTGATCAGCAGCACGGCCCGGTGACGCCGCAGGAGCCCCGTCATCGCACGCCCGCCAGGTCGTCGTCGAGGGTCAGGACGGCGAGCGCCTGCTCGTGGGTCGCGCGGCGGTCGCCGTAGAGGACGCCGTCGAAGAGGTCGGCCCCGGTGTCGACGCGGGCCCGGAGCGTGGGGTGCTGGGCGGCCAGGGCGAGAGCCACCTCGTGAGCGGTGGCGCCTGGGGTGTCGTCGAGCCGTCCGCGCTCGACCTGGCGCAGGGCCAGGGCGCGGAAGGCGTCGACGAGGGCGTCCTCGCAGCGTCCGTCGGCCAGGGCGGCCTCGGCCCGCGCGCGCAGCTGCGCGGCGGTGACGGCCTCGTCGGTGAGCACGGCGCGGCGCGCGCCGGCCGCGCGGGCCGTGCGTCGGGCCCGCGAGAGCAGCAGCACCAGCCCGGTGATGAGCGCGAGCGCGACGACCATGACCGCGAGGGTCTGGAGGGGAGGGGTGCCGCTGGCGCTGGTGACGCCGCGGTCGATCAGCCGCTCCAGCCAGGTGAGGAGGCGCTGCACGAGGTCCTGGTCGTGGTAGTCCGGCGACAGCAGCTCTCGTCGCAGCAGGGACCGGGCCTCGTCGGGCGTCGGGTCGAGGGGTGGGTCGCCCGACGGCAGGACCAGCAGCGCGTGCAGGGTCACCGCCGCAGGACCCCTGCCTGCGTCATCAGCTCGACGTCGTAGGCCTCCTTGCGCATGCGCTGGTCGAGGTACTGCAGGGACGCGACGCCGGCGGTGAACGGCGCGACGAAGGCCGACGAGATCACCGACGAGAGGGCCTGGCTCAGCACCAGCCCGAGAGCGGCGTACTCCGGACCGGCGGCCACCGCGCCCAGCTCGCCACCGATGGTCACGGGCACGGCGAGCATGTTGCCTGCGATCGAGGCCACGACCACGGTGAGCAGCGCGATGCCGAAGGTGCGCCAGAAGGCGCCGCGCGTGAGGGTCCAGCCGCGACCGATCGCGCCGAGCACACCGACGTCCTCCAGCATCAGGGCGGGGGCGGGCAGGTAGTAGACGCGCACCCAGAAGAAGCACAGGAGGGCGATGAGGACCGGCACGCTGACCAGGCCCCAGACCACCAGCACGAGCGCCTCGGTGGTGGTCAACGCCAGGACGACCCACAGCAGCGCGTAGACAGCCAGGCCGACGATCCACACCAGGTTGATCAGCAGGGTGAGCCCGAGGAGCCGCCACCGCTTGCCGCGCGTGGCGGCCCACGCCTCGCCGAGGCTGAGCCGTCGACCGACGGCCGCCGCGTGGGTGACGTGGGCGACCATCCCGGTGACGAAGACCAGCCCGACCTGGAGCAGCGCCAGCCCGACGAAGAGGGAGCCGAAGGAGCCGATGCCCCCGATCAGCTCGCTGCCACCGCCGCCGGTCTCGTCGAGCACCGCGCCGACGGTGAAGGTGAGCAGCGCCGTGACGAGCACCGGGATCGCCATCGTGACCGAGGCGACCAGGACCGCCGAGCCCACCGTGGCGCGCGGGTTGAAGCGGATGATCCGGAACGCGCCGTCGTACATGTCGCCCAGGCCGAGGGGGCGCAGCGCGATGGCGCCGGGCTTGTGCGCCGCGCCGAGCATCCCGGGAGCGGGCGCCCAGCCGGCCGGGCCAGGAGGACCGGGCGGGCCAGGAGGTGGAGGCGGTGCCCAGCCGGGTGGTGGCGCGCCCGCCCCGGGCGGCGGGGGCGGCGCCCCCGGTGGCGGATAGGAGTCGTAGCCCGACATGGCTCCCCTTCGTCGGCCCTGCGCGGGCGTTCGTCGAGCGCCATCCTGTCAGGTCACGTGACGGTGCCCACGTGGCTGGGCAGGACGCACGCGGTGTCGAGGCCGAGCACCCGGTTGAGCCTGCCGAAGGCGATCCAGGAGCCGAGGCACATCGACAGCTCCACGATCTCCCGGTCGGAGTAGTGCGTCCTCATCCGGGTCCAGAAAGAGTCGTCGAGGCCGTGGTGGTCCAGGGCGTAGCGCTCGGCGTACTCGGCGGCGAGGCGGGTCCGGTCGTCGAAGGCCGGGGTCGTGCGCCACGCGGTGACCGCGTCGGCGAAGCCGTCCTCGACCTTCACCCCGTCCTTCTCGGTGCGCCAGTCCTGGCAGAAGAGGCAGCCGTTGAGCTGGGCGATCCGCAGCCGGGCCGCCTCGAAGGCCCTCAGCTCGAGGGTGCCGTGCTCGTAGACGCTGGTGGCGAAGCGGGAGGCGGCCGGTCCGATCCCGGGCACCATCTCCCCCCAGACGTAGAGGATCGGGTCCTTGTCCTCGGGGACGTCGATGATCATGAGGCGGCCTTTCCGCGGGAGGTGGTGGGGACGGTGCTGAGGGTGGGCAGCGCGCGGCCGAGGCGACCGACGGCGGGGGAGAGGGGGACGTCGAGCGCGTCGTAGATGCCGGGCGAGGCCGCGTGCAGCCAGGGGATCGCGTTGACCAGGCGGTTGGCGGCGGTGGCGTTGCCGCCGGCCGCGCGGTTGCCGCCCTCGTCGGTCGCCTCGACGTTGACCTCGATGCGGGGGCGGCCCTCGATGACGACCCGGTGGGCGCCGTCGCCGCCGTCGGCCGGCAGCGGCCAGTCGGGCGCCACGTCGGCCGCGATCCGGGTCACGTGCTCGACCACGACCACGGGCACCCCGTCGACGATGCCCTGCACCTCGAAGCGCAGGGCGCCCTGGCTGCCCGCGGGGAAGAGCCCCATCTGGTTGGTGACGTCGCGCTCGAGGGGACGGCGCTCGAGCGTCTCGCGGATCTCGTCGACCTCCAGGCCGAGTGCCCGGGCGACCAGACGGACCTGGCCGCCCCACACCATCGTCGGCACCCCGGCCGCCACCATCGGCGGGTCGTAGTCCATCGGCTCGCCCATCCCGACGAGCAGGCGCACCGAGTCGGGGGCGTCGTAGGTCGAGTAGTCGAAGATCTCCTGGCAGCGCACCTGGTCGACGCTCCCGGCCAGGCCGCTCACCAGCACCGGCAGCACGTCGTTGCCCCACCCGGGGTCGATCCCGCTGACGAACAGCGCCGACCCGCCCTCCTCGGCGGCGGCGAGCAGCGGCCCCGCCAGCTCCGCAGGCGCGCTGCGCGGGTCGTAGAGCGCGTAGAGCGCCGGCGTCACCACGACCGCCCCCGCCCGCAGCGCCCGCGCCACGTCGGCCGCCGCGTCGTCGGGCCGCACGTCGCCCGACGCCATGTAGGCCACGGCAGCGGCACCGTCGAGGGCCGCAGCCACGTCGTCACCGGCGCGTACGCCGAGTGGTCGCCCGAGACCGGCCAGGTCACCGGCGTCACGGCCGACCTTCGCGGGGTCGGCGACGAGGACCCCGGCGAGGCTCAGCCCGGGGTGGGCGTCGACCGCGCGGATGGCGGCTCGCCCCATGTTGCCGGTACCCCACACGACGACCGGGAGGGGCGTCGCGTCGTTCGCACCGGAGTAGAACGTGTTCTCGTCTGCCATGGTGGGAGGCTAGTGAACGCAGTGCCGGCGGGGTAGGTCCGAACCGATTTGGCGCAGTAGCAGACATCTGCCAAGATAGTCCGGTTGCTCCGGCGGGTTGCCGGGGCGCGGCACATCTTGACTTCTGAATCGCGTCTCCCACTTCTTCACGGAGTGTCGTTTCGGTGTTCGGCTGTGCTCGCGCTGCACCAGGAGACCCGATCAGCCTGACGAACCGTCAGGCGCCACACAACACCTTGGCTCGACGGACGTGCTGTGTTGCGAGGAAATCTCGCGACACGCCCGACCGCGGGGGTCGGGGAAGGTGGTGAGCACAGGGCGGGACAGACTCAAACCCGAGGACGTTCCGGACAGGCACGTGGACCAGTAGAAGGACGAGAGAGACCTATGGCGGGACAGAAGATCCGCATCAGGCTCAAGGCCTATGACCACGAGGTGATCGACACCTCGGCTCGCAAGATCGTGGACACCGTCACCCGTACGGGTGCGAAGGTAGCCGGCCCCGTGCCGCTCCCGACCGAGAAGAACGTCTACTGCGTCATTCGGTCGCCGCACAAGTACAAGGACTCGCGCGAGCACTTCGAGATGCGCACGCACAAGCGGCTCATCGACATCATCGACCCCACGCCGAAGACCGTTGACTCCCTGATGCGACTCGACCTCCCGGCCGGTGTCGACATCGAGATCAAGCTCTGAGGTCGAGGAACTAGCCATGACTGTTGAGAAGAACGTGAAGGGGCTGCTGGGCACCAAGCTCGGCATGACCCAGGTCTGGGACGAGAACAACCGCATCGTTCCCGTCACCGTGATCGCTGCGACGACCAACGTGATCACCCAGGTTCGCCAGCCCGAGACCGATGGCTACAACGCCATCCAGGTCGGCTTCGGCGAGATCGAGGGTCGCAAGATCACCAAGCCGCAGGCCGGTCACTTCGCCAAGGCGGGCACCACGCCCCGTCGCCACGTCGTCGAGATCCGCACCTCTGACGCCGCGTCCTACACGATCGGCCAGGAGCTGCCCGTGGACACGTTCGAGGCCGGCGAGGTCATCGACGTCACGGGCACGAGCAAGGGCAAGGGCTTCGCCGGTGTCATGAAGCGTCACGGCTTCCACGGCGTCGGCGCCTCGCACGGTGCCCACCGCAACCACCGCAAGCCCGGTTCGATCGGCGCCTGCGCCACGCCGGGTCGCGTTTTCAAGGGCGTCCGCATGGCCGGCCGGATGGGCAGTGACACCGTCACCACCCAGAACGTCACCGTGCACGCCGTCGACGCCGACAAGGGCCTGATCCTCCTCAAGGGCGCCGTTCCCGGCCCCAAGGGTGGGGTCATCATCCTGCGCTCGGCTGCGAAGAAGAGCCAGGAGGCCTGAGCACATGGCTACCAAGACCCTCAAGGTCGAGCTCCCCGCCGAGATCTTCGACGTCGCGGTCAACATCCCGTTGATCCACCAGGTCGTCGTCGCTCAGCAGGCTGCCGCTCGCCAGGGCACGCACTCCACCAAGCGTCGCGGCGAGGTCCGCGGTGGTGGACGCAAGCCCTACAAGCAGAAGGGCACCGGCCGCGCCCGTCAGGGCTCGACCCGCGCTCCCCAGTTCGCCGGTGGTGGCGTCGTGCACGGCCCCAAGCCGCGCGACTACGACCAGCGCACCCCCAAGAAGATGAAGGCCGCCGCCCTGCGCGGTGCCCTCTCGGACCGGGCCCGCAACGAGCGCATCCACGTCGTGGAGTCGCTCGTCGCCGGTGACAAGCCCTCGACCAAGGCCGCTCTCGCAGCCCTGGCCGACCTGTCGCCGCGCACCCGCTTCCTGGTCGTGCTCGAGCGCACCGACTCGATCACCTGGCTGTCGCTGCGCAACGCGGCCCAGGTGCACATCGTGGCCGTCGACCAGCTCAACACCTATGACGTGCTGGCCTCCGACGACGTCGTCATCACCAAGGGCGCCTACGACGTCCTGGTGAACGGCAAGGCCGAGACCGCCGAGGAGGGCGACAAGTGAGCACCCTGCACAAGGACCACCGCGACGTCTTGATCTCGCCGGTCGTCTCCGAGAAGAGCTACGGCCTCCTCGACGCCAACAAGTACACGTTCCTGGTGCGCCCTGACGCCAACAAGACCGAGATCAAGATCGCGGTCGAGAAGGTCTTCAGCGTCAAGGTGACCTCGGTCAACACGATCAACCGCAAGGGCAAGACGCGCCGAACCAAGAACGGGCTCGGCAAGCGCAAGGACACCAAGCGCGCCATCGTCAGCCTGGCCGAGGGCCACCGCATCGACATCTTCGGAGGTCCGGTCTCCTGACCGGGCAGCTGGATAACGAGGACTGAGAAATGGCTATCCGTAAGTACAAGCCGACAACGCCGGGCCGTCGTGGCTCGTCCGTCGCCGACTTCGCCGAGGTCACCCGGACCACGCCGGAGAAGTCGCTGACGCGTCCGCTTCCCAAGAAGGGCGGCCGCAACAACCAGGGCCGCATCACCACGCGGCACCAGGGCGGCGGTCACAAGCGCGCCTACCGCATCATCGACTTCCGTCGCTACGACAAGGACGGCGTGCCGGCCAAGGTCGCTCACATCGAGTACGACCCCAACCGCACGGCTCGCATCGCCCTGCTGCACTACGCCGACGGCGAGAAGCGCTACATCATCGCGCCGAAGGACCTGACCCAGGGCACCGTCGTGGAGTCGGGCGTCACCGCCGACATCAAGCCGGGCAACAACCTGCCGCTGCGCAACATCCCCGTCGGTTCGACGATCCACTGCGTGGAGCTGCGTCCCGGTGGCGGTGCCAAGATGGCTCGCTCCGCCGGCAACTCCGCCCAGCTCGTCGCCCGTGAGGGCTCGCGCGCCACGCTGCGTCTGCCTTCCGGCGAGATGCGGTTCGTCGACGTGCGCTGCCGCGCCACGATCGGTGAGGTCGGCAACGCCGAGCAGTCCAACATCAACTGGGGCAAGGCCGGCCGCATGCGGTGGAAGGGCAAGCGCCCGACCGTCCGCGGTGTCGTCATGAACCCGGTCGACCACCCGCACGGTGGTGGCGAGGGCAAGACGTCCGGTGGACGTCACCCCGTCTCGCCCTGGGGCAAGGCCGAGGGTCGCACGCGCAAGCGCAAGGCCAGCGACTCCCAGATCATCCGTCGTCGCAAGTCCGGCAAGGGTAGGAAGTAACCGACATGCCTCGCAGCCTGAAGAAGGGCCCCTTCATCGACGACCACCTTCAGAAGAAGGTGGACGCCGAGAACGCGAAGGGCAGCCACAACGTCATCAAGACCTGGTCGCGCCGGTCGATGATCGTGCCCGACATGATCGGTCACACCATCGCGGTGCACGACGGTCGCAAGCACGTCCCGGTCTTCGTCACCGACTCCATGGTCGGTCACAAGCTGGGCGAGTTCGCCCCCACCCGCACCTACCGTGGGCACGTGAAGGAAGACCGGAAGGGACGCCGTCGATGAGCACCACCGAACGCCACCGCAGCAGCGCGCGTCGTGAGTCGCTCCTGGGCGACCAGCCGGGCGCCTTCGCGAGCGCTCGCTTCGTGCGGATCACCCCCATGAAGGCCCGCCGTGTCGTCGACATGGTCCGCGGTCTTCCCGTCGACGACGCCCTGTCGCTCCTCCAGTTCGCGCCGCAGGCCGCCTCCGAGACCGTCTACAAGGTCCTCGAGAGCGCGATCGCCAACGCCGCGACCACCGAGGGACTGGACTCCGCCGACCTGGTCGTCTCCATCTGCCAGGTCGACGAGGGCCCCACGATGAAGCGCTGGCGCCCCCGCGCCCAGGGCCGTGCGACGCGCATCAACAAGCGCACCAGCCACATCACCCTGGCGGTCCAGCCCGCCGGCGTGGTGGCTGCCGCCAAGAAGAAGGGACGGAAGGCCTGATGGGCCAGAAGATCAACCCGAACGGCTTCCGCCTCGGCATCAGCACGGACCACAAGTCCCGCTGGTACGCCGACAAGCTGTACAAGGCCTACGTGGGCGAGGACGTCGCCATCCGCAAGCTGCTCTCCAAGGGCATGGAGCGGGCCGGCATCTCCAAGGTCGAGATCGAGCGCACCCGTGACCGCGTCCGCGTGGACATCCACACGGCGCGCCCGGGCATCGTCATCGGTCGCCGTGGCGCCGAGGCCGACCGCATCCGCGGCGAGCTCGAGAAGCTCACCGGCAAGCAGGTGCAGCTCAACATCCTCGAGGTCAAGAACCCCGAGGTCGACGCCCAGCTGGTCGCGCAGGGAGTTGCCGAGCAGCTCTCCGGTCGCGTGCAGTTCCGTCGCGCCATGAAGAAGGCCATGCAGACCTCGATGCGTTCCGGTGCCAAGGGCATCCGCATCCAGTGCTCGGGTCGTCTCAACGGCGCCGAGATGTCGCGCACCGAGTTCTACCGCGAGGGTCGCGTCCCGCTGCACACGCTGCGTGCCGACATCGACTACGGCTTCTACGAGGCCAAGACGACCTTCGGCCGCATCGGCGTGAAGGTCTGGATCTACAAGGGCGAGGTCGCCGGCACCCGTGCCGAGCGTCAGGCCCAGGCCGCTGCCCGCGCCGGTGTCCCCGGTCGTGGCGGCAGCGGTGGTCGTCCCGCCCGTGGCAACGAGCGTCCGAGCCGTGGCTCGCGCCCCACCCGTGCGGACCGCGAGGCGCCCGCAGCGACCGAGGCTCCGGCCGAGGCTGCTGCTCCGGCTGCCGCCGAGAACGCCGGATCGGAGAGCTGACCCATGTTGATGCCCCGTCGCGTCAAGCACCGCAAGCAGCACCACCCCAACCGCCGGGGAATGGCGAAGGGTGGCACCACGCTCGCGTTCGGTGACTTCGGGATCCAGGCGATCGAGGGTCACTACGTGACCAACCGACAGATCGAGTCGGCTCGTATCGCCATGACCCGTCACATCAAGCGTGGCGGAAAGGTGTGGATCAACATCTACCCCGACCGCCCGCTGACCAAGAAGCCTGCCGAGACCCGCATGGGTTCCGGTAAGGGTTCCCCGGAGTGGTGGATCGCCAACGTGAAGCCCGGCCGTGTCATGTTCGAACTTTCCGGCGTCGACGAAGAGACTGCCCGCGAGGCCATGCGCCGCGCGATGCACAAGCTCCCGATGAAGTGCCGGTTCATCTCGCGAGAGGCGGGTGAATTCTGATGGCTCAGGGCATCAAGGCCCACGAGCTCGACGAGCTCAACAGCGTCGACCTCGAGGCGCGGCTTCGGGAGTGCAAGGAGGAGCTGTTCAACCTCCGCTTCCAGGCAGCCACCGGCCAGCTGGAGAGCCACGGTCGGCTCAACACGGTCAAGAAGGACATCGCCCGGATCTACACCGTGGTGCGTGAGCGCGAGCTCGGCATCCGGACGGCTCCCGGGTCCGAGAAGGAAGAGGCGTCCGCATGAGCGAGCAGCCCACCACTGACACCGCGACCAACGAGCGCAACGCCCGCAAGGTCCGCGAGGGCCTGGTCGTCAGCGACAAGATGGACAAGACCGTCGTCGTGACGGTCGAGGACCGTGTCAAGCACGCGCTCTACGGCAAGGTTCTGCGCCGCACGAGCAAGCTCAAGGCGCACGACGAGCAGAACGAGTGCGGCATCGGCGACCGGGTCCTCATCATGGAGACCCGTCCGCTGTCGGCCACCAAGCGCTGGCGCGTCGTACAGATCCTCGAGAAGGCCAAGTAATCCCGGGCCCAGCCCGCAACTGACGAAGAAGTTCGGCAAGGCTCGTCGCCCCCAGCCGGCGGCGAGAACCAGCTCGACAAGGAGAAACTGATGATCCAGCAGGAGTCGCGACTCAAGGTCGCCGACAACACCGGTGCGAAGGAGATCCTTTGCATCCGTGTTCTCGGAGGCTCTGGTCGACGCTACGCCGGTATCGGCGACGTCATCGTCGCCACCGTGAAGGACGCGATCCCCGGTGGCAACGTGAAGAAGGGTGACGTCGTGAAGGCGGTCATCGTTCGCACCGTCAAGGAGCGTCGCCGCGCGGATGGTTCCTACATCCGCTTCGACGAGAACGCCGCCGTGATCCTGAAGGCCGACGGCGAGCCCCGAGGCACCCGCATCTTCGGCCCTGTCGGCCGCGAGCTGCGCGAGAAGAAGTTCATGAAGATCATCTCGCTGGCGCCGGAGGTGCTCTGACCATGGCGAAGGACAAGCCCACTGTGAACCTGAAGAAGGGCGACACCGTCAAGGTGATCGCTGGCAAGGACAAGGGCGCCGAAGGCAAGATCATCAAGGTGCTCCGCGAGGAGCAGCGGGTGATCGTCGAGGGTGTCAACCGCATCAAGAAGCACACGAAGGTCGTCAACCAGGGCGGCCGCGCAGGCACGACCGGCGGCATCATCACGACCGAGGCCCCGATCCACGTCTCCAACGTGATGCTCGTCGAGGGTGACGGCGTCACCCGCATCGGCTTCCGCCGCGACGAGGTCACGAAGCGTCGTCCCGACGGCTCGACGTACTCCTCGACGCGCAGCGTGCGCATCTCCCGCAAGACCGGCAAGGACATCTGATGACGACTGAGACCCCCGAGGCCACCACGGCTCCGGCCGAGAAGGTCACCCCGCGCCTCAAGACCCGTTACCGCGAGGAGATCCTCCCCGCGCTCAAGACGGAGTTCGAGATCGCCAACGTCATGCAGGTCCCCGGTCTGACGAAGATCGTGGTCAACATGGGTGTCGGCGAGGCTGCTCGTGACTCCAAGCTGATCGAGGGTGCCATCAAGGACCTCACCGCCATCACCGGCCAGAAGCCGTCGGTGACCAAGGCGCGCAAGTCCATCGCCCAGTTCAAGCTGCGCGAGGGCATGCCGATCGGCTGCCACGTCACCCTGCGCGGTGACCGCATGTGGGAGTTCCTGGACCGTCTGCTCTCCGTGTCGCTCCCGCGCATCCGCGACTTCCGCGGCCTGTCGGCGAAGCAGTTCGACGGCAACGGCAACTACACCTTCGGCCTGACCGAGCAGGTCATGTTCCACGAGATCGACCAGGACAAGGTCGACCGCACCCGGGGCATGGACATCACGGTCGTCACCACCGCCACCAACGACGAGGAAGGCCGCGCGCTGCTCAAGCAGCTCGGCTTCCCCTTCAAGGAGAACTGACATGGCAAAGACCGCGCTCAAGGTCAAGGCTGCCCGCAAGCCGAAGTTCGCGGTGCGTGGCTACACCCGCTGCCAGCGCTGCGGCCGTCCCAAGGCCGTCTACCGCAAGTTCGGCCTGTGCCGCATCTGCCTGCGCGAGATGGCACACCGGGGCGAGCTGCCCGGCGTCACCAAGTCCTCCTGGTAACACTCACCACAACCGCTGAAGGTCGCGCCCACGAGATGGACGCGAAACCACAGACAGAAAGGGCCACCCGGCCATGACGATGACTGACCCGATCGCAGACATGCTGACTCGTCTGCGTAACGCCAACCAGGCGTACCACGATGCGGTGACCATGCCGTACAGCAAGCTCAAGCAGGGCGTTGCCGAGATCCTCAAGCAGGAGGGCTACATCACGTCGTTCGACGTGAGGGAGCCCGCCGAGGGGGAGGTCGGCCGCACGCTGACCATCACCCTGAAGTACGGCCGCAACCGCGAGCGTTCGATCGCCGGTGTCCGACGCATCAGCAAGCCCGGTCTCCGGGTCTACGCCAAGCACACGGGTCTCCCGAAGGTGCTCGGCGGCCTGGGCGTCGCGATCATCTCGACGAGCCAGGGCCTGCTGACCGACCGCCAGGCAAACCAGAAGGGCGTGGGTGGGGAAGTCCTCGCCTACGTCTGGTAACCCCGAGACCGAGAAGGAGAACACCAGCATGTCGCGCATTGGCAAGCTCCCCATCCCGGTCCCGTCCGGGGTCGATGTGGCCATCGATGCCGCTCACGTGACCGTCAAGGGCCCCAAGGGCACCCTGTCGCACACCATCGCGGCGCCGATCACCATCGAGCGCAACGACGACGTCCTCGACGTCAAGCGTCCCGACGACGAGCGTCAGAGCCGGGCCCTGCACGGCCTCACCCGCACCCTCATCAGCAACATGGTGGTCGGTGTGACCGAGGGTTACGAGAAGAAGCTCGAGATCGTGGGCGTGGGTTACCGCGTCCTGTCCAAGGGCCCCACCCAGCTGGAGTTCCAGCTCGGTTACTCCCACTCGATCGTGTTCGACGCGCCCGAAGGCATCACGTTCAACGTGGAGAGCCAGACCAAGCTGGGCGTGGCGGGCATCGACAAGCAGCTCGTCGGAGAGGTCGCGGCCAACATCCGCAAGCTCCGCAAGCCCGAGCCCTACAAGGGCAAGGGCGTTCGTTACGCCGGCGAGCAGATCCGCCGCAAGGTCGGAAAGGCCGGTAAGTGACATGGCGATCTCGCTGAAGCAGAACAAGCACACTGCTGCTCGCACCAAGTCGCGTCTGCGTCGCCAGGTTCGTGGCCGCAAGCGCATCTCCGGGACCACCGAGCGTCCGCGCCTGGTCGTCACCCGGTCGACGAAGCACATCACCGTCCAGGTGGTCGACGACCTGGTGGGCAAGACGCTCGCCTACGCCTCGACCATGGAGGGCGACCTGCGCTCCTTCGACGGGGACAAGACCGCCAAGGCCAAGAAGGTGGGCGAGCTCGTTGCCGAGCGCGCCAAGGCTGCCGGTGTCGACGGCGTGGTCTTCGACCGCGCCGGCAACAAGTACCACGGCCGCATCGCGGCCCTAGCTGATGGCGCCCGCGAGGGCGGCCTCACCTTCTGATCGCCAGAGACAAGCAAGAGAAGAGGAAAGACTCATGAGCGGAGCCCAGCGCGGACAGCGCAGTGGCGAGCGCCAGTCGGGGGGCCGTGGTCGCGACGATCGTCGTGGTCAGGCCGCCGACAAGACCGCCTACATCGAGCGCGTCGTTGCGATCAACCGAGTCGCCAAGGTCGTGAAGGGTGGTCGTCGCTTCAGCTTCACCGCCCTCGTGATCGTCGGTGACGGTGAGGGCATGGTCGGCGTCGGTTACGGCAAGGCCAAGGAAGTCCCGGCAGCGATCGCCAAGGGTGTCGAGGAGGCGAAGAAGGCTTTCTTCCGCGTCCCCCGCATCCAGGGCACGATCCCGCACCCGGTCCAGGGCGAGAAGGCGGCTGGCGTCGTCTTCCTGCGTCCCGCGGCCCCCGGTACCGGTGTCATCGCCGGTGGTCCGGTGCGTGCGGTGCTCGAGTGCGCCGGCATCCACGACGTCCTCAGCAAGTCGCTGGGCTCGTCCAACCAGATCAACATCGTCCACGCGACGGTCGAGGCCCTGCGCATGCTCGAGGAGCCCGAGGCAGTTGCTGCCCGTCGTGGCCTCCGGGTCGAGGACGTCGCTCCGGCGGCGCTCCTGCGCGCCAAGGCCCTCGGCATCGCGGAGGCTGCTGACGCGGCGGCGGTGAGGTCCTGATGGCACAGCTGAAGGTCAAGCAGTTGAAGTCCACGATCGGTTGCAAGGCCAACCAGCGCAACACGTTGCGCTCGCTCGGCCTGAAGCGGATCGGCGACGTTGTCGTCAAGGAGGACCGCCCGGAGATCCGGGGCATGGTCCAGACCGTCCGTCACCTGGTGACGGTCGAGCGCATCGACGGAGGGGAGTGAAGCCATGACGCTCAAGCTTCATCACCTGCGCCCGGCTCCCGGGGCCAAGACCGCCAAGACCCGCGTGGGTCGTGGTGAGGGCTCCAAGGGAAAGACTGCCGGTCGCGGCACCAAGGGCACCAAGGCCCGCTACCAGGTTCCGGTCGCCTTCGAGGGTGGCCAGATGCCGATCCACATGCGGCTCCCGAAGCTCAAGGGCTTCCGGAACCCGTTCAAGGTGGAGTTCCAGGTCGTCAACCTCGACCGCATCTCCGAGCTCTTCCCCGAGGGTGGCGCTGTCACCGTCGACGAGCTCGTGGCCCGCGGCGCGGTCCGCAAGGGTCAGCCGGTCAAGGTCCTCGGCCAGGGCGACATCTCGGTCAAGGTCGAGGTGAGCGTCAACGCGTTCTCCGCCTCGGCGAAGGACAAGATCGAGGCCGCCGGCGGTTCCACCACGCTGGTCTGACCAGCACCACGCACGTGCAGGGGCGCTGCTCCACTCCTCCGGGAGTCGGGGCCGCGCCCCTCGTGCGCGGTGTGATCGCCCGAACACTGCCTGTTAGGCTTCCACGGGCCCTTGTCCACGGCTGTGGACTCGCTTGTCCTGACCAGGGCCCGTTACTTGCTTGGAGAAAGAGGATCTCGTGCTCAGCGCGTTCGTGAACGCTTTCCGGACTCCCGACCTGCGGCGCAAGCTGCTGTTCGTCCTGCTGATCATTGTGATCTTCCGGGCGGGGTCCCAGATTCCAGCCCCCGGCGTCAACGTCGCCAACGTCCAGGACTGCCTGGGCAACACGGCGAACAACGAGGGCGTCTACAACCTGATCAACCTGTTCTCCGGCGGTGCGCTGCTCCAGCTCACCATCTTCGCGCTGGGGATCATGCCCTACATCACCGCCAGCATCATCCTGCAGCTGCTCGTCGTGGTCATCCCGCGGCTCGAAGCGCTGAAGAAGGAGGGCCAGGCGGGGCAGACCAAGATCACTCAATACACCCGCTACCTGACGCTCGGCCTCGCGCTGCTCCAGGCGACCGGCATCGTGGCGCTGGCCCGCTCGGGCAACCTGCTCCAGGGCTGCACCGAGCCGCTCCTGCACAGCCAGAGCACCTCGACCTTCCTCGTCATGGTGATGACGATGACCGCCGGCACGGCCGTCATCATGTGGCTCGGCGAGCTCATCACCGACCGTGGCGTCGGCAACGGCATGTCGATCCTGATCTTCACGCAGGTCGTAGCGACGTTCCCCGCCGCTCTGTGGGACGTCCAGAAGTCGCAGGGCTGGTGGATCTTCTCCATCGTCATCGCGGTGGGCCTCGTGGTCGTGGCCGCGGTCATCTTCATCGAGCAGGCCCAGCGCCGGATCCCGGTCCAGTACGCCCGCCGCATGGTCGGTCGCAAGATGTTCGGTGGCAGCTCGACCTACATCCCGTTGAAGGTCAACCAGGCCGGCATCATCCCGGTCATCTTTGCCTCCTCGCTGCTCTACCTCCCCGCCATGGCCGTGCAGTTCAACCAGAACAGCCCCTCGCCGTGGGTGGACTTCATCTCCAAGTACTTCGTCTCGGGCGGCCACCCGATCTACATGGCGACCTTCTTCGCCCTGATCGTGTTCTTCACCTACTTCTACGTGTCGATCACCTTCAACCCCACGGAGGTCGCCGACAACATGAAGAAGTACGGCGGCTTCATCCCGGGGATCCGGGCCGGCAAGCCGACCGAGGACTACCTGTCCTACGTCCTGTCGCGCATCACGCTGCCGGGAGCCCTCTACCTCGGCCTGATCTCGCTGATCCCGCTGATCGCCCTGGTCCTGATCGACGCCAACCAGAACTTCCCGTTCGGTGGCACGTCGATCCTGATCATGGTCGGCGTGGCGCTGGACACCGTGAAGCAGATCGAGAGCCAGCTCCAGCAGCGCAACTATGAGGGCTTCCTGCGCTGACGGCCCCGTGCGTGGGACCCGGCGTCGCGTCGTCGGGGGCCATGCGAGACTGTGCTCACCCGCCACGACAAGGAGACTCGCTCGCACATGCGCCTCATCATGATGGGCCCGCCAGGGGCCGGCAAGGGCACGCAGGCGAAGTACATCGCCGAGCACTTCAAGATCCCTGCCATCTCCACCGGTGACATCTTCCGGGCCAACGTGTCCGAGGGCACGGAGCTCGGCATCGAGGCCAAGCGCTACATGGACGCCGGCGACTACGTCCCCGACGAGGTCACCAACAAGATGGTGCGCAACCGCATCGACGAGAGCGACGCTGTGTCCGGGTTCCTTCTCGACGGCTACCCGCGCACGGTCGCCCAGGTCGAGGAGCTCGACGGGATGATCACGTTCACCGGGCACCAGCTCGACGCCGTCGTGGTGCTCACCGTCGACGAGGACGAGATCGTCGAGCGTCTGCTCCAGCGTGCGCAGACGGAGGGGCGCGCCGACGACACGGAGGACGTCATCCGTCGACGCCAGGAGGTCTACGCCGAGCAGACCGAGCCGCTCATCGAGGTCTACCGCGGTCGCGGGCTCCTGGTCGAGGTCGACGGGATGGGCGAGGTCACCGACGTGACCCAGCGCATCTTCGAAGCCCTCGACGTCGTGGCCCAGAGCTGACCGCGCGGAGCTGACTGCGGCCATGGGCCTCCTCGACCGCGGGATCCAGATCAAGACCCCCGAGCAGATCGCGCTGATGCGGCGCGCCGGACTGCTCGTGGGGGAGACCCTCGAGCTGCTGCGCTCCAGCGTGCGCGCCGGCATGACGACCGGTGAGCTCGACGCCATCGCGGAGGACAACATCCGCTCGGCGGGCGGGGTGCCGTCCTTCAAGGGCTATCACGGCTTCACCGGGACCATCTGTGCCTCGGTCAACGACGAGGTCGTGCACGGCATGCCCGGCAGTCGCGTGCTCGCCGACGGCGACGTGGTCTCGATCGACTGCGGCGCGATCGTCGACGGATGGCACGGCGACGCCGCGATCACGGTCGCCCTCGGTGAGGTCGCACCCGAGGTCACCCACCTGATGACGGTGACGGAGGAGGCCATGTGGCGCGGCATCGCTGCCGCTCGCCTGGGAGGTCGTGTCACCGACATCTCCTTCGCCGTGGAGCAGCACGTGCGAGCAAGGGGGAGCTTCGGCATCCTCGAGGACTACACCGGGCACGGCATCGGCACCGAGATGCACCAGCCGCCCAACGTGCCCAACTACGGCCGGGCGGGCCGCGGACCCAAGCTCGTCGAGGGCCTGGCCCTGGCGGTGGAGCCGATGATCACGCTGGGCAGCAAGGAGACGGTCGTCCTCGAGGACGACTGGACGGTCGTCACCGACGACGGCTCCTGGGCGGCGCACTTCGAGCACACGTTCACGCTCACCCCGCAGGGGGCGTGGGTGCTCACCGCGCTCGACGGGGGAGAGGCCGAGCTGCACGCGCTGGGCGTCCCGTTCGGCGGACGCTGACCCGTCGCGATTCCGCACCCCTCTCGGGTGCGTGGAAGGATGACCCTCGCAGGAGGGGAGTATTCCTTTCGCTGCGGTCTCGTCAGCACGATCGTCGCCCTGCGCCGGTCCGGGGCCGCGGGTCGTCCCAGGGCGGCGGAAGAGACCTCAGGCGCCCTGACGTCCCCTCATCTCACTGGAGTCCCCTGTGGAAGTTTCAACCCTCGAATGGGCCATCACGATCGGTGTCACGGTCGCCGTGCTGCTCTTCGACGTGGTGGTCATCGCGCGTGACCCGCACGAGCCGACCATGCGCGAGTGCGCCATCGCGCTGTCGGTCTACATCGCCGCCGCGGTCGCGTTCGGCGTGTGGGTGCTGCTCTTCCACGGTCACGACTACGGCATCGAGTTCTTCGCCGGCTGGTTGACCGAGTACAGCCTCTCGATCGACAACCTCTTCGTCTTCATCATCTTGATGGCGGCGCTCAAGGTGCCCCGGCAGTACCAGCAGGAAGCGCTGATGGTCGGCATCATCCTGGCCCTCATCTTCCGCGCGATCTTCATCGCGCTGGGCTACCAGCTGATCGAGAACTTCTCCTTCGTCTTCTACATCTTCGGCGCGTTCCTGGTCTACACGGCCTACAGCCTCGTGAAGAGCTATCGCTCCCACGACGAGGAGCACCCGGAGGACAACAAGGTCGTGAAGTTCGCGCAGACCCACATGAACGTCGGTGACGAGTTCCGCGGCCTCAAGCTCTGGTACAAGGAGAACGGCGTCCGCGTCGTGTCGCCCATGCTGATCGTGGTCATCGCGCTCGGCACCACCGACATCCTCTTCGCGCTCGACTCGATCCCCGCGATCTTCGGCATCACCCAGGAGCCCTACCTGGTGTTCACGGCCAACGTGTTCGCCCTGATGGGTCTGCGTCAGCTCTACTTCCTCCTCGGTGGCCTGCTCAAGCGTCTGGTCTACCTCTCGCTCGGCCTCTCGTTCATCCTCGCCTTCATCGGCGTCAAGCTCGTCCTGCACGCGCTCCACGAGAACGAGTTGCCCTTCATCAACGGCGGCGAGCACGTCAAGGTCCCCGAGATCAGCTCCCTGGTGAGCCTGGGCGTCATCATCGTGACGCTGGTCCTCACCGCGGTGCTGAGCCTGCGCAAGGACAAGCGCGACCAGGAGAAGGTCGCAGCCTGACCCCAGTGCCTGCCGTGCCGGGGGCTGCGTCAGTCGACGCAGTCCTCGGCCCACGGCGACGCATAGCTGCCCCGGATCAAGCGCACCTGCAGGCACGTGCGGTCCGGTGAGGCGACCTCCAGCGTCGTCTCCGTCGTACGACGACCCTCGCCGGTGTCGGTGCGCTTCCACTCCCAGCTGTCGCCGGTCTGTCCGGCGTCGGGCGAGCGCCAGGTGAACGTGACCTGCTCCCCGGCGCGGGTGCCCGTGACCGTCGGTGCCCGCGTGGGGGCTTCCGGGGCGACGTCGAGGGGTGTCGAGGACACCGACGGCCTGGTGGTCGGAGCCTCGGCGTCGTCGCCGCCGGCGAGGTTGACGGCGAGCAGGACGCCGACGACCGCGAGCACGGCCGTGCCGGTGACGGCCCACACCACGGTCGACCGGCGCGTGGGCTCGGTCGCGGCCGGTCCGGACTCGATGCGGGCGGCCCGCGGGCCCGACGACGGGATCACCGTCATCGGCTTCACGTGGGTCGTGTCGGGGTCGTCGCCGAGCGGCGCGACGACGCCGGGCGCCGGGCGGTCGCCCTCGACCGCGATGGCCGTGCGGGCATAGCCGGCCTCCGCCTCGATGCGCTGCAGTGCCCGGGCCAGCTCGAGGGCCGACTGCGGGCGGTGCTCGGGCTGCTTGGCGAGGCACTGCTGGAGCACTCGCTCCAGCGAGGCGGGGACGTCGGGGCGCTGCGTCAGCGGCGGTGGCGCGTGCAGGATGCGGGCGGTCAGGCCCCGCGGCGAGTTGTCGCCGCCGGGGATCGCGAAGGGCGACCGCCCGGTCAGGAGGTTCCAGATCGTGGCGCCGAGGGAGTAGACGTCGGAGGCGACCGAGCCGTTGGAGCGGCCGTCGAGCAGCTCGGGCGGCGACCACGGGTAGGAGATCCGGACCTCGCTCTCACCGGCGATGTCGGTGACGTGGCCGGCGATGCCGAAGTCGCTCAGCGCCGGCTCGGAGTAGGTCGTGACGAGCACGTTGCTGGGCTTGATGTCGCGGTGGATGATGCCCGCGCGGTGGGCGGTCTCGACGGCGCTGGCCAGCTTGACGCCGGTGGCGATCGCGTCGGCGACCTGCATGGGCGCCGTGCGCACCCGCACCCCGAGGTCGGGCGGCGGGCAGTAGCGCATCACGAGGTAGGGCCGTCCTCCCGAGGCCGCATCGGTGACCCCGGCGGTGATCACGCTGACGATGTAGGGGTGGTCCGACAGCTGCGCCATCGCATTCGCCTCGGCGGTGAACAGCGACTTCTCGCGGTCGGTCAGCGGCACGTCGGGTCGCACGACCTTGACCGCCACGCGCTGGCGCGGCCACTCCTGCTCGTAGAGGTAGACGTCGGCGAAGCCGCCCCGACCGAGGTGCTCGAGGTAGGTGTAGCCGGGGATCTGGGGACCGCTCACGCGCTGCCTCCGGGGTCGTCGGTCGTCTCGAGGACGATCTCGTAGCTGTCGGCGAGGTCGAGCACCTGCCCCGGCTCCCACACGTAGGTCTCGTGCGCCCGGATCCGCTCGGGCGCCCGACCGGGCACCCGCAGCGTGGTGCCTCCACGTGACCCCAGGTCGGTCGCGAGCACCAGCCAGCCGTCGAGCTCGAGCTTGAGGTGCGACCTCGAGACGTACGACGAGCCCTGCGGCAGGCGCACCAGGTGCGGCCAGTCGGTGCTCTCCGGGGCGGCGACGGGCTGGCGCCCGAACACCACCCCCCGGTCGAGGGGCACGGTGTCGCCGTCGGGCAGCCGGACCACGCCGAGCTGAGGTCGGGGGAGCCGCTGCGGCTCCTGGGGCGGGACCGGGGCGCCGCACACCCGACAGGCCGGTGTGAAGGCGGCAGTCACGTGGCCGACCGGGCACCGCGCCGCCAGCACCGTCTCGTGGGTGTGCTGCTGCAGGTGCGGCCCGGACGGCTCCGCCTTGGGGGCGGTGGGCGCACGCAGGGGCGGACCCAAGGGAGGTGCGGCCGGGGGCCGCGGCGGGGTGACGAAGGTGGTGTGTCCGTCGTGGTCCGGATCGGGCGCGAGTCGACGCTCCGGCACCGGCCCGGGCGCGCGCCGGACGGTGTGGTCCTCGGGCGGGGCCGTGGTGACGGCCTCGAGCGTCGGCGCGGGGGACGGGGGGAGTGCTCGGCCGGCCAGGATCTCGGGCGGGATGCCGTCGATGAGCCCGGCGGCGGGGGCCGTGGGCGCAGGTGCGCCTCCCGACGCCGTGTGCGGTGCGTCGTCGACGACACGCAGCCGCGCCGTGCCGCGACTGACCGAGCCGGGGTGCTCGGGGCTGGTGTCGAGGACGGCGAAGGAGACGTCGGCACCGAGCAGCTCGACCACCAGGGCGGTCAGGGGCTCGACGGCGGGGCCGGGCGCGGTGAGCGGGCCCCACAGCAGGGTGACCTGCTCGGGCGTGAGCGGCGCGTCGACCAGCAGCCAGCGCTGCGCGGCCGCGAGGAGCACGCCGGTCCCGGGGACGTACCGCACCTCCACCGTGGTCCCCTTCCCGAGACGTGCCGGGTCCACCGGCGCTGACGGCCCCATTGTCGCGACCAGGGAATGGGTTCGGTCAAGCAGGCGCCAAATAGTGCCTCGATGCGGCACCCTTTAGGCTGAACGCTCTTGGGGACTCTTCACGGGGAGAAAACGATCGTGCCGCTCTCGGGGACGATCCGGCGACACCGGATCGCCATCGCATCCAACCTCGCGCTGCTCATGGTGGTCGCCGGGGTGGTGGCGGCTGCCGTGCAGGCCGACGGCTACCGCACGCACGAGGCCCAGCTCAACGACGGCGGCATCTGGGTCACCAACTCCCGCGACGGGTTCTACGGTCGCGTCAACAAGCCGATCGGGCAGATCGACGGGGCGCTCTTCGCCGAGCTCGACGCGCAGCTCGACATCGTCCAGGACGGCGCCTCCGTGGTGGCGGTCAACATCTCCTCGGGCGCCCTCGCGGCGATCGACCCCGCGAGCGTCGAGCACCCCGACGGCGACGGCGCCACGATCCCGGGCGGCGCCCAGGTGCAGCTGGCCGGCGGCACGATCGCGGTCCTCGACCCGGCCACCGGCTCGCTGTGGGCCGAGGTCGCCGACCCCGACCTCGGCGTGCCCGTCGTCGGCAACCTCGACTCCCAGGCACCCCCGCTGGCGACGACCGGCGTCGACGGCGCGCTCGCGGTCACCGAGGACGGCGAGGTCCTCACCGTCTCGGCCGAGGACGACACCCTCACCCGCATCGCCCGGACCGACGCCGGTTTCGGCAAGCCCCGCACCGCCGACCTGTCCGGCGCGGTCGAGGCGTCCGTGAGCATCACCGCCGTGGGCGACACCCCGGTCGTCCTCGACACCGAGTCCGGCTCCCTCACCGTCGTCGGCGGTGCGGGGACCGACGTACCCGTCGGGTCGGTGCTGCAGCAGCCCGGGCCCGACGCGTCCTCGGTGCTGGTGGCGACCTCCGACCGGCTGCTCGCGATCGACCTGGAGTCGGGCGAGGAGACGACCCTCGCCGACGGCGTCGGTGGCCGGCCGGCCGCTCCGGTGCGACTGGGCGCCTGCCACTACGGCGCCTGGTCCGGCGGGGTGGGTGCGGTCGCGACCGTCTGCGGTGACGACGAGCCGGTCGTCAACCCGCTCGGCACCGACTCCAGCGACCTGGTCTTCCGCGTCAACCGCGGCGAGATCCTGCTCAACGACCGCTCCTCCGGTGCGGTGTGGAACATCGACTCCGACGAGCCGACCCGCCTCGACAACTGGGACGCCTTCAAGAACAAGGTGAAGGACGACGACGAGAACGAGGAGAACGAGGAGGAGGCCGAGGGGGACCGGCGCCCGCCCGAGGCCAAGCCCGATGACCTCGGCGCCCGGCTGGGGCGCACGACCGTCCTCCACCCGCTCGACAACGACACCGCCCCCGAGGGGCGTCTGCTCTCCATCCGGTCCGTGCAGGACATCAGTGGCTCCGACGCGGACGTGACGATCAGCCCCGACGGCCAGACCGTGCAGATCACCCTGCCGGACAAGGCCGGCGTGACGACGTTCGAGTACTACGTCGACGACGGCCGCCAGGACGTCGCGGCGCACGCGACGGTCACCGTGCGACCGCGAGGACCGCAGGTCGACGGCGCGCCGCAGCTGCGCGAGGGCTTCGAGCCGCGGGTGTGGAACGTGCCGGCCGGCGGCACGCTCGACGTGCCTGTCCTGCCCGACTGGCGCGACAAGGACGACGGCGACCCCCTGTCGGTCTCGTCCGCCGAGGCCAAGGGCGGGGAGCGCAGCGGCGCCACCGCCCGGGTCACCTCCGGGGGCCGGATCCGCTTCACCGCCCCGGTGAAGGCGGGGGTGGTGAGCGTCGTCTACGAGGTCACCGACGACATCGGCGACCCCGTCCCCGACGAGCTGAAGTTCCAGGTCCAGGGCATCAAGGACCGTCAGGCCTACCCCGCGACCGCCGAGCCCGACGTGATCGCCGGGGAGGCCGGGAAGCCGATCACCATCCGCCCGCTCGGCAACGACCTCCCGGGCTCCGACCCGGTGACGCCCGACGCGGTGCTCGAGCTCGCCGGCAAGGTGGCCGCGACCAGCGGCGCCGACGTCCGCACCGACCTGGTCGGCGGCACCATCACCTTCCGCTCCGCGCAGCCCAAGACCTACTTCCTCGACTACGACGCCAAGTACGGCAACGCCCCCTTCGCCCGCGGTCGCATCCGCGTCGACGTGCGGGCCAGCGAGAAGCCGCCCCAGGCGCCGGTGGCGATGCCCGACAGCATCACCGTCTACGGCCAGGCGGCGACCCTGGTCGACGTGCTCGCCAACGACGTCGACCCGACCGGTGGGCTCCTCGTCGTCCAGTCCGGCGAGGCCGAGACCGACAACCAGCTCGACGTCGCCGTGGTCGAGGGGCGGTGGCTGCGGCTCTCCGCTCGTCAGGGCACGCTGGCCCCCCGCACCCAGCTGGTCCGCTACCGCATCAGCAACGGCACCCGCTCAGGCATCGAGGGCGAGGTCGTCGTGACCCAGCGACCCGCTCCCGAGGACAACTCCCCGGTGACCGAGGTCGACCGGGTGGTCGTGCGCGAGGGCGCGGGCGCGTCGATCCCCGTCCTCGACAACGACTTCAGCCCCTCCGGCGACGAGCTCGGCCTGGTCGGTGACGTCGCCGGCGAGACCGCGGGCTCGCTCACGGTGCTGCCTCCGGGTGACGACGACGTGCCGACGGGCTCGGCGTACGTCGCCGGGCGCTTCGTGCGCTACGTCGCACCGCGCGGGATCGACGACGCGCAGACCTTCACGGTGCGCTACCTCGCGACCAACACCGCGGGGGAGACCTCGCCGGGCAAGGCCGAGATCACCGTGGTGCCCGCGAGCCGCGCCAACCAGCCTCCCGAGCCGCCCGCGCTCGAGGGACGGGCCGTGTCGGGCGACGCGATCACGCTGAAGGTCCCCGGCGCGGGCGTCGACCCCGACGGCGACCCCGTCACCCTGACCGGGATCTCCAGCGCGCCGGCGCTGGGCCGGCTGGTGTCCTACGGCGCCAACTCGCTGCGTTACCAGGCCTTCCCCGGCAGCGTGGGCACCGACGAGTTCACCTACACCGTCACCGACCCCCAGGGCGCCCAGGCGACCGGCACCGCCCGCATCGCGGTCGTGCAGCCGGCCACCCCGCAGCCCCCGCTGGCGGTCGCGGACGCCATCACCGTCGAGCCCGGCCGCGTCGCCACCGTCGACGTGCTCGCCAACGACCTCGTCGCCGACGGTGACCGCGTCACCGTCGAGCTGCTCGACGCCCCCGACGGGGTCCAGCTGGAGAGCCCCCAGGGTCCGGTCGTGGTCGAGTCGCCCACCGACGGCTCCGGTCGCAACGTCGAGGTCGTCTACCGGCTCAGCAACGGCATCGCCGCCTCGCAGGGCACCGTCACGCTGCGCACCAGCGACCCCTACAACAACCCGCCCGTCGTCTTCGACGCGTTCGGCGGCGACGGCGACAGCGGGGGTGCCGGCGACAGCGTGACCGTCGACGTGCTCGAGACCGCCTACGACCCCGACGGACCCGCCTCGGCCCTGCGCGTCACCGAGGTCGTCGCGCCCTCGGGGATCGAGGCGTCGGCCGACGGCGGCACGATCACCGTCGACCGCGCCGAGCAGCCGATCGTCGTGCCCTTCCGCGTCCGTGACTCCGACGGCGGGGTGGCCACCGGCTCCCTCTTCGTCCCCGCGCTGCGTGCCGCGGCGCCCTACGTCGAGGCCGGTGCCCTGATCGAGCTGGCCTCGGGCGACACCGAGTCCTTCGACCCCAACGACTACGTCGTCAACCCCGCCGGCGGCCCGGTGCAGCTGACCCTCAAGAACCGCATCTGGTCCTCGCCCAGCGCCAACCTGCTCCCCGGCATCACCGGCGACCGTGCCTTCGAGCTCACCGCCGCCGAGTCCTACGTCGGTCCCGGCGCCGTGGTCCTCGAGGTCACCACGGGCACCTCGGTCGACGACCCCGAGGGCATCCGCGCGGTGCTGTCGGTGCCGGTGCAGGTGGGCAGCGAGAGCCCGATCCTGCGCTGCCCCGACGAGCCGGTGCGGATCGCCCAGGGCCAGTCCCTCGACCTCGACATCGCCTCGCTGTGCCACGTCTGGACCCCTGACCCCGACGACGTCGGCGGCCTCGACTTCGATGCCGACTGGGAGACCTCCAGCGACGGGCTGGCGATCATCACCCCGAGCGGCCCGGCCATCGAGGTCGCCGCCGCGGCGACCGCCGACCCCGGCAGCCGCGGCACCCTGCTCGTGACCACGGGCGACAGCGAGCCCGGCCGGCTCCAGCTGCTCGTGGTCAAGTCGCCCCCGCCCTCGCTCTCCCCGATCCGGGTCGACGACATGCGCGCCGGGGAGACCCGCACCATCGACCTCGCGCGCTACCTGCGCGCGGGCGTGAGCAACCCCGACCCCACGGTCGTGGAGGCCACCCAGATCACCGGGCTCGACGTGGACATCACCTCCGAGGGCTCCAGCGTCACGCTGACCACGGGCGAGCGCGTCGACGGGCAGGCTCAGTTCCGCATCATCATGAGCGACGTGTCCGGCGGTGACCCCGGACCGGAGCGACTGGTCGAGGGCCGCATCTCGCTGGCGGTGCTGGACGTGCCCGACACCCCCACGGCGCCGGTGCCCGGGCGCACGGTGCGTGACCAGGAGGTCGCGCTGTCCTGGCGCGCTCCCGACGCCAACGGTGCCCCGGTCGACCGCTACGAGGTCCGCAGCCTCCGCGGCGGTGCCACGCAGCAGTGCGGCGGCACGACCTGCGAGATCCGCGGACTGACCAACGGCACGGCCTACTCCTTCCAGGTGCGCGCGCACAACCGCGTCGGCTGGTCGGAGTGGAGCACCGGGTCGGCGCAGGCGACCCCGGACCGCAAGCCCGGGCTGGTCGGCCCGATCAAGCTCGTGCGAGAGGGTGACCGGGTCCTGGTGATCGCCTGGAGCCCGCCGACGACCCAGACCTCCGACATCCGGCGCTACCTGGTGTCCTGGCCGGGCGGGTCCAAGAGCTCGACGCGACCCAACATCACGATCACCGGCCTCGACAACAACAAGGAGTACACGTTCTCCGTGGCCGCGGAGAACGCCCTCGACATCGGCCCGGCCCGACGCTCGGCCGCCTACCAGTCGATCGGCACGCCGGGCACGCCCGCGGCACCCGCGATCACCGACCAGCGCACGCCCGGCGACAGCGGAGCGGTGACGCTCACCTGGCCGGACGTCGACCCCAACGGTCCCGACCCCGTGCGCTACACCGTCCTGCGCGACGGCAAGGCCTTGCCCAACTGCGCCGACATCGTGGCGACGCGCTGCGACAACGCCGGCATGGCCTACGACGGCCGGACCTACCAGTACTCCGTGCGCGCGACCAACAAGAACGGCAAGGGCCTCACCGCCACCGGTCCGTCAGCGCCGTGGAGCGCCGTGGGTCAGCCGGCCGCGTGGGGTGACTTCACGGTGCGACCGACCGGTCGCGACAACAGCGGCCAGGCGCAGTTCACCGTGCCGGCGTCGCGCGGCGCCCAGTCCAACGTGACGATCTACTCCGACGGCGCGGCGATCAGCCAGTTCAGCGGCACCGGCCCCCAGGACGTCGCGATCCAGGTCGGGTCCAACGACAAGCCCTACACGATCGAGCTCGAGGTCTGCAACGAGTCGGGCGCGTGCGAGCGCTCGACCGGCAAGCCGCTGCAGGCCTACGGTCCGCTGAGCCGCGAGGACATCCTCAAGATGGAGCCGATCGTCAAGGGCAAGACGGTCTCGTGGGAGATCACCGTCGACGCCGACGGCGACCCCGCCACGATGACCGTCGACAGCGACAAGCGCGGCAAGGAGACGTTCACCCTCAGCGGTGTCGACGTCCACACCTTCCGCACCAGCTCGGTCGACATCGGCTTCAAGAGCAACGAGCAGCTCATCGTCACGCTCTTCGACACCAGCCCCAAGCGTGGACCGGGGGAGCGGCAGGCGCGGAGCCCCACGACCGACGACGCGCCGAGGCCGACCATCACGATCACCCGCGGCGACCGGTGCCACGACGGCACGGACGACCCGTCGTGCAACACCACCGGCACGGGGACCGACTGCCTGCACCCCTCCTGCGGGAGGATCCTGTTCACCAGCGAGAACTGGGCCTACAACCCGATGAACTGCGTCTTCCACGACGACTTCGGCAGCTACGCGACGCGCCCCATCGCCACCAACCGCACCGTCCAGCCCGGCCCCTACTACGGCTACCCCGACCGCACGGTCTGGGTCGTCTGCGACGGCGTCGAGTCCAACCGCTATCCCTGGCCCAACTCCTGAGGACCTCTGTGACCATCTCCCACGACCAGGCCGCCTGGTTCAAGCAGACCTTCGACCAGCTCACCGACAACATGGAGAAGGCCGTCCTCGGCAAGCGCCACGTGGTCCGGCTCGCGCTGACCTGTCTGCTCTCGGAGGGCCACCTGCTGCTCGAGGACTTCCCCGGGACCGGCAAGACGATGCTCGCCCGGGCGCTGGCCAACACCGTGCAGGGCAGCCACGCCCGCATCCAGTTCACCCCCGACCTGCTGCCCTCCGACGTCACCGGGGTCACCGTCTACGACCAGCACAAGGGCACCTTCGAGTTCCACCCCGGACCGATCTTCCACACCATCGTGCTGGCCGACGAGATCAACCGTGCCTCGCCCAAGACGCAGTCGGCGCTGCTCGAGGTCATGGAGGAGGGCCGGGTCACCGTCGACGGTCGGCCCCACGAGGTCGGGCGCCCCTTCATGGTCATCGCCACGCAGAACCCCATCGAGCAGGCCGGCACCTACCGCCTGCCCGAGGCCCAGCTCGACCGCTTCCTGATGAAGAGCTCCGTCGGCTACCCCGACAAGGCCGCCACCATCGAGCTCCTCGTCAACGCCAAGGTGCGCGACCGGGCCGCGCTCGTGACCCCCGTCATCACGTCGGCCACGATCGCCCAGATGAGCGGCCTGGCCGACGAGGTCTACGTCGACCCGGCGGTCATCGGCTACGTCGCCGAGATCGCCGAGGAGTCGCGACGCCAGCCCCACGTGAAGCTCGGGCTCTCCGCACGCGGTTGCCTGGCCTTCATCCGGGTGGCCAAGACCTGGGCGGCCGCCGACGGGCGCGACCACGTCGTGCCCGACGACATCAAGGACCTCGCGGTCCCGGTGCTCTGCCACCGGCTGCTCCTCGACGCCGAGGCCCAGTTCAGCGGGGTCTCGATCGACACCGTCATCTCCCGTCTCCTCGACTCCGTCGCCCCGCCGACCGACCGGGTGGCGTGAGCGTCGGATGAGGCTCAGGCAGCGGTGGCACGGGGTCCGGGGGGTGGTCAAGCCCCTCGGGTGGCTGGTCCTCGCCCTCGGGGTGCTCGCCCTCGCTGCGGCGGCCACCGCCGGGTGGCGGGAGCTCACGGTCCTCGGCGTCGCGTGCCTGCTGCTGCTCGCGGTGTCCCTGCCGTTCCTGGTCGGGCGCACCCGCGTGCGCGTCGACCTGGTGCTCGAGCCGTCGCGGGTCGCGGCCGGGATGACGGTGACGGCCGGCATCGACGTCACCAACCTCGCGACCGGGCGGATGCTGCCCACGGTCTTCGACCTGCCGGTCGGCGACGCCGTCCACCGCTACGGCATCCCGGCCCTGGCCCCCGGCGCCACCCACCAGGAGACCTTCACCGTCCGCACCGAGCGACGCGGCGTCATCGGCGTCGGCCCGGCGACCACCCGCCGCGGTGACCCGCTCGGCCTGGTCTCGCGCGACACCGAGTGGACCGACCTCCAGGAGATCCTGGTCCGCCCGGCGATGGTCCCGCTCGACGCCCTGGGCGCCGGCCTCCTGCGCGACCTCGAGGGCGTCGAGACCGAGTCGATCTCGCAGAGCGACCTGGCCTTCCACACGCTGCGCGAGTACGTCGCCGGCGACGACCTGCGCCACGTCCACTGGCGCTCCTCGGCCAAGGCGATGGCCTCGGGCGGCGAGAGCCAGCTCCTCGTGCGGCAGTACCTCGACACCCGTCGCAGCCATGCCACGATCGTCGTCGACGACCAGCCCGCCAGCTATGCGGGCGGGGAGCGCGGTGTCGACGAGTTCGAGACCGCGATGTCGGCGACCGCCTCGATCATCGTGCGCGCGGTGCTCGACGACTTCGAGGCGTCGTTCGTCTGCGGCCACCACGCGTCCTCGGGCGTCGACGGCCACCTCGCCCTCGACGCCGTCTGCCGTGCGGTCACGGGCCGCGTCGGGCTGATCCCCGCCGCGCGCAAGGCCGCCGACATCGCCCACGACACCAGCCTGCTCTTCCTCGTCACCGGTGGCGCGGCGCCCTTCGAGGACGTCCTGCGCGCCTCGGCCGCTTTCCCGCCCGAGGTCCGCCGCATCGCGATCGTCGTCGACGGCTCCGCCGCCGCCACGGTGACCGAGACCGGCGGCCTGACGGTGCTGCGCGTCGGGGCGCTGGAGGACCTGCCCGGTCTGCTGCACTGGAGTGCCCGATGAGCCGCCTCACGCCCACCCGGGCACACGTCCTCGACGCCGTCCTGCTGACCGCCGCCTGCGCCGTCGCGCTGGCCGGGCTGACGACGACCTTCACCGGGATCGGCTTCCTCGTGGTGGGACTCGTCGGAGTCCTCCTCGGCGCCACCATCGCCCACATCACCTCCAGCCTGGGCTGGCCGGCCGTGTCGGCGGTGGTGCTGGCCATCGTCGTCTTCGTGCTCGTGGGCGGGCCGCTCGCGTTGCGCTCGCCCCCCGGGCCGGGCACGGTCGCCGAGCTCGGCGACCAGGTCCTCTTCGGGTGGAAGGACCTGCTGACCACGCTGCCGCCGGTCGACGGCGACGGCCCGTTGCTGGTCCTGCCCTGGCTGCTGGGCCTGGTCGCCGGCCTGCTCGGCACGCTGACGGCCCGGCTCCGGTCGGGGCCGGCGTGGCTGCGCGCGTTGCTGCCCGTCCTGGCACCCACCGTGCTGCTGGTCGCGGTCATCCTGCTCGGCGTACGACGTCCGTCGTCGCTGTGGCTCCAGGGCGTCGTGCTCGCGGTGCTCGCCCTGGGCTGGCTCGTCGTGCGCATGCAGCACAGCTCGGGTCCGGTCCGTGGCGGTGCCGGTCGCACCCGCCGGGTGCTCGTCGGCGCGGCGATGCTCGGCGTGGCCGGCGCCGCGGCGCTGCCGGTCACGACCTGGGTCGCGGGCGCCGACGACGAGCGGGTGGTCCTGCGCACCTATGTCGAGCCGCCCTTCGACATCGGTCAGTACCCCTCGCCGCTCTCCTCCTTCCGTCGCTACGTCGCGATGCCCGAGCCCGACGCCGTCAACCTGCACGACGTCACGCTGATGACCGTCGACGGGGCGCCCGAGGGGTCCCGGGTCCGGATCGCCACGCTCGACGACTACGACGGCGTCGTGTGGGGCGCCGCCGAGGACACCGTCCCGGGCAGCACCCTCGACACCTTCCAGCGGGTCTCCTCCACGATCGACAACCCGGTCGACGGCGAGCGCGTGGACGTCACGGTGACCCTGGGGGAGGGCTACTCCGGGGTGTGGCTGCCCACCGTCGGGTCGCTGCAGTCGATGCACTTCGACGAGGGCTCCTCCGAGGACGCCGTCGAGGAGCAGGCGGAGTCCTTCCGCTACAACCTCGCCACCTCGACCGGGGTCGTCCCGGCCGGTCTGGCGCCCGGCGACGTCTACCACTTCTCGGCCGTCCGTCCCGTCGAGGAGGTCACCGAGACCTCGGCACCCAGCGGCGACCTCACCGACGCAGCGCTGGCGGCGGGCTTCCTCGACACCCAGGCCGTGCAGTGGACCGCCGGTGCCTCGGAGCCGATGGAGCGGGTCTTCGCGGCCGCCGAGCACCTCAAGAGCGAGGGCAAGTACTCCGACGGCGTCCTGGAGAGCGAGAAGATCTACCACGCCGGCCACCACGTGCGGCGGCTGTCGGAGGAGTTCGTCAACGCTCCGATCATGGTCGGCAACGACGAGCAGTACGCCGCCGTGATGGCGCTGGTCGCCAACAAGATCGGTGTGCCCGCCCGGGTCGTGCTCGGAGCCGTCGTCCCCGACGACGGGGTCGTCGAGGGCAAGGACGTCCACGCCTGGGTCGAGCTGCGCGTCGCCGACGGCTCCTGGCGGGTGCTGCCGACCGAGGCGTTCATGGACACCGATCGTCCGGCCGAGCAGCCGCCGATCGCCGAGCAGGAGATGAGGGGCACCGTCGTGCCGCCGCCCGCGCCGATCCCGCCGCCGTCGACGCTCGCCGAGCAGAACGATGCCGAGCTCAACGCACGCAAGGGTGACCGCGTCGACGAGGCCGGCAGCGGTTTCCCCGCGTGGCTGCGCGTCGTGCTCCTCTACGTCGCGCTCCCGTTGCTGGTCGTCGTCCTGGTGCTCTCGTCGGTCGTGCTGGTCAAGGCGCTGCGCCGGCGCCGACGTCGCTCGGCCGAGCGGGTCACCTCGCGCATCGTCGGCGGCTGGCGCGAGCTGGTCGACCACGCCCGCGACCTGGGCCAGCCGGTCCCGGTGGGGGCGGGCTGGACGCGACGCGAGCAGTCCTTCCGCGTCTCGTCCGCTCAGGCGCCTGGCCTCGCCGCGCTCGCCGACCGCCACGTCTTCGGCCCCAGCCAGCCGCCCGAGGACGTCGCGTCGTCGTACTGGCAGGAGGTCGACGCCGAGCGCCGCCGGATGTCCCAGGGCGTCACGCGTCGCCGACGTGTCCGTGCCGCGCTGAGCCTGCGCACCTTCCGTCGCTGAGAGCCGGAATGCCGCACGCCGCCCGGGCGTTGAGCCGGTGATGTCCTCCACCGCGCCCGCCCTGTCCGTCCTCGACCTCGTCCCGGTCCGCAGCGACCAGTCGACCAGCGACGCGCTCGGCGCGATGCTGGACCTGGCGCGGGCCGCCGACGACCTCGGCTACCGCCGCTTCTGGGTCGCCGAGCACCACAACATGGCCGCCATCGCGTCGACCAACCCGCCGGTGCTGATCGCGATGATCGCCGCCGCGACCCAGCGGCTCCGGGTCGGCTCCGGCGGCGTCATGCTGCCCAACCACGCGCCGCTCGTCGTCGCGGAGCAGTTCGCGCTGCTCGAGGCGGCCTACCCCGACCGCATCGACCTCGGCATCGGCCGCGCTCCGGGCACCGACCCGGTGACCAGCTGGGCGCTGCGCCACGGCGCGGGCGGCGTCAGCGACGAGGCCGTCAACCGCTTCCCGGAGTACGTCGACAACGTGCTGGCCATGATGGAGCCGTCCGGGGTCGGCCTGGCGCTCCAGGGCCGCCAGCACCTGCTGAAGGCGACCCCCGAGGCGCGCTCGGTGCCCCGGATCTGGCTGCTCGGCTCCTCGGACTACTCGGCGCGGCTGGCCGCCGAGAAGGGCATGCCCTACGTCTTCGCGCACCACTTCTCCGGGCAGGGCGCCGCCGAGGCGCTCGACCTCTACCGCTCACACTTCCGCCCCTCGCCGGAGCTGGCCGAGCCCCGGACCTTCCTGACCGTCAACGCCGCTGTGGCCGAGACGACCGAGGAGGCCGAGCGGCTCGCGCTGCCCCAGCTGCTGCAGATGGTCGCGCTGCGCACCGGGCAGCCGCTGACCGCCCAGCTCACCGTGGAGGAGGCGCTCGCCGCGGAGGTGCCCGACGCGCACCGGGGACTGATCGACGCGATGCGCACCCGGTGGGTCATCGGCGACGCCGAGCAGGGGCGCGCGCAGCTCGCCGACCTCGCGGCGTCGTACGGCGTCGACGAGGTGATGGTCAACCCGGTGGCCGGCGCGACGGCGGGCACGGCGACGGATGCGTCCCCCGCTCGCGTCGACACGCTGCGGCTCCTCGCTGCTTGAGCGTCCGGGGGAGGGCCGATACCCTGCCCGATTCGTGTTTCGCAGCCGCTTCCTCGTAAACTGGCGTGTCGGCCCAACGTGGGTCTGTTCCGTGGTGCCTCGCGGCTGCCCGGATCACCTCTGACCGTCTCCTCGGAGCAGGTCAGGTGTGTCCGGAAAGAGGCGCTCCTGAGCGGCCTTACGAGGTCCACCGGTCACCTGGCCGGAGGTTCCCGGGCCACCGGTAGACACACCCGTTCCAACAGATTGTGGAGGACATGCCGAAGAAAGAAGGCGTGATCGAGCTCGAGGGCACCATCACGGAAGCCCTGCCCAATGCGATGTTCCGTGTGGAGCTGAGCAACGGACACAAGGTGCTCGCCCACATCAGCGGCAAGATGCGCCAGCACTACATCCGGATCCTCCCCGAGGACCGCGTGGTGGTGGAGCTCTCGCCCTACGACCTCACGCGAGGTCGCATCGTCTACCGCTACAAGTAAGCAGCCGACTAGCCAGAAAGGGTCGACTCATGAAGGTCAACCCGAGCGTCAAGAAGATCTGTGACAAGTGCAAGACGATCCGTCGTCACGGCGTGGTCATGGTCATCTGCGAGAACCCGCGTCACAAGCAGCGCCAGGGCTGAGTCCCTGCCTGCGACGCACTGCACCACAACTGAACACCACTCATCGTGATCGCTAGGTCTGGGTCTCTCACGAGCACAGGCTGAAACCACCTCCGGAGCAGAAGGCCGGAGCCTGGTCACCACCAGGACGCGTCACGCACGAAACCTCTGTGAACCACCGAAGAGCAACCGCTCTTCAAGAAAGGGCCATGACATGGCACGCCTCGTTGGTGTGGACCTCCCGCGCGACAAGCGCATCGAGATCGCACTCACCTACATCTACGGCATCGGCCGTACCCGCTCGCAGCAGCTGCTGGCCGCAACCGGGGTCAACCCCGACCTGCGCGTCCACCAGCTGGGCGACGAAGAGCTGGTCAAGCTCCGCGACGAGATCGAAGCCAACTTCAAGATCGAGGGTGACCTCCGTCGCGAGGTCCAGGCAGACATCCGCCGCAAGATCGAGATCGGCAGCTACCAGGGTCGCCGCCACCGCCAGGGCCTCCCGGTCCGCGGTCAGCGCACCAAGACCAACGCTCGCACCCGCAAGGGTCCGAAGCGCACGGTTGCCGGCAAGAAGAAGGCCAAGTGACCGTTCGCGTTCGCGCGACGCACTGCCTTCCTAACTCACAGACCAGCTAACACAGGAGAACCGTATGCCTCCCAAGGCACGCGCGGCCGGCGCCAAGAAGGTCCGCCGCAAGGAGAAGAAGAACATCGCTCAGGGCGAAGCCCACATCAAGAGCACGTTCAACAACACCATCGTCACCATCACCGACCCCACCGGGGCGGTCATCTCGTGGGCCTCCGCCGGCACCGTCGGCTTCAAGGGCTCGCGCAAGTCCACGCCCTACGCCGCGCAGATGGCTGCGGAGGCCGCCGGCCGTCGCGCCATGGACCACGGCATGAAGAAGATCGACGTCTTCGTCAAGGGCCCCGGCTCCGGTCGCGAGACCGCGATCCGTTCGCTCGGTGCGATCGGCCTCGAGGTCGGCACCATCCAGGACGTCACCCCCACCCCCCACAACGGATGCCGCCCGCCCAAGCGCCGGCGCGTCTGACCCGAGACAGAACAGGAGACTGACCCATGGCTCGTTACACCGGACCCATGACCCGGAAGTCGCGCCGTCTCGGTGTCGACCTCGTCGGCGGAGACGCAGCGTTCGAGAAGCGTCCCTACCCTCCCGGCCAGCACGGCCGAGCGCGCATCAAGGAGGGCGAGTACCGCTCCCAGCTGCAGGAGAAGCAGAAGGCCCGCTTCACCTACGGCGTGATGGAGAAGCAGTTCCTCAACTACTACAAGGAGGCCTCGCGTCGCACCGGCAAGACCGGTGACAACCTCCTGCAGCTGCTCGAGTGCCGTCTCGACAACGTGGTCTACCGCGCCGGCTTCGCCCGCACGCGTCGCCACGCCCGTCAGCTCGTCAACCACGGCCACTTCCTGGTCAACGGCAAGAAGGTCGACATCCCGTCCTTCCAGGTCTCGGCCTACGACGTGATCGACGTGCGCGAGAAGTCCCTCGAGATGACCCCGTTCATCGTGGCGCGCGAGACCTTCGGCGAGCGGATCGTCCCGGCGTGGCTCGAGGCCCTGCCCAACCGCATGCGTGTCCTGGTCCACCAGGTCCCCGTGCGTGCGCAGATCGACATGCCGATCCAGGAGCAGCTGATCGTCGAGTTCTACTCCAAGAAGTAACCGGTCGGGGGGCCTCCGTCCCCCGACCACCCCCCACCGGGGGCCTCGGCCCCCGGTGGACCTTCCTTTTCACCGTCGTAGTTCGGATCCGTCAAATAGCGGGTGGGTCCGGAAAGGAAAGAATCAGTGCTCATCGCACAGCGTCCCTCACTGTCGGAAGAGACCGTTGACGAGTTCCGCTCGCGGTTCGTCATCGAGCCCCTCGAGCCCGGCTTCGGCTACACGCTCGGCAACTCGCTCCGCCGCACCCTCCTGTCGTCGATCCCGGGCGCCTCGGTCACGAGCATCAAGGTGGACACCGTCCTCCACGAGTTCTCGACCATCGAGGGCGTGAAGGAAGACGTCACCGAGATCATCCTCAACCTCAAGGGCCTGGTCGTCTCCTCGGAGCACGACGAGCCCGTCACCATGTACCTCCGCAAGTCCGGCGCCGGCGCCGTGACCGCTGCCGACATCGCGCCCCCGGCCGGTGTCGAGGTGCACAACCCCGAGCTCAAGATCGCCACGCTGTCCGACAAGGGCAAGCTGGAGATGGAGCTCGTCGTGGAGCGTGGCCGCGGCTACGTCTCCGCCGTCCAGAACAAGGGCGCCGACAACGAGATCGGCCGCATGCCGGTCGACTCGATCTACAGCCCCGTGCTGAAGGTGACCTACAAGGTCGAGGCCACCCGTGTCGAGCAGCGCACCGACTTCGACAAGCTCGTCATCGACGTCGAGACCAAGCCGTCCATCCTGCCCCGCGACGCCATCGCGTCGGCCGGCAAGACGCTGGTCGAGCTCTTCGGCCTCGCCCGTGAGCTCAACGTCGAGGCCGAGGGCATCGACATCGGCCCGTCGCCCGTCGACGAGCAGCTGGCCGCCGACCTCGCCCTCCCGGTCGAGGACCTGCAGCTGACGGTCCGGTCCTACAACTGCCTCAAGCGCGAGGGCATCCACACCGTGGGTGAGCTCATCTCGCGCTCGGAGCAGGACCTGCTCGACATCCGCAACTTCGGTGCGAAGTCGATCGACGAGGTCAAGGCCAAGCTCGTCGAGATGGGTCTCTCCCTCAAGGACAGCGCCCCCGGCTTCGACCCCGCCACGGCGCTCGCCGCCTACGGCGAAGAGGACGACGACGCCTACGTCGAGGACGAGCAGTACTGAGCACCTCCCGCTGACCCGTCGCTGCCGCGGCGGGTCGGCGGTCCCGCACCACATCCCTCTATCCCGGTACCTGACACGGCCGGGGAGAATCGAGAGAAGACATGCCCAAGCCCACGAAGGGTCCCCGCCTCGGCGGTAGCCCGGCCCACCAGCGCCTGATCCTGGCCAACCTGGCCACCCAGCTCTTCGAGCACGGTCGCATCACCACGACCGAGGCCAAGGCCCGCGCCCTGCGCCCCCACGCCGAGAAGCTGATCACCAAGGCCAAGAAGGGCGACCTGCACAACCGTCGCATGGTCCTCAAGACCATCCGCGACAAGGGCGTCGTGCACGTGCTCTTCACCGAGATCGCCCCCACCTTCGCGGAGCGTCCCGGCGGCTACACCCGCATCACCAAGATCGGTCCCCGCAAGGGCGACAACGCGCCCATGGCCGTCATCGAGCTCGTGACCGAGGCCTACGCACCGAAGGCCCCGTCCTCGAAGAAGACCACCGCTGCTGCCGCCCCGGCCGCCCCCGTCGAGAAGGCTCCCGCCGAGGAGACCGCCACCGACGAGGTCACCGAGGCCGAGGCGACCGACACCCTCGAGACCGAGGGTGGCGCCGTGGACGAGGCCCCCGCTGACACCGAGGAGCCGGCCGAGGCCGCTTCCGAGGACGACGCCAAGGCCTGATCCGCCCGCTCGACCCGCTCCAGCGACGACCCGCCCGAGATCCT
>NZ_CALRWD010000025.1:0-48436 GCF_943371775.1 Nocardioides psychrotolerans
AGGCCGGCGTGATGGCGCTGACCCGTTGTGCCGCGCTCGACCTGGCGCCGCACGGCATCCGCGTCAACGCGGTCTCGCCGAGCCTCGCCATGCACCCCTTCCTCGCCAAGGTCACCTCCGACGAGCTGCTCCACGAGCTCAAGCAGCGCGAGGCCTTCGGCCGCGCCGCCGAGCCCTGGGAGGTCGCCAACGTGATGGTGATGCTGGCCAGCGACTACGCGTCGTACATGACCGGCGAGGTCGTCGCCGTCAGCTCGCAGCAGGCCTGAGAGGCTTCGGTCGTGGCAACGCGTGAGGACGAGGCAGGCGCCGGCAACCGGCGCGCGGAGCTGTTGCGCATCGCGGCCGGGCTCTTCGCCGAGAAGGGCTTCAAGAACACCACGGTGCGCGACATCGCCGACGCCTCCGGGATCCAGTCGGGCAGCCTCTACCACCACTTCGACTCCAAGGAGTCGATGGTCGACGAGATCCTCTCGACCTTCCAGGAGGAGCTCTTCGGCTCCTACGACGCGATCCTCACCAGCACCGACGACCCGCGCACCAAGCTGGAGCGCGCCGTCCAGGTCTCCTTCGAGGCGATCGACCGGCACCGCCACGAGGTCGCGATCTTCCAGAACGAGGCGGACTACCTCGGGGGCTTCGAGCGCTTCGCCTACCTCGCCGAGCGCAACGCCCAGTCCCGCCTGGTGTGGATCACCCTGCTCGACGACGGCGTCCGCTCCGGGGCGCTGCGTCCCGACCTCGACATCGAGCTCACCTACCGCTTCATCCGCGACACCGTGTGGGTGGCGGTGAAGTGGTACCGCCCCGGCGGCACGCTCACCCACGCCCACGTCGCCGACCAATACCTGCACATCCTCCTGGACGGGATCTCCCATGGCTGAGGCCTACATCATCGACGCGGTCCGCACCCCGGTCGGCAAGCGCGGAGGCGCGCTCGCCGCCATGCACTCCGCCGACCTCGCAGCCCACACGCTCGGTGCGCTCATGCGTCGCACGGGTGTCGACCCGGGGGCCGTCGACGACGTGATCCTCGGGTGCTGCGACACCATCGGCTCCCAGGCCGGCGACGTCGCCCGCACCGCCTGGTTGGTCGCCGGGCTGCCCGACCACGTGCCCGGCGTGACCATCGACCGTCAATGCGGCTCGTCCCAGCAGGCGGTGCACTTCGCCGCGCAGGGCGTCATGAGCGGCACCCAGGACCTCGTGGTCGCCGGTGGTGTGCAGAACATGAGCGCCATCCCGATCTCGGCCGCGATGCTCGTCGCCCAGCAGTACGGGTTCACCACGCCCTTCGCCGAGTCGCCGGGCTGGCAGGCGCGCTACGGCGACGTCGAGGTCTCGCAGTTCGCCTCCGCCGAGATGATCGCGGAGAAGTGGGACATCAGCCGCGAAGACATGGAGTCCTTCGCCCTGGCCTCCCACGAGCGCGCCCGGCTCGCGATCGCCGAGGGACGTTTCATCGGCGAGATCGAGCCGGTCGTGCTGCCCGACGGGTCGACCTTCGCCGTCGACCAGTGCCCGCGCGAGACGTCGTTGGAGAAGATGGCCGGCCTCCAGCCCCTGGCTCCGGGCGGACGCATCACCGCGGCCGTCGCCTCCCAGATCTGCGACGCCTCGAGCGCGATGCTCATCGCCTCCGAGGCTGCGGTCGCCGAGCACGGCCTCACCCCGCGGGCCCGCATCCACCACCTCACCGTGAAGGGCGACGACCCGATCTGGATGCTCACCGGCCCGATCCGGGCCACGGCGCACGCGTTGGAGAAGAGCGGCCTCTCGATCGACGACATCGACCTCTTCGAGTGCAACGAGGCCTTCGCCTCCGTCGTGCTCGCGTGGATGAAGGAGACCGGCGCCCCGCACGAGCGGGTCAACGTCAACGGCGGCGGCATCGCCCTGGGGCACCCCATCGGCGCCACCGGCACCCGGCTCATGACCACGATGCTGGGCGAGCTCGAGCGCACCGGTGGCCGCTACGCCCTGCAGACCATGTGCGAGGGCGGCGGCCAGGCCAACGTCACGATCATCGAGCGCCTGTAGGCCGCCGAGTCGGCGCACTGTTGCACGACCGGGCGGCGGTCAGGCAGTGGTCGGCTCCAGCCACCACGGGCTGGTGTAGGCGATCCCGAGGTCGTTACCGGGGTGCCCGGCGGGGCCCGGGGTGGCGTTGCGCTGGGTCGGGTCGGCCACGCGCAGCAGGAACCAGTCGCCGTCGGCCAGGTTGACCGGCACCTTGAGCTCGACGACCGGCCCGACGCGGAACGGTACGACGTCCACGACGGTCGGCACGTCGGTGCCGGGTCGCAGCACCTGGACGTCCAGGCGGCGACCGGTCCACGAGGCGTCACGCGCCAGGTCGAGCCGCACCCGCACGACGCCCTTGCGCATCGGCAGCACACCGCCCATGCGGACCGGGCGACCACCGCGGGGCTGGGCGGTCGCGTCGACCCGCAGTCCCGACGTACGGGTCGCGAAGAAGCGGCGGGCCCGCATCGCACGCTTGACCCCGCGGCGACTGTGCTCCTGGACCCACAGGCCGGTGCGGCCCTTGCCCTCGGGCTCGCCCCAGTCGGTGCCGTGCTCGTCGGTGACGCCGGCGATGCCGGTGCGCCAGCCGGCGTTGAGGCACGCGACCAGGGGCGAGGACCGGTCGTCGGCGAAGCCCTCGAAGAGGTAGTCGTCCCCCCGGTTGAACATCTCCAGCGACACGACCCGGTCGCGCACGCGCTTGTCGTAGGTGAACTCCTGGAAGCGCAGCGGCTCGCGGCCGGGGTGGTTGAAGCCGGCGAGCCCGCCGGCGCCACCGTCGAGCACGAGGCCGGGCTCGCGCCGCAGCCAGTCGAGCAGGGGCTGCATGACGCCGGCCTGCAGGACGTCGACGTAGTGCTCGGTGAACCAGACGTTCACGTGACCGATGAGGGGCTCGGACCACTCGAAGCCGCGGATCGCGGTGAAGCGGCCGTCGTCGTCGGCGCGGTCGGCGAAGCGCTTCGTGCGTGCCCAGTCCCCGGGAGTGATGCCGGCGACCTGCTTGTACTCCGGCGGCAGCAGGCCGGCGAGCACGTCACCGAGGACGTTGTCGGAGAGCGTGGCGTGGTCGGTGAGCGCCGCGACGTCGAGGCCGGCGTTGCGCATCGAGGCGAAGGCCAGGGCCGGGTCGCCGTCCCCGTCGGACAGCAGGGTGTGGTTGTGCAGGTCGGCGTGCACGAGCCGCGTGCCGGTGGAGATGCGCGAGCGGCGTGACGCGCCGACCGTCGGAGCCGTGGAGGCGGAGGCGATCGCTCCGGTGTGGGGGAGCAGGGTGCCGGCCATCAGCAGGCCGGCGCCCGCGGTCAGTGCGCGGCGACCCAGGGCGCCCGGGGGCAGGTCGGGCGTGGGGGACGCATGGGTGTGGCTGCTGCTGTCGTCGCACATGTCGGGTCCAACGAGACCGGCGGCGCGAGGCTAGGGACGGCCCGGTGAACGGCAGATGACGCGTCAGCGCAGGACGAGGTAGACCGACACCAGGCCGGGCAGCAGACCCAGCAGCAGCCACGGCGAGACGAGCGACTTCTTGTGGATCGCGAGGCCCGAGGCCACGGCGATCACGCCGAACGCACCAGCCAGCACGCTCAGCCCGATGCCCGCTGACACGGCGTCCTCGTCGACGTACTGCGCCGCGATCGCGAGGCCGGCCGAGAGGTGCACGATCGTCGTCACGACGAGGACCGACATGACCCAGGTCTGCACGCGCTGGAGGCGGGCGATGGCCCCGGGGTCCGGCGCCTTGCGGGGAGCGTCGGGGTCCATGAGGTGCCGGGCGCGACGGACGGGCGGCTCCTGGGTCATGCTTGAAACTACCGCGTCGTCGTGTCCGACCCCCCGGCGGTGGGTCAGAGGGTGGCGTGAAGGTTCCAATCGACCTTGCGGCGGATGGCGCCCCTGAGGTCGGAGCGCGCCCGGGCCGGGGAGCTGACGTCGGTCACGACGGTCCAGGTCGCGGTGCCGGCCGTCGGGTCGATGCCGATGACGACGCCACGGTCCTTGCCGTTGCAGTAGCTGCCGGAGAGCTCGGTGACGCCGGCGTAGCCGCGGGCGGACAGCGTCCGGAAGGAGCGGTCCTCGGGCCTCTCGTGAGGCACCGTGAGCAGCCGCAGGGCGCCGAGCTTCGTCGTGGTGTAGAGGATGTCCGCGCTGGGCTGCGACTTCAGTGACGCGGGGGTGATGGCCACGGTGTTCTTCAGGTTGGTGGCCACTGTCACCGGGTAGCGGTAGGACAGCCGCCCGGTGCGCAGACGCACCAGGGTCCAGCGCTGGAGCACCCCGACGTGGTTGATCGTGTAGCCGAAGTAGCTGTAGGCGTCGGTGAACAGGCGGGGGCGGTAGTTCTTCTGGCCGAAGGTCGTGGCCGAGAACCGCAGCGTCCGGGAGTCGTCGCGTTCGACGACGCTCAGCTCGCGCGGCACGCCGTCGGCGGTGGTGGTGGTCATCCGGGTCGTCGAGCCCGTGGAGGTGTAGTCGGTCCCGAGGTAGCCGAGGTTGGTGGGCCGGAAGCCCAGCGGCCTGCTGGACCGGCGCTCGATGACGAGGTCGTTGCGCACGGTGTAGTAGACCAACCGGTTCTCGGAGTCGACACCGGTGACGGAGGTCTTGCAGACCAGTTCGGCGCGCGCCTCGACCGACGCCGAAGGAGCCGGGGACGCCACGCGGGCCTGCGCGGGGGCCCCGAGCAGCCCGGCGCCGATGGCGGCGCTGACGGTGGCGCCGATGGTGGCGCCGATGGTGGCGGCCAGCGACAGGCCGAACATGGAGGGGAGGCGGGGGCGACGCACGGTGGTGGCTCCTCGAGAGTGTGCAGCGGGACGGGAGACATTAACCGCCGGAGCGTCCGCGTCACGAAACCGGACGACCGATAGGTTGGGTGCATGATCGCGCTGCCGAGCCACGGGTTCGTGGTGCTGTCGATGCCCAAGTGCGCGTCGACCTCCATCGTCAACGCCCTCAGCGGCAAGGCGGACGTCGTGCTGCGGGGCCACCCCCGGCTCAAGCACATGAACTGTCGCCAGTTCCACACCCGCATGGTGCCGATCCTGCGCAACGCCGGCTATCGCCGCAGCGACTACGAGGTCGTCTCGCTCTTCCGTGAGCCGGTCGAGTGGCTCGAGTCGTGGTGGCGCTACCGCTCGCGTCCGGCCGTGGTGACGGAGAACCCCGACAAGTACACCGGCGACATGACTTTTGAGCACTTCGCCGAGCGCTACGTCGCCGGCGACCAGGCGATCACCGGCAAGGTGGGCAGGCCCGCGCGCTTCGTGGCGATGAGCAACGACCTCGACCTCGGCGTCGACCGGATCTTCGCGCTCGACCGCCCCGACGCCTGGCAGGGCTGGATCACCGCCAAGATGGACGGCAAGGTCGAGATCGGCACCGCCAACGTCTCCACCGAGCGCCGCGAGCCCGAGCTCACGGCCGCCACCCGCGCCGCGCTGGTGGACTTCTTCGCCCCGGAGTACGACATCTGGGCGCGGCTGCGCGACACCGGCTCCTGGGCGCCCGAGAAGGGCTACGTGCCCGGGTCCTGAACGGCGGCGGGTCTTCGGCCGGGAAAGTGCGGGACGTTTTCGGCCTTCCAGGCACACCAGGAGGTCGAAAACGTCCCGCACTATCCGGGCCAGGACTCAGACGACGTACGACGACCCGCGGCGCAGCTCCTCGACGGCGCGCAGGACGATCCGGTCGATGAGCTCCTCGCACGTGGGCAGGTCGTCGATGACGCCGACGACCTGGCCGGAGGCGAGGACCCCGGCGCCGGTGTCACCCTCGACCAGCCCGGCCTTGAGCATCACCGGCGTGTTGGCGGCGAGCGTCATCTGGGCCAGCGTGCGGCCCTGGGTCTTCTTCATCGCACGGCCGTCCTTGGCCAGCTCGAGCCACGACATGCCGCTGGTCTGCTTGAACTCCAGGGTGCGGCGCACCGTGGGGCCAAGGCGCTTGACGGCGCTGGTCTCCTCGAGCTCGCTGACCAGGTCGGTGTGCAGCATCCGGTGCGGCATCCCGTCGACCTTGGCGGTCACGACGGTGCCGTTGAGGTCGTAGCCGAGGTAGAGGTCCTTGACCGCCTGGGGGACCGCGCTGTCCTGGGTGAGCAGGAAGCGGGTGCCCATGCCGACGCCGGCCGCGCCGTAGGACAGCGCCGCCGCGAGGCCGCGGCCGTCGAAGAAGCCGCCGGCGGCCACGACGGGGATGTCCACGGCGTCGAGCACGGTCGGGAGCAGGAGCGTGGTCGGGACCGAGCCCGTGTGGCCACCCCCCTCGCCGCCCTGGATCATCACCGCGTCGGCGCCCCACGCCGCGACCTTCTCGGCGTGGCGGGCCGCTCCGACCGAGGGCATCACGACGAGGCCGTGGTCCTTGAGCTTGGCGATCAGGTCCTGCTTGGGGGCCAGCGCGAAGGACGCGACGCGCACGCCGTGCTTGATCAGGAGGTCGCAGCGGTCACCGGCGTCGCCGGCGTCGGCGCGCAGGTTGACCCCGAAGGGCTGGTCGGTGCGCGCCTTCACCTCGAGGATCGCCTTCTCGAGCTCCTCGTAGGTCATGGTCGCCGAGGCCAGGATGCCCAGCCCGCCCGCGTTGGCCGTGCCGCTGACCAGGCGCGGGCCGGAGACCCAGCCCATGCCGGTCTGCACCACGGGGTGGCGGACGCCGACCAGCTCGGTCAGGGGCGTCCTCAGCAGCTGCTCGATCACGAAGCCTCCTCGGGCTTGGGCTCGGGGACCTCGCGGTGACGCAGCGACTTCGGGTCCAGCACCTCGCGGATGATGATCAGCTCCTCGCTGGTCGGCACACGGGTCTCGGGGACTTCACCGTCCACCGTGAGCTCGAAACCGGTCGCCGCGCGCACCTCGTCGATGCTGACGCCGGGGTGCACGCTGAGCAGGCGCACGGTGTCGGCGTCGCCCTTGACGTCGAAGACGCCGAGGTTGCTGACGATCCGGTGGATGTCGTTGAAGCGGGCGGCGCCCGGGCCGGCTGCCTTGGCGCGGGCCGGTCCGACCCCCGAGACGATGTCGACGCTCTCGACGAAGACGCGGGGGGAGTGCTTGGGCACCCAGTAGGACGTGCGGTTGTTGACCGTGTTGCCCGGGGCGCCGCGCGAGCCGAGCAGCTGGCGCTGGGGCCTCGCGAAGTCGCCGATCGCCGAGATGTTCTGGTTGCCGTGGCGGTCGACCTGGGTGGCGCCCATCATCACGTGGCGCTTGCCGTAGGCCACCACGTCGAAGACCTTGCGGAAGGGGATCCAGCCCTCGACGACGTCACCCTTGGCGAAGAGCGGCGGGACGCCGGCGAGGAAGAGCGACTCACCGTCCGAGATCACCAGGTCGGGGTTGCTGGTGAGCTTGGCCAGGCGTACGCCGAGCATCGGCAGCATGCCCATCGGGCTGGCGAAGATCTCGCCGTCGTCCTTGAACGCGTCGGCGATCGCCGCCGCGCAGACGTCGGCGCGGGTCGCCCCTTCGGATGTCGAGGTCATGCCTGCTCCTCCTGGAACTGCTGGACCGCTGCCTGGTAGGCCGCCTCGTCGCCGGACAGGAAGCGCTGCTCGAAGGCCGCCCAGTCCTCGTCGGAGCCGCCGGCCGCGGCGGCATAGGCCTTCTGGAACTTCTCGTCCCGCTCGTAGTCGGGGGTGCAGGTCGTGAAGTGCGCGCCCTTCGGCGTCTCCACCACGCCGGTCACCATCATCCGGCTGAGCAGCAGCCGCTGGACCGGGGTGTCGACGGTCAGACCCGCGGTGTCCACGACCTGCTCGACGCTGACGTAGGCCCGGTCGGCCGCCATGCAGAAGAGGTCGTCGAAGTAGGGGTCGGGACCGAGGTACGTCGCGTTGCCGTGCTTGTCGGCCCGGTTGAGGTGGACCAGCGCCACGTCGAGACGGAGAGCGGGGACGGCGACGAGCTCCTCGCGCTGGCCGTCGGGATCGTCGTACGGACTGGTGACGGTCCGGACCCACGGGTTGTTGACGAGCACGTCGGAGCCGAGGCCCGCCCGCATCGGCAGGAAGGGCAGACGTTGCGCGGCTGCGCGCAGCCCGGTCTGGAACATGCCCTCGTCGAGCTCGACGACCTCGGGGATGGTGCCGGCCTGGCGGGCGCGCTGGAAGTTGGGCTCCAGCGGCACCGAGTCGAGCGAGACGAACGCGTAGACCAGCTTGCGCACCTTGCCGGCGCGCACGAGCAGGCCGACGTCGGCACCGCCCCAGCTGACGATCGTGAGGTCCGTCAGGTCCGAGCGGAGGATCGCGCGGACCAGCGCCATCGGCTTGCGCCGCGGGCCCCAGCCACCGATGCCGATGGTCATGCCGTCGCGGAGCTCGCCGACGACCTCGTCGATGCTCATCCGCTTGTCGCGGGGTCCCTTGCTCACTTCTTGGCCTTCTCTGTCCCGGCGAAGTCGTCGCGCAGCTCGTCGCTGACGCCCATGAGGTTGAGCTCCATCGTGAAGCCCTGCTCGAAGCGGTAGCTCTTGTTGACGTCGATCGGGTCGATCCCGTTGAGGCACTCCTTGGCGGCTCGGATGACCCGGGTGTCCTGGGCCGCGATGTCGGCGGCGACACGGAGCGCGGCGTCGTCGAGGTCGGCGCGGGGGACCACCTCCAGGACCGAGCCGTGCTGCACGAGGTCGGCGGCCTTGATGGTGCGGGAGGTGAAGTAGAGGGTGCGCATCAGGTGCTGCGGCACGAGCCGGGCCATGTGGGTCGCGGCGCCCAGGGCGCCCTGCTTGACCTCGGGCACGCCGAAGAACGCGTCGTCACTGGCCACGACGCAGTCGGCGTTGCCGACCAGGCCGACCCCACCGCCGAGGCAGAAGCCGTTGACCGCCGCGATGACGGGGACCGAGCACTCGTAGACCGCCTTGAACGCGGCGAAGCAGCCTTTGTTGGCTCCTAGGAGCGCGTCGAAGCCGGTCGTGCGCTGCATCTCCTTGATGTCGACGCCGGCGTTGAAGCCGCGACCCTCGGCACGCAGGACGACCACGTGCGTGGCCATGTCCGCGCTCGCCTCGTCCAGGGCGGCGGCGACGTCGAACCAGCCCTGCACGGTGAGCGCGTTGACCGGGGGATGGCTCATCGTGACGACGCGGATGCCGTCGTCGCGGAGCTCGGAGGTGATGGCCATCGTGCCTCTTCCGTGGGTCGTCGCTAACAAACCTAACGCTTGCTTGGTAGCCTAACAGCATGGCGCTCTCGATGGACCTCTCCGCACGGGTCGTGCTCGTGACCGGTGGCACGCAGGGGATCGGGCTCGGCATCACCCGCGCCTTCCTCGACGCCGGCGCGACCGTCGTGACGTGCAGCCGCTCCGACGTCGCTCCGGTGCCGGGCTCGACGCACCGCGTCTGCGACGTCCGCGACGCGGCTGCCGTGGACGCCCTGGTGGCCGGCGTGGTCGCCGACCACCGACGCCTCGACGTGCTGGTCAACAACGCCGGCGGGGCGCCGTACGCCTTGGCGGCTGACGCCTCCTCCCGCTTCCACGACAAGGTCGTGGGCCTCAACCTGCTCGGCCCGCTCGCCTGCGCGCAGGCAGCCAACGCGGTGATGCAGCAGCAGGAGACCGGCGGCGCGATCGTCAACATCTCCTCCATCTCGGCGACCCGGCCCTCGCCGGGGACGGCGGCGTACGGCGCAGCCAAGGCCGGCGTCGACTCGTTGACGACCTCGCTGGCGATCGAGTGGGCACCTCGGGTGCGGATGAACTCGATCGACGTGGGCCTGTGCCGCACGGAGAACACCGACGACCACTACGGCGGGGACGCCGGGGTGGCCGCGATCGAGGCCACGATCCCGCTGGGTCGCATGGCGCGGCCCGAGGAGGTCGGCCACGTTGCGGTCTTCCTGGCCAGCGACCTCGCCTCCTACGTCTCCGGCGCGCGTGTCGCCTGCCACGGTGGCGGCGAGCCGCCCGTCTTCCTGTCCGCAGCAACCAAGGAGTCCTGAGTGAGCACACTTCTCGAAGGTCGCGTCGCGATCGTCACCGGCGCCGGACGGGGGATCGGTCGCGCCCACGCGCTCGAGCTGGCCCGGCACGGCGCGGCCGTGGTCGTCAACGACTACGGCGTCTCGCTCGCCGGCGAGGGCACCGGGGACTCACCCGCCGACGAGGTGGTCGCCGAGATCGAGGCGATGGGCGGCCGGGCGGTCGCCAACGGCGCCGACGTGGCCGACTTCGAGCAGGCCGCTGCCATGGTGCAGCAGGCGATCGCGACCTTCGGCGGTCTCGACGTGCTGGTCAACAACGCCGGCTTCGTGCGCGACCGGATGCTCGTCAACACCTCCGAGGAGGAGTGGGACGCGGTGATCCGGGTGCACCTCAAGGGTCACTTCGCCCCGCTGCGCCACGCGGGCGCCTACTGGCGGGCCGAGGCCAAGGAGGGGCGCCAGCGCGCCGCCCGGGTCATCAACACCTCGTCCGGCGCTGGGCTCCAGGGCTCGGTCGGCCAGGCGACCTACTCCGCAGCCAAGGCCGGGATCGCCGGCCTCACGCTGGTCGCGGCCCAGGAGATGGGGCGCTACGGCGTGACGGTCAACGCCATCGCACCGGTCGCGCGCACCCGGATGACCGAGGGTGCCTTCGACACCTCCGCCATGGCGCTGCCCGAGGACAACTCGCCCATCGTCGCCTGGCTCGCCTCGGTCGAGGCCGGTGACGTCACCGGCCGGGTGATCGAGATCGATGGCGGCAAGGTCACCGTCGAGAACGGGTGGGCCCACGGTCCCTGCCACGACCTCGGCGCGCGCTGGGAGGCGGCCGCCGTCGGTCCTGCCCTGCGTGACCTGCTCGCCGCTGCTCCGGTGCCGGAGGCGGTCTACGGGGCGTGAGCCGGCGGGTGGCCGTCGAGATGGATGAAGGCGTTCTCAGACCGGCCTCATCCACGCCTTAGGCGCGGTTCCTAGCGTCGCGTCCGTGATCACTCGGGCCCTCGGCGCAGCCTTCCTCGTCCTGCTCGGTCTCCTGGCCGCGGTGCCGCCGCCGCACGTCGTCGCCGCCCCGTCCCGTACGACGGCACTCACCGCCGCAGCGCCGGCTGCGGCGCCGTACGTCCCGACGACGCGTGCGGTCTTCAGCAAGCCCGGACAGCGCCGGATCAGCGCCCTGGTCACGACCAACCTGAGGCACGCCCAGCCGCGCTCGACCGTGCGCGTGGTGATGTGGAAGCTCAGCAGCTGGGCCCTGGCCCGCGAGCTGGTCGCGGCGTCGCGTCGGGGGGTCCGCGTCCAGGTGCTCGTCGGCGGGATCTCCTGTCGTGAGCCGGCCTACCGCCTGCTGCGCCGTGACCTGGCGCGTGCGTCGCGGTCGACAGCCGACTGCAGCTATCGCAGCGCCCGCGGCGGACGCACCTTCGCCGGCCAGGAGACGGGCCTGCACCAGAAGTCGTGGACGTTCACGCGCACCGGCACCGGTCGCTGGGTCGTGGTCGTGACCTCGGCCAACGCGACCCCGATGGCGGACGCCTTCCAGTACAACGACGCCTACCAGGTCGTCGGCAACCGCGCGCTGCACGAGCGCTTCCGCGAGGTGTTCGACCAGCAGCGACGCGACCGACCGCTCACCCGTCCGTTCCGCACGCACCGGGCGGGGGACACGACGGTGGCCTTCTCCCCGTGGAACTCGGCGAGCATGAGTGATCCCGTCGTCTCCCGGATCCGCGCGATCCCGCCCCGCGGCGCGGTCATCCGCATCGCGAAGTCCAACTGGCAGGACGCGCGTGGGGTCGCGATCGCACGAGCGCTGGTGCGCAAGCTCGAGGCCGGTGCACGGGTCCGCGTGCTGACCAGTCGCCCCTTCGCTCGGTCGGTCCGCACCCTCCTGGTCGGCGCGGGCGCACGTCTCGAGACGGCGTACTTCTCATCGCGGCGCTACCACCACCTCAAGTTCATGACGGCGGAGCACGACGGGCCCAGCGGTCGGCAGACCCGTGTCTGGACGGGCTCGGAGAACTGGTGGGGCCCGTCGCGGGGTCACGACGAGCTGGTCCTCGGGCTGACGGCGCCCTCGGCGCACCGGGCCTACGTGCGGTTCTTCGACGACGTCTGGGACGACCGTTGAGGCGGGACGTCCGCGACGCCGAGCTCGCTGTCGTCCCCCTGTCGCCGGGGCGTCGGTCCCAGGACCACTGACGGACAGGTCGGCTCCTTAGCGTCGAGGAACGACAGGGTCGCGCGAGCGGCCGGTGCCTCGTCGTCCCAGGAGATCCATGTCGTCGCGTCCCGGTTGGCGCTTCCTCCTCGCGACCGCCTCCTGTGCGGTCGTCCTCATCGCCAGCGCGGTCGTCCCCGCGCCCGCGGCCGCCCCGGCCTCAGCACCAACCGCAGCACCGACCGGATCACCGACCGGATCACCGGTCGCGGGCGTGCGGGCCGGCTCCCCAGCCACCGCACCCGTGAGCCGCTCGACCATGCGGATGCGTGCCGTGCTCGACCGTCCCGGAGAGCAACGGGTCCTCTCGCTGCTGACCTCCCACCTGCGCACGTCGCCGCCGGGCGCGGTGGTGCGCGGGGTCGTCTGGACCTACAGCAGCGACGTCATGACCACGGCCCTGCTCGACGCCGCCCACCGGGGAGTGCGCGTGCGGGTCCTCGTCGGCGGCATCTCCTGCGCGGAGCCGGCCTTCCTCGACCTCGTGGCGGGACTGCCGGCCGCCTCCTGGGCGCGCTGCGTGCGCGGCTCGGCGCGTGGCGGTGACTCCTTCGACGGTGCGGAGGCCAACCTGCACCAGAAGTCGTGGACCTTCTCCCGCGTCGGCACCGAGCGCTGGATCAGCGTCGTGACCACGGCCAACGCGACCGACGTCGCCGAGACCGACCAGTACAACGACGCCGTCGAGCTCGTCGGCCACCACCGGCTCTACCAGGCGCTGGGTCGGGTGTTCGAGCAGCAGGCCCGGGACCGACCCGTCCGACGTCCCTACCGTCACGTCGAGCTCGGAGGCGGGGTCGCGGCGACCTTCCTGCCATGGACCTCGCCGACGCAACGGGACCCGGTCGTCGATCGGATCCGCTCGCTGCCCGGACCGGGCACCGTGATCCGGGTGGCGCAGTCCAACTGGCAGGACCCGCGCGGCGTCCGCATCGCCCATGCCCTGGTCGATCGGCGTCGCGCGGGGGCGGACGTCGCGGCCGTCGTCAGCTCGCCCTTCGGCCCGCGGGTGAGCGCGGTGCTGCGGGAGGGCGGCGTACGCGTCGAGAGCGCGTGGTTCGGACCACGGCGCTACAGCCACCTGAAGTTCCTGGCGGCGTCGTACGACGGGGCGCGCGGCCGTGTCGAGCGGGTCTGGACCGGCTCGGAGAACTGGTGGTCGCCCTCGCGTGGGCACGACGAGCTCGTGCTGCGCGTCGACGGCCGGTCGGCCTTCGTGACCTACGCCGGCTTCTTCGGCCGGCTGTGGCGGGAGGCGCGGACGGCCCGCCTCAGATCCGCTCGATGACCGTGCCGGTGGCCATGGCGCCGCCGGCGCACATCGAGATCAGCGCCGTGGACTGGTCGCGGCGCTCGAGCTCGTGCAGGGCGGTGGTGATCAGCCGGGTGCCGGTCGAGCCGACCGGGTGGCCGATCGCGATGGCCCCGCCGTTGACGTTGACCTTGTCGAGGTCGACGTGGTGCTGGCCGGCCCACGAGAGCACGACGGAGGCGAAGGCCTCGTTGACCTCGAAGAGGTCGAAGTCGGAGATGGCCATGCCGGTGCGGTCGAGTATCCGCTGGGTCGCGGCGATCGGGCCGTCGAGGTGGAAGTAGGGGTCGGAGCCGACCAGGCAGTGGTTGACGATCCGGGCGCGCGGGGTCAGGCCGAGGGAGCGGGCCTTGTCCTCGTCCATGATCAGCACGGCGGAGGCGCCGTCGGAGATCTGCGAGGACGTCCCGGCGGTGTGCAGTCCGTCGGGCAGCACCGACCTGAGCGACGCGAGCCCCTCGAGGGTGGTGTCGCGCAGCCCTTGGTCGGTGTCGACGAGCCTGGTCTCCCCGGTCGCGACCCCCTCCGCGTCGAGCACGGGAGCCTCGATCGCAGCGATCTCGCGCTTGAAGCGCCCCTCGTCGACGGCGACCCGGGCCTTCTGCTGCGAGGCCAGGCCGAAGGCCTCGAGGTCGGCGCGGGTCAGGCCGCGGTTGCGGGCGATGCGGTCTGCCGCCTCGAACTGGTTGGGCATGTCGATCGACCAGTCGTCCGGTCGCGGGTCGCCCATGCCCGGCGGCACGTTGGCCCCCAGGGGGATGCGCGACATCGACTCGATGCCGCAGGCGATGCCGACGTCGATGGTGCCGGCGGCGATCATGTCGTGGACCAGGTGGGCCGACTGCTGGCCCGAGCCGCACTGCGCGTCCACCGCGGTCGCCCCGGTGTGCTGGGGGAGTCCCGCGTGGAGCCACGCGCGCCGGATCATGTCGTTGGACTGCTCGCCGGCCTGGGTGACGCAGCCGCCGACGACCTGCTCGACCAGCATCGGGTCGACCCCGGCGCGCTCGAGGACCTGGCGCTGGGCGAAGCCGAGCAGCGTGGCGGGATGGATGCCGGCCAGCCAGCCCTTGCGCTTGCCCAGGGGAGTGCGGACGGCGTCGACGATCACAGGGGTGCCCATGGGAGCAAACTAGAACACGTTCTCGTTTCGGCGGCAAGGCGGGTCGTGATCGTCGTCTCAAATTGGGCGACGAATCGTCCACGAAAGCCTTTCCGGATATACCGAGAGTATGTAGTCTCGGTCGGGTAGAACGTGTTCCAGAACCGAGAGGGCAACTGCTGTGACTACGACCGACGTCATCCCCGAGGGGTTCGACTTCACCGACCCAGACGTGATCCACCACGCGTTGCCGCACGACGAGTTCAGAGCGGCTCGCCGCAGTGCACCGATCCTGTGGATCGAGCAGGACGAGGCGATGACCAGCGGGTTCGCCGAGGCGGCCGGCACCGGCTACTACGCAGTGACGCGCCACGCGGACGTCTCCGCGATCTCCAAGGACTCCAAGAACTGGTCGACCGCCGAGAACGGCGCGATCGTCCGCTTCCCCACCGCCATGGATCGCGAGCAGATCGAGCTGCAGCGGGTGATCCTGATCAACCAGGACCCGCCCGAGCACACGGCCACGCGCGCGATCATCTCGCGGGGGTTCACGCCGCGTTCCATCAACGAGCTCGAGGAGACGATGATCTCTCGCGGCGAGAGCATCGTGAAGGCGGCCGTCGAGCGCGGCACCGGCAACTTCGTGGAGGACATCGCCGCCGAGCTCCCGCTCCAGGCGATCGCCGACCTGATCGGCGTACCCCAGGAGGACCGGCACAAGCTCTTCGACTGGTCCAACCAGATGCTGGCTGGCGAGGACCCGGACTACGCCGGGAACAACGAGATCGCGGCCGCCGAGATCCTGGGCTACGCGATGATGCTCGCGGCCGATCGGCAGGCCAACCCGCGAGACGACCTGATCACCAAGCTGGTGAACGCTCACAAGGGTGAGCGTGGACTCACCGATGACGAGTTCGGCTACTTCGTCATCCTGCTCGCGGTCGCAGGCAACGAGACCACCCGCAACGCCATCTCGCACGGCATGAACGCGTTCCTCGACAATCCCGACCAGTGGGAGCTCTGGAAGCGTGAGCGCCCGGCGACCATGGTCGACGAGATCGTCCGCTGGGCGAGCCCGGTGACGGTGTTCCAGCGGACCGCCCTCAACGACGTCGAGGTCAACGGCGTGACGATCGAGAAGGGCCGGCGCGCCGCGCTCTTCTACGCCTCCGCCAACTTCGACGAGACCGTCTTCGAGGACCCGTTCACCTTCGACATCACCCGCGAGCACAACCCCCAGGTCGGGTTCGGAGGTCACGGCGCGCACTACTGTCTCGGCGCCAACCTGGCCCGTCAGGAGATCTGGGTGATCTTCAACGCGCTCGCCGACCATGCGCCCGACATGACCAAGCTCGCGGAGCCGGCGCGCCTGCGCCACTCGTGGATCAACGGCATCAAGGACCTGCAGGTCAAGTACGCCTGATCGACCCTTCTCGTTCGACGACGCCCCGGCCATCGCGGCCGGGGCGTCGTTGTTGTCCGGGGTGGTCGGGACCTGCGGATTGGTCACCAACCGCAAGAAATCGGCCCCGGGACCTGCGGTTGGTGACCAAACCGCACGCCTCGGGGCCGAACCGCCGGCCGGGTCAGTCGCGCGCGGTGAGGACCAGAGGCCCGTCGGCGGTGATGGCGACGGTGTGCTCCATGTGGGCGCCGCGGGAGCCGTCGTTGCTCTTGATCGTCCAGCCGTCGGGGTCGATGTGGATCTCGTCGGTGGTGTGGAGGAACCACGGCTCGATGGCGATGACCAGGCCGGGCTTGAGCTTGAGGCCACGACCGGCGCGGCCGTCGTTGGAGATGTGGGGGTCGCCGTGCATGGTCCGGCCGACGCCGTGGCCGCCGAACTGCAGGTTGACCTTGAGGCCGGCGGCGCGCGCCACGTCACCGATGGCGGCGGAGATGTCGCCCAGGCGGCCGCCGGGCTGGGCGGCGGCGATGCCGGCCGCGAGGGCCCGGTCGGTGGTCTCGATCAGGTCGAGGTCCTCTTGGCGGGCCGTGCCGACGACCTTGGAGTAGGCCGAGTCGGCGACCCATCCGTCGACGCTGCACGCGAAGTCGACGGACAGCAGGTCGCCGTCGGCGAGGACGTAGTCGTGGGGGAGTCCGTGCAGGACCGCGTCGTTGACCGACGTGCAGAGCACCTTGCCGAAGGGCATCGCGCCGAAGGAGGGGTGGTAGTCGATGTAGCACGACTCGGCGCCGCGCTCGCGGATCATCTGGTGGGCGAGCGCGTCGAGCTCGAGCAGGTTGACACCGACGTCGGCCTTCTCGGCGAGCGCGGTGATCACCGAGGCGACGAAGCTCCCGGCGGGACGCATCTGCTCGATCTGGGTGGGGGTACGGAACTCGATCACGCACCGAGCCTACGGACCTGCCTAGGATCGCCGGCATGCACCTGGCTCTCGGCACGATGTACTTCGGCACCCGCACCGACGAGGCCACGTCGTTCGCGCTGCTCGACCGCTTCGTCGAAGCCGGCGGGCGGATCCTCGACACGGCCGACTGCTATGCCTTCTGGCAGTCCCCGGACGGCCACGGCGGGCAGAGCGAGGCCGTCCTCGGCCGGTGGTTGGCCGCCAACCCGGGGCTCCGTGACGAGCTCGTCATCGCCACCAAGGTCGGCGTCGAGCCCACGGACACCGGCGGGACCGAGGGGCTCTCGGCGGCGGTCATCGCGCGAGCCGTCCAGCAGAGCCGCGAGCGACTGGGGGTCGACGTGATCGACCTCTACTGGGCGCACGGCGAGGACCGGTCGGTCGAGCTCGCGGAGACGGTCGCGGCGCTCGGGGCGCTGGTCGCCGAGGGCGCCGTACGCCGACTCGGGGTGTCCAACCACCCCACCTGGCGCGTCGAGCAGGCCCGCCGGCTCGCTGCCGACCAGGGTGTCGAGCCCTTCACGGCGCTCCAGCTCACGACGTCCTACGTCGAGCCCCGCCCGTTCTCCTCGGTCCCCGGCAAGGACCACCGCTTCGGCTTCGTCTCGGAGGAGACCATCGACTACCTGCAGACCCACGCGGAGGTGGACCTGTGGGTCTACAGCCCGCTGGTCCAGGGCTCGTTCGACCGCGCCGACCGGCCGTTCCCGGAGGAGTACGACCACCCGGGCACCACCGCACGGCTCGCGGCCCTCCGCACGGTCGCGGAGCGCAAGGGCGTGGCCCCCTCGCAGGTGGTGCTGGCGCAGCTCGGCACCTGGAGCGTCCCGATCGTCGGCGTGAGCAGCGTCGAGCAGCTCGACTCCGCCCTGGCCGCCGCCGACCTGGTGCTCGACGACGACGACCTCGCGGACCTCGACGTCCGCCGCTGAGGTCGCTGTCGCCGAGGTCGCTGCCGCTGGGCGGACTCAGCTGGTCGGCTTGTCGGCCCCGACGACCCACATCGCGAAGAACTGCGAGCCGCCGCCGTAGGCGTGGCCCAGCGCCTTGCGGGCGCCGTCGATCTGGTGCTCCCCGGCCGCGCCGCGCACCTGGAGCGCCGCCTCGCCGAAGCGGAGCATGCCCGAGGCGCCGATCGGGTTGGACGAGAGCACGCCGCCGGAGCAGTTGACCGGGATCCGGCCGGTCATCGCGGTCTCGCCCGACTCGGTCAGCTTCCAGCCGCCGCCCTCCTCGGCGAAGCCCAGCGACTCCAGCCACATGGGCTCGAACCACGAGAACGGCACGTAGATCTCGGCCATGTCGATCTCGTCGATCGGGCTGGTGATGCCGGCCTGCTTCCACAGGTAGGCAGCGGCGTCGCGCGACGCCTGCGGGTTGACCTGGTCGCGCTCGGCGGCCGAGGTCGACTCCGAGCGCATGACCGTGCCGTGGATCCAGGCCGGGTTGGGTGACGCGGCCGCGGTGTCCTCGTCCACGATGACCAGCGCGCAGGCGCCGTCGGAGGACGGGCAGGTCTCGTCGTAGCGGATCGGGTCCCAGAGCATCGTCGAGGCCAGCACCGACTCCACGGTGGTGCCCTCGTTGTGCAGGTGGGCGTAGGGGTTCTTCAGCGCGTTGTTGCGGTCCTTGGCGGCCACGATCGCGCCGACGTGGGTCGGTGCGCCGGAGCGACGGATGTAGGAGCGCACGTGCGGCGCGAAGTAGCCGCCCGCGCCGGCGTGCACCGGCATGTTGAACGGCAGTGGCACCGACAGCGCCCACATGGCGTTGGACTCCGACTGCTTCTCGTAGGCCACGGTCAGCACCCGCTTGTGCACGCCCGACTGCACGAGGGAGGCCGCCACGATCGCGGTCGAGCCACCCACCGAGCCGGCCGTGTGCACGCGCAGCAGCGGCTTGCCGGCCGCACCGAGCGACTCGGCGAGGAACAGCTCGGGCATCATCACGCCCTCGAAGAGGTCGGGCGCCTTGCCCACGACGATCGCGTCGATGTCGTCGAGCGTCATGTTGGCGTCGAGGAGTGCACGGTCGATCGCCTCGCGGCACAGACCCGCCATCGACAGGTCGTCGCGCTTGGCGCGGTGGTGGGTCTGGCCGATGCCGACGACGGCTGCAGGCTGCTTGCCCATCAGGCTCCGCCCTTTCCGGTGCTGGATTCGAGGACACACAGCAGGTTCTGCTGCAGGGCGGCGCCGGAGGTCGCGTGGGCGACGCCCTTGGCGACCTCGCCCGACCAGATCCGCGCCGCGGCCTCGCCGATGCGGATGCCGCCGCCGGAGAACATCGGGTTGCTGGTCAGCGCTCCGCCCGACGGGTTGATGCGTACGTCGTCGGCCAGGCCGAGCTCGCGGCGCAGGATCAGCTCCTGGTGGCTGAACGGCGCGTGCAGCTCGGCCAGCTCGACGCCGTCGAGGTCGACGGCGGCCGCGGCGTTGGCCGCGCTGGGGGAGCGGGTCAGGTCGCGGTTGGAGATCGACGAGGCGTCGATGAAGTGGGACAGCCCGCTGATCCAGGCCGGGTTGTCCCGCACCTCGCGGGCCTTGTCGCCGGCAGCGAGCACGAGGGCTGCCGCACCGTCGGTGACCGGTGAGCAGTCGTGCTTGCGCAACGGGTCGGCGTACATCGGACGGGCGAGGAGGTCCTCGACCGAGGAGCCGCCCTTGCGGATCGCGTGCTCGTTCTTCTCGGCGTCGGTGAGTGAGCGCTGCGCGACCTCGGCCATCGCGCGCTCGTCCCAGAGGCCGGCGTCCATGCCGGCGCGCGCCTGGAGGCCGGCGAGCGACACGGTGTCGGGCCACAGCGGCGTCATCGTGTAGGGGTCGAGCTGCAGGGCGAGCGTGCGGCGCAGGACGCCCGCGGAGCTCTTGCCGAAGGCGTAGACCACGGCGGTGTCGACCTCGCCGGTCTGGATCTTGATCCAGGCCTCGTACATCGCCCACGCCAGGTCCATCTCGACGTGCGACTCGTTGACCGGTGGGGTCACGCCGATCGCGTCGACCGCCTGGACGAACGAGAACGAGCGGCCCGCGAGGTAGTCGGAGGACCCCGAGCACCAGAACCCCACGTCGCGGCGGGTCCACCCGGTCTGCTCGTAGATCTCGGCCAGGATCGGGACCAGCATCTCCACGCAGGTCGGTGACCCGTCGAAGTCCGGCATCTGTCGCTGGGCGAACCCGACGACGGCAACGTCTCTCATATTCGTGTCCTAGAGGTGGCGCTTGTAGGTGTCGTAGTCCGCGTCCGGGTCGCCGGTGGGCGCGAAGTGGTCGATGTTCTCCAGGGAGTAGGCCCACTCCTCGCGCGGCTTCCAGACCGCCTTGACGCGCATGCCCATCCGGACCTCGTCGGCGGGGACGCCGAGGATCAGGTGGAGCAGGGCGATGTCGGCGCCGTCGAGGAGCACGTAGGCCGAGACGTAGGGCGGGGTGATCTTCTGGCCGAGGAACGGCACGTTGACGATGCAGAACGTCGTGATCGTGCCCTCCCCGGTGAGCTCGATCTCGCCCTCGGTCGGGGTGCCGTCGGTCGGGCAGGCGCTGCGCGGCGGCACGTAGACCTTCTCGCAGGTCGGGCAGCGCTGGCCGAGGATCCGGCCCTCGTCGAGCCCGCGGTAGAACGTCGACTCCTCCGGCGAGGCGGCGTAGACGTAGTCGAGCGACACCGGCGTGACGACCCCCGTCACGAGGTGGTCCTCGAGGAGACCGCCGCCGGCCGGGCGGGCGGACGCCTCGTCCGCGAGCGGCTCGAAGCAGGCGATGTCGTTGATGTGACCGACGCGCTCGGCGGCCCAGCGCACCTGGACCCGCATGCCGGTGCTGATCTCCTCGGGCGAGGCGACGTCGACCGCGTGGAAGAGCGGGCGCGTGGCGCCGTCGAGGGTCACGAGGGCGAAGGCGAAGGGCCGGTCGAAGGGCTGTCCGGCCACCGGCTCGGGCACCCAGGTCCAGGAGGTGATGGTCCCGACGGGGGAGACCTCGACGAAGTCGGTGGTCTGCGCGTGCGTCACCGGGTCGTACTCCAGCGGGGGTACGACGACCTCGCCGGCCGACGTACGGCCTGCGACGAGCACGCCGTCACGCAGCCCCGTCAGGAAGCGGCCGAGCACGGGCCCGGTGGATCTGGTGTAGTCGAACGCGACCGTCACGGGCGCTGACAAGGTACGGCTCATGGGTCGAAAGTGAAACACGTTCTAGATTTCACGGCAAGCGTTCTGCGAGGGTGTCCCCATGAAACTTGGTCTTCAGCTGGGCTACTGGGGCGCACAGCCGCCGACCGGCACCGCGGAGCTCGTCGCGGCTGCCGAGCAGGCGGGCTTCGACGCCATCTTCACCGCCGAGGCGTGGGGCTCCGACGCGTTCACTCCTCTGGCCTGGTGGGGGCGCGAGACCTCCCGGGTGCGCCTGGGCACCTCGATCGTGCAGATGTCCGGACGCGCCCCCACGTCGATCGCGATGCACGCGCTGACGCTCGACCACCTCAGCGGTGGCCGGGTCGTGCTGGGCATGGGCGTGAGCGGTCCGCAGGTCGTGGAGGGGTGGTACGGCCAGCCCTTCTCCAAGCCGCTCGCCCGCACCCGCGAGGTCGTCGACATCATCCGCCAGGTCCTCGCCCGCGAGGACAAGGTCACCAACGCCGGCCCCCACTACCCCCTGCCCTACGAGGGTCCGGGTGCCACCGGGCTGGGCAAGCCGCTCAAGCCGATCGTGCACCCGTTGCGCTCCGACATCCCGATCTGGCTCGGCGCCGAGGGCCCCAAGAACGTCGCGCAGACCGCCGAGATCGCCGACGGCTGGATCCCGATCTTCTACACGCCCAAGTCGGCCGGCATGTACCAGCCGTGGCTCGACGAGGGCTTCGCCCGCGAGGGCGCCCGCCGCACCCGCGCCGACTTCGAGATCGCGGCCACCTGCCACGTCCAGGTGGTCGCCGACGCCGCCGAGAAGCAGGCCGTCATCGACGGCATGAAGCCCGTCGTCGCGCTCTACATGGGCGGCATGGGCGCCAAGGAGCAGAACTTCCACAAGATGGTCTTCGAGCGGATGGGCTACGGCGACACCGCCGACCGCGTCCAGGAGCTCTTCCTCGGCGGGAAGAAGGACGAGGCGACCGCCCTCATCCCCGACGAGCTCGTCGACGACATGCACATCATCGGCACGGCCGGTGAGGTCAAGGAGCGCGCCGCGCAGTGGGAGGAGACCGGTGTGACGACCCTGCTGCTGTCGTGCCGTTCCGCCGCCGAGGTGCATGCCATCGCGGAGATCCTGGCCTAGCCCTAGGCTGGCGGCGTGGTCGAGCGCAACGTCCTGGGTGGCGAGCTGGAGGAGTGCGGCACGGAGCCGATGACGGGCTTCTTCCGCGACGGGTGCTGCAACACGGGCCCCGAGGACCAGGGCAGCCACACCATCTGCGCCGTGGCGACGGTGGAGTTCCTCGAGCACCAGCGCAGCATCGGCAACGACCTGTCGACCCCGATGCCGCTCTACCGGTTCCCCGGTCTCCAGCCCGGCGACCGCTGGTGCGTCACCGCCGTCAACTGGGCGCGCGCCCACGCCGAGGGCGTGGCCGCTCCCGTCGTGCTGGCCGCCACCAACGAGGCGGTCCTCCGTCTGGTGCCTCTCGCGACGCTCCAGCAGCACGCGGTCGACGTGCCGGAGGACCTCAGCGGCTTCGACCTCTAGCCACGTCGGGGACATGGTTGAGTTAGTCCATGAAGAAGATGGTGGATGTCGACTACCTCGTGATCGGGGCCGGCGCGAGCGGCATGGCCTTCACCGACGCCCTGATCGACCACGCCGACGTCCGCGTCGCGCTGGTCGACCGGCGTGAGGCGGTGGGTGGGCACTGGCGCGGGGCCTACCCGTTCGTCCGCCTGCACCAGGCGTCCTCGTTCTACGGCGTGGCGTCCACGGTGCTCGGCGGCGGCCGGATCCAGCAGGACGGGCCGGAGGCGGGGCTGCACCAGCGCGCCGACCAGGCCGAGATCTGCGGCTACTACGACGACGTCCTCGCCACCCGCATGGTCGGCCCCGGCCGTGTCGAGGTGTTCACGGGGTGCGACTACACCGCCGGTCGCGGCTTCGTCTCCCTCGAGACCGGCGAGTGCTTCGAGGTGCCCGCGCACTGCCGTGTCGTGGACGCGCGCTACCTCGCCCCCGAGATCCCGGCCGAGACGCCGCCGCGCTTCGAGGTCGGCGACGGCGCCCGCGTCATCCCCGTCAACGACCTGGTCGGGTGGCAGGAGTCGCCCAGCCAGCACGTCGTGGTCGGCTCCGGCAAGACCGCCACCGACGCGGTCGTCTGGCTGCTGGGTCGGGGCGTCGACCCCGACGCGATCTGCTGGGTGCGACCACGCGACCCGTGGATGCTCAACCGCGCGCTGGTCCAGCCCGACCCCGCGGTCTACCTCGGCATGGTCGCCGAGATGATGCGCCTCGCCGCCGACGCGGAGACGCTGGACGGGCTGTTCCTCGAGCTGGAGGACGCCGGGATCATGCTGCGCATCGACCGCTCGACCACCCCGTCGATGGCCAAGGCGCCGACGTTGGGGGCGTGGGAGCTCGACCTGCTCCGCACGGTCGAGGACGTCGTACGACGGGGGCACGTGCGCAGCGTGCGTCGTGGTCGCCTCGAGCTGGCCGACGGGTCCGTGGCGATCGCCGAGGACGCCCTGGTCGTCAACTGCGCGGCCGACGGGCTGAAGAACCCGACCCGGCTGCCGATCTGGTCGCCCGAGGCGATCACCCTGCAGCCGATCCGGGCCGGCTTCCCGTGCTTCGGTGCGGCGCTGGCGGGCTACGTCGAGGCGACGCGCGACGACGACACGGAGAAGAACCGGCTCTGCCCGCCGTCGTCCTACGGCAACTCCCTCGTCGACTGGGCGCGGATGAACGTCCTGGGCATGCGGGCCTCCGCGGCCTTCGGTGCGGAGCCGGACATCAAGGCCTGGTCGAACGCGGTCGCCCTCAACCCGGCCCGCGTCGCGCCGGACCACCCCGGCTCCGCCACGCTCGACGACGCGCGCGCTGCCCTGGCGGAGCACACCGGTCCCGGACTGGCTCGCCTGGCCCGGCTCGGTGGCCTCGAGGCTCCCGCGTAGGCTCGCGACCTCCGACAGCGCCCGAGGGCAGCATCGAGAAGGAGCGGCGACATGGTGGCGAGCAGGTCCGCGCGCGAGCGCAAGGCCCGGTCCGAGGCGGGGCCGCTGGCGACCGTGCGGATCGACGTCGACGGCAGTCAGCAGTTCGTCTACAAGATCAGCTGCACCGAGTGCGTGGCCAAGGCGCCGGCGAAGTGGTCGGCCTACCGGGCCGGCGAGGACAACGGCTACATGGCCGCGATGGACCGCTGGACCTTCCACCTGGTCGAGAAGCACCCCGGAGCCGAGGCTCCCTGCCTCGACTACCTCGACGCCGCCCAGCAGCGACTGCACGAGCGGCGCGAGGGTGCCGCCGACGCGTGAGCGGCGAGCCCGAGCGCACCGATGACGGGCGCTACCTGGTCATCGACGGCCGCAGGTGGCGGGCCACCGACCCGGCCATCCCGGAGGCGCGACGTCAGGAGCTGACCGACATCCTGATGGCCTGGCGCCGCGACGTGCGCCGCACCCGAGGCACCGACGAGGAGCGCACCTCCCGAGACGGCGTCCAGGCGGCGAAGGTCGCCCTCGGTGAGCGCGGTCAGCCGCCCTGGTGGGAGCAGACCGACGCCGAGCGGCGCGAGCGGTGGAGCGTCGACGTGCCTCGACCCTGAGGTCGGGGCGGACGGGTCGTTGCCCATTCCTAGAACACGTTCTAGTGTGCTCCGCGTGACCGACACCGACACGATGCGCACCGGCACCCACAACGGCAACCTGATGGTGGCGGCGCTGAAGCGCCACCGCGACAAGGACGTCATGTACCTCGGCGACACCACGCTCAAGGGCGGGGAGGTCGCCGACCAGATGAGCCGCTACGTGCAGGCCTTCGAGGCGCTGGGAGCGGGCACGGGCACGTCGGCGGCGCTGCTGGCGCTCAACCGGCCCGAGGTGCTCTTCATCCTGGGCGCCGGTCAGACGCAGGGCTTCCGACGCACGTCGCTGCACCCGCTCGGCTCGGCCGACGACCACGCCTACGTCATCGACGACGCCGGCATCACGACGCTGATCATCGACCCCTACTTCACCGAGCGGGCGCTCGCGCTCCTGGAGAAGTGCCCGGGCCTGACCCAGGTGCTGACGATCGGACCCGTGCCCGACGAGCTCGCCCACATCGGCACCGACCTCGTCGCCGCCGCCGCGTCGTACGACGCCGTGCCCCTGACCGCCAAGGTCCTGCCGCCCGACCACATCGTCTCGATCACCTACACCGGCGGCACGACCGGCAAGCCCAAGGGCGTCATCGGCACGTCGGCGGCGATGGCGACGATGACCCAGGTGCAGCTCGCCGAGTGGGAGTGGCCGGAGAACCCGCGCTTCCTGATGTGCACGCCGCTGTCGCACGCGGGTGCGGCGTTCTTCGTGCCCACGGTGATCAAGGGCGGGTCGCTCTACGTGCTCTCGCGCTTCGATCCCGCAGAGGTGCTGCGCACGATCGAGGAGCAGCGGATCACCGCGACCATGCTGGTGCCCTCGATGCTCTACGCCCTCATGGACCACCCCGACTCGCACACCCGCGACCTGTCGTCGCTGGAGACCGTCTACTACGGCGCCTCGGCGATCAACCCGGTGCGGCTCAAGGAGGCGATCGACCGCTTCGGGCCGATCTTCGCGCAGTACTACGGCCAGTCCGAGGCGCCGATGGTGATCACCTACCTGGCGAAGGAGGACCACGTGGGCGGAGGCGACGCGCGGCTGTCCTCCTGCGGTCGCCCGAGCGCGTTCATCCGCACGGCCCTGCTCGGCGAGGACGGCGAGCCGGTGCCCGTGGGGGAGCCGGGGGAGATCTGCGTGTCGGGGTCGCTCCTCGCCGGTGGCTACTGGAACCTGCCGGACGAGACCGCCGAGACGTTCCGCGACGGCTGGATGCACACCGGGGACGTGGCGCGCGAGGACGAGGACGGCTTCTGGTACATCGTCGACCGCACCAAGGACATGATCGTCACCGGCGGCTTCAACGTCTTCCCGCGCGAGGTCGAGGACGTCGTCGCCGAGCACCCGGCGATCGCCCAGGTCGGCGTGATCGGGACACCGGACGAGAAGTGGGGCGAGGCGGTCACCGCGATCGTCGTGCTCCGGCCGGGCGCCGAGCTCACCGACGAGGTCGACGCGGAGATCAAGCAGATGGTCAAGGACCGCAAGGGCGCGGTGCAGGCCCCCAAGCAGATCATCGCGACCGACGCGCTGCCGCTGACCGGTCTGGGCAAGCCCGACAAGAAGGCCCTGCGTGCGACCTACTGGACCGGGGAGCGCGCGGTCGGCTGACGCTGGCGCGGGGCGTCAGACCGGCCCGCGGAGCCGCTGCCACACGACCTCGGGGACGTGGGCGAGGACCGCGTCCATGACCGCCAGTGTGGCGTCGACCTGGATCGGCGCGTGGGTCCCGCGGTTGACGACCACCATCGAGTCGCCCTCGAAGCGCCAGCTCAGCGCCGGCCACTGCAGCAGCAGCTGGACCATCTGCGGGTGCAGGACGTCGATGGCGAAGCGCGGGTCGTCGCTGGTGACGGTGAAGGCGTGGTCGAAGGCCGGCGACCCGAGCTGGATGTCGCGGTTGGTGAGCCGACCGAAGAAGCGACCGATGGTCCCCTCGGGCGAGACGGCCAGCGCGGGGACCCGCACGCCGAGGTTGAGCGCGACCACCGCATAGCTGTGCGTGGTCGTGCTGCGGTCCTCCCCGGTGCCGCTGCTGGTCGTGTAGTGGTAGTCGAAGGCCAACATCGCCCGACCGGCGTGCCGGCCGTAGAGACAGTTGCTCGCCCGGCGACCCGACCCCGTGCCGAAGGGCGAGCCGTGGAAGCGGTCGACCAGGCTGGGGTCGGCCTCGCGGTAGGTCCACTCACGGGCCGCGGCGAAGCCGGCCAGCGCCTCGCGTCGCTCGCGGGCCTGACGGATGCCGACGCGGACGAGCACCACCGCCAAGACGATGAAGCCGACGACGAACAGGACGAAGAACAAGGCGAAGCCGCCACCGAGAAGAGCCGAGGACACGGCGGCAGGCTATGCCAGGACCGGCGTACGCCGGGCCCTCCGCCGCGCGTCAGGTGTTGGTGAAGCGGGGGGCGCGCTTCTCCGCGAAGGCCCGCGGGCCCTCCTTCGCGTCGTTGGAGGCGAAGACGGCGGCGCCGACGCGGGCGTCGTCCTTCCAGCAGTCGTCCTCGTGCTTGCCCTCGGAGTCGCGCATCGTCCGGAGGATCGCCTGGACCGCGATCGGTCCGTTGGCGGCGATCAGGTCCGCGATCTCGTGGGCCTTCTCCAGCGCCGTGCCGTCGGGGACGACGTGGCCGATCAGGCCGACCTCCTTGGCCTCGGGCGCCTTCATCTGGCGTCCGGTCAGCAGCAGCTCGGCGGCCACGGTGTAGGGCATCTGCCGGATCAGCCGCACGGCCGAGCCCCCCATCGGGTAGAGGCTCCATCGCGCCTCGGCCACCCCGAAGCGCGCCGACTCGCCGGCGACGCGGATGTCGGTGCCCTGGAGGATCTCGGTGCCGCCGGCGATCGCCGGGCCCTCGACCGCCGCGATGAGCGGCTTGGTCAGCCGGAAGCCCTTGAGCAGTCCCTTGATGACCGACGGGTCGTACTCACCGGACTCGAAGCTCTCCGAGGGCGGCTTCTTCGACATCGACTTGAGGTCCGCGCCGGCGCAGAAGTAGCCACCCGCGCCGGTGAGGATGCAGACCCGGATCGAGTCGTCGGAGTTCACCCGGTCCCACGCGTCGCTCATGATCTGGAGCATCTCGCCGGAGAGCGCGTTGCGCGACGCCGGGCGGTTCATCGTCACCACGAGCTTGTGGCCGACCTGCTCGACGAGGCAGTGGGGCTCTTCGGGAGAGACATCAGGGGAGGCATCGGTGCTGGTCATGGCGAGAGGCTAGCGAAAAACAAGAACGTGTTCTAGTCTCGCGGCGTGGCCCACAACATCGCTGACCTCTTCGAACACGCCGTCGACGCCGCGCCCGGGAAGCCGGCCCTGAAGGTGGGGGACCGCACGGTCACCTACGCCGAGCTGGAGCGCGACGCCAACCGTCTCGCGCACTACCTCCAGGCGCAGGGCGTCCAGCCGGGCGACCACGTCGCCGTCTACGCCAAGAACAGCGTGGAGCATGTCGTCGCCGTGCTGGCGGTCGTCAAGATCCGCGCCGTCAACATCAACGTCAACTACCGCTACGTCGAGGGAGAGCTCAACTACCTCTTCGACAACGCCGACGTCGTCGCGCTGATCCACGAGCGCAGCTATGCCCCGCTGGTGGCCGCCTGCGCGCCCAAGCACGAGAAGCTGAAGACCTTCGTCGTCCTCCCCGACATCCTCGAGCCCGACAGCCAGGCCGACGTGTCGTCGTACGGCGGGGTGCTGCTGGCCGACGCCGTCGCCGACCAGGGCGACGAGCGCGACTTCGGCCCGCGCAGCAACGACGACCTGCACATCATCTACACCGGCGGCACGACCGGCTTCCCCAAGGGCGTCATGTGGCGCCACGAGGACTTCTGGCGGGTGCTCGGCGGCGGCATCGACTTCTACACCGGCGAGCCGCTCTCCGAGATGGACCAGTCGGAGCAGGCCAAGCTCGACGGTCGCATGACGACCTTCCCGCTCAGCCCGCTGATGCACGGCGGCGCCCAGGCCGGGCTCCTGATGCACCTCTTCGCCGGTCACCTGACGGTGCTCGAGCCGAAGTTCGACGCGCAGCGCACCTGGGAGATCATCGAGCGCGAGGGCGTCCAGCTGATCTTCATGACCGGCGACGCGATGGCCCGCCCGCTGATCGAGGAGTTCGAGCGCAAGGCCGAGACCGGCACGCCCTACGACGGATCGAGCCTCTTCGCGATCTCCAGCAGTGCGGCGATCTTCAGCCCGCCGGTGAAGAAGCGGTGGATGGCCGCCTTCCCCAACTCGATCTTCACCGACTCCGTCGGTGCCTCGGAGACCGGCTTCCAGGGCATGGGCATGCAGGACAAGGACTCGATCAGCAGCGACGGCCCCGTCGTCGGGCTGGGCCCGGCCAGCGTCGTCATCGGCGACGACGGCCACGTGCTCGACCTGGCGACCAACGTCGGCAAGATCGGTCGGCTCGGTCGGGGCGGCTCGGTGCCCGTGGGCTACTACAAGGACCCGGAGAAGTCGGCCAAGACGTTCCTCCAGATCGACGGTGAGCGCTACTCCGTGCCCGGCGACTTCGCGCGCATCGAGACCGACGGCCGGGTGACCCTGCTGGGTCGCGGCTCCAACTGCATCAACACCGGCGGCGAGAAGGTCTACCCCGAGGAGGTCGAGATGGCGATCAAGGGCCACCCCGACGTCTACGACTGCCTCGTGGTCGGGCTGCCCGACGAGAAGTACGGCCAGACCGTGGCCGCCGTCGTCCAGCCCCGGGAGGGCCACGACGTCACGCTCGAGTCCCTGCGCGAGTTCCTCCGCGGGTCGCTCTCGGGCTACAAGCTGCCGCGAGCGCTGACGATCGTCCACGAGATCCCGCGCAACGCCACCGGCAAGGCGCAGTACCCCAAGGCCAAGGAGCTGGCGCTCGCCGGCCAGACCGCAGGAGCAGGTGCCTGATGCGTAGCCCGCTGTGTGATGCCTTCGGCATCGAGTACCCGATCTTCGCCTTCACCCCCTCCGAGCACGTCGCGGCCGCGGTCTCGCGCGCCGGCGGTCTCGGGGTGCTCGGCTGCGTGCGGTTCAACGACACCGAGGAGCTCGAGCGGGTCCTGACCTGGCTCGACGACAACACCGACGGCAAGCCCTACGGCGTCGACATCGTGATGCCGATGAAGATCCCGACCGAGGGCACCTCGATCGACCTCAAGGCGATGATCCCCGACGAGCACATCTCGTTCGTGGAGCGCACCCTGCTCCAGCTCGGCGTTCCCCCGCTGCCCGAGGGTGAGGGTCGCGACGGCGTGCTCGGCTGGCTGCACTCGATCGCCCGCTCGCACCTCGACGTCGCGCTCCAGCACCGGCCGGTCTTCATCGCCAACGCCCTGGGCTCGCCGCCCAAGGACGTCATCGACAAGTGCCACGAGCACGGCATCAAGATCGGTGCGCTCGCGGGTGCTGCCAAGCACGCGCTCAGCCACGTCGAGAACGGCGTGGACATCATCATCGCCCAGGGCTACGAGGCCGGCGGGCACACCGGTGAGGTCGCCAGCATGGTGCTGACCCCCGACGTCGTCGACGCGGTCGGGCCCGACGTGCCCGTCCTCGGGGCGGGAGGCATCGGCTCCGGTCGCCAGATCGCCGCCTCGATGGCCCTCGGCGCGCAGGGCGTGTGGATGGGCTCGCTGTGGCTCGGCACCGAGGAGTACCGCGGCATGGGCAACAACAACAGCGAGGCCTGGGAGACCGCCTTCACGCGAGCCACCAGCAGCGACACCGTGCGCACCCGCGTCTACACCGGCAAGCCGGCCCGCCTGCTCAAGACCAAGTGGACCGAGGCCTGGGCCGAGGACGGCGCACCCTCGCCGCTGCCGATGCCCCTGCAGAACCTGCTGGTCGCCGAGGCGCACAACAGGATCAGTGCCGCCAACGACCCCGACGTCATCTCGATGCCCGTGGGGCAGATCGTCGGGCGGATGAACGAGGTGCGGCCCGTCGCCGAGGTGATGGCCGACCTGGTCAACGAGTTCGAGGAGACCGTCCGCAAGCTGGACAAGATCTCCGGGTGACATGACGCCGAGTTCGGTGGCTCGTTGAGGTGGTCATGGTGACGACCGACACAACCACTCCCGCCGCGACGCCCGCCCGCGCCACCGCCGTACGACGGCTGCTCGTCGCTGCCGTCAGCCTCGCCGCCTGCTTCTCGGGGCTGTCGGTCGCGGGGCTGCTGAGCGCGGAGTCGTCGACCTTCCCGCCGAGCGTCCCGGAGGCGACCTGCGGGCCCGGTGCCCGCCCGGAGACCGACGTCCAGGGCCGCGTGCCCACCCGCGACTACGACAACGGTCGCTTCCGCCGGGGTTACCAGTGCAACACCCGCCAGGTCGCCCACGAGGGCGCGACCGGTGGCTTCAAGGTGCTGCGCTACACCGACAGGACCGGACGCACCTGCGCCTACTACGACTCCACCCGGCTCTTCCCGCTCGACGCGCCCTTCCAGGTGCAGTCGGGCTTCGGGGTGATCGTGCTCGACATGACCGACCCGGCCAAGCCCCGTCGCACGGCGACGCTGACGTCGCCGGCGATGCTGAGCCCCCACGAGTCGCTGCTGATCAACGACCGCCGCGGCCTGATGGGCGCCGTCCTCGGCAACGCCGCGACCAACGCCGGCATCCTCGACCTCTACGACGTGCGCACCGACTGCCGGCGCCCGCGCCTGCTGTCCTCCACCCCGGCCGCGGTGCTGGGCCACGAGAGCGGCTGGTCGCCCGACGGCAAGACGTTCTACGCCTCCAGCACGGTGGGTCAGACGCTGGTCGCGATCGACGTCTCCGACCCGACCCTGCCCCGGCCCGTCTTCACCCAGCTCGGGGTCAACTTCCACGGGATGCGCCTCTCGCCGGACGGCCGCACGATGTATGCCGCCAACATCGGCAACGACGTCTCCGACGGCACCTTCCCCGGCCAGGGCCTGCGCATCATCGACGTCAGCGAGATCCAGGACCGCGAGCCCAACCCCTCGATCACCGTGCTCTCCGACCTGGTGTGGCGCGAGGCGTCCATCCCGCAGGTGTCCCAGCCGTTCCGACGTGGCAAGCGCGACTACCTGCTGCAGGTCGACGAGTTCGCCAACTTCGGACTCACCGACTTCGCCGGTGCCGAGGTCGGTGCCGCGCGCATCATCGACGTCACCGACCCGCGCCGGCCGGTCGTCGTCTCCAACCTGCGCCTCGCCGTCCACCAGCCGGCCGCGCGCCGCAGGGCCTTCAACGACCCGGGGGCCAGCAGCCCCGTGGGTGGCTACGCGGGGCACTACTGCTCCGCGCCCTACCAGCAGGACCCGAAGGTCGTCGCGTGCTCGATGATCGGCTCGGGGCTCCGCATCTTCGACATCCGCGACCTGAAGCACCCGCGCGAGCTGGGCTACTTCAACCAGCCCGTCCAGAGCTCGATCCCGATCAAGACCGGCGCCAACGCCCTGTCGCAGCCGGCGTGGGACGTCAAGCGCCGTTCGGTCTGGTACACCGACGGCAACTCCGGCTTCTACGTCGTCAAGCTGACCAACGGCACCGGGCGGCTGCTCCAGCGCTGAGTCACTGGTAGGGCGTCGTGCGGGCGACCGCGAGCGCACGCCCGAGGTCGAACGGCTGGCTCTGCTGGTGCAGCCAGGGTCGCCCGGTCCAGACGAATCCGTCCACGTGCTCGGCGGCGAGCGCCCGCACCCTGCTCGACAGGCCCCACGCGGCGGTGGTGACGTCGGCGGTCGGCGGGATGCCGAGCGTCACGCAGCGTCGGCCTGTCGGGGTGCGGCACGTCGCGGCGTCGTCGAAGGGTTGGCCCAGCGGGCGGGCCTCCCACTGCGCGTGGGTGAAGGGACGACCGTTCTGCGTGGTGTCGACGACGAAGTGCTTGCCCGGGAGACCCCGGTCGGCCAACCCCGCGACCACCTCGGCGCCGTAGGTGATCTGCGACGACGTCGCGTCGTAGTGCGTCGTGTTGAGCGCGAAGCCGCGCACGTGCTCGACCCCCAGGTCGACGAGGAGCTGCACGGCGTCGTCGACGCGGAGCCAGTCGGCCGCACCCGCGTCGAGGTAGACGTGGGTGTGGGGGAGCGCGGCGAACGTGCGTGCCGCCCAGGCGACCATGCGCGCCGGGACCTTGGACCCGCCGGGTGCGCACCGGGCGAACGGCCCGTCCGGCTGCAGCACCATGAACGTGTGGGTGTCGCCCAGGGCGCCCGCGAAGCGGGTGATCCAACGGCGATAGCTGGCCTTCTCGACCTTCGTCGGCAGCCGGGTGCAGGCCTCCTGCTCCCACGGCATCATCCGGAAGACCGTCATCGGCACCAGCACCTCGGGATCGCCCCCGGTCGCCGACGCCACGTAGTCGCGCACCTTGCGCGCGATCTCGTCGTCGCCGATCCAGTCGCCGAACCATTTGCTCTTCGGCTGCAGGGCGATCTTGGCTAGCAGCCCCTTGCGCTGCCCGACGGCCCGCACGTAGGGCTCCCACGACAGCTCGGCCTTGCCGCGGTAGACGCCCCAGGTCCGGCCCGCGAGCGGGTTGTCCGTCGTGACGGGCGCGGCCGTGGTCGCGGCGACGTTCGTGCCCACCGTCATGCTCGGGGCGACCGCGGCCAGGGCAGCCAGCAGGATCACGAGGAGACTCAGGCGGCGCGGCACGCGACCAAGGTAAAGAACTCACCCGGGTCCGCGCATGGGTCGATCGGGTGATGTCGCGTGGTCATCACCGACCCGTCGCCCACACCGTCGGTCGAGCCGCCTCCTCGGTGGTCGAGCCGCGAGGGCCGCCAGGCCCGAGGGTGTCGAGACCCGGTGAGCCGCCTGCGCGTGCGATGCCGAGCGGCGGTGACCCACGGGCGATGCAGCCCCTCCGCCACCGCCCACAGCTCACCGCCCACCCGGACGCTCGCGTGCGATGCCGAGCGGCGGTGACCCACGGGCGATGCAGCCCTCCGCCACCACTCACCGCCCACCCGCCCACCCGGACTACGCAGAGAGGCGGTGCCCCGCGGGCTGCCGAGGAGCCGCCTGCGACCTCAGCCCACGACGTACGACGTGCTCCGGGCGGTGCGCGTCCAGACGACGTCGCCGTCGGCCGTGGCGCCCTGCGCGGAGAGCTGTCGCTTGAGGACCTTGTTGGTGGCGGTGCGCGGGAGCGCGTCGACGATCCGGACGTAGCGCGGCCATGCCTTGGGGGACAGGTCCTCCTGTGCGGACAGGAACGCCTCGAGGTCGGCCGGCGAGAGCGGGGCGAGCAGGTCGACCGCGGCCATGACCTGGTCTCCCACGGACTCGTCGGGGACGGCGTAGACCGCGGCCTCCGAGATCGCCGGGTGGCGCAGCAGGATCCGCTCGATCGGGGCGGCGCCGAGGTTCTCCCCGTCGACGCGCAGCCAGTCGGCGGTGCGACCGGCGAAGTAGACGAAGCCGTCGGCGTCGCGGTAGGCGAGGTCGCCGGACCAGTACATCCCGGCCCGCATCCGCTCGGCCTCGGCGTCGGGGTCCTTGTAGTAGCCCGAGAACGCGCCGGCGCCCTGGGTGTTGACCAGCTCGCCGGTCGCCTCCTCGGCGTTGAGCAGCTCACCGCTGGGCCCGAACACGGCGTCGACCGTCTCCGCCATCGTGTCCGCGTGCAGCACCTTGACCCCGTCGAGCGGCATGCCGAGGCTGCCAGGCGGCATCTCGGGCACGCGCTGCACGACCACGGCGTTCTCGGTCGAGGAGTAGGAGTCGACCACCACGCAGCCGAAGCGTTTGCCGAAGGCCTCGATGTCGCGGTCGTTGGCCTCATTGCCGAAGACGACCTGGAGCGGGTTGTCGGCGTCGTCGGGCTGCTCGGGCGTGCCCATGATGTAGGTCAGCGGCTTGCCGACGTAGTTGGCGTAGGTGGCGCCGTAGCGGCGCACGTCGGCCAGGAAGCCCGAGGCGCTGAAGCGGGGGGCCAGCGCGATCGTCGTGCCCGACGCGAGCGCCGGGCCCCAGCCGGCCATGATCGCGTTGGAGTGGAACATCGGCATCGAGAGGTAGGCGGTGTGCTCCGGGCCCAGGCCGAACCGGTCGGAGAGGAAGAGACCGGGGAAGGCGATCTTGACCTGCGTGACGTTGACGGCCTTGGGGTTGCCCGACGTGCCCGAGGTGAAGATCAGCATCATCAGCGTCTCCATCCCGACCTCGACGTCGGGGACCGGCGCCCCGGCGTGCGCGGCGAGCAGCCCCGCCCACTCCGCGGAGTCGACCCGCAGCACCGGGACGGTCACGTCCTCGAGCAGCCCGGCGTAGGACTCGTCGGTGACGACGACCTGGCAGTCGGAGCGACGGACGTCGTCGGCGAGGGCCGGGCCGCGACGGGTCGTGTTGAGCCCGACGACGACCTGACCGCCGAGGGCCGCCCCGCCGAGCAGGAACGCGAACTCCGGGGTGTTGTCGAGCAGCACGCCGACGTGCGGTGGCGCGTCGGCACTCAGCAGCGACGCCATGAGCGCAGACCGCACGCAGGACTCCTGGACCACCTCGTCCCAGGTCCAGGAGTCGTCCCCGGAGAGCAGCCCCGGGTGGGTCTCCCCGCGTCGTGCCAGCAGCTGGTTGCGGACCGTGATGTCGTCGCTCATGTCTCCCTCAAGACGCGTCGGCGGGTGGTGCGGGTCAGACCGGCTCGGACGCGAGGACCTTGCCGATGGCCAGGGCCTGCTCCGTCGCCCCGCCGAAGAGGAACTCGAAGCGCTTGGCGGTCGTGAAGTAGCGGTGCGCCTCCCCGTCGAGGTCGATGCCGACCCCGCCGTGCACGTGCACCGTCGTGTGCGCGAGACGGTGTCCCGCGTCGGCCGCCCAGAGCTTGGCCGTGGCGACCTCGACCTCGGCCGGCAACCCCTCGGCGAGGCGCCAGGCGGCGTGCCAGAGCGTCAGCCGCTGGCCGAGCACGTCGATGTAGCCGTCGGCGAGGCGCTGCGAGACCGCCTGGAAGGTGCCGATCGGGCGCCCGAACTGCTCGCGCACCTTGGCGTACGACGCCGTCAGGGCCAACGCACCCTGCGTGACGCCCAGCTGCTCGGCGACCGAGCACACGGTGAGCAGCTGGCCGAGACGCTGCGCGGCCTCGCCGTCCGCCGTCCCGAGCAGGTCGGCGGGGGCCGAGGCCAGGTCGACGCGGGCGACGACGTCGCCGTCGCTGGTGCGCTGCTCGACCCGCTCGACACCCGCGGCGGTGGCGTCCACGAGGAACACCCCGACGCCGTCGGGCGTGGTGGCCGTGACCAGCAGCAGGTCGGCGACCGTGCCGGCCCGGACGATCGCCTTGGAGCCCGACAGCGCCCAGCCGTCAGCGCCCGATGCGGCGGTCACGGTCGGCCGGACGGGCAGGTGCGTGCGCTCCTCGGCGACGGCGGCGGTCAGGACGCTGGTGCCGGAGGCGGCGCCGGGCAGCCAGGCCGACTGCTGCGCGTCGGTGCCGAGCTCGGCGAGCAGCAGGGCGGCGGCGCCGTGGACCGCGAGCGGCACAGGCGCGACGGTGCGGCCGACCTCGACCAGCACGCGGCACAGCTCGACCAGGCCGAGCCCGGCCCCGCCGTGCTGCTCGGGGACGGCGAGCGACAGCAGCCCCGCCGAGGCCAGGTCGGCCCACAGGTCGCGGTCGAAGCGGTCGCCGGCGGCCTCGACGGCCTTGAGGCGGTCGGTGCCGGTCTTGTCGGTGAGGATCTCGGCGGCCAGGGCCGCGGCCTCGTCCTGCTCGGGGGTGAAGGTGAAGTCCATCAGGGTGCCTTTCGGGTCACGGGGTCTCGACACGGGCTCGCTGCGCTCGCCCGGCTCGACCAGCGAGGAGGGGTCAGCGCTTGGCGGCGGGCAGGCCGAGGCCGACGTAGCCGATGATGTCGCGCTGGATCTCGTTGGTGCCGCCGCCGAAGGTCATGACGAGGGCGCTGCGGTGGAAGCGCTCGAGGCGGCCGGCGAGCACGGCACCCTCGGAGGAGCCGGTGATCCCCGCGTTGGGGCCCACGACCTCCATGAGGGAGCGGTAGACGTCGGTGGCCAGCTCGGAGCCGTAGATCTTGGTGGCCGAGGCCTCGGCGGGGGAGAGCGGGATGCCGGCGTCGGCGTCGGCGGCGAGCTTCCAGTTGATCAGGGTCAGCATCTCGATGCGAGCGTGCGCGCGACCGAGGGCGATCTGCACCCACTCGGTGTCTATGACCCGCTGGCCGTCGGGGTTCTTGGTCTGCTGCGCCCACTCGCGCACCAGCTTGAGCGACTGGGTCAGCGGGGCCGACGACGTCAGCGCCACGCGCTCCGCGTTGAGCTGGTCGGTCATCAGCGACCAGCCGCCGTTGAGGTCGCCGACGAGGTTGCCGACCGGGACGCGCACGTCCTCGTAGTAGGTCGCGCTCGTGCCGACACCGGCCACGGTGTGGACCGGCGTGTAGGAGAAGCCCTCGGCGCCGGCCGGCACCAGGATCATCGACAGGCCCTTGTGGCGGGGCAGGTCGGCGTCGGTGCGGCAGGCCAGCCAGATCCAGTCGGCGTACTGGATCAGCGAGGTCCACATCTTCTGGCCGTTGATGACCCACTCGTCACCCTCGCGCACGGCCCGGGTCTTGAGCGAGGCGAGGTCGGTGCCCGAGCCGGGCTCGGAGTAGCCGATCGAGAAGTGCAGCTCACCGGCGAGGATCTGGGGGAGGAAGAACTCCTTCTGCTCCTCGGTGCCGTAGCGCATGATCGTGGGCCCGACGGTGTTGAGCGTCAGGTAGGGGATCGGCACGCCGAAGTCGGCGGCCACGTCGGTGAAGATCAGCTGCTCGATCATCGAGCGGGCCTGGCCGCCGTACTCCTTCGGCCAGCCGATGCCGAGCCAGCCGTCGGTGCCGAGCTGGCGGATGACCTCCTTGTAGACCCCGGCGTCGCCGAACTCCCCGGTCGCCGACGCCAGGCCGGCCCTCCGCTCGGGCGTCACCAGCGCGGCGAAGTACTCCTTGAGCTCTTCCTTGAGCTGGACGTGCTCGGGGTTCAGTGCGACGTGCATCGGTCTTCTCCTCGCCGGGCGGTCGGTGGCCCCATGACCACATCGCCAAAACTATAACGTGTTCTAGGTTTGGTGTCAGGAGGCGCCGAGGTGGCGTTGCAGGAAGCGCACCTGGTGCTCGACCACCGCGTCGAACCACTCCTTGCCGGGCCACACGTCGAAGTGGTCGCACGGGTAGTGGCGCACCTCGGCCCGGCCCTTGAACGCGGCCTTCATGGCGGCGTGCGGGGGAGCGCTGCGGTCGAAGTCCGCGACCTGCACGAGCATCGGGCAGGTCACCTGGGCCGCCAGCTTCCCGGGCCGGTGCCCGCCGAGCTCCAGCCCGACCGCCGCGTCGACCTCCTTGACCCACGTGGGCCCGGCGATCGAGAGGTAGTCCTCGTAGAGCCCGTCCAGGGTGAGAGCAGCGACCTCGCCGGGCCGACCGACCACCGGCATGGTGACGGGTGCCTTGCCGCGTCCGCTCGCGACCTTGCTGCGCAGGCCGGCGGCCGTGGACCGCAACAGCGCGGACGGCGTGTGGGACCGGAGCGCGTGACGACCCGCGGCCACCCCGTCGACCAGGGGCGTCAGCGACACCACGGCGGCGACGTCGTCGCGCCCGGCGCCGGCGGCGATCACATGACCCCCGGCCAGCGACACGCCCCAGAGCACGAGGCGCGAGGCGTCGACGCCGGGCAGGTCGGCGGCCGCCGTCATCGCTGCGCGGTAGTCGGCGAGCTGGCCCTCCATCGACACCCGCTGGCGCGGGGAGCCCTCGCTCGCGCCGAAGCCGCGGTAGTCGAACGCGAGGACGTCCAGGCCGGCCTCGGCCAGCCGCCGTGCGAAGGGCTCCAGCCCGGAGTCCTTGGTGCCGGCGAGGCCGTGGGCCATCACGACCACGGGCCGCCCGGCAGGCGAGGCGAACGCGTCGCCCGGGCCGCCCGCCTGGGCGGGGAAGTGCCAGGCGTCGCACGCCGTGCCCTGGGAGTCGAATCGGACGGTGGTGCGGACGCTCATGGCGTGGTCCTTCCATAGATGGTGCGGAGCCAGATCTCGACGACCGCCGCCTGGATCTGGGGACGCGTCAGCGCGCCACCCAGGGCGAGCCGCTCGAGCATCCGGTCGTTGAGATCGAGCAGGACGGCCGCGATGCTGGTGGCGTCGACCCCGTCGGGCGCACGCCCCCCGGCGCGCTCGGCCTCGATCATCGCCGCCACCGGCGCGATGAAGGAGTGCCGGTCGTTGTCCCACAGCTCGCGGACCGCGGGGCTCGTGGCCTTGGCGTCGAGCATCGCCCGGAAGACGTGCTGGTGGCTCTCCCACGCGTCGAAGAGCCCGCTGATGGTGGCGGCGATGTTGTCCTGGGGCGTCGCGTCGCCCGAGAGCTCACCGGTGGCGGCGAACGCCGCGTCGTACATCTCCTCCATGAGGGCGGCGACCGCCGCCTGCTTGTTCTCGAAGTAGAAGTAGAACGCCGACCGGGTCACCCCGGCGCGACGCGAGATCTCGGCGATGTTGATCGAGTCGAGCGTGCCCTCCTCGAGGCTCTGCTCGCGCAGGATCTCGTCGAGCGACTCCAGGAGGGCGGTCCGGCGCGCATCCCCACGCTGCGCGGTGGTCATCCGTGGACCCGGGCCCGTTCGAGACCGGCCGGGATCTCCTTGGTGCGCATGTCGTGCTCGTAGAGGAAGTAGTCGACCTGCTGGGTGTGCCGTGGCCGGTCGAGGACGTGGCCGGTGTACTTCTGCTGGTCGGCGACGATCACCCGCTCCATCTCCTCCAGCGGCGGCAGTCGGTAGCGACCCGCGGCGTAGGCCGCGAGCAGTCGCGCCTGGGACTCCACGAAAGGGAAGAGCGTGGGGGTGGCCTGGGCGAAGCCCATGAAGACCAGGTCGTCGATGCCGGGCTTGAACATCCGCTTGAAGAGCGGGATCGCGTTGTCCGGCGCGCTGATGAAGGCGGGGTCGAAGAACGGGAAGGTGATGTTGTAGCCCGTGGCGTAGACGATGATGTCGAAGTCGCTGCTGGTGCCGTCCTCGAAGTGCACGGTCTCCCCGTCGAGCCGCGCGACGTTGCCCTTCGGCGTGATGTCGCCGGAGCCGAGCCGCAGCGGCAGCTCCACCGACTGCGTCGGGTGCGCCTCGAAGAACTTGTGGTTGGGCTTGGGCAGGCCGTAGAGCTCGGGGTTGGACCCGGCCATGAACTGCATCTTCTGGAGGAACTTCCGCTGCCAGGCCAAGGGGAGGTACGGCGTCGTCACGTAGTACTTGTCGGCCGGCAGCCCGCCGGTGTACTTCGGGACGATCCAGGCGCTCGAGCGCGTCGAGAGGGTCACCTCGTTCTGCAGGGACTTGCTCGAGAGCTCGACCGCGATGTCGGCCGCGCTGTTGCCCAGCCCCACGACCAGGATCCGCTTCTGCTTGAAGTCGAGCGGGTCGGTCGGGTCGATGTAGTGGTGGGAGTGGATCGACTCGCCGGTGAACTCGCCGGGGAAGTCGGCCATCCGCGGGTCCCAGTGGTGGCCGTTGGCCACGACCAGCAGGTCGAAGTGCCGGGTCGCGCCGGCCTGGTCGAGGATCTCCCAGCCGCCGTCGGGCAGCCGCGTCGCGCTGGTCACGCCGTTGCGGAACTCGATGCGGTCCTTGAGGTCGAACGCCTCGGCGTACGACTCCAGGTAGGCCTTGATCTGCGTGTGGTGCGGGAAGTCCGGATAGTCGTCCGGCATCGGGAAGTCCTTGAAGGACAGCCGGTGCTTGGAGGTGTCGATGTGCAGCGAGCGGTAGGCGCTGCTGTGCCCGTTGGGGTTGCCGAAGGCCCAGTTGCCGCCGATGCGGTCGGAGCTCTCGAAGCAGGTGTAGTCGATGCCGTAGTCGCCGAGCATCTTGCCGGAGGTGAGGCCGCTGATGCCGGCGCCGATCACGGCGGTGGTGGGGCTGGACGCGGGTCCGGGCATGGAGACGCCTTTCGGAGGGCTGCGACGGCGCGAAGGTCCGGGACCCCTTGCCATGACGTGTGACGCAGGGCACGCTAGGCCCACATTTGACACGCGTCAACTACCAGCCATCTGCCGGGGAGGCACCCATGGACGACCCTCTCGACCCTCTCGACCAGCCGACCCGCGTCGCGGTCGTGATCGGCGGCGCCTCCGGGATCGGCGCCGCGATCGCGGTGGCGCTGGCCGACGACGGCTGCACGGTCGTGGTCGGTGACCTGGCGACGAACCCTCCCGTCGATGTCACCGACGAGGCGTCGGTGGAGGCGCTGCTGGCCGGCGTCGTGGCCGAGCACGGTCGCGTCGACGTGGTGGTCAACAGCGCCGGCGTGAGCACGCTGGGGCTGCTCACCGAGCTCGACGTGGCGGAGTTCCGCCGCGTCGTCGACGTCAACCTGACCGGAGCCTTCCTGGTGCTCAAGCATGCGGGGCGGGTCGTCGCCGACGGGGGAGCGATCATCTCGCTGACCTCGCTCAACGCCCGGCAGCCCGGCACCGGCATGGGCGCCTACTGCGCGGCCAAGGCGGGACTGGCGATGCTCACCGAGGTCGCCGCCCTCGAGCTCGGCGCCCGCGGGGTGCGGGTCAACGCGATCTCCCCGGGGCTCGTGATCACCCCGCTGACCGCGCCGGCGATGGACATCGCGGGCATCCAGGACGACTACCTCGAGAACACGCCCCTGGGTCGTGCCGGCCTGCCCGAGGAGGTCGCGGAGGCGGCGGTCTACCTCGCCAGGGCGCGGTGGCTCACCGGCGAGGTGCTCGACCTCAACGGGGGAGCGCACCTGCGCCGCTACCCCGACATCCACGGCCACGTGATGAGGGCGTTCGGATGAGCGGCCCCCGGCTCGACCTCGCCGGGAGGCAGGCAATCGTCACGGGTGGCGGCTCCGGGATCGGCGCCGCGCTGTGCCAGGCGCTCGTCGCGGCCCGCGCCCACGTCGTCGTCGCCGACCTCGACGGCGCCGCCGCACGTCGTACGACGGAGCGCGTCGTGGGTCCCGGCAGCGCCCGCGCCGTCGCGCTCGACGTGACCGACGCGGCGGCCGTCCAGGCCTGCGTCGACGACGTCGTGGCGCGGTCCGGCCGGCTCGACCTGATGTTCAACAACGCCGGCATCACCTTCGGCGGTGAGACAGAGGAGCTGGGCCTCGAGCAGTGGGACGCGATCATCGACGTCAACATCCGCGGGGTGGTGCACGGCGTGGCGGCGGCCTACCCCCTGATGGTGCGCCAGGGCGCGGACGGCGGCTTCGGCGGCCACATCGTCAACACCGCCTCGATGGGTGGGCTGATGGCGGCGGGCCTGATCACCAGCTATGTCATGACCAAGCACGCGGTCGTCGGCCTCTCGCTGGCCCTGCGCTCCGAGGCGGCCGCCAAGGGGGTCGGCGTCACGGTCGTGTGCCCGTCGGCCGTCGAGACCCCGATCCTCGACAAGGGGGCCATCGGTCGCTTCCACGGCCGCGACTTCTACCTCAAGGGCCAGGGCGTGCGCCGCCCGCACGACCCGGCACGGCTGGCCGACGAGGTGCTCGAGGCGGTGGTCGCGGGGCGCGCCATGCTCGTCTCCCCGCGCACGGCGAGGGTCACCTGGCTCGTGGGCAGGCTCGCGCCCCGCTTCACCCAGCGGATGTCCATCGGCTTCGTGGCCAAGCAGCGCGCGATGCAGACGGCCCGCGCCGACGAGGCGGCCAGGCTGGCCTCCGGCTCGCAAAAACTATAACCTGTTCTTGTTTTGCAGCACACGACCACCGCACGACCCCAGCACCACGACGGCTGATCACTGGAGAGGCACACCATGAGCGACACCCGGTTCCTCGACAAGGGCGCACCGCCCGAGCGCTTCGCGCGCGGCTGGCACTGCCTGGGCCTGGCCCGGGACTTCGCCGACGGCAAGCCCCACGGCATCGACGGCTTCGGCGGCAAGCTCGTGGTCTGGCAGGACACGCAGGGCAACCTCAACGTGCTCGACGGCTACTGCCGCCACATGGGCGGCGACCTCACCCAGGGCACGGTCAAGGGTGACGAGATCGCCTGCCCGTTCCACGACTGGCGCTGGGGCGGCGACGGCAAGTGCAAGGCGATCCCCTACGCCCGCCGCGTGCCGCTGCGGGCGCGCACCCAGAAGTACCCCGCGGTGGTCCGCAACGGCCAGCTCATGGTCTGGCACGACGTCGAGGGCTCCGAGCCCGACCACGACATCCTGCCCCCCGAGCTGCCCGGGGTCGGCACGGACGCCTACACGGACTGGACCTGGGAGGTCCTCGACGTCCCGACCGCGCACTGCCGCGAGATCATCGACAACGTCGTGGACATGGCGCACTTCTTCTACATCCACTTCGCCTTCCCGACCAACTTCCGCAACGTCTTCGAGGGCCACGTCGCCACCCAGTTCATGGAGTCGACCGGCCGCCCCGACATGGACGGTGCGGGCTACGGCGACGAGGGGCTGGTGCTGAAGTCGGAGGCCAGCTACTTCGGGCCGTCGTACATGATCAACTGGCTGCACGTGGACTACAAGGGCTTCGAGACCGAGGTCATCCTCATCAACTGCCACGTGCCGACCGGGCCCAACTCCTTCAAGCTCCAGTACGCCCTGTGCGTCAAGAAGCCCGAGGGCGTGGACGACGCGACCGCCGACTACATCGGCAAGCGCTACTCCGAGACGTTCAAGGAGGGCTTCGAGCAGGACGTGCACATCTGGCTCAACAAGGCGCCCGTCCAGAACCCGCTCCTGTGCGAGGAGGACGGGCCGGTCTACCAGCTGCGTCGCTGGTACGAGCAGTTCTACGTCGACAAGGCCGACGTGACGCCGGAGATGACCGACCGCTTCGAGTTCGAGGTCGACACGACCAAGGCCAACGAGTACTGGCGCGAGGAGGTCGCGCAGAACCTCGCGAAGAAGGCCGCGGAAGACGCGGCGACCCCCGAGACCGCCGACGCCTGATGGCGAGCTTCGTCCCCACCAGCGTCGACACGCTGGAGGACATGCGTCTCTACACCCGGGCCAGGCTGACCGAGGTCGCCTGCCTGGACTGCCTGGCGTGCGTCGGGGTCAAGAAGAACAGCGAGCACCACACCTCCATCCAGTGGAACGCCGCAGCACTGGAGGCGTGCCCGGAGTTCGCTAGGCGGGACGCGTCACCACGCGGGCGTGAGATCCACCAGGGTTGTCCTCGCCTGGTCGCCAGCATCGACGCCGCGGTGCGCGAGGGCCACATCCACATCGGCGCTGAGGACGGTTACTGAACCACCCATGGACACCGCATCCTTCGAGCTCACGGTCAGCGAGGTCGTCGAGGAGACGGCCGACGCGCACTCGATCACCTTCTCGGTGCCCGAGGACCACGCCGAGCTCTTCGACTTCAAGCCCGGCCAGTTCCTCACCGTCGCCGTCCCGAGCGACCAGACCGGTGTGGCGGCGCGCTGCTACTCGCTCTCCAGCAGCCCGCTGACCCGGGCCGACGGGCTCACGATCACGGTCAAGCGCACCGCTGAGGGCTACGCCTCCAACTGGATCTGCGACCACCTGCGCCAGGGCGACACCATGCGGGTGCTGCCGCCGAGCGGCATCTTCACCCCGGCGTCCCTCGACGCCGACCTGCTGCTCCTCGCCGGCGGGAGCGGCATCACCCCGATCCTGTCCATCACGCGCACCGCGCTGGCGCAGGGGAGCGGCCGCGTCGTCGTCTTCTACGCCAACCGCGACGAGCGCTCGGTCATCTTCGCCGGCGAGCTCACCAGGCTCGCCGCCGAGCACCCCGACCGCCTCCAGGTCATCCACTGGCTCGAGTCGGTCCAGGGCCTGCCCACCGGTGAGCAGATGAAGGCCTTCGCGGCCGGCTACCCGTCCTACGACGCCTTCGTCTGCGGGCCCGCGCCGTTCATGAAGATGACGACCGCGGCGCTCAAGGAGCTCGGGGTGCCGCGCGAGCGTCGCCACCAGGAGAAGTTCGTCTCGCTCGGGGGCAACCCGTTCGGGGACCTGCACGACGTGGAGGTCGCCGAGTCCGAGATCGCCGCCGCCGAGTCCGACGAGCAGGACGCCGCAGCCGACCTGGCGGCCGCCTCGCGGGCCCCGGTCCGGCTCGAGGTGGAGCTCGACGGCGAGCAGCACTCCTTTGACGACTGGGACCCGGGCACGACGATGCTCGACCACCTCGAGGCCAAGGGCGTCAAGGCGCCCTTCTCGTGCCGCGAGGGGGAGTGCTCGGCCTGCGCCGTCCGCCTCCTGGAGGGCGAGGTCAAGCTCCTGCACAACGACGTGCTCGACGCCGAGGACCTCGCTGAGGGCATCCGGCTGGCCTGCCAGGCGGTGCCGGTCACCGACGCCGTGAAGGTCACCTACAGCTGATCTCAGGCAGGCTCGGCGGCGCCGACCGTCAGCAGGTCCCGCAGCTGCAGCATCCCGTCCCGGATGCGGGTCTTGGCGGTGCCCAGCGGGATCTGCAGGAGCCGCGAGACCTCCACGTGGGTGTGCCCACCGAAGTAGGCCAGCTCGATGGCCTGGCGCTGCACGGCGGTCAGGGTCGCCAGGGCTGCGCGCACCCGCTCGCCCTCCAGCGTCGCGTGGACGGCCGTCGCCGTCTCGTCGTACGGCGCCCGGACGTCGAGCTCCACGTGCTCGGTGTCGCGCCGCCGCCCCGACTCGCTGGAGCGCACCCGGTCGACGGCCCGGCGGTGCGCGAGGGTCATGACCCAGGTCAGGGCCGAGCCGCGGGCCGGGTCGAACTGCGCGGCGGTCCGCCACACCTGGAGGAAGACCTCCTGGGTCACCTCCTCGGCCTGGTGGGCGTCCCGCAGGATCCGCAGGACGACGCCGTGGACCCGGGGAGCCACCTCGTCGTAGAGAGCCGCGAACGAGTCGGCGTCGCCGCGACCGGACGCGCGGAGGAGGGCGGTCACGGAGCACGAGGGCTCCGTGCTGCGTGCTCGAGGGCGTGGCGCCATGGGGCTGTCCTCCTGGTCAACGTGCGGTCGAGCCCCATGAGCCAGGTGCGAGGTGCGCAGATGACTTGTGCACAAGATAGCGCACCGCGTGCCAGAATGGGGTCATGGCAGACCCGGACGCTCCGCCCCTGGCGGACCAGCTCTGCTTCGACCTCTATGCCGCCTCGCGGGCCGTGACCGGCGCCTACCGGCCGGTCCTCCGTGAGCTCGGCCTGACCTACCCGCAGTACCTCGTGATGCTGGTCCTGTGGGAGCGCGGCACCTGCACCGTCCGGGAGCTGGCCGACGAGCTGATGCTCGACCACGGCACACTGACCCCGCTCCTGCGCCGGATGGAGGGCAACGGCCTCGTGGCGCGTCGCCGCGCCGCCGGTGACGAGCGGTTTGTCGAGGTCTCGGTGACGGCGGCGGGGGATGCGATGCGCGTGCACGCGTCGCGGATCCACTGCGGGATGAAGGACGCCCTGGGGCTCGAGGAGGCCGAGTTCGTGGCGCTCCAGGCGACCCTGCGGCTGCTCACCTCGCGGGTGACGATCCAGGCCTGACCTAACTACAGTCCTGTAGTTAGGTCGGAATGGTTGTGTGACTGGTGTGACTGGTGTGAACTAACGCCGCTGCCCTCACCCACCTGAAGGAGAACCACCGTGGCTTCCCCCACGGCTTCCCGCCTCCTGTCGTCGTTCCTGGGTCTTCTGCTGCCCAGCGCGCTGGCCGTGACGCTGCTCGCCGCCCCCTCCTCGGTCCCGACCGCCGCACCGCTTCCCGCGACGCCAGCCCCCGACCTGCGTCCGGCTGCCCAGGCGCTGGCCTCGCCGACCTACCAGACCTTCACGATCAACATCAAGCACGACCTCAACAAGACGAAGGCGCTCGCGGACATGAAGCGCGCCCTGACCCTCGGTGACGCGGGCGGCATGCAGGAGATGTCCGACGCCGAGGACCGCGAGTCCCTCATCGCGCTGTGCAAGGCCGAGGACTGGGGCTGGTACATGCCCAACGACGGCGGCGTCGCCATCCCGATCGTGTGGGACCGCGACCGCTTCCGACTGATCGACGGCCACACCACCAAGGTGCACGGCCCGCAGAACGGCGTGACGCCCAGCCGCTACATCAACGTCGTGCGGCTGCGCGAGGTCGCGACCGGCAAGGTCTTCGGCTACATCAACACCCACGTCATCTCCGGTGCCTCGCGCGATGCCCAGCTGTCCAACATGGACCGCATCCCGCGGCTGCGCCTGCACCTGAGGATGCTGCGCCTGGAGATCCAGGGCCTCTTCAAGCACACCGAGCACGTCTTCATCAGCGGCGACCTCAACGTCAACTACCTCGCCGACCGGCGCCGGCAGAACCCCGGTCTGCCCACCGACCGTCTCGGCGACCTGGTCAACTTCGACATGCCGCTCACCGGCTCGTTCAACCCCACGTCGCTGCTCGACTACGGCATGTCGGTCAAGCGCAACGGCGGCCTGGTCAAGACCGACGCGAGCATCGTCAAGGGCTTCAACTCCGACCACTGGGCCATCCAGTTCACCTACCGCGCGATCGACCTCTTCGAGACCGGTCCGCTGTTCAACGCCCCGGCCGGGGACGTGCACGACCGCCGCCGCGCGCTGGACCGCACCGTGCGTGCCGTCCAGGACGCCGAGACCGGTGACCTGGTCCGCGTGGCCACCAGCCGCCTGGACGACCCTGACCTGCTGGGCGCGCTGACGTCGGCGTACGCCGAGGGGGCGGCCGTGCAGGTCGTCGTCGGGGCCGGCACCCCCACCGCGGCGGAGCAGCAGCTCGAGACCGCCCTGGGCGTCGACCAGACGCAGCCGTCCTGGCTGCGCCGCTGCGTCGGCAGCTGCCTGGGTGGCACCGGACGTCAGGAGGCCAACTTCGTGCTGGTCAGCCGCGCAGGTGGGACCACCGAGCTGGCGATGATCTCGTCTGCCGCCTTCGAGGCCGGCAGCACCAGCCGCTCCACCGACGTCTTCCGCTCCTCCTCCGCCGCGGTCTACGCGACCTACGGCGCGGTCTTCTCGCGGATGTCGCTCGACACCACCGACAGCCCCAAGGTGCGCACCGTCGAGATGGGCCCGGGCTACACCGCGCAGCTCTACCCGGTCCCCGCCCTGCCGTTCCGTGACCCCGTCCTCAAGGCCCTGAAGCCCGTCGGGTGCACCGAGGCCCGCGGTCTTCGCACCGACGACGGCCGCACCAACATCCGCGTCGCCGTCCAGGCGTGGTCGGGCGAGCGCGGCCAGCGGGTGGCCACCCGGCTCGCGGCGTTGAAGCGCAAGGGCTGCGACGTCGTGGTGGTCGTGGGACCCAACGTCCGCCAGGGCATCCGCACGGTGCTCGCCGACGGGGGAGTGCCGGTGCGCACGTCCGCCGTGGGCCAGAACCTGCTGGTCGTCGACGGTCGCCACGCGGGCAAGGCGGGTGCCCACCTGGCCTACACCGGCGGGCCGGGATGGACCGACCTGGGCGTCGGGAGCGACGGCGTCACGCTGGTCGCGTCCTACGCCAACGCAGTGAGCGACTACCTCGACGGGTGGTCACGAGCCTGGCAGCGCGGTGCATGAGAGCCCTCTCATCCACACCGTTCGGCCACAAAATCCACAGGACGGTAACAATCCCGGGCGCCAAACGCTGGTCTAGAACAGAAAATCAACTTTCCGGTAACGCGTGACCTATGCCCCCCGGGGCAGGTTCACTTGGTCAAGACAGCATTCCGAGGTCGTGATCGTCCCCCCCAACTGGGCACCCGCCCAGGCAGGCGATCACCTCGCGGGAGGAGGGGTCA
>NZ_CALRWD010000026.1:0-47881 GCF_943371775.1 Nocardioides psychrotolerans
CCCCCCCACCGCTCTGCTGCCGACCTCTAGGAGGTGGGCCAGGACGACTCGACGTTGGCCAGGGCGTCAGCAGTGCTGGCACCCGTGATCCAGGACGTCATCTCGCTCCAGAAGGAGCCGGCGCCGACGGCACCGGGCATCTGGTCGGAACCGTCGAAGCGGAAGACCGCGTCGGGGTCCTGCAGGGTCGACGCCGACAGCTGGTCGATCGGGCTGACCAGGTTGTTGATGTCAAGACCCGTGTTGGAGCTGACCCAGCCACCGGCGGTGGTGGCGATGGCCTTCTCGTTGGCCCACACGTCGCTGGAGAGGTAGGTCTGGAAGGCCTGGACCTCGGGAGCGTCGGAGAACGCGGCGACGAACTCGCCACCGCCGAGGACGGGCTTGCCGAAGTCCTCGTTGGTGGTGGGCAGGTAGAAGGCGAACACGTCGCCGTCCTCGGCCACGGTGGTGCCCTCGGGCCAGTTGGCGGCGTAGAAGCTCGCCTGGCGGTGCATGGCGCAGTCACCGTCGAGGATGGGCAGGCCACCCTCCTGGAACGGCGTGGTCGCGATCGACTTCACGTCGCCGATGCCGCCGTTGACCATGTCCTCGTCCTTGAGGACCGAGCCCACGCGGTCGAGGGCCTCGGCGATGGCCGGGTCGTCGAAGGGGATCTCGTGGTTGACCCACTGGTCGTAGACGTCGGGGCCGGCGTCACGCAGGACGGCGTCCTCGAGCCAGTCGGTGGTGACCCAGCCGGTGGCCTCGCCCGACTCGATGCCGGCGCACCAGGGCTTGATGCCCTTGCCGGCAGCGTCCTCGGACAGCGCCATCATGTCGTCCCAGGTCTCGGGGACGGTCCAGCCGTTCTCCTCGAACATGGCCGGCGAGTACCACACGAAGGACTTCACGTTGGCGCCCAGCGGGGCGGCGTAGAAGGTGTCGGCGACGGTGCCGTAGGACTTCCAGTCCTCACCGAAGAACTCGTCGACGTTGGCCGACACGGTCTCGGGCGCGGGAACGACCTTGTCGGTCTGCTCGACCAGGGTCTTGAGCAGGCCGGGCTGCGGGATGTAGGCGATGTCGGGGGCGTTGCCGCTGCGCACGCGCACGACGAGCTGCGCCTCGAACTCCTTGGAGCCCTCGTAGTTGACGGTCGCCCCGGTGCACTCCTCGAAGAGCTTGTAGGAGTCCTTGTGGGCCTGGTCCTCGGGGGCGATGATCGAGGTGTAGACGTTGACCTCGCGACCGCTGAGGTCGCCGAACTCGGTCAGCTGCTCGCAGCCGGCCTTGCCCTCGCCGGGCGACGTGCCTCCGGCGGTCTGGGTCTCTCCGTCGGTGCTGTCGTCGGCACAGCCGGCCAGCGCGAAGCCGGCCAGGAGCAGGGCGGACGCGGCCGCGGCGCGGCGCTTGTTGCGTGATGCCATGAGTGTTCCCTCTCTGGGTCTTCGTCGACGACCGTCGGACACCTCTGGGGTCGATCGTTGCGACGCTGTGTATGCAAGCGCTTACACACAGCCCCGGTCAAGAGATACGAGTCACGATTCTGTAACGCACGTCACATCGAGGTTTGACAGCCGGAAATCGCCGAGTCGGCGCAATGTTGCAGACCTGCGTGCAACATTGCGCCGACTCGGCACTGCTGGAGGGGCTGGCTGACCCGGTCAGGCGTCGATGACGATCGGGATGATCAGCGGGCTGCGACGGAACGTCTTGTGCGCCCACCGGCCCACGTCGCGCGCCAGCATCTGCTCGAGCTGGCGGGCGTCGCCGATGCCCTCGGACGCGGCCCGCGCCAGGGTGCGCTCGATGACCGCCGTCGCGGGGTCGAAGGCGCCCTTCTCGTGCACGAAGCCACGGACCAGGAAGTCCGGCGGGTCGGCCAGCTCGCCGGTGTCGGCGTCGACGATGGCGAGCACCGTGACGACGCCCTCCTCGGCCAGCGTGCGCCGGTCCTTCAGCGTCGCCTCGGTGACCCCGCCGACGGTCTGCGCGTCGACGTAGATGTTGCCGGCGGCGACCTTGCCGGTGATCGAGACCTTGCCGTCCACGAGGTCGACGACGACGCCGTCCTCGGCGAGCACGACGGTCTTGGGGTCCATGCCGGTGCTGATGGCGAGGTCGGCGTTGGCGCGCAGGTGGCGGTACTCGCCGTGGATCGGCATCACGTTGCGCGGCTTGACGATGTTGTAGCAGTAGACGAGCTCACCGGCGCTGGCGTGGCCCGAGACGTGCACCTTGGCGTTGCCCTTGTGCACGACGTTGGCGCCCCAGCGGGTCAGGCCGTTGATGACGTTGGAGATGGCGTTCTCGTTGCCGGGGATGACCGAGCTGGCCATCAGGATCGTGTCGCCCTCCCCCACGCGGATCTTGTGGTCGCGGCTGGCCATGCGCGACAGCGCGGCCAGCGGCTCGCCCTGCGAGCCGGTGCAGATCAGCGTGGCCTTGTGGGGAGGCATCCGTTCGAGCTGGTCGAGCGGCACGATGAGGTTGTCGGGCACCTTGAGGTAGCCCAGGTCCTTGGCGACGCCCATGTTGCGGACCATCGAGCGCCCGACGAAGGACACCTTGCGGCCGTGGGCGTGCGCGGTGTCGAGCACCTGCTGGATGCGGTGCACGTGGCTGGCGAAGCTCGAGACGATCACCCGACGCGGAGCGGTGCGGAAGACCTGCTCGATGGCCGGGGACAGGTCGCGCTCGGAGGTCGTGAAGCCCGGCACCTCGGCGTTGGTGGAGTCGGTCATGAACAGGTCGACCCCCTCCTCGCCGAGCCGCGCGAAGCCGCGCAGGTCCGTGATGCGCTTGTCGAGGGGGAACTGGTCCATCTTGAAGTCGCCCGTGGCCAGCACGAGGCCGGCCGAGGTGCGGATCGCGACCGCGAGGCCGTCGGGGATGGAGTGGTTGACCGCGAGGAACTCCAGGTCGAAGGGCCCGTACGACGAGCGGTCACCCTCGGCGACCTCGTCGCGGACCGGCCGGATCTGGTGCTCCTTGAGCTTCTCCGTGATCAGCGCCAGCGTGAGCTTGGAGCCGATGAGCGGGATGTCCTTGCGCTCGCGCAGGAGGTAGGGGACGCCGCCGATGTGGTCCTCGTGGCCGTGCGTGAGCACGATGCCGACGATGGAGTCGAGGCGGTCCCGGATCCAGCTGAAGTCGGGCAGGATCACGTCGACGCCGGGCTGGTGCTCCTCGGGGAAGAGCACCCCGCAGTCGACGACGAGCAGCTTGCCCTCGTGCTCGAAGACGGTCATGTTGCGACCGATCTCGCCGAGGCCGCCGAGCGCGACGACGCGCAGACCGCCCTTCGGGAGTGCGGGGGGCTTGTGCAGCTCAGGGTGGGGATGGCTCATGGCGAGCTCCGATCTGGTTCTGACGTGGTGCGGATGTGTCTGGGCCGCGGTCGCGGCAGAGTCTGGGACGAGGGGTCAGCCGCCGCTGGCGGGCAGGGCCTCGAGGAAGATGTCGGGATTGTCGCGGGCCGCGGTGTGCGCTCGCCACTTGTCGGGGAAGAGGGCCAGCCACGCGCCGTCCGAGCGACGCATGACCTCGACGCCGCGCACCCCGTTGAGGACCTGGGAGCCCTCGAGGTCGGTCAGCATGGCGAGCTGGAAGTCGAGCCGGTCGAGCTTGATCGCGGCCTTGAACTCGCTCTCCATGCGCGCGGTCACGACCTCGAACTGCATGGGTCCGACGGCCGCGAGCACCGGCGACTGGTCGCCGCGCAGGTCGGAGCGCAGGACCTGCACCACGCCCTCCTGGTCCATCTGCTCGATGCCGCGGCGGAACTGCTTGTAGCGGCCGGTGTCGGCGGCGCGCGCCGACATGAAGTGCTCGGGGGCGAAGCTGGCGATCGGGGGGTACTGCACGGCACGGCCCTCGTAGATCGTGTCGCCCACCCGCAGGGCCGAGGCGTTGACCAGGCCCACGATGTCGCCGGGCAGCGCGGTCTCGACGACGGTGCGCTCGCGACCGAAGACCGCCTGGGCGTACTTGGTCGCGAAGGGCTTGCCGGTCTCGCCGTGCTGGACGACCATGCCGCGCTGGAAGACGCCCGAGCAGACCCGCGCATAGGCGAGCCGGTCGCGGTGGGCGGCGTCCATGCCCGACTGCACCTTGAAGACGAACGCGCTGAACTCGTCGTCGACCGCCCGCAGCGACCCGTCCACGGCCGGCGTGGCCGACGGGGCGGGCGCCAGCTCCAGCAGGATCTCGAGGAGCTGGGCGACGCCGAAGTTCTGCAGGGCGGAGGCGAAGAGGACCGGGGTCGTCCTGCCGGCCAGGAACTGCTCCTGGTCGTGGTCGCCGCCGTCCATCTCGAGGAGCTCGTGGCCCTCGATCGCGGCGGCCCAGGCGTCACCGGCCACGGCCTCGGCCTCGTCGGGCGAGACGACCTTCTCCGGCGCGCGCGTCGCGCCCCCCGCCGTGCGGGTGAAGTGGATGAACTGGCCGCTGCGGCGGTCGAGCACGCCGTGGAAGTCGCCGGACTGCCCGACCGGCCAGGTCAGGGGCGTCGGCTTGAGGCCGATCTCCTTCTCGATCTCGTCCATCAGCTCGAGGGCGTCGAGGCCGGGACGGTCCCACTTGTTGATCACGGTGATGACCGGGATCCCGCGGTGGGCGCAGACCTGGAAGAGCTTGAGCGTCTGCGGCTCGAGGCCCTTGGCGGCGTCGACCAGCATCACGGCCGAGTCGACGGCGGAGAGCACCCGGTAGGTGTCCTCGGAGAAGTCGGAGTGCCCGGGGGTGTCGACCAGGTTGACCACGTGGTCGCGGTAGTCGAACTGCAGCGCAGCCGAGGTGATCGAGATCCCGCGCGCCCGCTCCATCTCCATCCAGTCCGAGACCGTCCCGCGACGCCCGGCCTTGCCGTGCACCGCACCGGCCTCGGAGATGACGTGCGCGTGCAGGGCGAGCGCCTCGGTCAGCGTCGACTTGCCGGCGTCGGGGTGGCTGATGACCGCGAAGGTACGGCGGGGGCGGGGGTCGGAAGCGGTGGTCATCGCCCCCCAACCTATCGAGTCCCGGGTGCGGTCACCGAAACGACGCCTCCGTCAGCGGCGGCCCTTGCCCTGGGACCCGCCCTTGGACCCGCCTTTTGACGCGCCCTTGCCCTTGCCGTTGCCGTGCCGTTCGGCCTTGCGCGCGCCGTGCTCCTTCGCCCGGTGCTTCGCCTTGGCCGGCCCCTTGGCCGCGGCCTTCGCGCCCTGCCGGTCGTGCTGACGCGGAGCAGAGCGGGTCGCGGCCGCGGCCACCTCCTGCGCCGGAGCCGCCTGGGTGCCGCCACCGTTCGTCGTACGACGAGGGGGTGCGGTGGGCGACGACGCGCCGGTCGTCGCCACGGAGGCGGCGGACGAGGGCCGATCGGCAGCGCTGGGTGCTCCTCCCCCGAGCAGGCCGCTCCCGGTCGCGAGAGCGAGGGCGACGAGCACGGCGGCGGCCGCGAGGACGGGGCGAGAGGTCCAGCGTCGCCCGGCCAGCCCGGTCGAGGGCACCAGCACACCGGCGCCGCGCTCCTCACGAGCGACGTGGGCCAGCTCGTCGGCGACCTGACCCGCGCTCGGACGCAGCCGCGGGTCGGTCGCGGTCATGGCGCGCACCAGGTCGCGCAGGCGCCCCGGGAGCTCGGAGGGCACGTGGGGCGGTCGGGACAGTCGCGCCATCGCAGCCTCGACCACCGACCCGGTGTAGGCCTTGACCCCGGTCACGGACTCGAGGAGGACCAGACCGAGCGCGTAGACGTCGACAGCCTGGGTGAGCTCGTCGCCGGTGACCTGCTCCGGGGCGAGGTAGGCGACCGTGCCGATCAACGTGCCGGGCAGCGTGTGCCGCACGTTGTCGCCGACGAGTCGCGCGATGCCGAAGTCGGCCAGCTTGACCCGCCCGTCGTCCCCGAGCAGCACGTTGCCGGGCTTGACGTCGCGGTGGACCACGCCGCGGTCGTGCGCGTAGGCCAGGGCTTCGGCCACCCGGGCCAGGACGCGCGCCGACTCCGCGACGGGGAGCGGCCCGTCGGCCAGGACCCCGGACAGCGTGCTGCCCTCGACCAGCTCCATCACCAGGTAGGGCCGGCCCTCGGTGTCGCCGACGTCGAGCACCGTCACGAGGCCGGGGTGCATCAGGGCGGCGAGCGTGCGCGCCTCCGAGCGGAAGCGCGCCCGATCGACCTCCGTGGCCGTGCGCTCGCGGAGCACCTTCACCGCGACCGGGCGGTGCAGGAGCGTGTCGGTCGCCCGGTGCACGTCCCCGACTCCCCCGCGGCCGACCACGGCGTCGAGTACGTAGCGCTCGTCCAGCCAGCCCTGGTCGGGCGAGGAGTCGGGCAGCGCACCGGTGGTGTCGTCCAGCAGGACGGCCATGTCCGGGACCGCGTGCGTGCGGTCGGGATCGACGTGGAGGTCGTCGTCGCGCGTCGTCATCAGGAGGGCCTCGGTGATCGTCACTGACGAGCCCCCAGCGGCCCGTCGACCACCGGTGCCCGCAGGGCGGGCGCGGCAAACCCAGGTCCAGACAGCCGAGCAGGAGGAGGGGCGCGGCGGCGCGGCGGCCCTGGCGGATCAGCCCTGGTCGATCAGCCTTGGGGGATCAGCGGGGTGACCTGCACGTCGGCGTGGACGAAGGCGTGGTCGGTCGCGTAGCGGATCGGGTCGCCGTAGTCGACGACGTGGCCGGAGAAGTCGACCTCGCCACCCGAGCCGAGGATCCAGTCGATCTTGATCGGACCGGCACCGGTGTTGCAGCCGCCGGAGTAGTAGGCGCCGTTGGAGCCGACCATCCCGGTCGAGGCGGCGACCCGGCAGAAGAACTCGGTGTGCTCGTTCATGTCGCCGACGATGAAGACGGGCTTGCCGGTGCTGCGCAGCTCGTTGATGAGCGCGATCTCCTCGCCGGTGGCGGCGTCGCGGTCGCCCTCCTGGTCGCGCGGGGAGTTGTGCACGTCGATGACGTAGAACTGCCCCTGCGTCGCGCGGTCCTCCAGCAGGACCCACGGGATCGGGCGCTGCTGGTGGTCGAAGGTCGTGGTGATCGAGCCGGTGTCGACGAGCGAGAACAGCGAGTCGCGCCACGCGATCTGGAGCCGGACGCCCTGGTTGCCGAGGCCCTGCCCGGGCCAGATCGTGTAGCCGGAGAGCTGGTTCTGCAGGACCGCGAGCTGGTCGTCCTGGACCTCCTGCAGGCCGACGATGTCCACGCCGCGGCCCTGGATGGCGCCGGCGAGCGCAGAGGCGCGGCTGGTGCCGCCACCGCGGTGCTGGCTGCCGAGGATGTTGAGGGTGCCGATCCGGAAGGAGAACGGGTCACCGGGCACGGGGCCCGGGGGGAGCTTCTCGATCGGCTTGGTCGTCCGGACCACCTTGAACGGCGGGATCCGCACGAGCGAGCCGGCCTCCGGGCGGTCCTGACGGGCCTTGCCGGTCGCGCGACCCGAGGTCTGGGCGGCCGGAGCGAGGCCGCCCGCGCGCTCGCCACCACGGGACACCGAAGCCGGGCGGGCACGGACGTCGGCGCTGCTCACGACCGACTGCGAGGCGGCCTCGACGACCATCAGGTCGACAGGGCCGGGAGCCTTCAGCACGCCTACGCCGACGGCTGCGCCGGTGATCAGGGTCGCCGCAAGCAGACAGGCTCGGGTGGCGGCGGGTCGACGAGGCATCACGGAAGGATAACGGCGAGCGGGCCGCCCTGTCTCATCGAGGTCGGATCCCCCGTGGAGCATGCATCAGCGTCGGGGCCGGTGACGCAGCGTCACGGTCGCGCGGATCATCCGGTGGTCGCTGACCTTGCGCACCAGCCGACCGTCGTCGGCGACGTAGTCGGAGAACTCCAGGAGTCCCCGGCCGAAGATCCAGTCGACGCGCACCCCGCGCTCCGGCGGTCGGCAGCGACGTCGGGAGACCCAGCCCCCGTTGGCGGCGACCAGGTCCGTGCGTCCGACGACCTTGCAGAAGGCCTCCTCGCGCTCGTTGAGGTCACCGAGCACGAGGACCGTGCGGCCGGTGGCGCGGAAGCGCTGGACGAGCTCGATCTGCCGCCCGAGCGCCCGGTCGCGCTCGAGCTCGCGACCTCGGGGCGAGTTGTGGACGTCCACGACGTAGAGGGGTCGCCCCGAGGCGCGGTGGCGCAGGAGCACCCACGGCACCGGGCGGTTCTGCCCGACGAACTTCGTCACCAGGGTGCCGCGGTCGAGGAGGTCGAAGGCCTGCTCGCGCCAGGCGATCTGCAGCCGCAGGGTGCCCCGGCCGAGCTGGTAGGCCGGCCAGATGCGGTGGTCCTCCAGCCGACGCTTGAGCACGAGCAGCTGGTCGGCCTGCACCTCCTGGAACGCCACCAGGTCGAGGCGCTTGGCGATGACCAGGTCGCTGGTGATCCTGGCCCGCGCCTTGCCCGGGCCGCGACCGCCGGGGCCGCGGGTGTGCTGGCTGCCGAGCACGTTGAACGTCGCAACCTTGATCGAGGAGTAGCGAGCGGCCGCCGGTGCCGCCTGCTGCCCTGCGCTCGGGCTCGCCGGGACCAGCGAGCCCAGGACCAGCGCGAGCAGGCCGACGACCGCACCGCACGCCGTACGGCGAGGGGCTCGGGTCGTCGAAAGGCGCACCCGTCGACGTTAGGGGATCAGGTGTTGGTGGGCTCGGACTTCTCCGGCGTGGTGCCGAAGAGACCTTCCTGCTCGTTGCTCGCCGCCTTCTTGAGGTGCTTGGTGAGGCTGAAGCCGAGGATGACCACGGCGAGGATGAGCAGGCCGAAGAGTCCGAAGGCGGTCCAGCCGGCGACCACGTCCTCGGGCTCGGGGCCCTGCTCCACGAGAGGGAAGATCAGCGGCATCACGGCGTCCATGGCTCCAGTGTCTCAGGCCGGGTCGAGGATGCCCGCGAACAGGTCGTCCTCGGGGACCTGGGAGAGGACGTGGCTCACCACGAGCTCGAAGTCCTCCGTCGGCCAGACCTTCTCCTGGATCTCGCGCGGCAGGGCGAACCAGAACCCGTCGGGGTCGATCTGGGTGGCGTGGGCCAGCAGCGCCTGGTCGCGCACGCCGAAGTAGTCGCCGCACGGGACCTTCGTGGTGACACGTGCGTCCCACTCGGGCTCGGGCTTCCACTCCTTGAGCCGCTCCTCCCAGGGCGACTCCAGGCCGTGGGCGATCATCGCGTCGTGCAGCCTCTGCATGCGCTCGCGGTTGAACGAGTGGTGGTAGTAGAGCTTGAGGGGCTGCCAGGGCTCACCGGCGTCGGGGAAGCGGTCAGGGTCGCCCGCCGCCTCGAACGCCGCGACGGAGACCTCGTGGCACTTGATGTGGTCGGGGTGGGGGTAGCCCCCGCGCTCGTCGTACGTCGTGACCACGTGGGGCCTGAAGGAACGGATCAACCGGACCAGGGGCTCGGTGGCCTCCTCGAGCGGGACGAGCCCGAAGCAGCCCTCGGGCAGCGGGGGCTTGGGGTCGCCCTCGGGCCAGCCCGAGTCGACGAAGCCGAGCCAGTCCTGGCGCACGCCCAGGATGTCGCGGGCGCGCTCCATCTCCTGGCGGCGGATCTCGGTGATGTTCTCGAGGATGTCGGGGCGGTCCATCTTGGGGTTGAGGATCGACCCGCGCTCGCCACCGGTGCAGGTGACGACGTGGACGTCCACGCCCTCGGCGACGTACTTGGCGGTGGAGGCGGCGCCCTTGCTCGACTCGTCGTCGGGGTGGGCGTGCACGTGCATCAGCCGGAGGCCCGATCGGGCGCCGGCAGGAGGGTGCTGCGGCATGGTGACATGGTAGGTGTCACGCTGGAGGGGTGAGCCCGCAGACTCCCCCTTCCGCCGATCCGGGTGCCGCCGCGACCGTGCCGGCCGACCGCTACGGCGCCCCGTCGCCGTGGCGTCGACGAGGCGTGCTGATCGCGTCGGTCGCCGTCTCCGTCCTGTTCCTGTCCTGGCTGGCCTGGACCTCCTGGCTGCACGCCACCCCGGCGGTGGACTCGGAGCTGATCTCCTTCGACGTGGTCGACGACCACACCGCGACGGCGGTCCTGCAGATCGAGCTCGCCGACGACTCGGTCGAGGCCACCTGCCTGCTGCGCGCCTTCGCCGAGGACCACACCGTGGTCGGCGAGCTCTCCTTCGTCCCCGACCCGGCGGCCGGCAACCGGGTCGAGCAGACGGTGCGCACGGAGCGCCTGGCCACCTCGGTCGAGTCCATCGGGTGCACCGCCGAGGGCCAGTCCCGACCCCGCTGATCACGCTCGAACCTGCGATCTGGGCGGGCCGTTGTTAGACTTGTTGTTCTGACCGTCCCACCGGGCCGTCCAGGAGAGGGCCCGAGATCGTCCGCGCAGCGCCACGTCGTGGCCGCCGGACCGGGCATCGCCTCCTGAAACACCCGGCGGGTCCGACCGTCGTACATCACGCAGCACAGGAGTACCCCCATGACGCAGCAGTCCGCCCAAGGCACCATCTGGCTCACCCAGGACGCCTTCGACAAGCTCACGGCCGAGCTGGCCAACCTCAAGGGTCCTGTGCGCGAAGAGGTCATCGCCCGGATCAGTGCGGCGCGCGACGAGGGCGACCTCAAGGAGAACGGCGGCTACCACGCCGCTCGCGAGGAGCAGGGCAAGCTCGAGGGCCGCATCCGCCAGCTCGAGGACATGCTCCGCCGCGCCGAGGTCGGCGAGACGCCCCCCGACGACGGCATCGTCGAGCCCGGCATGGTCGTGACCTACCGCTTCGTCGGCGACGCCGACGACGAGACCGAGACGTTCCTCCTCGGCGCCCGCGAGATCGAGCCCGAGGGCCTGACCGCCTACTCGCCGCAGTCCCCGCTCGGCTCGGCCATCAACGGCCACAAGAAGGGCGAGACCGTCTCCTACGAGGCGCCCAACGGCAAGATGCTCGAGGTCGTCATCGTCGACGCGACGCCCTACACCGGCGCCTGAGCTACTCGAAGACGCGGTAGCCGCACGCCCGCAGCCGGGTCAGCACCCGCTCGGCGTGCGGCTCGCCGCGGGTCTCGAGCTGGAGGTGCACCTCCACCTCGTCGAGGTGCAGCGCCGGCGAGATCCGCTCGTGCATCACCTCGAGCACGTTGGCGCCGGCATCGCCGACCTCGCCCAGCAGCCGGGCGAGGCCGCCCGGGGTGTCGGGGATGTTGACTCGCAGATTGAGGTAGCGGCCGGCGGCTGCCATGCCGTGGCGGATCACCTTGCCGAGCAGCAACGGGTCGATGTTGCCGCCCGAGAGCACCGCCACGGCCGGGGTCTCGAAGGCGGTCGGGTGGTCGAGCATCGCCGCGACTGCCGCAGCGCCGGCCGGCTCGACGATCATCTTGGCCCGCTCGACGAGCGCGAGCAGCGCCCGTGACATCGACTCCTCCGAGACCGTGATGATGTCGTCGACGTAGTCGCGCACGGCAGCGAACGTGACCTCGCCGGGCAGGCCGACCGCGATGCCGTCGGCCATGGTCTTCATCGTGGTCAGCGCCACGGGGTGGCCCTGGGCGAGCGACGCGGGGTAGGCCGCTGCGCCTGCCGCCTGCACGCCGACGACGCGGACGTCCGGGCGCAGCGACTTGATCGCGATCGCCATGCCGGCGAGCAGCCCTCCCCCGCCGGTCGGCACGAGCACGGTCCGCAGGTCGGGGACCTGCTCGACGACCTCGATCCCGCAGGTGCCCTGGCCCGCGACGATGTCGACGTGGTCGAAGGGGTGGATCAGCACCGCCCCGCTCTCGGCCTCGAACGCACGCGCCGCCCTGAGGGAGTCCTCGAGGAAGCGCCCCTCGAAGACCACGTCGGCGCCGTAGGCCCGCGTCGCCTTCTCCTTGGGGATCGGCGCACCCTCGGGCATGAAGACGGTCGACCTGATCCCGAGCAGGCTCGCGGCCAGGGCGACGCCCTGCGCGTGGTTGCCGGCCGAGGCGGCGACGACCCCGCGGGAGCGCTCCTCGGGCGTCAGGCGGGAGATGCGGAGGTAGGCGCCGCGGGCCTTGAAGGACCCGGTGCGTTGGAGGTTCTCGCACTTGAGCAGCACCGGGCCGCCGGCCAGCGCGGAGAGCCAGCGCGACTCCTCGATCGGGGTCCGGATCGTCACGTCCTGCAGCACCGAGCGGGCGGCCTCGATGTCGGCCAACGTGACGCCGACGGTGGCGTCAGTCATCGGAGTCCTCCGGCTCGACCGAGGCTCTCGCCCCGGTCTCCTCGTAGTCCTCCTGGAGCTCCTCGACCGGGTCGTCCCCCGGCGAGGTGTTGGCAGCCAGGTGCTGGACGACGGCGTTGGCCGCGGCCGCGAGGGGCACGGCGACGAGCGCTCCGGCGATGCCGGCCACGAGCACGCCGGCGCCGATCGCGAAGATGACGCCGAGCGGGTGGACCGAGACCCAGCGGCCCATGAGGAAGGGCTGGAGCACGTGACCCTCGACCTGCTGGACGAGGACCACGACGCCGAGCATCAGCAGGGCCGTGATGGGGCCCTGGTCGACCAGGGCGACCAGCACGGCCACGACCCCGGCGACGGTCGCGCCGACCATCGGGATGAAGGCGCCGAGGAAGACCAGCACGCCGATGGCGAGCACGAAGGGCACCTGGAGGATCGCAGCGCCGATCATGATCCCGACCGCGTCGACCATCGCGACCAGCACCGTGGCCCGGACGAATTGGGTGAGCGAGATCCACGCGACCCGCCCGGAGCTGTCCACGTGCTGGCGGGCGGCCCGCGGCGAGAGGCGGACGAACCAGGCCCAGATGCGGTCGCCGTCGGCGAGGAAGAAATAGCTGGAGAAGAGCACGATGAAGAACCCGGCGACCACGTGGCCGATCGTCGTGCCGACCTCGGTGACCTGGCTGAGGAGCTCGCCGTTCTCGGTGCGGCTGGTGATCGCGTCCTGCGTCTGGTTGATCCAGTCGTTGATCTGGGAGTCGCTGGCGTTGAGGGGGCCGTCCTTGAGCCAGGTCTTGATCTGCCCCAGGCCCTCCACCGTGGAGTCGGCGAGGTCGTTGGCGCCGTTGGCGACCTGCTGGCCGGCGAAGGTGAGCAACGCCCCGACGAAGCCGATGCCGCCGAGGACCACGACGATCGCGGCCAGGCCGCGCGGCACGTGGCGCCGGCTCATCCAGCCGACAACGGGGCTCACCAGCGCGGCGATCAGCAGGGCGATGGCGGCGGGCAGGACGATGACCGAGAAGAACGCGACCGCCTTCACCAGCACGAAGCCGGCTGCGATGATCACCAGGAAGCGCCACCCCCAGGCCGCGGCGAGGTCGAGACCCCACGGCACCTGTGCCCGGCTGAAGTTGGAGGGGCCGGCGACGATCGGGGCGGGCTGCGGCCGCCGCTCCTCGCGCATCGCCGCCCACTGCTGGGCCAGACGCTGGGTGATGCGCTCCTCGGTGGACTGGGCCTCGTCCACGGTGTCCCCGCCGCGCGGGCGACGCGGCAGCAGCCGCCGTCGTGAGTCGTCGGACTCCTCGGGCGCTGCCGGCGTCGGGTCGTCGTTGCTCACGGCGTCACACTAGATGAGCGACGGGGTCGATCAGGCGTCGGGCGAGGCGGTAGGCCGCCTCCGGGTGGGCGTCCGCGAGCAGGCCCACAGCCGCCAGGACGTACGCCGTGTCCACCACCACGCGGGCCCGTTCGGGCAGCTGCCACCCGCCCTCCAGGTCGGCACCGACGCTGCCGGCGAGGACCCGCTCGGCCACACCCTCACGTCCGTGGCGCAGCACGCCTCCCGACCCGACGAGCAGGTCGACCTCGCGCAGGTCCTTGCCGGAGCGCTCGACGACCCGGCCGCTGGGCCCGACGACGACCTTGGAGCGCCCGGCGTGCCGACGCAGCGCCAGGCCGACGGCGGCCCGGGCGATCGCCTCGTCCGCGTCGAGCTCGGCGTCGGTCGTGGGCAGGAACCCCGGGTCCTCGGTGCGGCGACGGGCGGCGGCGAGGAGCTCCTCGTCGGGGCCGGCACCGGGCTCGGCGTCCGCCTCGACGGTGCTCAGCGCCGACCAGCGCATGCCGAGGTCGCCCTCGACGGTCCGCGTGACGGGGGTGGTGGCGACGACCTCGCGGGAGAGCCCGGCGTCCTCCGGGTCGACCTCGACCACGGAGTGCACGTCGGTCGTGGCACCTCCGACGTCGACGACCACCACGTCACCGGCGCCGGGCCGCTCGCTGTCGAGGCCGTTGGCCAGGAGCTCGACCCCGGTGAGCACCACGTCGGGGGTGGCACCGCGGACCATCTCGACGAAGGCGTCGCCCCGGGCGGTCGTGCGGCTGCTGAGGTGCTTGCCGCCGATGACGTGGGAGAGGAACACCTCGCGGATCGCGGCGCGGGCGCCGGCGGGCTCGAGGACGCCGATGCGGGGCACGACGTTGTCGGTGACCACGTGCGGCACGTCGGCCAGGACCGCGGCGACCTCTGCTGCTGCCTCGACGTTGCCGGCGACGACGACGGGACCGCTCCAGCCGCTGTCGACCAGGTCGCGTGCGGCTCGCAGCAGCACCTCGCTGTTGCCGCCGTCGGTGCCGCCGGTCAGGAGGACGACGTCGGGTCGGGTCGTCTGCCTGAGGTCGCGGTAGACCGCTGGCTGGGGCATGGTTCCTGAGGAGGCGAGGGACGAGCCGTCTCGAAGGACACGACTCGCACCCGCAGCGACGACTCCCACCACCTTGCCGCCGCTGGAGAGCGCGACGCGGCGACCGGCCTCCGCGGTGACGAGCTCCTCGTTGCCGACCACGGCGATCCGCAGGCCGCCGCCGGCGCTGGAGCAGGCGAGCACCGTTGCGTCGGCCGCCCGCGGTTCGGTCGCGACAAGCGCGGCCAGGCAGGCGTCGTAGGCGTCGAGGACGTCGCCCTCACCGCTGGCCGAGGGCAGCGTGGTGGGGTGCTCGGCCGCGGCGACGATGCGCCCCTCGGTCAGGTCGACCAGCGAGGCCTTGGTGAAGGTCGAGCCGAAGTCGACGCAGATCGTCAGGTCAGCCGAGAGCACGGTCGAGGTCCGCCAGCAGGTCCTCGACGGTCTCGATGCCGACGCTGAGGCGCACCAGGTCAGCAGGCACCTCGAGGTCGGTGCCGGCGACGCTGGCGTGGGTCATGCGACCCGGGTGCTCGATGAGCGACTCGACACCGCCCAGCGACTCGCCCAGCGTGAAGACCTCGGTGCGCTCGCAGACGGCCAGCGCCTGCGCCTCGCCACCGGTGACGCGGAAGGAGATCATCCCGCCGTAGCGCTTCATCTGCCGGCTCGCCACCGCGTGGCCGGGGTGCTCCGCGAGACCGGGGTAGATCACCTGCGCGACCGACCGGTGCCCGGAGAGGAAGTCGACGATCCTCTCGGCGTTGTCGCAGTGGCGGTCCATGCGTACGCCGAGCGTCTTGACGCCGCGGTGGGTGAGGAACGCGTCGAAGGGGCCGGGCACGGCACCGATGGCGTTCTGGTGGAAGGTCACCTGCTCGGCGAGGTCGAGGTCGCGCACGACCAGCGCGCCGCCGACCACGTCGGAGTGGCCGCCGACGTACTTGGTCGTCGAGTGCACCACCACGTCGGCGCCGAGGGTGAGCGGCTGCTGGAGGTAGGGCGAGGCGAAGGTGTTGTCGACGACGAGCAGGGCGCCGGCGTCGTGGGCGACCGCGGCCAGCGCCTCGATGTCGCCGATGTTGAGCAGCGGGTTGGTCGGCGTCTCGACCCACACCAGCTTGGTGCGGCCGGGCTGGATCGCGGCACGCACGGCGTCGACGTCGGAGACCGGCGCCGGGCTGTGCTCGACGCCCCAGGCCTGCTCGACCTTGTCGAAGAGCCGGAAGGTGCCGCCGTAGGCGTCGTCGGGGATGACCACGTGGTCGCCGGGGCGGCAGGTGGTGCGGACCAGGGTGTCCTCGGCGGCGAGACCGGAGGCGAAGGCGAAGCCCTTCTCGCCCTCCTCGAGCGCCGCCAGGACGCCCTCGAGGGCGGTGCGGGTCGGGTTGGCGGAGCGGCTGTACTCGTAGCCGCCGCGCAGGCCACCCACGCCGTCCTGCTTGTAGGTCGACGTCGCGTAGATCGGCGGGATGACCGCCCCGGTCGTCGGGTCGGGCTCGTAGCCGGCGTGGATCGCACGCGTCTCGAAGCCGGACTTGGTGATGTGCTGCTGCTCGCTCATCCTCCGAGGCTAGCGGTGCCCGGACGAGGAAGGATCGGGCCCTTGGCGGTGTTGCACACTGGACAGACCGACCGAAGGAGTCACCGTGTTCTTCTCGCGCACCAAGACCGAGCTCGTCGCCCCCGACCAGGCCCTGCCCGGTCGCAGCGAGCGCAACTTCCACCTCACCGACAAGCACGTCGTGCTCGGCACGCCGGTCGTCACCGACGAGGCTCCCGCGGGCTTCGAGGTCGCGCTCTTCGGGCTCGGCTGCTTCTGGGGTGCTGAGGAGATCTACTGGCAGCTGCCCGGTGTCTGGTCGACGTCGGTCGGCTACGCCGGAGGGCACACCCCGCACCCGTCGTACGAGGAGGTCTGCTCGGGCCGCACCGCGCACACCGAGGCCGTGCGCGTCGTCTTCGACCCCGCGCAGGTCTCCTTCGCCGACCTGGTGAAGCGCTTCTTCGAGGTCCACGACCCCACGCAGGGGATGCGCCAGGGCAACGACGTCGGCACGCAGTACCGCTCCGCGATCTACTTCACCTCCCCCGAGCAGGAGAAGGTGGCCCGTGAGCTGACCGACGTCTACGGCGCCGAGCTGGCCCTTCGCGGCCTGGGCGAGATCACCACCGAGGTGCGCGAGGTCCCGACGTACTACTACGCCGAGGACCACCACCAGCAGTACCTCGCCAAGAACCCGCACGGCTACCGCTGCCACGCCAACACCGGCGTGAAGTTCCCCGCGACCGCCTGACCTGCACGGCTGGGCGGTGGACCCGCCATCGGATGTCTGTCCGGGCTACGGGAGCGTCGACCCTCGACACGTTCCCGCGCAGCAGCAGCGGCAGGTCCGGACGGATCTCGTCAGTCGTGGCGCACGTCCACGACCACCCGGGTGGGGTCGCTGAGGGCGAAGACGCGGAAGGGCCGCTCCGCGCCGGTGAGGCCGATCCACGCCAGCTGGTCGCCCTCGAAGACCCCACCGGGCGCGATCTCGACGACCCCCTCGGTGCCGGTGCCGGGCACCCGCGTGGTGTCGTCGCCGTACGCCGTGAGGCCGGTGTCGAAGGGCAGGCCGATGCCTCGCAGGCCGACCTGGAGGTAGACCTCCCCCTCGAGCGGCACCGGCTCGCCGCTGCCGTCGAAGCGGGGACGACGCACGTAGTCGACGTACCAGCCCGGGGTGCCGGTGCCGCCGAGGTCGAAGACGACGCGGTCGAAGTCGGGTCCCTGCCCGGTGCGGACCCCGGTCACCCCGAGCCCGTTGCCGGAGCCGTAGCCGCCGTCGACGGGACCGACCTCGTCCGGGAAGGGCACCTCGCTCTCCTCCGGAGCCTCGGTGCTGGGCTCTGGGGTGCTGGGCTCCGGGATGCTCTCCGGCGTGCCGGTCGGCGTCGGATCCGCCGCCACCGCGGGCCCGGCGTCGGTCGACTCCTCCGCGCAGCCGGCCGCGCCGACGAGCAGGGCGAGGACGAGCAGGGCGGGTGCTGCGGCGCTCGAGCGCATGGCGTGCCTCCAGGTGATGGGTGCTCCTGGCCCTAGGACGCAGAGGGCAGCCGAAAAGTTCACCCGGTGGAGGTGTCGTGCCCGGGGTCCGCCGTTCGTAGCCTGGGTGGAGGCGGCGTCAGGTCCGCCCGAGCAGAGGAGCTGTCATGACCCAGTACCTCATCTACTTCAACCAGCAGTGGGTCGGGGACCACCCCGAGGAGTGGTTCCGCTCGCGGGGCCCTCTCGCCCGGGCGGTGGTCGAGGAGATCCGGGAGGCCGGTGACTACGTGTTCGCCGGGGGGCTCGAGGAGGACGGCCCGGTGTTCAGCGCCGACGCCACGAGCGGTGAGCTGCTGTTCACCGACGGTCCCTTCGTCGAGACGAAGGAGTGGCTGGGCGGGCTGACCATCGTGGACGTGGCCGACGAGGAGGCCGCGCGGGCGTGGGCCGGCCGGATCGCCGAGGCGTGCGGCTGGCCGCAGGAGGTCCGGATGTTCGGGGGCTAGGGTCGCGAGATGGCTCCGGGGCGCAGACGCAGCGCCGCGCTCGTCACCTGCGCCGCGCTCGTCTCGGCCGTCGCGTGCACCTCGCCCGAGCCGCCGTACGACGACGCGCGGGCGCCGTCGGCGAGCCCCTCGCCGACGGCGACTCCGACGCCCACGCCTCCTGCTCCGCCGCGCCGACCCCGGCCGGTGACGATCGCGCTGGCCGGCGACGTGCACTTCGAGGGCGCGCTGCGGGGACGACTGGAGGCCCCGGCGACCGCCCTGGCTCGGCTCACCTCGACGCTGGCGGCCGCCGACGTCGCGGTGGTCAACCTCGAGACGTCGGTGGGGTCGGGCGGGCGGCCCGATCCCACGAAGCGCTTCGCGTTCCAGGCCCCGCCGTCCACGTTCGCCGCCCTGAGGGCTGCCGGGGTCGACGTGGCGACGATGGCCAACAACCACGCGCTCGACTTCGGACGCGAGCCGTTGCCGGCGACGTTCGCCGCCATGGACCGCGCCGCCACGCAGGACCCGCCGCTCGCGGTGGTCGGCCTGGGGCGTGACGTCGCCGATGCCTTCGCGCCAGCGGTCGTGGACGTCGGCGGCACCCTCGTGAGCACGATCGGCGCGACGGTCGCCGATCAGGACCCGACGGCCGACCGGACGGGCCAGTGGGCCGCGACGCCTGACTCCCCCGGCACGGCCGACGCGATCGCCGACCCGGAGCGACTGCTGCGCGCCGTCCGCTCGGCCGATCGGAGCACCGACGTGGTGGTGGTCTACCTGCACTGGGGCATCCAGGGTGAGCGCTGCCCGAGCGACGACCAGCGCCGACTGGCCCGCTCGCTCGTCGACGCCGGCGCCGACGTCGTGGCCGGCAGCCACACGCACGGGCTGCAGGGCGACGGGCGGCTGGACGGACCACGAGGACAGGGCTACGTGGCCTACGGGCTGGGCAACTACGCCTGGTACACCCCCACGGAGCTGACCGGTGTGCTGACGCTGAGCGTGCAGCCCGCGGCGGAGCGCGACAGTCGCGCGCGGGTGACCGACGCAGCGTGGTCGCCGGCCTCGATCGGGGCGGACGGGCTGCCCGTGCCGCTCCGGGGCGCTGCCGAGCAGGATGCCCGGGACGAGATCGCGTCGCTGCGGGGCTGCGCGGGCTTCAGCGACTGAGCGGCGACCGCCGGCCCGGATGCGGCACCCCCTGGAACAATGGGCCCATGGTCGACCTCCCCCGCAAGGCAGCAGCGCGCACGGCCCGACTGGCCGCCCTCCCGCTGGGCTATGCCGGGCGCAGCGCTGTCGGGCTCGGGCGCCGACTGGGTGGCGCACCGGCCGAGGCCGTGATGAGCGACATCCAGGCCCGGACGGCCGAGCAGCTCTTCCGCACGCTCGGTGAGCTCAAGGGCGGGGCGATGAAGTTCGGCCAGGCGCTGTCGGTCTTCGAGGCGGCACTGCCCGAGGAGATGGCAGGGCCCTACCGCGAGCAGCTGACCAAGCTCCAGGACTCGGCGCCGCCGATGCCGACCCAGACCGTGCGCGACACCCTGACCCGCGACCTCGGACCCGACTGGCCGAAGCAGCTGGTCTGGCTCGACGGCGGACCGACGGCGGCGGCGTCGATCGGGCAGGTCCACAAGGGGCGCTGGCACGACGGTCGCGAGGTGGCGGTGAAGGTGCAGTACCCCGGCGCCGGGGACGCCCTGCGCGCCGACCTGCGCCAGCTGGCGAGGCTCGCCAAGACCATCGGACCGCTCTTCCCCGGCATCGACATCAAGCCGCTGGTCGAGGAGGTCCAGGCCCGTGCCGAGGACGAGCTCGACTACCGCCTCGAGGCCGAGGCGCAGCGCGCGTTCGCGAAGGTCTTCAAGGACGACCCCGACATCGTCATCCCCGACGTGGTCGCCCAGGGCGAGGCGGTGCTGATCACCGAGTGGCTCGACTCCGACTCCTCCCTGGCCCGGATCATCAAGGAGGGCACGCCCGAGGAGCGCGACCACTACGGCGACCTGCTGGTGCGCTTCCTCTTCGAGGGACCGAGCCGCACCGGGATGCTGCACGCCGACCCGCACCCCGGCAACTTCCGGATCATCCCCGCCGCGGACGGCTCCCCGGGTCGCATGGGCGTGCTCGACTTCGGCGCCGTCGCTCGGCTGCCCGGCGGCACGTTCCCCGACGAGATGGGCACCCTGATCCGACTCACCGCGCTGGAGGACAAGGAGCAGCTCATCGCCGAGCTGCGCCGCGGTGGCTTCATCAAGGACAAGATCAAGGTCGACGCCGACCTCCTCGTGGACTACCTCGCCCCGCTCGTCGAGCCGACGATGGTCGAGCGGTTCCGCTTCACGCGGGAGTGGATGCGCGCGCAGTTCCAGCGCATCAACAACCCCAAGGAGCCGAGCTACACGATCGCGATCAAGCTCAACCTGCCGCCGTCCTACATGCTCATCCACCGCACCTGGATGGGCGGCATCGGCGTGCTCAGCCAGCTCGAGGCCGAGGTCGCGTTCAACGAGATCCTCACCGAGCACCTGCCCGGCTTCGCCGACCCCGCCTGATCCCTCCCGGCGGGGGCTAGTGCCCCACCGCGCCGTCGATCGACTCGCGGATCAGGTCGGCGTGGCCGTTGTGCCGCGCATACTCCTCGACCAGGTGCACCAGCACCCAGCGCAGGTTGAAGTGGCCGCCGGTGCGGCCGCTGGTGTGCTTCGACTCCGTGTCCAGGCTGGCGATCGAGGCGATCACCGCGTCGGCCTTGTCGACCTCGGCGTCGAAGAGGTCACGCAGCTGGGCGGGGGTGTCGTGGACGGCGCTGTGCCAGTCCCAGTCGGCGTCCGCCTCCCAGTCGACCGAGGCCCACGGCTCGTCGTCGTGGCCGCCCATGATGCGGCGCACCCACCAGTTCTCCACGTAGGCCAGGTGCTTGGCCATGCCGCCGAGGGTCATGTCGCTCGGCGGGTGCGGGGTGTCGAGCTGTCGCGCGTCGAGACCGGCGATCTTGATCCGGAAGGTGTTGCGGTGCCAGTCGAGGAAGGCCAGCAGCGTCGTGCGCTCGTCGGCGTTGTTGGGTGGGAAGCCGCGCTGCTCGATGTCCATGCCGCCTGACGCTATGCCATGGCGGTCAGGGCAGCAGCCCGGTTGCGGGGTCGCGGTCCGTGAGGCAGTACGACGACCCGCCGGGGTCGGCGAGCACCGTCCAGCGGTCGTGGGTCGAGAGGACGCGGGCGCCGAGCCCCACGTGACGCCTCGTCTCGGCGGTCCGGTCCGAGGTCGCGAGGTCGAGGTGGATGCGGGGCGGCGTGCCCCGTGCGTCGTCGGTGCGCTGGAGCAGGAACCGCAGCGGCTGCCCCGCGGGACGGACCAGCGAGTGCAGCTCCTCGAACGACGCGGCGACCAGCTCCCAGCCGGTCAGGTCGCGCCAGAACGCCCACTCCCGCTCGTGGTCGGGCGCGGCGACGTCGAGGCACACCTGGTCGACCAGGCTGCTCCCGCCGCCGGGCCACGGCCTCGGTCGCGGGCGGGTGCGCGCCGGGTGGCTCACGTGGCAGAAGGTCAGCCCGGCCGGCGACGTCAGCACCACGTAGCCGTGCTCGGACCGGTGCACGACCTGCGCACCCAGCGCCACGGCGTGCTCGGTCGCCGCGCCCGGGTCGCTCACGTGCAGGTCGAGGTGGATCCGGCTGGGCCCCTCGTCGCGGCGTTGCACCCGCAGGAAGTCGTCGCCTTCCGGCGGCACCAGCGTCGCGAACTCGTCCGTGGCACCACGGCGGGGCGACACGTCGTACCCCGTCACGGCGGACCAGAACGCGAGGTCTCGCTCGAGGTCGGGCGCCGCGAGGTCGAGGAACGCCGAGACCCAGCAGGGGCTCACGTCACCGGCGCGCAGTCGTGGCCGCAGCCGTCCCCGCCGGCTCCGGGGGCCGCGGGCCCGTCGGAGTGCGCGGCCGGGCGGTGCAGGACGGCCGAGGTCGGCGTGAGGCGCACGTCCTCGCCGGCGACCGCGGCGGTGCCGTCGACGAGCAGGGTGTAGCCGCGCGGCTCGAGGGGCGGGAAGAGCGCGGTGACCGACGGCTGGGCGGTCACGTTGGTGCACGAGCCGCGGCCCGGGCCCGTGACGAGGAGGGCACCGTCGACGACCTCGGGCTCGATCGTGACGGCCTTGACGCGTCCGTCGGCCGACGTGGTCAACAGGTAGCCGGCGCCGAAGTCGCCGAGGGCTCGGGCCAGGTCTGCGACGTCCACGGGGATGCTCATGCCCCGAGGCTATCCACCCGGCCGTCCACCCACCGCTCACCGGCGACCACGGCGGCCGGTGCGCCGGAGGTCAGCTCGGCGACGAGGGCGTGCAGCCGGCGTACGTCGGCGGGGGCGACGCCGAGGCGCAGCGTGACCGCCCCGGCGTAGTCGCTGTCGAGCACGGCCACCCCGCGGGTGCGCAGCTCGCTCTCCACACGGCCCGCGTCGGCGTGGTCGACCTCGAGCAGCAGCTCCTGGACGAGCGAGCGGCGCTGGGTGCCCGCGGCGTCGAGCCCGGCGCGCACGGCGTCGCCGTAGGCCCGCACCAGTCCCCCGGCGCCGAGCAGGGTCCCACCGAACCAGCGTGTCACCACCGCCACCACGTCGGAGACGCCCGCACCCCGGACCACCTCCAGCATCGGCGCACCGGCGGTGCCGGACGGCTCGCCGTCGTCGCTGGACCGCTCGACGGCGCCATCGGGGCCGAGCACGAAGGCCGAGCAGTGGTGGCGGGCGTCGTGGTGCTGCTTGCGGAGCCCGTCGACGACGGCCCGCGCGGCGGCCTCGTCCTCGACCCGGGCGACGGTGCACAGGAAGCGCGAGCGCTTGACCTCGATCTCGGCCTGCGTGTCGCGGCGAGGGACGAGATAGCTCGCCGGCCCGGTCACCACAGGCCCAGCACCCCGCCACCGATGCGGATGATGAAGGCGGAGACGACGACGATGAAGAAGACCCGCACGAAGCCTGCACCGCGAGCGACGGCGACGCGGGCCCCGAGGTAGCCCCCGACCAGGTTGGCGAGCCCCATCAGCAGGGCGACCTTCCACAGGATCACGCCCTGCGGGACGAAGACGACGAGCGCACCCAGGTTGGTCGCCCAGTTGGCCAGCCGGGCCTTGGCCGAGCCCTCCAGGAAGTTGTAGCCGAGCAGCCCGACCAGCAGGAACACGAAGAAGCTCCCGGTGCCCGGCCCGAGCGCGCCGTCGTAGAAGCCGACCGCCAGGCCGGTGCCCATCGCGGCCGCCGTGTGGCGGCGGCCGGTGAAGCGCAGCGCCGTCGTCGCGCCGATCTCGGGCTTGAGGAGGACGTAGGCGCCCACGGCCACGAGCACGACCAGCACGATCGGGTCGAACGCCGAGCGCGGGATGAAGAAGGCGACCACCGCGCCCATCGCCGAGCCGATGAACGCCAGCGCCATCAGCGGCAGGAAGGTGCGGGGATCGGGCCTGACGCGGCGGTAGTAGGTCGCGGAGCTGACGGTGGTGCCGCAGAACGACGCGAGCTTGTTGGTCGCGAGGATCTGCACCGGGCTGGCGCTGGGGAGGCCGAGCAGCAGCGCCGGCAGCTGGATGAGCCCGCCGCCGCCGACCACGGCGTCGACGAAGCCGGCCGCCAGCGCGGCCAGCCCGAGCAGCAGGAGCACGCTCAGGGTCGGGTCCTCCACCTGCTCAACCCTAGGCTGGTGCGATGCGCATCGTGTCATTGCTCCCGTCCACGACCGAGATCCTCTTCGCGCTGGGCGCCGGTCCGGAGGTGGTCGGCGTGACCTTCGAGTGCGACACCCCGGCCGAGGCCCGCGCCCGCACGATCGTGTCGACCACGACGATGCCCGAGGGCCTGACCCCGGCCGAGATCGACGCCTTCGTGGTGGGGGCGCTCGCGCGGGGCGAGGACCTCTACCGGCTCGATGCGGGAGCGCTGGCCGGTCTCGACGCCGACCTCGTCGTCACCCAGGACCTGTGCGCGGTGTGCGCCGTCGACGTGAGCGTCGTCGACGACGCGCTGCGCCACCTCGGCTGCACGGCCGAGGTCCTGACCTTTGACCCGCACACGATCGAGGAGGTGCTCGCGTCAGTCGAGGCACTCGGCGTCGCCACCCGTCGTACGACGCAGGCCGAGGCACTGGTCGCCTCGCTGCGGGCGCGCCTCGAGGTGGTGGCCGCGTCGGTCGCCGCCCGGGGCGCCGACCGCCAGCGGGTGGTGGTGCTGGAGTGGACCGACCCGCCCTATGCCCCGGGCCACTGGATCCCGGAGATGGTCGAGATCGCGGGCGGCGAGTGCGTGCTCGGCACGGCCGGCGCGAAGTCCGAGCGGGTCCTGTGGGAGACCGTGCACGCGGCCCGGCCCGACGTGGTCGTCGTCGCGCCCTGCGGCTTCGACCGTCCCGCCTCCCAGGCCATCGCGGACGAGCTCCTGGCCTCCGGCGTGCTGCCGCCCGGGGTGCTCGTCCACGCCGTCGACGCCAACGCCCACTGGGCCCGCCCGGGGCCCCGGCTGGTCGACGGGGTGGAGGAGCTGGCCACCCTGCTGGCGGCACGCGACTGACGAGCACACGGGTGACTCAGCGGCGGATCCTCACCACCGTGCTCGTCGCACCGACCTGGAGCCGCGCGGTGCGCAGACCCGGAGCACGCAGCGCCTTGCGGCCGACCGCGGTGGGCTTGAGCGCCAGCGTGGTGCGGCGGTCGGCTCCGACCCGGTAGGTCGCGGTCGCGAGGACCACGCCCTTGCGGATCGTCGTCGCCCCCAGTCGCTGGGTGCTGCGCGCCACCAGGGTGATCCGTCCGGAGCACGACTGGCCGGAGCTGCACCGCACCGGCACCATCACCCTGGCCCCGGCCACGCTGACGGCTGCACCCGTGAGGCTGATCGGCGTGGCCGGCGTGGTGGTGTCGACGTCGAGGGCCGCGCTCGCGCTGTTGTCAGCGGTCGTGGACTCGGCCGAGGTCGTGGTCACGCTCGCCGTGTTGACGACATGGGTGCCGGACGCCCCGCCGGTGGTGCGGGTGGACAGGCAGCCCAGCCACAGCTCGGCACCGAGCGGCCCGCTCGTCGGGTTGAAGAGCTTGAACACCCGGATCTTGGGACGAGGGTCGTTGCCCAGGTTGACCAGGCCGCTCTCGAGGTCCCACCCGGCGACGATGCCCTTGGCGTCGTCGGCGCACGAGAGCGTCACCTCGAGCACCTCACCGGCCGGCACGACCACCGACTGGTGCACCTCGGCGAGCCCCAGCTGGTGCTGGTGCCCGTCCACCGCCCCGACCAGGTCGGAGAGGCACCGCAGGCTGAAGGTCGCGCTGCCCGCGGTGTCCGAGCCCGCCACCGTCACGACGAACCTCCGCGCGTCGTCACCCGAGGGGTAGGACGTCGCGACGGTCGCGGTGCCGTCCAGCAGGAACCCCGGCTGGACGGGGGTCGTGCCGGGAGCACAGGTGAGCGTCGCGGTCGCGACCCCCGCCACGACCGGCACGGTCACCGTCTGCTCGGCGCTCACCTGCAGCGGGTGCTGGTGCCCCGCGACCACCTCGGTGCTCGCCTTGACGCACACGGCGAAGACCTTGGCCTGCGCCCGTCCGGTCGCGGTGTTCAGCACCGTCACCTGCCAGGTGTCGAGGCCGACGGCACGCGACTCGAGCACCCGTGGGGAGCCGAGCGTGCCCGTGCCCTGGTCCACCGCGTCGATGCGGCCCGAGCCGTCCGTGACGACGTAGCCCGGGGAGCACGTCACCGTGATCGTCCGCTGCTGCCCTGCCTCGACGTCGAGCTGCGCCTCGGTCTTCTGCACGTCGACGAGGTGCTGCTCGGCGGCACCGGCAGGAGCCACCGGGTCGACGGTCGCACGGATGCGCACCGTTGCCGACCCGCCGGAGGCCAGCTGGCCCACAGGACACGTGACCGTGCTGCCCGAGGTGCTGCACGGGGCGTCCGCGCCGACGAGGGTCACTCCCGCGGGGAGCGTGTCGACGATCACCACGTCGGCGGCCGGGCCTGGGCCGGCGTTGGTCGCGGTGAGCGTGTAGGTGACGGTCTCACCCGGTCGGGGCGCGGCGTCGTCCACGGTCTTGGTGATCCGCACGTCCGCCCGGGTGGTGGCGACCGGGGTGGTGGTGGAGTCGCGGTCCGTCACGGTGGCACCGGTGGGCGCCTGGGCGGTGACGGTGGCCGTGTTGAGGACCTCGCCGGCGGCGATGTCTCCCGCCGTGAGGACGTGGACCTGGTCGGTGCAGGTCCGCGTGGCCGCCGGGGCCAGCGGGCCGGTCGGGCAGCCGATGGAGGAGAACATCGGGTCGCTGACCACCACGTCGGTGAGGGTCAGGTTGCCGGTGTTGGTGACCACGAAGCCGTAGGTGATGGTGTCCCCCACGTCCGGTCCGTTGCCGTCCAGGTCGTCGATCGCCGACGCGGTCTTGTCCAGGCTGATCGACGGGCGGACCGGCAGGGTTGTGGTGTCGGTGTCGTCGTCACTGACCGGGGCTCCCGTCGGCGGCACGGCACTGGCCGTCGCCGTGTTGACCACGGCACCGGCGACGACGTCGGCCTGGGTGATGACGTAGGTGCGCTGCGAGCAGGTCACCGACGCACCCGGGGCGAGCGACCCGGCAGGGCAGGTCACGGGACCGATCTTCGGGTCGCTGAGTGCGACGCCGCTGAGGGTGACGGTCCCCGTGTTGGTCACGACGAACGAGTAGGTGATCGTGTCACCGGCGTCGGGCCCGTTGCCGTTGAGGTCGTGGATGGCGCCCGAGGTCTTGTCGAGCGTGATCGCCGCACGCCCGGTCACGGGCGTGCGCCGCTGGTCGTCGTCGGTGACCGTGACACCGCCGGGCGTCGTGCCGGTCGCGGTCGCGGTGTTGTCCACCGTGCCGGCGTTCACGTCCGCCTGGGTCAGCGTGTAGGTCCGCGACGTGCACGTCACCGATGACCCCGGCGACAGCGGACCACCGGGGCACGTGACGTTGGGTGAGGCACCACCGAGGAGCGGGTCGTGGACCACGACCGGGTTGAGCGTCACGTTGCCGGTGTTGGTCACCTTGAAGCCGTAGGTGATCGTGTCACCCGCGTCGTGACCGTTGCTGTCCACGTCCACGATCGCGGAGGCCGACTTGTCGAGGGTGAGCGCGGGATCGAGGAGCAGCGTGGTGCGCGTGGAGTCGGCGTCCGTGACCTGGGCGCCGCCCGGGGTCGTGCCGGTCGCGGTCGCGGTGTTGTCCACCGTGCCGGCGTTCACGTCAGCCTGGGTCAGCGTGTAGGTCCGCGACGTGCACGTCACCGACGCACCCGGGGCCAACGCACCGCTCGGGCACGACACGTTGGGCGCAGCGCCACCCAGGAGCGGGTCGTTCACCACCACCGGGTTCAGCGTCACGTTGCCGGTGTTGGTCACCTTGAAGCCGAAGGTGATCGTGTCACCGGCGTCCTGGCCGTTCCCGTCGACGTCCGAGACGGCGCCGGCGGTCTTCACGAGCTGGAGGTCCGCACGCACGGCGACCAGGGTGGTCGTCGAGTCGTCCGACCTGACGACCGGTCCGCTCGGAGGCGTGCCCGTGGCGGTCGCGGTGTTGTCCACCCTGCCGGCGTCCACGTCGGCCTGGGTCAGCGTGTAGGTCCGCGACGTGCACGTCACCGACGCACCCGGGGCCAACGCACCGCTCGGGCACGACACGTTGGGCGCGACACCACTCAGGAGCGGGTCGTTCACCACCACCGGGTTCAGCGTCACGTTGCCGGTGTTGGTCACCTTGAAGCCGAAGGTCACCGTGTCACCCACGTCGTGACCGTTGCCGTCGACGTCGGAGATCGCGGAGACCGACTTGTCGAGGACGAGCTCAGGACGACCGGGCAGCAGGTTCGTCGTGGAGTCCGTCGCCCGCACCACCGGGCCGCTCGGCGGGGTCCCGGTCACGGTGGCGGTGTTGCTCAGCGAGCCTGCGTCGAGGTCGGCCTGGGTCAGCACGTAGGTCTTCTGCGTGCAGGTCACGGAGGCCGCCGGGGCGACGGGTCCGGCGGGGCAGGTGACGGCGCCTCCGAGGAGGGGGTCCGCCAGGGTGACGGGGTTGAGCGTGACGTTGCCCGTGTTGGTCACCTTGAAGCCGAAGGTGATCGTGTCGCCGGCGTCGACGCCGTTGGAGTCGATGTCGGACACCGCCGAGGCGGTCTTGTCCAGCTCGATGCCCGGAGACGATCCGAGCGGGGTGCTGGTGCTGTCGGCGTCACCCACCGGGCTGCCGCCGGGGCCGGTGCCGGAGACGGTGGCCGTGTTGTCGACCTTGCCCGCGTTGACGTCCGCCTGGGTGAGCACGTAGGTGATGGACGTGCAGCTCATGGCCGCCGCTGGGAGCAGCGACGTCGCCGGGCAGGTCACGGGCCCCCCGAGCTTGGGGTCGCTCAGCGTGATGGCCGAGATCGTGACGTTGCCGGTGTTGGTCACCGTGAAGCCGAAGGTGATCGTGTCGCCGGCGTCCTGGCCGTTGCCGTCGACATCGACCACGGAGCCCGCGGTCTTGTCGATGCGCAGGGCAGCGGCCTGGGTGAGCACGACCGCCACCGTGTCCGGGTCGGTGACCTTGGCGCCACCGGGCGTGGTGCCGGTCGCGGTCGCAGTGTTGTCCACCCTGCCGGCGTCCACGTCGGCCTGGGTCAGCGTGTAGGTCCGCGACGTGCACGTCACCGAGGCCCCCGGCGCCAACGCACCGCTCGGGCACGACACGTTGGGCGCAGCGCCAGACAGGAGCGGGTCGTTCACCACCACCGGGTTCAGCGTCACGTTGCCGGTGTTGGTGACCTTGAAGCCATAGGTGACCGTGTCACCCGCGTCGTGACCGTTGCCGTCGACGTCCGTGACGGCGCCGGCGGTCTTCGCCAGCAGGATCTCGGCGCGAGCAGGGATCGGGGTGGACGTGGAGTCGGGATCGGTGACCTTGGCGCCACCGGGCGCAGTGCCGGTCGCGGTCGCGGTGTTGTCCACCCTGCCGGCGTTCACGTCCGCCTGGGTCAGCGTGTAGGTCCGCGACGTGCACGTCACCGACGCACCCGGGGCCAACGCACCGCTCGGGCACGACACGTTGGGCGCAGCGCCACCCAGGAGCGGGTCGTTCACCACGACCGGGTTCAGCGTCACGTTGCCGGTGTTGGTCACCTTGAAGCCGAAGGTGATCGTGTCGCCGGCGTCCTGACCATTGCCGTCGACGTCGGAGATCGCGGAGGCGGACTTGTCGAGCTCGATGGCGGCACTGGGGGTCAGCGCCGTGGTGATCGAGTCGGGAGCGGTGACCACGGCTCCGGTGGGCGAGGTCCCGGTCACGGTGGCGGTGTTGTCGACCTTGCCGCTGTCGAGGTCCGCCTGGGTCAGGGTGTAGCTCTTGGGGGTGCAGGTCACGCTCGCGCCCGGGGCCAGGGCCGTGGTCGGACAGGTGATGGCGCCCAGCTTGGGATCGGCCACCGTCACCGGCTGCAGGCTGGTCGAGCCGGTGTTCGTCACCTTGAAGCCGTAGGTGATTGTGTCCCCCACGTCGTGACCGTTGCCGTCCAGGTCCACGACGGAGCCCGCGGTCTTGTCCAGGGAGACGGCCGGGAAGCGCGGGACGTTGGTGAAGGTGCACACGACGCCGATTCCGGATCCCGCGGGCACGGTGAAGGAGCCCGTGCTGCCGGTGCCCTGCGAGACTGCGCCACCCGTGGAGGTCACGCAGGACCACGTGGTGGTGTAGTCGGCCGCGTTGGTGCCCGACACGGGCGTCTGGGTGATCGTGTAGGTCTGGCCGGAGGCCACGAGCACCGTGCCGGCGACCTCGCCGACGGCGTCCTGCACCCCGGTGTCGGTGCCGGCCGTGGTCCCCGTGTTGCCGGAGGAGAGGCCGTTGCCGGTGATCGTCACGGTGAACTGGTCGCCTGCCTCATAGCGCCCGTCAGGCAGGTCCACCAGGGCCTTGGCGGTGCTGGGCAACGCGCACGAGGCCATGTCCGAGAAGGCTGCGGTCGTGGTGGCCGTCGACAGGGTCGCACCGGAGGTGGGGTTGACCCGGAGCAGGTTGCCGGAGCCGGCTCCGATCACCAGCGCGCCTGAGGAGTCGAAGGCCATCGAGTTGTACTGGCCCGAGTTGGCGGGCGTGGTGGTCAGGGTGGTGATCGTGAGCGCGGCACTGCCCGCGGTCGTCGGGAGAGGCTGGTTCACGCGCGCCAGGGTCCCCGCGCTGGTGGAGCCGGAGTTGCTGACCACGTAGAGCGTGCCGCTGGCGTCGAACGCGAAGTCGCCGTTGCCGGCCAGCCCGGTCCCGGAGATGGTGGCGACCTGACCGAGAGCCGTGTTGGTGTTGGTGTTGAAGGCGTAGACCGTCCACGTGGCGCCGCCCGCGGCGTAGTAGTAGATGCCGGTCGCCGGGTTGATGGCGCCGGCCACCACTGCGGAGGCGTTGCCGTTCGACGGCGTCGCGTAGGTCGCGACCGCGTGGGTGGTGGCGTCGAAGCGCAGGACCTGGTTGGTCGACCGGTTGAAGGCGTAGATGTAGCGCCCGGCTGACGGCAGTGCGAGGGCGTTGATCGAGTCGCCGGAGCCGGCGGTGAACGCGCCGTTGCCTGACGAGGCACCCGTGAGGGCGTTGACCTTTGAGATCGCGAAGCCGGACGTCCCCTGGACGGTGTAGACGGTGTTGTCCGTGCACACGAAGCTCGGCGCGGTCGCGGAAGCCGGCGCACCTGGCAGGAGCACCAGGGAGACGGTCGTGAGGCTCAGGGCCACGAGCGCCAGGAGCCTCCTGCGCCAGGCGCCGCGAGGTGAAGTCCCGAGATCGAAGTGTCCTGCGCGCGCAGCATTCATTGACAGCGACATGTCGCCGGCCCCCCAGCCGTGTGTGCTCGTCTCCGAGCGGTCTTCAATGGCTCCGGCTGTGGCCGGGCCAGTTCGTGAGCTCGACGACGTCGTCGCTTCGCTCGTTCAGCGAAGCATGGGGGGCGACCCGCATCCCCGTACAGGGATTTCGATCGCAGGCCCGTGAAAAGTCTGTGAAGGCGTCAGTCGCCGACCCAGAACCCGCGTCCGCCGAACCAGTCACCGTAGGCGTTGCGCAGGTCGCCCATCGGGCTCTGCCCACCCCGGGAGCCGAGGTAGGAGCCGACGACGGCCGCCCCGAGGTCGTCGAGCTCGGGCGCCACGACGTTGCCGTCGACCCGCTTGGCCATCGACTCGATGAAGCGGGCCAGGCCGGGGTCCTCGCCGAGACGGAAGAACGTCGTGTGGGCGCCCAGGCGCATCGACGCGTCGAGCTCGCGCACGGCGTAGGCGACGGTGAGCGGGTGCGGAGGGTAGGAGAAGTAGACCTGCCCGTCCGGCTCGAGGTGGGAGGTCGGCTCGCCGTCGGTGACGATCAGGAGCACCGGCTGGGCGTTGGGGTGCTTGCGGAAGTGGCGGTTGGCGAGCAGCAGGGCGTGGTGGAGGTTGGTGCCCTTGTCCCACTGCGCGTCGAGGCCGGTGAGCTCCTCGATGTCCATGACCTGCGCGTGCCGGCCGAAGGCGATCATCTGCAGCGCGTCGCCGCGGAAGCGCGACTTGATCAGCGTGTGCAGGGCCAGAGCGGTGCGCTTCATCGGCACCCAGCGCCCGTCCATCGCCATCGAGAAGGACGTGTCGACGAGCAGCGCGACGCAGGCCTGCGTGCGGGCCTCGGTCTCGGTGACCTCCACGTCGCCGACCTCGAGGCGTACGCCGGAGCGGGGGTCGCCGCCCTCGGAGACCGTGCGCTGCACGGCGTTGGTGATCGTGCGGGTCACGTCCCAGGGCTCGGTGTCGCCGAAGGCCCACTCACGGGTCGCACCGGAGCGCTCCCCGGCGGCGCCGGCCTGGCGCAGGTCGCGCTGGCCCTGCCGGCCGGACATCTTGTCGGCGACGTCCTTGAGCAGCGCCTTGCCGAGCTGGCGCATCGCCTTGGGCGTGAGCTTGAGCTGGCCGCTGGAGTCGCGGCGCAGGGTGCCGCTCTCGCGCAGCGCCTTCTCGAGCTCCTTGAGGGTGCGGGCGTCGACGGCGGCCGGGTCGCCGAGCTGGCGCGAGAGGGCGTCGAGGTCGACGTCGTCCAGGCGGGCGCCGCCGTAGGACTGGGAGAGCTGGTCGGACAGGGCGTCGAGCTCGGCGAGGTCCTGCAGCACGCCGGTGCCGTCGCCGAGACCCAACCCCTGCTCGCCGTCGAAGCGCTCGGAGCCGCCCCAGTCCTCGCCGGGGCGCAGCGCCTGGAGGTTGCCGTCGAGCTGCGACAGCGACTGCATCAGCTCGGGCGAGCCGAAGGCCTGCGAGGCCAGGGCGTCGAGCTCGTCGCGCTGCTCCTGGGTCATCGAGTTGCGCATCCGCTGGGCGGCGGCGGCGCGCTGGGCCAGGGAGTCGAGGAGCTCGTCGATGTCCTTCGGGTCCTCCGGGAAGAAGTCGCCGTGCTTGTCCATGAACTGCTCGAAGTCCGCGGACGTGTCCTCCCCGCGAGCGTGCTTCTCCAGCAGGCCGTTGAGGTCCTGCAGCATCTCGTTGATCGCCGCGCGGTCCTCGTCGGTGGCGTTCTCGAGGGCCTGCTTCATGCCGGCGAAGCGCTGGTCGAGCATCTCGCGGCCGAGGAGGTCCTTGATCTTCTCGTAGTCCTCGCGGGCCTCGCGGCTCTGCCAGTCGTAGTCGCCGAGCTCCTGCACGGCGGCCGACGTCGAGGTCGGGAGGTTCTCCAGGCGCATCTCGGCGAAGGCGCGGTCGGCGTCGTCCATCATCGCGTCGCGGGCCAGCTGCTTGCGCTCCTCGAGCACCGCCTTGTCGAGCAGCTCCTTGACCTCGGCCAGGGTGCCGTCGAGGTTGTGCTTCTGGAGCAGCTCACGGCGCTTCTCGGCCACGCGCCGCGCCAGGTCGTCGAGGCCCTGGCGGTCCTGGCCACCGCGACGCAGGAACTCCCGCATCGCCCGCTCGGAGCTGTAGCCGGCCATCACGTCCTCGCCGATGGCGTCGAGGGCCTCGGCGAGGTCGACCGGCGGCGCGAGCGGGTCGCCGCCGGCGTACTTGCCGTAGCGCGAGGCGCGGCGGAGCCTAGCCATAGACGGTCTCGGACCCGTCGGAGTCCTTGCTGATCTTGCGCGCGAGGTAGAGCCCCTCGAGGGCCAGCTCGATCGCGCCGGCGCGCTGGCCGTCATTGGTGGCCCCGAGGCGGTCGCAGATCTCGTCGTAGAGCTCGGACTCGCCCAGGACCGGCAGCCCGGTGAGGAAGTCGCGCGCGGTGACCTGCTCGCCCGTGATCACCATCGAGCCGGACTCGATCGCGTCGATCAGCAGCGCGAAGTCGAGCCCGCGGAAGTGCGCCCGGACGGTCTCGGCCGTGGCGGTGCGCAGCAGGTGGGTGAGGATCTCGTCCTCGCGGCCCTCCTCGCCGGACTCGAACTCGATCTTGCCGCCGAGCACGTCGACCGCGGTCTCGAGGTCGACGACACGAGCCACGGCGGCGTCCTCGCCCTGCACGGTCGCGCGGTGGATCGCCGCGGCCGCGATGGTCTCGGCGCCCGCGATCGCGAAACGGGCCGAGACGCCCGAGCGCTGGTCGACCGAGGAGGAGTCGCGCAGGTTGCGGGTGAAGCGGGCCAGGATCTCGACGAGGTAGTCGGGCACCTCGGCGACCAGCTCGGCCTCCTGGCGGATGACCGCGATCTCGGCGTCGAGCTCGAGCGGGTAGTGGGTGCGAATCTCGGCACCGAAGCGATCCTTGAGCGGGGTGATGATCCTCCCGCGGTTGGTGTAGTCCTCCGGGTTGGCGCTGGCCACGACGAGCACGTCGAGCGGCAGCCGCAGGACGTAGCCGCGGATCTGGATGTCGCGCTCCTCCATCACGTTGAGCATCGCGACCTGGATCCGCTCGGCGAGGTCGGGCAGCTCGTTGATCGCCACGATCCCGCGGTGGCTGCGCGGGATCAGACCGAAGTGGATGGTCTCCAGGTCGCCCAGCGAGCGGCCCTCCGCGACCTTCATCGGGTCGACGTCGCCGATCAGGTCGGCGACCGAGGTGTCGGGGGTCGCCAGCTTCTCGGCGTAGCGCTCGTCGCGGTGACGCCAGGCGACCGGGAGGTCGTCGCCGAGCTCGGCTGCTCGTCGCTGGGACGCGGTCGTGACGGGCTCGAAGGGGTGCTCCCCCAGCTCGGAGCCGGCGATGACCGGGGTCCACTCGTCGAGGAGCCCGACCAGGGTGCGCAGCAGGCGGGTCTTGCCCTGGCCGCGCTCGCCCAGGAGCACGACGTCGTGGCCGGCGATGAGAGCCCGCTCGAGCTGCGGGATGACCGTGGTGCCGAAGCCGTGCAGGCCGGGCCACGGGTCGCGGCCCTCGGCCAGGGCAGCCAGCAGGTTCTCGCGGATCTCGGCGCGCAGGGTCCGGGCGACGTGGCCCGACGCGCGCAGCTCGCCGACGGTGGAGATGGTGGGAGCAGAGGAAGTCACGTCCTCGAACCTACGCCCCCGCCGCAACGTGGAGCGGGCTCCTGGAGCGCTCTCCAAGACGGCTGCCACGAGCCCGGTGCGTGCTCTAGGGTCACGGCGGGAGCAGGACAAGAGGAGTGACATGGGGCGCAAGCTGCTGGCAGTGAACGACTCGGCGTGGCTGTTCGCGGAGAGCCACCGGACACCGATGCAGGTCGGCATGCTGGCGACCTTCCGCGTGCCCGAGGACCAGCCGACCTTCGTGGCCGACCTCGTGGCCCGGTGGCGCGAGGTGAGGTCCTTCGCCCCGCCGTTCAACTACCTCTTCAAGAAGAGCCCCGTGCCCAGCTGGATCGAGGTGCCCGACGAGGAGATCGACCTCGACTACCACCTGCGGCACTCCGCCCTCCCCGCCCCGGGCTCCCAGCGCGAGCTCGGCGTCCTGGTCTCCCGGTTGCACTCCTCGATGATGGATCGCCGCTACCCCCTGTGGGAGTGCCACGTCATCGAGGGCCTCGAGGAGGACCGCTGGTCGCTCTACATCAAGGCGCACCACTCGCAGGTGGACGGCGTCGGCGGCATCCGGCTGCTGCGCCGGATCCTCTCGGCGGACCCCGACACGCGCGACATGCTGCCGCCGTGGGCGGTGGGCACCCGCGGCCCCGACCAGTCCGGGATCCCCTCCCGGCCCCGGTCCATGCCGTCGGCCGAGGCGGTGGCGTCCCCCCGCGCCGGCGCCGTGCGCAGCGGCGCGACCGTGCTCGCCTCGCTCACCAAGACGTACGCCGAGACGCTTACCGGCACGCGCGACGACGACCGCGCCGTGCCGTTCCGCGCGCCCAAGTCGATCTTCAACGGCCGCATCCACACGCCTCGGCGCTTCGCCACCCAGCACTACTCGATCGAGCGGCTGCGCTCGGTCGCGAAGGCCGCCGACGCGAGCCTCAACGACATCTTCCTGACCATCTGCGGGGGCGCGCTCCGGCGCTACCTGGTCGAGCACGACCAGCTGCCCACGCAGACGCTGACCGCCAACGTGCCGGTCTCGGTGCGCGAGGGCACGGCCGCGTCGGTCGGCAACGCCATCACGTTCCTCTACGCGACGCTCGGCACCGACATCGAGGACCCGGTCGTGCGGATCGCGGCGATCAAGAGCTCGACGGCCAGCGGCAAGGCCCGCCTGCCCGAGGTCAACGGCCTGGCCATGACGGCCTACACCGCCGTGCTCATGGCGCCGTTCCTCACCCAGGCGATCCTCGGCGTGGGGGGCCGCGGCCGGCCCGCGTCCAACATCGTCGTCTCCAACGTCCCGGGACCGGCCGAGGCGCGTTACCTCGACGGCTCGCGCATGGAGGAGATCTATCCCGTCAGCCTGCTCTTCAACGGCCAGGCCCTCAACATCACCGCGGTCTCCTACGACGGCGAGTTCAACATCGGCTTCACCGGGTGTCGCGACTCGATCCCGAGCCTGCAGAAGATCGCGGTCTACGCCGGTGAGGAGCTCGACCGGCTCGAGGCCGCGCTGGCGCCATGATCGCGCTCGCCGTCGTCCTCGCGGTCGCGGCCCTGGTGCTGGGTGCCGCGCTCGTCCTGACCCGACAGCGCCTGTCGGCAGCCCGCGCCGAGCTGGTCGCCGAGCAGGAGCGCTCGGCCCAGCTCGAGGCCGACCTCGACGCCGCACTGCGCCCCCGGCCCGCGGCGACCGCCACCGAGCGCGCCGTACGACGGGTGGTCGAGACCGCCAGCCGGGTGCGGGAGCACGGCATCGCCGGGCTCCTCGAGCGATCCCTCGAGGACCTGACCAGCTGGGCGGCCGACGAGCGCACCGAGATCGTCAACCTGGCCGCCGCCGACGGCACCGTCACGCTGCTCTTCTCCGACATCGAGGGCTCCACCTCCCTCAACCACCGGCTCGGCGACGCCGCCTGGGTCAAGCTCCTGGCCGCCCACGACCAGCTGGTGCGCTCGCGCGTCGACCGCTACCGCGGCCAGGTCGTCAAGACCGCCGGCGATGGCTTCATGGTCGCCTTCCGCGACGCCGAGGCCGCCTGCCGGGCCGCCCTGGGCATCCAGAAGGACCTCGGCCGCAGCCTCGACGCGCGGCTGCGCCCGGTGCGGGTGCGCATCGGCATCCACACCGGCACGGTCGTGAGCCGCGACGGCGACTACTTCGGGCGCAACGTCGCGATGGCCGCCCGCGTCGCCGACAAGGCCGTGGGCGGTGAGGTCCTGGCCAGCGGCGCGGTGCTCGCCGCCCTCGACGACGACGCGGCCGTCACGCTCGTCAAGGCCGCCGACGTCGAGCTGCGCGGCCTGCCGGGTCGCCACGACCTCTACCGCGTCGAGCGCCGCCGGGCCAGCCTGTGAGGCGGCTCCAGCAGGAGTGCCCGTGCGGCAGCACCGCGACCTACGACGCGTGCTGCGGTCGCCTGCACCGTCAGGCCGCCCAGGCTGAGACGCCGTTGGAGCTGATGCGCTCGCGCTACGCGGCCTACGCCGTGGGCGACCTCGACCACGTGTTCCGCACGTGGCACCCACGCACCCGCCCCGACGACCTCGAGCCGGACCCGTCGCTGACGTGGACGGGCCTGGAGATCCTCGGCTCGGGCGAGGACTGGGTGGAGTTCGTGGCGTCGTACTCCCGCGGCGGCGTCGCCGGGCAGCGCCACGAGCGGAGCCTCTTCGAGCGGCGCGGTGGTCGCTGGGTCTACGTCGGCGAGACGCCGTGAGCATCCTCGTGCGCGAGCGGCGCGACACCGACCTCGCTCGCCTGGTCGAGCTGCTCGCCGAGCAGCAGGCCGTGTCGTCCTACCCGGTCCGGTGGCCGCTGCCCTTTCCTGCCGAGCAGTTCCTGGTGCGTCGCCACGACCGGCGGGCCTGGGTTGCCGAGCTGGACGGTGCGGTGGTCGGTCACGTGAGCGTCGGCGACCCCGAGGAGCTGGTGCCGCGCTTCACGGAGGCGACGGGCGCGGCCGCGTTCGGCATGGTCTCCGCCCTCTTCACCGGGCTGGCGGCGCGGGGTCGGGGCGTGGGGTCGCTCCTGCTCGACACGGCGGTCACATGGGTCCGCGCGCGCGGCGAGGTGCCGGTGCTCGACGTGGTGCCCGTGCACGAGCCGGCCGTCAGGCTCTATCGCGACCGCGGCTGGGTCGAGGTCGGGTCGGACCGCTTCGCGTGGATGAGCGAGGACGTCCCCGACGTCCTGCTGATGGCCCTGCCGCCCTACCCCTCGGCGGGCTCGTCAGCCAGCACCGGGCCGAGCGCCCGCTCGTAGGCCGCAACGTCCACGTCGGGCGCATCGGCCAGGACGCGGAAGAGGGCGGCCCGCAGGATCGCCTGGCGAGGCACCCCGTGCGCCCACGCAGCGAGGGCACCGAGCGGCGCTCCGAGCCACATCACCGCGTCGAGCACGCAGACGGCCTCGGCCCAGAGGACCGGGCGCCAGGACGGGGCGACGTCGATGACGACCGGGGCGCCGAAGGCGTCGAGGAGCACGTTGCCGGCGAGGTCGGCGTGCACGAGCTGGTCGGGGCCGAGGTCGGTGCCGTCGATCGCCGCGTGCAGCCGGACGGCGAGGTCGATGCCGGGGCCGGCCGGGGTGATCAGCGGCTGCTCGCCGAAGGCCTGACGCTCGGCCCGCGCCCAGCGGTCCTCGCGAGCAGACAGCCCGTCGGGTCGGTCCGGCACGGCGACCGCGAGCTCCGCGTGCAGGACGTGGGCGGTGGCGGACAGCACCGCGAGGTCGTCGCAGGCCACGGTGCCGGGCTCGTAGCGGCTGGCCCCCCAACCGTCGACCGCCCACGAGCCGTCGCGCGCCGGCACCGGCATCGCGATGCGCAGGTCGCGCAGGTCACGACCGGGTCGCTCGTCGAGCTGGACCGCGAGGCGGGCGAGGACGGGGTTGAGCCAGACCAGCACCTCGGGGTCGCGGTCGGGTGAGAGGACCAGGTCGCCGGCCCTGACGCTGCGCCCCTGGCCACCGGGCAGCGGCTCCACGGTCTCGGGCACGGCGAAGAGGTCGAGCACCTCCGGTGGAGGCCCGAGGCAGGTCGGTCGGGAGGTTCCGGGCACCGGCCCAGGCTAGACGTCCCCTTCGTCAGCGGCGGTCGCGGAAGACCGGCTCGCGCCCTTCGCGACGCGCGAGCGTGGCTTCCTCGAAGTTGTCGGTGAGCAGGCGCAGGTAGAGCTGGCCGAGACCCTCGGAGGTCAGGTGCGCCTCGAGCGAGGTCGCCGCGAGGCCGGCCTGGAGCGACTTCTTGGTGAGCTCGACGCCGGGTTGCGACAGGCGGGCGATGCGCTCCCCCGTCGTGACGGCAGCCGCCACGACGTCGTCGTGGACGCTGCTCACCAGCCCGATCCGCTCGGCCTCCTCGGCGTGCACGTCGCGCCCCGTGAGCATCAGCTCGGCAGCACGGGTGGACCCGATCGCCCGCGGCAGCAGGAAGCTCAGCCCCAGCTCGCTGGCGGTGAGGCCGTTGTTGATGCCGGCTGCGCGGAAGTACGCCGCCGGGGCGGCCAGCCGCAGGTCGCACGCCAGCGCGAGGCACAGGCCACCGCCGATCGCGGCGCCGTTGACCGCGGCGACCACCGGCTGGGGCAGCCGGCGCAGGGTCAGCACGACGTCCTCCAGCAGCTGCATCGCCCGCAGCGCGTAGGTCGGCGGGGTCAGCCCGCTCAGCCCCGGCGGCACACCGGCCGACTCCTGGTCGGCTCCCGAGCAGAAGCCCCGGCCGGCTCCGGTCACCACCACCGCACGCACCTCGGTGTCCGCCCCGACCTCGAGGAGCGCGTCGCGGAAGGGCACCATCACGTCGAAGGACATTGCGTTCATCCGCTCGGGGCGGTTGAGCGTGACCACCGCGACGTGCGCCGCCGGCCGCGACACCTCGACGTACGCCATCGTCAGACGGCCAGGATCACCGAGGAGCCGTGCCCGAAGAGTCCCTGGTTGGCGGTGATGCCGACGCGCGCACCCTCCACCTGGCGACCCTCGGCCTGGCCGCGCAGCTGCCAGGTCACCTCACACACCTGGGCCAGGGCTTGCGCCGGCACGGCCTCGCCGAAGCAGGCCAGGCCACCGGACGGGTTGACCGGGATGCGGCCGCCGATCGTCGTGTCGCCGGCGCGCAGCAGGGTCTCGGCCTCCCCGCGCTTGCAGAGCGCGAGGTCCTCCATCCAGTCGAGCTCGAGGGCGGTGGAGAGGTCGTAGACCTCCGCGAGGCTGACGTCCTCCGGGCCGATCCCGGCCTCCTCGTAGGCCGCGTGCGCGATCGACTCCTTGAAGGTGCGCTCGGGCACGCCTGCGAGGGCGCTCGAGTCGGTGGAGAGGTTGGGCATGTCCATGACGGTGTTGGGGAAGGTCGGCGTGACCGTCGAGACCGCCTTGACCCGCACCGGGTCGGCGAGCCCGTGCCGGCGGGCGTAGTCGACGCTGGTGAGGACCACCGCGGCGGCGCCGTCGGAGGTGGCGCAGATGTCGAGCAGGTGCAGCGGGTCGGAGACCACCGCGCTGGTGAGGACGTCCTCGACGCTGACCTCCTTGCGGTAGCGGGCGTTGGGGTTGGCCAGCCCGTGCTTGGCGTTCTTGACCTTCACCTGCGCGAAGTCGGCCTGCGTGGCGCCGTAGAGGTCCATCCGTCGGCGCGCGTAGAGCGCGAAGTAGGCCGGGTTGGTCATGCCGAGCAGCCGGAAGCGCAGCCAGTCGGGGTCGTCCCACCGCTCCCCGGCGTTGGGCGCGAGGAAGCCCTTGGGCGTGGTGTCGGAGCCGACCACCAGCGCCACCTCGCAGAGCCCGGCGAGGATCCGGGCGCGGGCGGTGTCGAGCGCCTGCGCTCCGGTCGCGCAGGCGGCGTACGACGTGGCGACGCGCGCGCCGTTCCACCCCAGCGCCTGGGCGAAGGTCGCGCCGGCGACGTAGCCGCCGTAGCCGTTGCGCACCGTCTCGCCGCCGACGATCAGGTCCACGTCGGTCCACGCGATGCCGGCGTCGGCCAGCGCGGCGCGCGCGGCGTGCACGCCGTAGGTCACGAAGTTCTTGCCCCACTTGCCCCAGGGGTGCATGCCGACCCCGGCGACGGCGACGTCGTTGCTCATGCGTCCGCCCCTGCCATGTCGTCGGTCGAGCCGTGAGCTCCGTTGGTCGAGCCTGTCGAGACCGGCTTCCAGCGCCAGATCAGCCGGTCCCCGGACTCGTCGGCGTAGAGCGTCTCCACGACCAGCTCGACCTCGTGGCCGACCTGCAGGTCGGCCACGCCGTAGCCCTCGGCCACCTGCCCCAGCACCGTGATGCCCTCGGCCAGCTCGACCGCCGCCAGCGCGAACGGCACGTAGGCCTCGCCGTCGGCGTGGGTGGGGACGTAGGGCGGCGGCGGTTGGTACTGGGCGTCGGTGTAGGACCAGATCCGCCCCCGCCGCGACAGCTCGACGTCCGCGAACTCCTCCCCCGCGCACGCCGGGTTGCGGCAGAAGCCGGCGGTGCGTGGGAAGAAGACCGTGGTGCACGCCGTGCACCGCGACCCGATCAGGGCCGGCTCGTCACCGGTCGTGAACCAGCCCTCGATGGCCGGCGTCGACGTCTGCGTCATGGGAGCTCCTGAAAACTAGAACAGGTTCTCATCATGGCATCGACGGCGTACGTCGGTCGAGCGCGGCCACGCGCCGGTCACGCGCCGACCCCCGTCGGTCGAGCAGCGAGCGCAGCGAGCGCCCGTCGAGACCACACCCCGTCGGTCGAGCAGCGAGCGCTGCGAGCGCCCGTCGAGACCACGGCGTGCCGGTCACCTCACAGGCCGCGGCACTGGTCCTCCTTGTCGCCCTCGACCACGTTGTTGCCACCGACCGGCTTGGGGCGGTTGGACTTGCACTGCAGGTTGCCGTCGACACGGTTGCCGCGCACGGTGAAGCGGGCGTCGTTGCCGAAGAGCTGGATGTCGCCGTTGACGACCATGCCGAGCAGCTTGCCGCCGCCACCCTGCTTGAGCTGGACGCTGCCCTCGACGCGCGACTTCGACCCGTCACGCGTGCTCACCACGACGCGACGGTGGTTGTCGGCCTGGATGTTGCCGTTGACCTTCACGCCGCGCGCGACCAGGGTCGCGTTGCCCTTGACGAGCACGTTGCCGTCGACCCGGGTGCCGAGCAGCGTGCAGCTGGCGCCCTTCGGCACCACGACGTCGCCGTCGATGGCCTTGGCGCCGATGGTGCCGCGGCACACACGGTCGTCGGCCGACGCGGGCGCCGCGACGAGGATGGAGCCGGCGAGGGCGAACGGGATGGCGGCGAGGAAGGTCTTCACGAGGTTCTCCTGAGGTCGGTGAGCCGCTGACGCTAGGCAGCCGCCGTGAGGCCTTCGTGAGCCGACGATGAGGGTGCTCTTAGGCCCCTCGACCGCCCATCGAGCAGCCCTGCCGGGACCCACACTGTTGGTCGAGCAGCGAGCGCAGCGGGCGACCGTCGAGACCCACAACGCGCGCGCCGCACGGCGTAGGTCTCGACGACCGTTCGTCGCTGACGCTCCTCACTGCTCGACCAACGCGCCAACCCGTCGGTCGAGCAGCGAGCGCAGCGAGCGCCCGTCGAGACCTACGGCTGTGACGTGGGCCGTGGCGGGAGGGATCGTCCCCAGGCGAGACCGGGCAGGTCGTCCAGTCGACCTTCGATCAGCGCGAGGCGCTTGGCCCGCGACCACCCCTGCACCTGCTTCTCGTAGCGGAACGCGTCGTCGAGCCGCTCCATCTGGACGGCCCATGCGAGTCGGACCGGGCGTCGGCCCGGGCGGCGCGTGTAGGCCGAGCCGAGGCCGGCGTCGTGCTCGGAGATTCGACGGTCGAGGTCGCGGGTGCTGCCGACGTAGAGCGAGCCGTCGGCGCACTCGAGGATGTAGGTCCAGGCCATCCGTCGACGATGACCCCGCGTGGCAGCGTCGAGCAATCCGCGAGCTCGATGCCTGTGGAGGGCCGTGGGGTCGTGGTCTCGACGGGCGTTCCTCGCTGGCGCTCGTCACTGCTCGACCGACGACCGAGCAGGTCTCGACGGGCGCTCCTCGCTGGCGCTCGTCACTGCTCGACCGACGCCCCTCGGACTCAGCCGCGCGCGAGGAAGGCCAGCAGGTCCTGGCGGGTGAGCACGCCCACGGGCTTGCCGTCCTCGTGGACCAGGACCGCGTCGGCCGACTCGAGCAGACCGACCGCGTCGCGGGCGTCCTCGGTCGAGCCGATGGTCGGCAGGGCCGGGGACATGTGGTCCTCGACCGGGTCGGTCAGCTTGGCGGAGCCGGCGAAGAGGGCGTCGAGCAGCGTGCGCTCGGAGACCGAGCCCGCGACCTCGGCGGCGACGATCGGGGGCTCGGCGCGGACCACGGGCATCTGGGACACGCCGTACTCCTGGAGGATGGCGACGGCCTCGGCGATGGTCTCGCTCGGGTGGGTGTGCACGAGCTCGGGCAGCTGGCCGGCCTTGCCGCGCAGCACCTCGCCGACGGTCTGGGCGTGGGCCTGGCCGCTGGAGAAGCCGTACTGCGCCAGCCACTCGTCGTTGAAGATCTTGGTGAGGTAGCCACGACCGGAGTCGGGCAGCAGCACGACGATGACGGCGTCCTCGCCCTCCGGCGTGCCGGCCAGCTCCTGGGCGACCAGACGGGCGGCGTAGGCGGCCATGCCGCACGAGCCTCCGACCAGCAGCGCCTCCTCACGGGCCAGGCGGCGGGTGAAGGCGAAGGAGTCGGCGTCGGAGACCTCGATGACGCGGTCCGCGACGGTGCGGTCGTAGGTCTCGGGCCAGAAGTCCTCCCCCACGCCCTCGACCAGGTAGGGGCGACCGGTGCCGCCGGAGTAGACCGAGCCGGCCGGGTCGGCGCCGATCACCTGGATCGCAGGGTTCTGCTCCTTGAGGTAGCGACCGACGCCGCTGATCGTGCCGCCGGTGCCCATGCCGCACACGAAGTGGGTGATGCGCCCCTCGGTCTGCGCCCAGATCTCGGGACCGGTGGTCTCGTAGTGCGAGCGCGGGTTGTGGGGGTTGGAGTACTGGTCGGGCTTCCAGGCGCCCGGCTGCGAGGCCAGGCGGTCGGAGACGTTGTAGTAGGAGTCCGGGTGCTCCGGCGCGACGGCAGTCGGGCAGACCACGACCTCGGCGCCGTAGGCCTTGAGCACGTTGCGCTTGTCGACCGACACCTTGTCGGGACACACGAAGACGCACTTGTAGCCCTTCTGCTGGGCCACCATCGCCAGCCCGACCCCGGTGTTGCCCGACGTCGGCTCGACGATCGTGCCGCCCGGCTGCAGGGCGCCGGACGCCTCGGCCGCCTCGATCATCCGCGTCGCGATGCGGTCCTTCACGGAGCCGCCGGGGTTGAGGTACTCGATCTTGGCGAGCACCAGCGGACCCCCCTCGGGAGCCGGGCCGTCGCCACCTCCCCCCGCCAGGTCCAGGGTGCGCGACAGACGCACGAGCGGGGTGTTGCCGATGAGGTCGAGGACACTGTTCACGTACTGCACACGATGACCTTAAGGCTCTTTCGTAGAGTGGCGCTCGTGGGGAAAGCCGGAGCCGCCAGAAAGCTGGCCTCAGCCGCTGCATACGGCGGCGGAGGTCTGTCCGTGCTGGGCGCCGGACTCTTCGGTGTCATGAAGGTCGAGGCCAAGCTCGCCCGCAAGACGATCGGCCAGCCCAGTGACCAGCCGCCGCCCGACGCGACCGGATGGTACGGCCGAGGGCGGCCCGGTCCGGCGCTCAAGATCGCGCTCCTCGGCGACTCCAGCGCCGCCGGCTACGGCGTCGACCTGGTCACCGAGACCCCGGGCGCGGTGCTGGCCAACGGCATCGCGGAGAACGCCGACCGCCGCGTCTACCTGCGTGAGTTCTGCAAGGTCGGCGCGGAGTCCTCCGGTCTTGCCGACCAGATCGACCGTGCCCTGCCGATCGAGCCCGACGTCGCGGTCATCCTCATCGGCGCCAACGACGTCACCCACACCGTGCTGCCGTCGCAGTCGGTGCGCCACCTCTCCGAGGGCGTACGCCGACTGCGCGAGGCCGGCGTCCAGGTCGTCGTCGGCACGTGCCCCGACCTGGGCACCATCAAGCCGATCGCTCCCCCGCTCAAGCAGGTCGCGCGCGCCTGGTCTCGCCGCCTCGCAGCCGCCCAGACCATCGCGGTCATCAAGGAGGGCGGCCGCACGGTCTCCCTCGGCTCGATCCTGGGCCCGGAGTTCCTCGCCGCTCCCGCCCTGCTCTTCGGGCCCGACCAGTTCCACCCCTCCGCCGAGGGCTACCAGGCCCTCGCCAACGTGCTGCTCCCCTCGGCCCTGGCCGCGCTCGGGCTCGCGCCCGACGACGAGGCCCTGCCCGAGGCCTATCGCGGCGAGGGCGTCCTGCCGATCGCCGCCGCGGCCGTCCAGGCCGTCAACACCCCCGGCACCGAGCTCGGCGGCACCGAGGTCGCGGGCAACCGGGCCGGCGTCCGCGGGCTCTGGGTCGAGCTGCGCCACCGCCGGCGGCGTCCGCAGTCGGCCGGCGAGGGCCCCGACGCCGAGGACACCGACGACGCTCCCGCCGAGCCCGGGTCCGACACACCGGTGGCCGACGGCGAGCTGAGCGCCTGAGGGGTCGCCGCGCGGAGTTCACCCACGGTGTTCGTGCATTCTGCGGACACGAGGGTGCGCCGCGGGCGAGGCTTGACCCATGACGGCCTCGGACGACCTGCTCACCCTGCTGGGATCGGCGTACGACGCGATCTCGGGCGGTGACGTCACGTCCCTCGTGCCGCGTCTCGCCGCTGGTGCCACCTGCGTCGTCACCGACGAGGTGGAGCTGACCCAGGAGCGGCTGTCGCTCGCGACGGCGATCGCCCGTCTCGCCGACCTCGCCCCCGCCGGCCACCGGCTCGTCGGCGGCCCCGCGCCGCTGGTCAGCGAGAGCGCCGACCGGCTCTGGCTCACCGACCACCCCACCGTCGTGCTCGCGGACGGCACGCAGCGCCCGCTGCAGGTCACTCTCCTGGCCACCTGCGCTGCCGACGGGTCCCTGCTCGTCGACCAGGTCAACCTCGCGGCGCCCGTCCGCGACCGCGCCGCCGCTCAGCCCGACCTCGTCGGCTGACCTCTGCCGGCACCGCAGCGACAACGGCAAGGGCCCCGGGGAGATCCCCGGGGCCCTGCGTCGTGCGGTTGTCGGTCGAGCGTGTCGACCGCCCTGATCAGTCCTGGCTGAAGAACGCCAGGATGCGGAGCAGGTTCGTGTAGATCCAGACGAGGCTCACCGTCATGGCGAACGCCGCACGCCAGGACTCGCGCTCCGGGATGCCGTTGGCGACACCCTGCTCGACGAAGTCGAAGTCCATGATCAGCATGAAGACACCGAGCACCAGGCCGGCGACCGCGGTCACCATGCCCAGTCCGCTGACGCCGAAGAGGCCGATCTGGGCGCCGAACATGCCCAGGACGAGCTCCATCAGGCTCAGGCCGATCATGCCGAAGACGGCAGCGATGACGAACTTGCGGAACTTGTCGGTCACCTTGATGTTGAGCACCTTGTAGGCGATGAGCGTGCCTGCGAAGGCAGCGAACGTGCCCATGACCGCACCAGAGACGACACCGTCACCGAACCGTGCGTCGAACACCTTCGAGATCGCACCGAGCGCCACACCCTCGAGCGCGCAGAACGCCAGCACCAGGGCCGGGCTCACGACACGCTTGAAGGAGTTGACCATCGACAGCGCGAAGGCGCCGAGCGAGCCGACGATCATCGCGAGGTAGAGCGGGCCGAGGTCCTCGGTCGTCGCCGTGGCGAGGTCCGGGGTGAGGATCCACGTCGCGAGGGCCGCCACGATGACGACGCCGAGGGACATGGCGGTCTTCTGGACGACCGAGTCGATCGTCATGGGGCCCTGGGAGACGGGCGCCTGGGGCGGCATGCCCGTGCCGGGCTCGCCCGTGCCCCACTGGGCGGGGTCGGTGCCGTAGCCCTGGTAGGCGGCACCGTTGCCGGCGTACGTCTGGTTGCCATAGGCGTTCGCGCCACCGCGCTGGAACTCCTCCGAGCGGGCGAACACCGGGTTGTTGCTTCGCATTGGTCTCCTCCTTGGAGGCCTGGTCACCGTCTCCGTGACGGCTGGACCCTGTCAAGACCCCCAGTCTAGGGGCCTTCACCGTGAACAACGCCGCCCCGGGCCCGGACGTTCCCCACATGAGAGGTTTCTCAGGAACCCCACAGGTGTCCGGTGGACGGCGGAGAAATCGCAGGTCAGCGGCGCTTTGCGAGCACGACGGTGTCGCGCACCGTCACCGGGCCGTCCGCGTGCTGGTGCTCGCGGGTCGGGGCGGCCACGACGACGATCTCCCAGTCGGCCTGGTCGAGCGCCGCGACGACCCGCTCGGGGGTGAACAACAGGTCGGGACCGTGCGGACGACGCGCGCCGGTGGCGAGGTCGTCGGGGTGGTGACCGACGACGAGCAGGTGGCCACCGGGAGCGACGGCGGCACCCAGCCGCCGGTGCACCTCGACGAACATCTCGGCCGGGGGGTGGAAGAACTGCACCGAGACCAGGTCCTGGCCCCCCGGCAGGGCCTCCCCCGCGATGACGTCGACCTGCACCAGCTCGACGCTGTCCTTCACCCCGGCCTCGGCGGCGTGCGCCCCGGCCTTGGCCAGTGCGACCGGGGAGACGTCGGCGCCGGTCACCTGCCAGCCCTGGCGGGCCAGCCAGACCACGTCGGCACCCTCACCGCAGCCGACGTCGAGGGCGCGCCCGGGCGTCAGGTCGGCGACGTGCTCGACGAGACGGGGGTTGGGGTTGCCGCTCCAGACGCGGTCGGACTCGGCGTAGCGGGTGTCCCAGGTCGCCTGGCTGTAGAGGTCGCGGATGTCGGCCGGCGCGTCGCTCGGGGCCTCGTGGGCCTCGTGGGCGTGGTGGTCGTGGTGGCTCATGGGGACCACTGTGCCGCTTCAGGTCGACCTGAAGGCAAGTCCTCGAGGTCCGTGATCTGGCCAGGGTGCCCCCGGTGGGGCTCGAACCCACACTGGGCCGCTTTTAAGGCGGCTTCCTCTGCCGATTGGGATACGGGGGCGAGGTGGTCGGCAACGTCATACGTTGCGTGGAGTCGACCACCCACAACGCATGACGTCACGCTACAAGTAGGTCTTGCGCGCGTAGATCGCGTGCGCGCCGGCGGCCCGGTCGAGGAAGAGCAGCCCCGCGCAGTGGTCGATCTCGTGCTGGAGCGCGCGGGCCTCGAAGGCGTCGGTCGTCACGGTGACGACCTCGCCGGTGCCCGGCAGCGCGCCGCGCACGACGATGCGCGACGCGCGCTTCACGTCACCGGTGAGGTCGGGGACGCTCATGCAGCCCTCCCGGGCCTTCTCGTTGCGACTGGACTCCACGACCTCCGCGTTGCACAGCACGAAGGTGCCGTGACCCGTCCGG
>NZ_CALRWD010000027.1:0-47605 GCF_943371775.1 Nocardioides psychrotolerans
GAGGTCCCCCCGCGGGGACCTCGGCGCCCGCACACTTGAAGTCGAGTGAATTGCTACACGTAGGGAGTTCCACCGTGCGCTCAACCCGCCTGCTCGCCACCGTCCTCGTCACCGGGAGCCTCGTCCTCGCCGCGTGCGGGGGCGACGAGAAGAGTCCCGCGAGCGACACCCCTGAGGCGCAGGCCGGCGCGGCCGCCGAGGAGCCCCAGACCTGGCCCCTGACCGGCCTCGAGGTCGCCGACGGAAAGAACGCCGAGCAGAAGCACCCGGTGCTCGTGCTGAAGATGGACAACACGCCCTCCAGCGCTCCCCAGGTCGGGCTCGGTGAGGCCGACCTGGTCGTGGAGGAGCTCGTCGAGGGCGGGGTGACCCGCCTGGCGGCGTTCTACTACTCGCAGGTGCCCGGCGACGTCGGCCCCGTGCGGTCGATGCGCGCCAGCGACATCGGCATCGTCAGCCCGGTCGGGGCCGCCATGGTCACCAGCGGCGCTGCCCCGGTGACCATCAGCCGCATCAAGGACGCCGGCATCACGTTCTTCGCCGAGGGCGCCAAGGGGTTCTACCGCGAGAGCAGCCGGTCGGCGCCCTACAACCTCTTCACCAACCTCGCCGACACCGCCTCCCTCATCCAGCAGGGCGCCGAGCGACCCCAGGACTACCTCCCCTGGGGCGACCCGGAGGACCTGCCCGCGGGGCAGCCGGCCACCGAGATCTCCGCGAGCTTCTCCGGCGGCCACACGACGACCTGGTCGTTCCGCGACGGTGGCTACGTCAACGACAACTCCTTCGCCGCCGAGGGCGACCGCTTCCCGGCCGACACCGTGCTCGCGCTCCGGGTCGAGGTCGGCGACGCGGGCTACCGCGACCCGGCCGGCAACCCGGTGCCCGAGACGATCTTCGAGGGCAAGGGCGACGCGATGCTCTTCCACGACGGGCGCCTCGTGCGGGGCACCTGGTCCAAGAGCTCCTTGAAGGCCCCGATCGAGCTGTCGACGCAGGCCGGTCCGCTCACCGTGCCCGCCGGCCGGGTCTGGATCGAGCTGGTGCCGCGCGACGGCGGGGACGTCACGTTCACGCGGTGAGCGCTAGGACGTCGCCGCGTCACCCTCGGTGAAGGCGTTGGGCAAGGTGACGTCGTTCTCGACGAGCACCTGGAAGCCCGAGAGGATGAAGCCGATCGCGGTCTCCACGCGCACGGCGGCCGCGATCGGGTCGTCGGCGCTGGAGACGGCCTCGCCGGCCGACGACATCGCCCCGAAGAAGATCCGCGCGAAGGTCTGCTGCATCTCCTCGTCGAGCTCCCAGTCGCCTGCCGTCAGCACCGACTTGACGATCTCGAGCACGTTGGCGAACGTCGAGCGCTCCTCCTGCTCGCGGTAGCGCTCGTAGCCGAGCACCGCGGGTCCCTCCTGGATCACGATCCGCCGGTAGCGCGGCTCCTGGACCACCTCGAGGAACGCGCGCAGCCCTGCCAGGGCCTTCTCCCACGGGTCGGCCCGGTGGCCCTTGAGCGCCTTCTTGACCGCTTTCGAGGCGTCGCTCTCGACGCGCTCGAAGACGGCCTCGAACAGTGCCTGCTTGCCGCTGAAGTGGTGGTAGAGCGCGCCCTTGGTGACCTGCGCGCCCGCGACGATCTGGTCCAGCGACGCCGCGGCGTAGCCGTGATCGGTGAACAGCTGCTCGGCGACGTCGATCAGGGCGCGCTTGGTCGAGGCGGAGTAGGCGGCGCGCCTGCTGGCGCCCGGGACGCTGGGCACCTTGGGGACGAGCTTGGAGACCGAGGACTTGCTCATTGGACGAAGCATAGGTGTGACGGTCGGCACTGGTGGTCAGGATCACCCGCCGCGCGCTTGGAATACCGACGGTCGGCTCCATACTCTGGGTACGTACTCGCAGTATGTGAGTGCCGCAGACACACAGAAGAGGCCTGACCATGACCTGGACGACCTTTCACAACCGGGGCGAGCTCCTCCGCCTCGTCACCACGACCGTCGACGCGCGCCGCGACGGCATCCTCCCGATGGACCTCGAGGGTGTCGCCGACTCCTTCGGCGACGAGCTCACCCTGCTCGCCGCCCTCCAGCTGAAGTGGCACACCCGCCTGGCCGGCGCCATCGAGCGCGCACTCGCCGACCAGCCGATGGACCTCGACGACGCCATCGAGCGCGCCTGGGGCGAGACCGCCGACAGGCTGCCCGGCATCCGCCTGGTCCTTGACCACTACCGCGCCGAGCCCCTCGACGACGCCATGGCCACCGCCATGACGAAGGCGACCGGCAAGGAGCACGTGATGCTGGCCGTGATGGCCGGACGCTCCAGCGTCGGCGACCCCACCTCGGCCAGCGTCGGTGCCTGCCTCGAGGAGGCGGCCCGCCTGCGTCACCGCGGCGCGCCCGCCGTGGTCCTGCACCCCGCCCGCCCCAGCCTCCTCGAGCGGCTCAAGGCGGTCGTCGCGGCCTGACGGTCGACCACCCGGCGCAGCCGGGGCTGGTGCATGATGGCGAGGTGACCGACGTGCAGGCAGGGATGCTGCTCGTGGCCACGCCTGCCCTGCTGGACCCCAACTTCGCCTCGACGGTCGTCCTGATGCTCGACGTGGACGACAGCGGCGCCCTGGGCGTGGTGCTCAACCGCCCCTCGGGGCTGCCGGTGGCCGAGGTGCTCGAGCCGTGGCGCGACGTCGTGGCCGAGCCCGAGGTGCTCTTCCAGGGTGGCCCGGTCGGCACCGAGGGCGCCCTGGCCGTCGCGCTCCTGCGAGCCGCCATCGCCGCACCGGTGGGCTTCCGCGAGGTGACCGGACAGCTCGGCCTGGTCGACCTCGACACCCCGGTCGAGCTGCTCGAGGGCAGCGTGGCGGAGATGCGGATCTTCGCCGGATACGCCGGCTGGGGTGCCGACCAGCTCGCCGGCGAGATCGAGGAGGGCAGCTGGTACGTCGTGCCTGCGCGGGCCGACGACATCTTCCGCGATGACCCCAGCGACCTGTGGCGTGACGTCCTGCGCCGCCAGCCGGGCGACCTGGCGTGGCACTCGACGCGCCCGGCGGACCCCGACCTCAACTGACGTGATCTGCCTCGCGTGGCTTTACCGTCCTGAGCGTGCGGCCGCTCGTGACCATGTGACCCCCGTCATCCGGGCCCGCCTGGGGATTTGAGTCCGCTCCGGCGCCTCTGCCTCACTGGATCGATGCCCACCCGACATCGACTGGCCGCGATGGCCCTGACCGTGGCCGCAGCTTCTGCCGGAGCGCTGCAGGCGACGCCCTCCGACGCCGTGGCCCACGGTCCCGCGACGCCGCAGGTCGCGCCCCTCCTCGTGCGCGAGGGGGAGCGACTCGAGCCGCGGCCCTGGGTCGCGCCCGTGGCGGACTACCGCCTGACGGGCCGCTTCGGCGCCTCCGACCCGCTGTGGGCCTCGCGCCACACCGGGCTCGACTTCGCGGCGCCGGAGGGTGCCCCGATCCGCGCCGTCGCTCCCGGCGTCGTCACCTCCGTGTCGTACGACGGGGCTTACGGCTACAAGACCGTCCTCGCCCTGCGCGACGGCACGCAGCTGTGGTTCTGCCACCAGTCCGAGCAGCACGTCGCCGTCGGCGACCGGGTCGGTGCCGGTCAGGTGATCGGCCTGGTGGGGTCCACGGGCAACGTCACCGGCCCCCACCTGCACCTCGAGGTCCGTCCGGCCGGCGGTGCTCCCGTCGATCCCCAGCAGGCACTGGCCGCTCACGGTCGCCGGGTGTGAGTCGATCTGACCTGGGACCCGAAGTCGTCGTAGAGTTGGAGCCGTGACCACCATCGGCTTCTCGACCACCACGGACGCAGGCGTCGAGCAGGACCGTCGCACGGTCCCGACCGACGAGGGTGACCACGAGCGCTTCTCGCACTTCGTCGAGAAGGAGAAGCTCACCGAGGCGATGGTGATGGGCACCCCCGTCGTCGCGCTCTGCGGCAAGGTCTGGGTCCCCAGTCGCGCACCCGAGAAGTTCCCCGTGTGCCCCGACTGCAAGGACGTCTGGGAGAACCTCAAGGACGACAAGGAGTGACCGGCGGCGACCAGTCTGCCGCCGCCTCGCCTCCGCACGGTCCCGACACCGGCCTCGACGCCGGGCTCGCCCCCGGGCTCACGCCTGCCTGGCCGGACCGCGCGGCCTGGGGCACGGCACCCTCGCTGCGCGCGTGGCAGACCGCTGCGATGCGCGACTACCTCACCCGGATGCCACGCGACTACCTCGCGGTGGCCACGCCCGGCGCCGGCAAGACGACCTTCGCGCTGTCCCTGGCTGCGGAGCTGATCGGTCGCCGGATCGTCGACCGGGTCGTCGTGGTCGCCCCGACCGAGCACCTCAAGCTCCAGTGGGCGGAGGCGGCTGCCAAGGCGGGCATCCCCATCGACCCGACGTACTCCGCCGGCAAGGGCAAGATCTCCAGCGACTTCCTCGGCGTCGCGGTCACCTACGCCGGGGTCGCGGTCAACCCGCTCGCGATGCGCATCCGCACGGAGCGCTTCAAGACCCTGGTCATCCTCGACGAGGTGCACCACGCCGGTGACGCCCTGTCCTGGGGTGAGGGCGTGCGTGAGGCCTTCCAGCCCGCCGCCCGGCGCGTGGCGCTGACCGGCACGCCGTTCCGCTCCGACGTCAACCCGATCCCGTTCGTCACCTACGCACCGGGCGACGACGGCATCCCGCGATCGCTCGCCGACTACACCTACGGCTATGCCCAGGCCCTGGCCGACCACGTCGTGCGGCCGGTGCTCTTCCTCGCCTACTCCGGCGAGATGCAGTGGCGCACGCGCGCCGGCGACGAGATCGTCGCCCGGCTCGGCGAGCCGCTCACCAAGGACCTGACCTCCCAGGCGCTGCGCACGGCGCTCGACCCGGCCGGGTCCTGGATCCCCTCGGTGCTCGAGGCCGCCGACCGTCGCCTCTCGGAGGTGCGTCGCCACGTGCCCGACGCCGGCGGGCTGGTCATCTGCACCGACCAGGAGTCCGCGCGCGCCTATGCCAAGGTGCTGCGGCGCATCAGCGGCGAGGCGCCGGTCGTGGTGCTCTCCGACGAGAAGGCGGCGTCGAAGAAGATCTCGGAGTTCTCCACCAGCCAGGCACGGTGGATGGTCGCGGTGCGGATGGTCTCCGAGGGCGTCGACGTGCCCCGCCTGGCCGTCGGTGTCTACGCCACGACCACCTCGACGCCGCTGTTCTTCGCCCAGGCTGTCGGTCGGTTCGTCCGGGCGCGCTCCCGCGGCGAGAGCGCCTCGGTGTTCGTGCCGTCGGTCCCCGCCCTGCTCGGCTTCGCCTCCGAGATGGAGGTCGAGCGCGACCACGTCCTGGGCCGCAAGGTCAGCGACGAGGGCGACATCTTCGCCGCCGAGAAGGAGCTGATGGCGGCCGCCGAGGCCACCCAGAGCGAGGGCGACGACGAGGGCCTGCCCTTCGAGGCGCTCGGCTCCGAGGCGCGCTTCGACCGGGTCCTCTACGACGGCGGTGAGTTCGGCCACGCCGGCGAGGTCCACGTCGGGTCCGACGAGGAGATGGACTTCCTCGGCATCCCCGGCCTGCTCGAGCCGGGCCAGATGCGCGAGCTGCTCCAGCAGCGCCAGAGCGACCGCGCCAAGAAGCAGAAGAGCGCCACGCCGGAGCCCGACACCGTCGCCGAGGTCTCCACGCACGAGCAGCTCGCGGTGCTGCGCCGCGAGCTCAACGGGCTGGTCGCCGCCTGGCACCACCGCACCGGCAAGGCCCACGGGATCACCCACGCCGCGCTGCGCAAGGAGTGCGGCGGGCCGGCGGCGGCCGTGGCCAACGCCGAGCAGCTGCACCTGCGCATCGACCGCATCCGCGAGTGGGCCGCCCGCAAGTCCTCCTAGACTCGCGGGCATGCCCACCGAGACGTCGCAGACCCTCGACCGGGGCCTGCGCGTGCTCGAGGTGCTCGCGTCGTCACCCGGGGGTCTGACGATCACCGAGCTCTCGGGGCGGCTCGAGGTCAACCGCACGGTGGTCTACCGGCTCGTCACCACCCTCGAGCAGCACGCGTTCCTGCGCCGCGACGCCCGCGGGCGCCTGCACGTGGGCCTCGGTCTGCTGCACCTCGCCTCGGCCGTCCACCCGCTCGTGCGCGACGTCGCGGTGCCGGTGCTCCGCGAGCTCGCGGAGGGCGTCGGCTGCACGGCCCACCTCACGGTCACCGAGGGCGAGGAGGCGGTGGCCCTCGCGGTGGTCGAGCCCTCGTGGACGGACTTCCACGTGGGCTACCGCGTCGGGTCGCGACACCCCCTCAGCAGCGGTGCCGCCGGCAAGGCGATCCTGCTGGGACGCGAGGTCGACCCGGCGCCGTACGTCCTGACCTCGGGGGAGCTGCAGGCCGGAGCCCGGGGGCTCGCGGCCCCGGTGCTCGGGGTCGGCGGTCTCGAGGCGAGCGTCGGTGTCGTGACGTTGGGCGACCTGGATGCGACGGTGCTCGGGCCCCGGGTCGCCGCAGCGGCGGCGCAGATCGCCGAGCGGCTGCGCTGACCGGGGAGACCCGGCCGGGCGCGACCCGGCTCGAAGCCAGCTAGGCCCGAGCCAGCGGCAGCGTGCGGAACGGCACCTGCTCGGCCAGGGCGATCACCGTCGAGCAGCGCTCGACCCGCTCGTCGTCGAGCACCCGGTCGATGACCCGCTGGAGGTCGGCGTTGGAGCGGGCGACGACGCGCACCCACATGTCGCCCGAGCCGGTGATGGTGTGCGCCTCCAGCACCTCGGCGATCGCGGCGAGGTGACGCCCGACCGCGTCGTGCGCGCCCTCGTGGGTGATCGCGTCGCCGGCGTCCTGGCGGATCTCGAGGGTCAGGAACCCCGTGACGGGATAGCCGAGGGCCTCGGGGGACAGGTCCGGGCCCCAGCCGGTGATGACACCCGAGGAGCTGAGCTTGTCGAGGCGGGCCTGCACGGTGCCGCGGGCGACACCGAGCCGGCGCGAGGCCTCGAGGACCCCGACGCGGGGCTCCTCGGCGAAGAGGTCGATCACTCTGCGGTCGAGATCGTCCACCAGGACCTCCAGAACTGGACAGGTTGTGCAGAAATCCGTGCCAGTGTTGCACACACTGTCGTGCGTCGACACGCTGACGCCATGACGACGACGCAATCGACCGGCGGTGCCCTGACCGCCGACGAGCTCAAGGCCGACCTCACCCTCGAGCAGCTCAAGGAGCTCGTGGGCCTCGTGGAGTACGACGCCAGCGCCGACGTCTTCCCGGTGACCGCCATGGACGCGGTCTGCTTCGTCGTGGGCAACGCCACGCAGACCGCGACCTTCTACCAGCTCGCGCTGGGGATGGAGCTCGAGGCCTACCGCGGACCGGAGACCGGCACCCGCGACTCCAAGTCCTTCGTCCTGCGCTCGGGCAGCGCCCGCTTCGTCTTCACCGGGGGAGTGACGCCCGACAGTCCCGTCCTCGAGCACCACCGCCGCCACGGCGACGGTGTCGTCGACCTGGCCCTGGAGGTGCCCGACGTCGACCGCTGCATCGACCACGCCCGGTCCGTCGGTGCGACGATCCTCGAGGAGCCGCACGACGTGACCGACGAGCACGGCACGGTGCGCATCGCCGCCATCGCGACCTACGGCGAGACCCGGCACACGCTGGTCGACCGCAGCCGCTACACGGGGCCCTACCTGCCCGGCTACGTCGCGCGCGCGACGACCGTCACGCGGCGCGAGGGTCACCCCAAGCGGCTCTTCCAGGCCGTCGACCACTGCGTCGGCAACGTCGAGATCGGTCACATGGACGAGTGGGTGACGTTCTACAACAAGGTCATGGGCTTCACGAACATGGCGGAGTTCATCGGCGACGACATCGCCACCGACTACTCCGCGCTCATGTCCAAGGTCGTGGCCAGCGGCAACCACCGCGTGAAGTTCCCCCTCAACGAGCCGGCGGTCGCGAAGAAGAAGTCGCAGATCGACGAGTACCTCGAGTTCTACGCCGGTGCCGGCTGCCAGCACATCGCCCTGGCGACCAACGACATCCTGCGCTCGGTCGACATACTGCGCGACAACGGCATCGAGTTCCTCGAGACCCCCGACTCCTACTACGACGACCCCGAGCTGCGTGCGCGCATCGGCGAGGTCCGGGTGCCGATCGAGGAGCTCAAGAAGCGCAAGATCCTCGTCGACCGCGACGAGGACGGCTATCTCCTCCAGATCTTCACCAAGCCCATGGGCGACCGGCCCACGGTCTTCTTCGAGTTCATCGAGCGCCACGGCTCCCTCGGGTTCGGCAAGGGCAACTTCAAGGCGCTCTTCGAGGCGATCGAGCGCGAGCAGGACGCCCGCGGCAACCTCTAGGGACCCCGGTCTGGACCGCCGGACCAATCCGGTGAGCGCCTGGTGCCGAAGACCAGGCACATGCTCCCCACCGATTGGAACCCCATGCGCACCCACAAGCCCAGCCGCAAGACCATCGCCGGAATCGCGGGTCTCCTGCTCCTGGCCGCCCCCCTCGCCGCCTGTGGCGAGGACGAGGCCGGCAGTGGCAACGCGCCCACCCCCGTCGCCGAGATCGTCGACCTCAAGGGTGGCGAGACCACGGCCATTAAGCTCGACACCGGCTTCACCGACGCGCTCACCTCCCTCAAGCTCACCCCGGGCGTGCTCGGCAGCGCCAAGCTGACCGACGGCTCGCTGATCTTCCCGATCACCGGCGGCAACGTCTCGGTCTTCACGCCCGGCGAGGTCCCCAACTACGTCGTCGGCCAGATCCAGCACGAGTCCTCGGGCCTGTCGCTGAAGGCCGGCGGCACCACCGTCGAGCTGCGCAACTTCAACGTCGACCCGGGCGTCTCCCGCGTCTACGGCGACGTGGTCGTCAACGGCGACGTCGCGGCGACCTCGGCCTACCTGTTCCGCCTCAACGGCAGCACGCTGAAGGACCTGCAGACGGAGGGCGACACCGCCATCCTCGAGGGCACCAAGGTCTTCATCTCCGACGTGGCCGCGGGCCTGCTCAACGACACCTTCGGCACCGACGCGGTGACCGACCAGCTCCTGGTCGGCGTCGCCAAGATCACCGTCAAGGTCCCCAGCTGACCTGACCGCTCCCTCCGCGAACGACGCCGTCCTGCTCCTCCAGGGCGGCGTCGTTCCACGTCCGGACCTCCCCGGCCGCGCCGGGCCCTCAGGTCGGACGGCGTACGACGGCCGCCAGCAGGTCGGCACCCAGGTCGACGACCTGGTCCCGGTCGAGCGCCACGTCGCCGTCGAGCCAGGAGCCGACCAGCTCGGCATAGCCGGCCACGAAGACGATCGCGTGGTGGCCGGCCCTCGCGCCGCTCCACGCCTGGTCGCCGAACAGGCTGGAGGACTGGGTCGCCACGAAGTCGGCGAACCAGCCGACCAAGGCCTGCCGGCGAGCACGCAGGGCCGCGTTGGCGCTGGACTCCCGGGTGAGGAGGCGGCCCTTGGCGGGGTCCGTGGACAGCACGTCGACGACCGCGCCGAGCGCCGCGCGCACGCGGGCCTGGGGTGAGCCGTCGCTGGCCCGGACCGCGGCCAGCGCCGCGTCCGCGATCTCGGTGGACACCGCGTCCAGCGCGGCCGTGAGTGCCTCGTCGCGCCCCCGGAAGCTCTCGTAGAAGTAGCGCTCGGTCAGCCCGGCCTCCGCGCAGACGGCCGTCATCGTGGTGCGCGCCTCGCCCTGGGTGCCCAGCAGCGCGATGGTGGCGGCGACGAGCCGCTCGCGGCGCTCGGCGGCACGCTCGGCCTTGCTGCGCCCGCCGTAGGGCCGACCGGGCGGATCCTGCTGATCTGGCTGGACCACTTGACACTCCTTCTCGTCGGGGACAAAACTGACAGACGTCCCTGTCAGATGTCCAGCGAACCGAGGTGAGGTCGTGCTCCGACCATCGATCGCCCCGCATGTCCTGTCCCGCATCCCCCTGGTGGGGCACACCCTCGCCTACGTCTCCGACCCGCTCGGCTTCATGCGTCGTCAGCACGCGCTCGGGCCCGTCACGGAGCGACGGATGATGGGCCTGAGGTGGACGCTGCTGACCGGTCCCGATGCCTGCGAGGCCGCCCTGCGCAACGCCGACAAGGCCTTCGCCAACGGACCCGGCTGGGGCTTCCTGGTCGGCCCCTTCTTCGACCGGGGCCTGATGCTGCTCGACTTCGCCGAGCACCACCGCCACCGCCTGCTCCTCCAGCAGGCCTTCACCCGCCCCCGCATCGAGGGGTACGTCGAGCAGCTGGCGCCGGCGATCGGCCGCGGCCTGGACGCGTGGGAAGCGAAGGGCGCAGCGGACAACCGGGAGCCGTTCCTGGCCTACCCGGCGCTGAAGGAGCTCACCCTCGACCTCGCCACCCAGATCTTCATGGGGGGCGCCGACCTGGCCGACGACGCCGAGCTCGACGCGCTCAACGACGCGTTCATCGCCTGCGTCCAGGCAGGCGGTGCGCTGGTCCGGCTGGACCTCCCGGGCAACCGCTGGCGCCGGGCCCACCGGGGTCGCCGGCTGCTCGAGGACTTCCTGCGTCGCCACCTGCCCGCCAAGCGGGCGACCGAGGGCGGCGACCTCTTCTCGGTGCTGTGCCACCTGCGCACCGACGACGGCGACACGTTCAGCGACGACGACGTCGTCAACCACATGATCTTCCTGCTGATGGCCGCCCACGACACCTCGACGATCACGGTCACCACGGCCCTGCAGCACCTCGGCCAGCACCCCGAGTGGCAGCAGCGCTGCCGCGAGGAGTCGTTGGCGCTCCCCGAGCACCCGACCTTCGCCGAGCTGGAGTCGCTGACCTCGCTCGACCTGGTGATCAAGGAGAGCCTGCGCCTGGTGCCGCCGGTGCCGGCGCTGGCACGGCGCACCGTCAAGGACACCGAGGTGCTCGGTGTCGCGATCCCGCAGGGCCGGCTGACCGCGGTGATGGTGCACCTCTCGCACCACCTGCCCGAGCTCTGGACCGACCCCGACCGTTTCGACCCCGAGCGGTTCGCCGAGCACCGGCGCGAGGACAAGTCGCACCGCTACGCCTGGGAGCCGTTCGGCGGCGGGGTGCACAAGTGCCTCGGCATGGCCTTCGCCGGCGCGGAGGTGTCGCTGATCCTGCACCAGCTGCTGCGCCGCTTCGAGTGGCGCATCGACCCCGACTACCGCGCCCCTCTCGACTACCACTCGCTGCCGTTCCCCGCGGACGGTCTCCCCATCGAGCTGCACCCCTACCACGCAAGGACCTCCGCATGAAGCGCACGCCCGTCGACCTCTCCGCCCTCACCCTCGTCGTGACCGGCGGCGCCCGCGGCATCGGTCAGGCCACCGTCGACCGCTTCGCCCGCCAAGGGGCCACGGTGGTCATCGGCGACCTCGACCTCGCCCTGGCCCAGCAGGTCGCCGACACCTACGACGACCGGGTCACCGCGGCCCGGCTGGACGTGACGGACCCGGCGTCGTGGCAGGAGTTCCTCGCCGAGACCGCCGAGGCCGGGCCGATCGACGTGCTGGTCAACAACGCCGGGATCATGCCGCTCGGCTCGGTGCTCAAGGAGCCCGACGCGGTGACCCGCCGCATCGTCGACATCAACCTGCACGGGGTCATCAACGGCACCAAGGCGGTCGTGCCGGGCATGATCGAGCGCGGCAGCGGTCACGTGGTCAACGTCGCGTCTGCCGTCGGGCGGCTGGCGCTGGCCGACGGGGCGACGTACTCCGCCTCGAAGTTCGCCGCCGTGGGCTTCAGCGAGGCCACGCGCGCCGAGCTGCGTCCGCACGGGATCGACGTGACCGTGGTGCTGCCGACCGTCGTGCTCACCGAGCTCTCCGCCGGTGTCCCGGCCACGCGCGGGGTCCGTCCCGTCACCGCTGACGACGTCGCCAAGGTCATCGAGCAGGCCGTGCGCAAGCCCAAGCCCGAGCTCTGGGTGCCGCGCTGGTCCCAGGGCCTGACCAAGGTCAGCCAGCTGCTCCCGCGCGGTGCCCAGGAGGCCATCGCCCATGCGTTCAAGGCCGACTCCGCGCTGGCCGAGGCCGACCAGGGTGCCCGCGCGGCCTACGAGGCACGGGTGCGCGGCTCGGCCTGACGCCGGTCGATCAGGACACGTCGAGCGCCGAGAGGGGCACGCCGAGCTCCGTGGCCGGCCCCTCGAGGGAGTGCCAGACGAAGGCGCTGAGGTAGCCGCTGATCGCGGCGCGGGGCATCGTCCGCTTCTCCAGCCACCACTCACCGGTGGCGAGACCGAGTCCGACGATGCCCTGCGCCCACGGCTCGGCGCCCCCGGGATCGACCCCCAGGCCGCGCATCGTCTCGGAGAGGAAGCGGCTCAGCGTCGCCGCGATGCGCGCCTTGCCGTCGGCGAGAGGATCGCCCGCAGCACCGTCGCCGCTGGCTCGGTGGCGCACCAGCAGGAAGAACACCTGGGGGTGCTCCTCGATGACGCGCAGGTAGGCGTCGACGGCCGCCTCGATGCGGGTGCGCACGGGGGCGTCGACGAGGAGCGCGGGCACGACACCGGCCAGGACCTCGTCGGCACCCCACTGGCCCACCGCGGCGTGCAGCTCGTCCTTGTCGGCGAAGTAGCGGTAGAGCACCGGCTTGCTCACCCCGGCCGCGCCGGCGATGTCGGTCATGTTGACCTCGGGACCCTGCTCGTCGATGGCGCGCACGGCGGCCGCGATCAGCTCGGTGCGGCGCTCCTCGCGGTGGGCGTCCCAGCGGGAGGAGCGGCCGTCGGTCTCCGTCGACATGGTGTGAGCGTAGACGCCGAGGTGATGGCGAGACGCTGGCATCATCGGGCCCATGGCGACCTACGTGGCTTTCCTCCGGGCGATCAACCTCGGCGCGAAGCGGAAGTTCCCCCAGGACGCCATCGCCGCGGCGACCGAGGCGGCCGGCTTCACCGGCGTCGCGACGCACATCAACACCGGCAACGTGCGCGTCGAGACCCCGATGCGCTCACGGACGCGGATCGAGGCGGCGCTCGAGCAGTCCTACCTCGCCGACCGCGGCTTCGAGGTGCCCACGATCGTCCTCACCCCGGCCGAGCTCCGGGCGGTCGTCGAGGAGGCGGCGAGGCTGGCTCCCGACCACGCCGGTCGCCACTACGTCTCCCTGCTCAAGGACGAGCCGGAAGCCTCGGTCGCCGCCGCCCTCGAGGCGCGCTCCACCCCGGACGAGCGCGTCCACGTCGCGGGCCGCGGCGTGCACCTCGTGCTGGGGGAGAGCTATCACGAGGCCACGCTGAGCAACGCCGTCGTCGAGAAGCACCTCGGCGTGGCCACCAACCGCAACCTCACGGTCCTGCGGGCGCTGGTGCAGAAGTGGTGCTGATGCCGCTCGCCCTCGGCAGGGTGCGCACCGAGCGCGAGGCCAGCGTCAGCAGGGCGATGCCGACGTAGGCGATGCCGCCCACCAGGATCACCCGCTGGATGCCGAACGCCGCGCCGAGCGGCCCGAAGAGCAGCTGGCCGACGGGGATGGCGACGAACGAGCCGAGCGCGTCGTAGGAGTAGGCGCGCGAGAGCATCTCGTCGGGCACGTTCTCCTGCATCGCGAGGTTCCAGCCCAGGTTGAAGACCTCGACCCCGGCGCCGGCCAGCAGGGCCACCGCCATCACCGCCAGGGTCTGGGGATAGAGGCCGAGCATCAGCATCGGCGCGCCGAGCAGGCCGACGCCGAGCATGCCCCAGAGCAGCGGGCGCTCCAGACGCACCCGGATCATCACGAAGGTCATCAGCAGCAGGCCGATCGCCTCCGCGGACAGGATCAGGCCCCAGCCTCGCTCGCCGATGTCGCTCTGTTTCGCGAGCACCGGTCCCAGCGTCGTGATGGCGCCCGAGTGGATCGCGTTGAGGACAGCGAAGGAGGCGACGACGACCCAGAGCCAGGTCGTGCCACGGAAGACCGTCCAGCCCTCGCGCAGCTCCGCGAGCATGCCCGGCGTCTCGGTCCCACGCTCGCGACGTGGGATGTGCACGGGAAGGAGCAGCAGGGCGGCGCCGAGGTAGGACACGCCGTCGACCACGAGCGCCCAGCCCGGACCGACGGTCACGACCAGGATGCCCGCGACCGACGGGCCGATGACCGTCAGCGCGCCACGCATCATCGACATCAGCACGTTGGCCTGCTGGAGCTGCTCGCGCGGCACCAGCTGCGGCATCACGCTGGCGAGCGCGGGGAAGCTGAGCGCCGACGCCGTCCCGATGAGGGCGGCGAGCACCACCAGCTGCCAGATTCGGGCGTGACCGCTGAGCACGAGCACGGCGATGGCGAGCTGGCTGAGGCCGGCCACCACGTTGGAGGCCTGGATGACCAGCGTCCGGCCGAAGCGGTCGGCGACGACGCCGCCGGCCAGCAGGAAGACCACCATCGGGATGCTGATCGCCGCCAGGACCGTGCCGAGCGCGCTGGGGGAGTCGCTGACCTCGAGCACCGCGAACGCCAGTGCGACGCTCGCCATCGTGCCGCCGGCCATGTTGACGAGCCGGGAGGCGGCGTACCACCGGAAGTTGCGCTCGCGCAGCGGCGCGAGCGCGTCGCTCCTGATCACGACGGCGTCCCGGTCGGGCCGAGCGCCGCGGATCCGCTCCTCACTCGCCCGTGAAGACGGGCCGCCGGCGCTCGCCGAAGGCACGCATGCCCTCGGCGACGTCGGTGGTCCGCAGCAGCAGGCTCTGCCCGGTGCGCTCGCGCTCCAGGGCGTCCTCGAGCTGGTGGAGGGTCGCCGCGTTGATCGCCCGCTTGGTGGCCGCGAAGGCGAGCGGCGGCCCGGCCGCGAGCCGGCCGACGACCTTGTCCACCGTCGTGGCGAAGTCGGCGTCCGAGACGACGTGGGTGACCAGGCCGGCGTCGTACGCCTCCTGCGCGGTGAGCGGCTCCGCGAGCAGGCCCATGCGCATCGCCCGCGCCCGCCCGATCGACGCGGCGACGGTCGCCGACGCCCCGCCGTCGGGCATCAGCCCGATCCGGGCGAAGGCCAGCAGGAAGCTGGCGGACTCGGCGGCCACGATGATGTCCGCCGCCAGCGCGGCCGAGCAGCCGACGCCGGCCGCGATGCCGTTGACAGCAGCGACGACCGGCTTGTCGAGCGCCACGATCGCCCGGATGATCCGGTTGGCCGCGTCGAGCGCGCGCACGTCGAAGTTCTCGTGGGCGTCGGCGCCGGAGATGTCGGCACCGGTGCTGAAGGCTGCGCCGGTCCCGGTGAGGACCACGACGCGGACCTCGTCGCGCGCGACCGCCTCCTCGGTGAGCCGGGCGATGTCGACGGCCATCTGCGGACTGAGCGCGTTGAACACCTCGGGCCGGTTGAGGGTGAGCCACAGGGCGCCACCCTCGAGCCGTACGTCGAGCTCCGGGTCGGTCATGCGGGCAGGCTACCGGCGTGCCCGGGGAGAGTCGTGGGACGCGCGTGGCGATGTGCCACCATGGAGCCGTGTCCGCTCCTAGTCCTGTCGAGGTCGAGCCAGACACCGAGAAGGACCTCGTCCCCGACGAGGTCACGGTCCTGGCCACACCCTGGGTGACCATCGTCTGGAACGACCCGGTCAACCTGATGTCCTACGTCACCTACGTCTTCCAGACCCACTTCGGCTACGCCAAGAAGAAGGCCGAGAAGCTGATGATGGAGGTGCACGAGGACGGCCGCTCCGTGGTCAGCACCGGGTCGCGCGAGGAGATGGAGCGCGACGTGCAGGCCATGCACGAGTACGGCCTGTGGGCGACGCTCCAGAAGGCGGACTGAGCGGCTTGAGCGGCTTCGCACGACACCGGCGCAGCAAGCGCATCATCGCCAACTTCACCGGCTTCGAGGCCGACCTGCTGCGGTCCCTGGCCTCCCAGCTGGTCGAGCTGCTGCGCAACGAGGCGGCCGTCCCGCGCGAGGACCAGGACCCCTTCGAGGCGATGATGGACTTCTCCGGGCCGACGACCGAGCCGGAGGACCCGGTCCTCGCCCGGTTGTTCCCCACCGCCTACCCCCAGGACGACGAGGCGGCGTCGGAGTTCCGTCGCTTCACCGAGGGCGGTCTGCGTGACGGCAAGGCCGCCGCCGCCATCACGATCATCGACACCCTCGAGGAGGCCGGGCTGCCCGAGCAGCTCACCGAGGACGGGCTGATGATCGACGTCGAGCTCGACGAGCCCACGGCCGTGACCTGGATGCGCTCCTTCACCGACCTGCGGCTCGCGCTGGCGACGCGCCTCGAGATCGAGGACGGCGACGAGGCCTTCTGGGCGTCCCTGCCCGACGAGGACCCCCGCTCCCAGGCCCACGACATCTACGAGTGGGTCGGCTACCTCCAGGAGACGATCGTCGGGGCCCTCAGCCGCTGAGCGATCGCCGGATGATTGACTCGGCGCCATGCGCTCCCCACGACTGCTGCTCACCGCACTGGCCCTGACCGCGGCCCTCACCGCGTGCAGCGGTGACGACTCCTCCGAGAGCGACGCCCCCGCCGGCGACGCCGCCTCGCAGGCGACCGACGCCCCCGCGGAGGAGGAGACGCAGGTGCCGGGGGAGGAGCGCGGCTGCCGGGCCACGGTGTCCGTGACGGGCACGGTCGAGGCGTCGTGGGAGGGCAAGGCGACGGTGCGGGGCGAGGAGGCCGGGCCGAGTGCGGTCTACCTGACGGCCGACGGCAAGCAGACGGTCACGGCGTACGCCAAGGGCGAGGACTTCCCGCCGTCGGTCAACTTCTACGACGGCACGCAGGTCTTCGCGACCCAGCCGGGCAACGCGACCGGTCTGGACATCCGCCCCAACGGCAAGGTCGCCGAGATCGACGCGGAGGCGTTCAACGTCCAGGGCGAGACCGTCCAGGTCGTCGCCTCCTTCGACTGCGCGACGAAGAAGAAGGGCTGAGACCGCCCGGGGCCGCTGCGGGCCGACGCCCTAGGCTGGAGCCGTGCTGACCATCGACCAGGCGACCCACGACGGCATCGTCGCGCACGCCAAGCGCGACCACCCCGACGAGGCCTGCGGCATCGTCGCCGGCCCCGAGGGCAGCGACCGTCCGGAGCGGCTGGTCGAGATGGTCAACGCGGCGGGCAGCCCCACGTTCTACGAGTTCGACTCCACCGACCTGCTCCAGCTCTACAAGCAGATGGATGCGAACGACGAGGAACCCGTCGTGATCTACCACTCCCACACGGCCACCGAGGCCTACCCGAGTCGCACCGACATCGGCCTCGCGCAGGAGCCCAACGCGCACTACGTGCTGGTCAGCACACGTGAGCACGGGAATAACGAGGGCCCTGTGGAGTTCAGGTCCTACAGAATCATCGACGGCGTGGTGACCGAGGAAGAGGTCACCGTCGTCGCCCAGCTGAGCACCGACTGAGCATCGACCTAGGAGTTCTACACATGGCCATCGAGGTCCGGATCCCGACCATCCTGCGCACCTACACCGGCGGCGAGAAGGCCGTCAGTGGCGACGGCGCGAGCCTGAGCGCCCTGATCGACGACCTCGAGGCCAGCCACCCCGGCATCAAGGAGCGCCTCATCCAGGACGGCGACCTGCGCCGCTTCGTCAACGTCTACATCAACGACGAGGACGTCCGCTTCATGGGTGGGCTCGAGGCCACGCTCAGCGACGGTGACCAGGTCGTCGTCCTCCCCGCGGTCGCCGGGGGCTGACCGCCATGTCGGGCCGGCGCACGTTCGTCCTCGTCGACGGCGAGAACATCGACGCCACGCTCGGCAACTCCCTCCTCGGGCGCCGACCGCTGCCCGAGGAGCGCCCGCGCTGGGAGCGGGTCACCCAGTACGCCGAGGCGATCTGGGGGCAGCCCGTCGTCGGGCTGTTCTTCCTCAACGCCTCCAACGGCCAGCTGCCCAGCAGCTTCATCCAGGCCCTGCTGGCCATGGACTACCGCCCGATCCCGCTCGCCGGGCGCAGCGACGAGAAGGTCGTCGACGTCGGCATCCAGCGCACGCTCGACGCGCTGATCGGCCACGACGACGACGTGATGCTGGTCAGCCACGACGCCGACTTCGCGCCCCACATGGAGCGGCTGCTCGGGACCGAGCGCCGCATCGGCATCGTCGGTCTGCACGAATACGTCAGCATCCAGTTCAGCGACCTGGACATCAAGATCCACGACCTCGAGGACGACGTCCGCGCGTTCAACGTCCCGCTGCCGCGCGTGCGCATCATCGACCTGGACGACTTCGACCCCGAGCGCTACCTGCGCTGAGCCGGCTCCGGCTGGCCCCTCCCGACCGAATGGCATCCTGATAACCATGCGCTACGACAACCTGCTGGCCTCGGTCGGCAACACGCCGCTCATCGGCCTCCCACGGCTGTCGCCGAGCCCCGACGTGCGGCTGTGGGCCAAGCTCGAGGACCGCAACCCGACCGGCTCGATCAAGGACCGCCCCGCGCTGAAGATGATCGAGGAGGCGGAGAAGGACGGCACGCTGCGCCCCGGGTGCACCATCCTCGAGCCGACCTCCGGCAACACCGGTATCTCGCTGGCCATGGCCGCCAAGCTCAAGGGCTACCGGATCGTCTGCGTCATGCCGGAGAACACCTCCGAGGAGCGTCGCCAGCTGCTGCGCATGTGGGGCGCCGAGATCATCTCCTCGCCCGCCGCCGGAGGCTCCAACGAGGCCGTGCGGGTCGCCAAGCAGGTCGCCTCCGAGCACCCCGACTGGGTGATGCTCTACCAGTACGGCAACGCCGCCAACGCGCTCTCCCACGAGCAGGGCACCGGCCCCGAGCTCCTCGCCGACCTTCCCGGCATCACCCACTTCGTCGCCGGTCTCGGCACCACCGGCACGCTCATGGGCGTCAGCCGCTACTTCCGCACGGCCAAGCCCGAGGTCAAGATCGTCGCCGCCGAGCCCCGCTACGGTGAGCTCGTCTACGGCCTGCGCAACCTCGACGAGGGCTTCGTCCCCGAGCTCTACGACGCCTCGCTGATCGACTCGCGCTTCTCCGTCGGCCCGCGCGACGCCGTCCGCCGCGTGCGTGAGCTCCTCGAGCTCGAGGGCATCTTCGCCGGCATCTCCACCGGCGCCATCCTGCACGCGGCGCTGGGCCAGGCCGCCAAGGCCGTCAAGGCCGGCGAGTCCGCCGACATCGCCTTCATCGTCTGCGACGGCGGCTGGAAGTACCTCTCCACCGGCGCCTACGAAGGCACCATCGACGAGGCCGAGGACCGCCTCGAGGGCCAGCTCTGGGCTTAGTCCCGTTCGCCTGGGGTCTCGACGCCTCGTCGCTGGCGCTCCTCGGGCTCGACCAGCGAGGAGCCGGGCTATCGTGACGCGGTGCTGACTCGCGGTCTCGTCCTCGCCCTGTGCGCCGTGCTCTCGTTCGCCGCGCCGGCGAGGGCGGAGGGTGAGCCCGTGAGCACGTCGGCGCCCCAGGTGACCGGCCAGGCGACCGTGGGGGAGCCGCTGAAGGCCGGGCGAGGTGGGTGGGACCCCGCCGAGGTCGAGGTGACGTTCCAGTGGCTGCGGGACGGTCGCGCGATCGCCGGCGCCACGTCGCGGACCTACCGCGTCGACCCGGCGGACCTGCGCCACCGGCTCTCGGTGGCCGCGACCGCCACCGACGCCCAGGGGGCGAGCGCGACCGCGGCCTCCGACGAGACGGCAGTGGTCGGACGCGGGACGTTGCGGGTGAAGCGAGCCCCCGCGGTGGTGGGGACGAGCCGCTTCGGTCGCACCGTGCGCGCCGATCCCGGCCGGTGGTCGAGCGCGCCGCGACGGACGACGTACCAGTGGTTCCGCGGCCTTCGGCCGATCGACGGCGCCACGGGCCGGCGCTACACCTTCGTCCCCGACGACGTCGGGCGGCACGTGCGCGTCCGGGTCAGTGTCAAGGCCCCCGGCTACCACCCCGCCACGGCGACCTCTCCGCGCGCCGACCGGGTCGGGCACCGCGTGGACCTGCGACGCACCGTGACCTACCACGTCGAGACGCGCGGTCGGATCACCACGAGCCTGCGCGACTTCAGGCGCCTCGCGCAGCAGACGTACGACGATCCCCGCGGCTGGCGCGGCAAGGGCGTGCGGTTCGTCCGGGTCGAGCGCCGCGGCTCGTTCACCCTCGTCCTGGCCGAGGCATCCACGGTGCCGGGCTTCTCCTCGGGCTGCAGCAGCACGTACAGCTGCCGGGTGGGTCGCTACGTGATCATCAACCAGACCCGGTGGAACAGGGCGACGCCGCCGTGGAACGCGGCCGGCGGGTCGCTGCGCGACTACCGCCACATGGTCCTCAACCACGAGACCGGGCACTGGCTCGGCAAGGATCACGCCGGGTGTCCGGGGCGGGGCAGGCCCGCGCCGGTGATGATGCAGCAGAGCAAGGGCCTCGACGGCTGCCGCTTCAATCCGTGGCCGACGGTGCGGGAGCTGGGCTGACGCGCTCCGGAGCCGTGCGCTCAGTCGGTGGTGACGTCCAGCCGTTGCCGCACGTCGAAGCGGCTGCCCGACACCGGGCCCAGCCCGAGGAGGTCCAGCGAGAGGTTGGCGAGGTCGCCGTTGCGGATCGGCTGGGGTCCGGTGAGACCGGGCCTCGAGCTGCCCGGGTCGGTGTAGGTCGCGTTCATCGCGTAGAGGTCTCCGTGGTCGACCCCGGGCCCCCAGACCACGAAGGGCACGCGGTAGTTGGCCAGCTTCGTCGGGTCCGAGTGGCTCTCCCCCGACCCGCCGTGGTCGGCGGTCAGGACGACGACCACGTCGCTGAGGTCGGGGTGGTTGTCGATGGCGGCCAGCATCTTCCCGACCAGGGCGTCGGCGGTCTCCACGGCGCGCAGGTAGGCGGGCGACATGAAGCCCGAGGCGTGACCGGTCTGGTCCGCGATGCCCAGGTGGAGGAAGGTGAACGCCCGGTCGCGCTGCACGAGGTCGGCCCGCGCGGCCTTGACGAGGGCGGCGTCCTGCTCCTCCTTGATCAGGCTGCGGTCGAGACCCACGGGCCACGACCGGTCGAAGAGGCTGAACTTGGTCTTGGTCGAGAAGAGCGCGGTCGTGCCACCGGCCTCGTGGACGACGGTGAACACCGAGGACACCGGGTGTCCCGCGGCCGCCTGGACGGTGGTGCCGGGGCGGTCGTCGTTCCACGTCACGCCGTGACCGCCCTTGCTCGCGGTGATGCGTCGTCCGGTGACCATGCCGGTGTGGTTGGGCAGCGTGAGCGTCATCTCCAGCTCGCTGCGGGCGTTGAGGGTGCCGGCGCCCTCGTCGAGCAGGCGCCACAGGTGGGGGACGGAGTCACGGCCCAGCTTGGTCAGGGCCCGGGGGTTGAGGGCGTCGATCGAGATCGCGAGCACCTGCGCGGGGAAGGCGCGTGCCGCGGCTGTCGTGACAGGCGCGGGTGCCGTCGTCGGTGTCTCGGCTGCTGGCATCGACCCGCAGCCCGTGGCCGCGAGGAGCGGCGCCAGGCACAGGGCGGCGGTGCGAGCACGCATCGTGAGGGTCCGGGACATGCTCCGACCCTACCGATAGGCTTGCTCGTCGTGCCGCCTCTCCGCGATGTCGACCTCGATGCCCCGATCGGCATCTTCGACTCGGGCTTCGGCGGCCTGACGGTCGCCCGCTCGGTCATCGACCAGCTGCCGCACGAGTCGATCCGCTACGTCGGCGACACCGCCCGCCAGCCCTACGGCCCCAAGCCGATCGGCGAGGTCCGTGAATATGCCCTCGAGTGCCTCGACCACCTGGTGGAGGAGGGCGTCAAGGCGCTGGTCATCGCCTGCAACTCCGCCAGCGCGGCGATGCTCCGCGACGCCCGCGAGAGGTACGACGTCCCGGTGGTCGAGGTCATCTATCCCGCCACCCGCCGCGCGGTGGCGGCCACCCGCTCGGGCCGCATCGGCGTCATCTGCACCGCGGCGACCGCCGAGTCGATGGCCTACGACGACGCGTTCGCCGCCGCCCCGCAGGTCGAGCTGACGACCCAGGCGTGCCCGCGCTTCGTCGACTTCGTCGAGGCCGGGGTGACCGGCGGTGACGAGCTGCTCGCGGTCGCCCACGACTACCTCGACCCGCTCAGCCGAGCGGGCGTCGACACCCTGATCCTCGGCTGCACGCACTACCCGCTCCTGACCGGTGTCATCTCCTACGTGATGGGAGACGACGTCACGCTGGTGAGCAGTGCCGAGGAATGCGCCAAGGACGTCTACAAGATGCTCGTGCGCTCCGAGCTGATGCGCCCGACCGGCGAGCCCACCTACACCTTCGTGACGACCGGGTCGCCCGACGAGTTCGAGACCATCGGTCGCCGCTTCCTGGGTCCCGAGATGGTGAGTGCCAGCCAGTTCGCCGGAGGACTGGCATGAGGCTGACGGTCGTCGGCTGCTCCGGGTCCTACCCCGGCCCCGACTCCGCGGCCAGCTGCTACCTGCTCGAGGCCGATCACGACGGTCGGACCTGGCGGCTCCTGCTCGAGCTCGGCAACGGGGCGCTGGGCCAGCTCCACCGCTATGTCGATCCGCTCACCGTCGACGCGGTGCTGGTCAGCCACCTGCACGCCGACCACTGCCTGGACCTCTGCGGCTACTACGTGATGCGCAAGTACCACCCCACCGGCGCCCAGCCGCGGATCCAGGTCTGGGGACCGTCGGGCACGGCCGACCGCCTGGCGCTCGCCTACGGCCTGCCGCTGGACCCGGGGATGCACGAGGAGTTCGACTTCCGGGTCTACGACGGTCCCTTCCGGGTGGGTCCCTTCGCGATCACCCCGGTGCCGGTCGACCACCCCGTCGACGCCTTCGGGCTGCGGGTGGAGGCCGACGGTCGCGCGATCGGCTACAGCGGCGACACCGGCCCCTGCGCGGGCCTCGACACCGTGGCGACCGACGCCGACCTGCTGCTGGCCGAGGCGTCGTTCCGCTCGCAGGACACCAACCCGCCGCACCTGCACCTCACCGGCACCGACTGCGGTGAGGCCGCCACCCGAGCCGGTGCGCGCCGGCTGGTGCTCACCCACGTCCCGCCGTGGTTCGACACGCAGACCGCCGTCGACGAGGCCCGCGCGGTCTACGACGGCCCGCTCGATCTGGCCGTCGCCGGGGCGGTCTACGAGCTCTGAGGGCCGGGGCGCGGCTCGTCGAGCGCTCCCGCGTCGTGCACGCAGATCGCGATCTGCACCCGGTTGGTCACGCCGAGCTTCTCGAAGAGCCGTGACACGTGGGCCTTGACGGTCGGCACCGAGAGGAAGAGCGCCCGCGCTATCTCGGCGTTGCTGAGCCCCCCTCCGACGGCCAATGCCACCTCGCGCTCGCGGTCGGTGAGCAGTGCCAGCCGGTCGCGGGCCTCGCTGGCGCGGTCGTCGCCGGACTCGGCGCGGACCCGGTTGATGAGCGTGCGCGTCGCCGAGGCGGACAGCATCGGCTCGCCGCCCGCGACCCGGCGGATCGCCTCGAGGATCTGGGCCGGCGGGGTGTCCTTGAGCAGGAAGCCGTCGGCCCCGGCGGCGACGGCCCCGAGCACGTGGTCGTCGGCGTCGAAGGTCGTCAGCACGATGATCCGCGGCGGGTCCGGCTCCTCGTGCAGGAGTTGGGTTGCCTCGAGGCCGTTGAGCCGGGGCATCCGGATGTCCATCAGCACCACGTCGGGCGCCAGGCGACGGGCCAGGTCGATCCCGTCGCGTCCGTCGCCTGCCTCCCCGACGACCTCCACGTCGTCCTGCCCGCCGAGCATCAGGGTGAGCGCCGAGCGGACCAGCGGGTCGTCGTCGACGATCAGGACGCGCACGGTCGAGGTCGTCATGCCGCCCACGGTATCCACGCCTGGACCACGAACGTCGACCCGTCGCGCCGGTGGTGCAGGCGTCCGCCCCGCAGCTGGGTCCGCTCCGTGAGCCCGACCAGGCCGAGGCCGGCGCCGGGAGTGCCGCTCGAGCGGAAGCCGAGCGGGTTGCGCAGGAGCACGTCGATGCCGTCGTCGGGGGAGCCCGCGACCTCGATCGTGAGCAGGGCGCCCGGGGCGTGCTTGCGGGCGTTGGTCATGCCCTCCTGGATGATCCGGTAGACCGTGCGTCCGACCACCTCGGGCACGGGCCCGTGGTCGAGTGCCTGCAGGTCGTCGTGGAACTCGACGTTGAGGCCCGCCGACCGGGCCTCGTCCAGCAGCGCCGGGAGGTCGGCGTACGTCGGCTGCGGGGTGTCGAGCAGCTCGCCGCTCTCGTCGCGCAGCACTCCCAGCACGCCGCGCAGGTCGGTGAGGGCCTCGTGCGCCTTGGCCTGGATGACGCTCGCACTGGTGCGGACCTCCTCGGCGGTCAGGTCCTCGCGGAAGCTCAGCGCACCGGCATGCAGCGAGATCTGGGAGATCCGGTGCGCCAGCACGTCGTGCATCTCCCGGGCGATGCGGGCCCGCTCGTTGCCGCGGGCCTGGGTGATCCGCAGGTCCTGCTCGGCCTCGGCGCGCTCCGCCCGGTTGCGCAGCGTCCACAGCAGCTCGCGGCGCGAGCCGATGAACATGCCCCAGCCCATGGAGGCGGCGATGGCGAGCACGGCCGAGAAGAACTCGATCCACGCGGGCTCGGACGTCGGGTTGGGTTGGGTCTCGGTGTAGAGGGTCGAGGCGCCCAGGGCGAGCACGGCGACGAGCAGCACGTGCGGGAGCCGACGCCGGGTCGCGAGCGACACCGAGGTCAGCGTCGCCGGGCCGGCCGCGACCCCGGACACCGCCCCCATCAGGTTGGTGACCACCGCGATCGCCAGGGGCCAGCGCCGACGGAAGAACATGAGGACGTAGGCGGCCACGCCCACGACGAGGTCGACCCAGAACAGCACCGGCACGTCCGAGGCCTGGTGGTCGGCGTAGCCGGACCAGACGAGGGCACTGATGCCCAGGCACAGCAGGACCCGCCACGCCTGGCCCCACCGGCTCAGCGTCGGCTGGTAGGTCTCGGGGGAGGGGTGGTCCACGTGAGCAGGTTAGGACCACCGGCGGAGCACGTGCAGGCTGCCGGGGTCCCGGCGTACCCCCTACTTAGGTCTGCTCGACCCCCTCCGCGTGGCCGATGGGAACCGACCGCGACGTGGGGCAGGCTGGAGCCATGATCCACGTCGAAGGACTCACCAGGACGTACGGCGGTTTCACCGCCGTCGACGACATCAGCTTCGTGGCCCAACCCGGCCGCGTCACCGGCTTCCTCGGCCCCAACGGGGCCGGCAAGACCACGACCATGCGCATCATGGTCGGGCTCACCCCGCCGTCGCGGGGCCGGGTCACGATCGGTGGTCACCTCTACCACGACATCCCCAACCCCGGTCGTCACGTCGGCGTGCTGCTCGACGCCTCGGCCCAGCACGCCGGTCGCAGCGGTCGCGAGATCCTCACCATCGGTGCCCGCACCATGGGGCTGCCCGACTCGCGCGTCGACGAGATGCTCGCGCTGGTCTCGCTGAGCCCCGACGAGTCCAAGCGCCGGCTGCGCAACTACTCGCTCGGCATGAAGCAGCGCCTCGGCATCGCCCACGCGCTGCTCGGGGACCCGTCGGTGCTCATCCTCGACGAGCCGGCCAACGGCCTCGACCCGGCCGGCATCCGCTGGATGCGCGGCCTGCTCAAGGGCTACGCCGACCGCGGCGGCACGGTGCTCCTCTCGAGCCACCTGCTCCACGAGGTCGAGATGATCGCCGACGAGATGATCCTCATCGGGCGCGGCAAGATCGTGGCCCAGGGCGACAAGAAGACGCTGCTCGAGCGCGGCGGTGCACCCTCCAGCCTGGTCACCTCGCTCGACAACACCTCGCTCGCCACCGCCCTGCAGGGCAAGGGCTTCAGCGTCACCGCCGCGGGCGAGGGGCTGAAGGTCGAGGCGCCCGCCGTCGAGATCGGCCGCACTGCCCTCGAGGCCGGGATCGTGCTGACCGACCTGCGCTTCGGAGGCGCCGGGCTCGAGGACCTCTTCCTCGAGCTGACCTCCGACACCCAACGTGAAGGCCACATCGAAGGAGCCTCGGCATGAGCATGACCCTGGACGTCTCCGGGACCGCGCAGATCCCCTTCACCCGCCTCGTCTCCGTCGAGCTGCGCAAGACCGCCGACACCCGCGCCGGTCGCTGGCTGCTCGGCGCGATCGTCGGCATCACCGCGCTGTTCATGATCATCTTCTTCCTGGTCGCCGACGCGGACGAGCGGATCTTCGGCAACTTCATCGGCATCGCCTCGACGCCCCAGGGCTTCCTGCTCCCGGTGCTCGGGATCCTGCTGGTGACCAGCGAGTGGAGCCAGCGCACCGCGATGGTCACCTTCGCCCTGGCGCCCTCGCGCACCAAGGTGATCGCGGCCAAGACCGTCGCTGCCCTGATCCTCGGCCTGGCCGCCTTCGTCGCGGCGATCGTGATCGCCGCGCTCGCGACGGTCCTGGGTGGTGCCAGCGAGGGCTTCGAGGGACTCTCGGCGAAGATCTTCCTGCTCTTCCTCGCGCTCCAGCTGCTCACGGTCCTCCAAGGGCTGGCCTACGGCCTGATCCTGCTCAACACCCCGGCCGCCATCGTGACGTTCTTCGTGCTGCCCATCGCCTCGTCGATCGTCTTCGCGCTGGTGCCGTTCCTCCGCGACGTCGCTCCGTGGTTCGACCTCGGGACGGCGCAGCAGCCGCTCTTCAACTCCTTCGGGGGCGACCAGGGGCTGACCGGCGAGGAGTACGCCCAGCTCCTCACCACGTCCCTGATCTGGATCGTGGTGCCGTTCATGGCGGGGTGGGCGCGTGTGATGCGCGCCGAGGTGAAGTAGGTCCCACCCCGCAGCAGCCGATCACCGTCGTGCGCCCGACCCCCACTAGGGTCGGGCGCATGACGTCTCTTGAGCGCACCCCCCGCGAGGACGGCCGGGCCGACGACGAGCTCCGGTCCGTGACCATCACCCGCAACTGGCTCGACCACGCGGCCGGGTCGGTGCTGATCGAGTTCGGGAAGACCAAGGTGCTCTGCGCCGCGTCGGCCTCGACCGGCGTCCCGCGCTGGCGCAAGGGCTCCGGCCTGGGCTGGGTCACCGCGGAGTACGCCATGCTCCCCGCCTCCACCAACACCCGCTCCGACCGCGAGTCGGTCAAGGGCCGCATCGGCGGCCGCACCCACGAGATCAGCCGCCTGATCGGCCGCTCGCTGCGTGCGGTCATCGACTACCAGGCGCTGGGGGAGAACACCATCCAGCTCGACTGCGACGTGCTCCAGGCCGACGGCGGCACCCGCACCGCGGCGATCACCGGCGCCTACATCGCTCTCGCCGACGCCTGCGCCCACCTCGGCGTGCCGCAGGCCCTCACCGGCTCCGTGGCGGCCATCAGCGTCGGGATCATCGACGGCGTGCCGCGCCTCGACCTGCCCTACGTCGAGGACGTCCGCGCCGAGACCGACATGAACGTCGTGATGACCGGCGACAACAAGTTCGTCGAGGTCCAGGGCACCGCCGAGGGCGCGGCCTTCGACCGCGCCGAGCTCGACGCGCTGCTCGCCCTGGCCGAGAAGGGCTGCGCCGACCTGACCCTCATGCAGCACGAGGCACTGGCCCGTTGACCGGCGGCTCCGCGACCCGCGTCTTCCTGGCCTCGCGCAACGCCAAGAAGCTCGCCGAGATGGACCGGATCCTGCGCGAGCAGGTGCCCGACATCGAGGTGGTCGGCCTCGACGACGTGCCGTCGTACGACGAGCCGGTCGAGGACGCCCCGACCTTCGTCGGCAACGCGCTGCTCAAGGCGCGCGCGGGTGCCGAGGTCACGGGACTGCCGACGTTGGCCGACGACAGCGGCCTGTGCGTCGACGCGCTCAACGGCATGCCGGGCGTGCTGTCGGCGCGCTGGTCGGGCCCGCCCAAGGACGACGACCGCAACAACACGCTGCTGCTGTCCCAGCTGTCCGACGTCCCCGAGGAGCGGCGCACCGGCCACTTCGCCTGTGCCGTCGCGTTCTGCCACCCCGACGGTCGCGAGATCGTGGTCGAGGGCCGCATGGACGGCACCGTGCTGCGCGAGGAGCGCGGTGACGGAGGCTTCGGCTACGACGTGCTGTTCGTCGCCGACGACCGCCCGGGCCTCACGACGGCCGAGCTGAGCCGCGAGGACAAGGACGCGATCTCCCACCGGGGCAAGGCGTTGCGCGAGATCGCCCCTCAGGTCGCGGCGTTGCTCGGCTCTCCCTGACCGACCCGCCTGCTGATGATCGCGCCCCAGCCGGCGGCCATGACGAACATGATGATCGAGTAGACCGCAGCGGGGACGGCGATCTCGTTGACCTCCAGGACGTTCTCGGCGACGAAGATCGCCAGGGTCCCGTTGTGGACCCCGATCTCGAAGGACGAGGCGATGGCCTGTCCCTCGCGCACGCCGAAGGCGCGTGGCACGGCGTAGCCGACGACGAGGCTGATCGCGCAGAACAGGGCTGCCACGATCCCGACGTCGGCGAGGTAGCCGCCGACCCGCTCCCGCTCGCCGAGCAGGATGCCGAGCACCAGGATGGCCAGGATGACGGCCGACGCGATGCGCACCGGCTTGTCCATGGCCGCGGCGAACGACGCCTTCCTGGCGCGCACGAGCATGCCGATGCCCACCGGCACCAGGATGAGGGCGAACACCTTGACGACCTCGGCCAGCGGCATCGAGACCGACTCGGACTTGTCGAAGTAGGCGATCGCCAGGTTGGTGATCAACGGCAGCGTCGCGATCGCGACGATGGAGTTGATGGCGGTCAGGGTGATGTTGAGCGCCACGTCGCCGCGGAAGAGGTGGCTGAACAGGTTGGCGGTCGTGCCACCGGGGGAGGCCGCGAGCAGCAGCATGCCGATGCCCAGCAGGGGCGGGAGGTCGAAGAGGACCACCAGCCCGAAGCAGACGATCGGCAGCAGCACCAGCTGGCAGGCCAGCGCGACGACGACCGCCTTCGGCTGGGTGCCCACTCGCCGGAAGTCGGCCAGGGTCAGGTCCAGTCCGAGGCCGAACATGATGATGGCGAGGGCGACGGGCAGCCCGATCTCGGTCAACGCGGAGTCCATGGCCGGACCCTAGTCGAGGGTGACCCCGGTCACACGGAGGAAGCGCGATAGGTTCGCGCGATGGCCCGACACTTCCTCCTCCGCAGAACCTTCGCGCGCGTCGCTCTGAAGCTCGCCCGCTGGCGCACCACCGGCGAGGTGCCCAGCAAGGGCATCCTGGTCGGCGCTCCGCACACCTCCAACTGGGACTGGGTCCTGACGATCCTGCTCGCGTGGGACAGCAACGTGCAGATCCGGCTGCTGGTCAAGGAGTCGTTCTTCAAGGGGCCGGTGGGCTACGTCATGCGCGCCACGGGCGCGGTCCCGCTCGACCGGGCCAACCCGGGCGGCACGATCCGGGCGCTGCTGGCCGACGCGGAGACCGACGAGACGTTCCTGCTGGGCCTGGCGGCCGAGGGCACCCGGAGCAAGGTGGACTACTGGAAGTCCGGCTTCTACCGGATCTCCCAGCAGACCGGCCTGCCGATCACGCTGGCGTTCGTCGACGGCCCGACGCGGGTCGTCGGCTGGGGGCCGACGTTCCCCGTCACCGGCGACGTCGGAGCCGACATGGACAAGGTGCGCGCCTTCTACGCCGACAAGCGCGGCATCCGCCCCGAGCTGGCGACGACGCCGCGACTGCGCGAGGAAGATCCGGTCGAGCCGGCCTGACCGCCCCCCGACTACTGCCAGGTCCAGCTCTCGACGATGTCGGCGTAGGTGTCCTGGGCCTTCTGGTCACCCTCCTGGGTCGACAGGATGATGGAGTAGAGGTCGCCGTCGTGGATCGTCAGGTAGCCGTACTGCTCGATCGCGACACCGTTCTCGTTGACCCGGGAGATCAGCACCGACACGGCCTTCTCGCCGTCGATGGTGGTGTCACCGTTGTCGACCGGGGTGGCCCCGGTGGCGCCGACCATGTTGTTCTCCCAGGTCGGGCGGATGACCTCGGGGTCGGTCTCGCCGCCGGCGAAGCCGGTCTCGATGATCAGGTTGGCCCGGGCGCCCTCGAAGCTCTGCCCCCAGGCGATCGCCTTGTCGGTCGCGCCTGACTGACCGCCCGAGAGGATCTCCTCGGTGATGTCGGTCCACGCGTCGGGCAAGGTGAACGCGTAGCCGCTGCCGATCAGCGGGTTGGGCGGGATCGTCGGCAGCGGGGTGGGGCTCGGGGTCACGGGCGACTCCGACTCGTTGGGCGGCGTCGGCGGCGTCGGGGCGGTGGGTGCCGAGGTCGAGGGGTCGTCGGTCGCGGTCTCGACGGTGTCGTCGCCGCCCGACAGGATGGCGAACAGCCCGCCGACGACGGCGATCAGCACGACGGCGGCCACCGCGGCCAGGATCCAGGGTGTCCTGCTCTTCCCCGAGGCGGTCGGTCCGGAGGCGTACGCCGGCGGGTAGCCCCCGGCGTACTGCGGCTGTGAGGGCGGCGGCCACGAGCCCGGCGGCGGCGAGGAGGGCGGGGGGCCGGTGGGCGACTGCACCGGCCAGGGCGCCTGGGTCGGGGGAGCGGGCGGCTGCTGGGTCGTCGCCGGCGGGAAGGCCGGGGGTCGGGGCTGGGTGATGGTCCGGTCGAAGCGGCGGACGTCGGTGGCGCTCACCTTGCCGACCGCGAAGCCGAGCACCGCGCAGGCCCAGCGGGCGGCGGCGACGTCGGAGGTGCCGCGATCGCGGGCGAGCATGTCGCCGGCCGACTCGACGGCCCGTGCCGGCTCGGCCCCGCTGTCGATCGTGCTCTGCATCATCCGGAAGGCGCCCAGTCGCACGGCGTCGACGAGCAGGTTGATGTCACCCGTCGACGCGGCAGCCTCGTCGAGGTAGTCGTCGAGCGCGGCGCGCAGCAGGTCGGCGTCGTCGAAGACACCGCGGCCCGAGGTGAGACCGAGCTCGTAGAGGTTCTCGTGCAGCTCCATGGTGCCTTCCGGAAGTGTCGGTCACAGCAGTGCCGAAGGGGGGACTCGAACCCCCATGCCCGAAGGCACAGGTACCTAAAACCTGCGTGTCTGCCAATTCCACCACTCCGGCGAGCGAGGGCTCAGTCTAGGCCGAGGTCGCGGCGCAGCTTGGCCACGTGACCGGTGGCCTTCACGTTGTACTGCGCGAGCTCGACCGCGCCTCCCTCGGCGACGACGAAGGTCGAGCGGATGACCCCCTCCACGACCTTGCCGTAGAGCTTCTTCTCCCCGAAGGCGCCATAGCTCTTCATGACCGCTTTGTCGGGGTCGGAGAGCAGGGTGATGCCCAGGCCGTCCTTCTCGCGGAACTTCGCGAGCTTCTCGGGCTTGTCCGGCGAGATTCCCAGGACCTCGAAGCCGGCGGCCTTCAGCGACTCCAAGGAGTCGGTGAAGTCGCAGGCCTGCTTGGTGCAGCCGGGGGTCATGGCGGCGGGGTAGAAGTAGACGATCACCCGACGGTCGCGCAGGTCCGAGAGCGTGACCTCGGCGCCGGTGTCGTCGGCGAGGGTGAAGTCGGGGGCGGCGTCGCCGGGGGCGAGGCGGGCATCGGACACGACGTGCTCCTTGTTGCGAGTTATGTGCAATAACGTACGGTGGGCTTGACCGCCAACCTATCGAGTCCGGAGAAGTGCCATGCACGTGCCTGACGGCTTCCTCGACGCACCGACGTCGATCGCGACCGGCGTGGTCGCGGCTGGTGGGGTGGCCTTCGCCCTGCGCAAGGCCCGCACCGAGCTCGACGACCGTACGGCCCCGATGGCCGGTCTCGTGGCAGCGTTCATCTTCGCGGGCCAGATGATCAACTTCCCCGTCGGCGCCGGCACCAGCGGCCACCTCCTCGGTGGTGCGCTCGCGGCGGTGCTGGTCGGGCCGTGGACCGGGGCGCTGTGCATCAGCGTGGTCCTGCTGGTCCAGGCCCTCTTCATGGCCGACGGCGGGATCACCGCGCTCGGCACCAACATCGTGCTGATGGCCCTGGTCGGCTGCTTCGCCGGCTACCTCGTCTTCCGCCTCGTGGCCGCGGTCCTGCCCAAGCGGCTCTCCTCCATCGCGCCCGCCGCCGCGATCGGTGCCCTGATGTCGGTGCCCGTCGCCGCCACCGTCTTCACGCTGCTCTTCGCCGTCGGCGGCACGGCCCCGGTCGAGACCTCCGACGTGCTCGTGGCCATGCTCGGCTGGCACACCGTCATCGGGATCGGCGAGGCGATCGTGACCGGCCTGGTCGTGGCCTCGGTCGTGGCCGTGCGCCCCGACCTGGTGCACGGCGCCCGGACGCTGGTGCCCGCGGCCGAGCTGGAGATCCGGACGGTGGCGGCATGAGGACCCGCACCTTCGTCATCACCGGGGTGCTCGTCGCCCTGCTCGTCGCCGGGTTCGGCAGCTACTACGCCAGCAGCCACCCCGACGGCCTCGAGTACGTCGCCGGCAAGACCGGCTTCCTCGACTCCGCCGAGGACTCACCGACCTCCGACAGCCCGTTCGCGGACTACCAGACCGCCGGGGTCGACGACGAGCGTCTCGGTGGCGGACTGGCCGGCGTGATCGGCGTGCTGCTGACGCTGGTCATCGCGGGCGGGGTCGCCTACGCCGTACGACGCCGCACGCCCGCCGACGACCCAGCCAACGACTCCGTCGAAGCCGGGCGCTGACGTGGGCGCCGGTCACGGCCACCGGCTGCACTTCCACGGCCACAGCCCGGTCCACCGGGCGCCGGCGCACCTGAAGATCCTGCTCCTGGTGGGCTTCATGCTCACCGTCGTGGCCACGCCCCGCGACTGGTTCCCCGTCTTCGGTGGCTACGTCCTCGTGGTGGTGGCCGTGATCCTGACGGCACGGGTGCCGGTGCTCTACGTCGTGCGCCGGATGGTCATCGAGGTGCCCTTCCTGGTCTTCGCCGCGCTCATCCCGTTCATCGCCACCGGCCCGCAGGTCGACGTGCTCGGGGTCAGCGTCTCCGAGCCCGGGCTGCTGGCTGCCTGGGGCCTGGCCGTGAAGGGCTCGCTCGGCGTCATGGCCTCGCTGACGCTGGCCGCGACGACCGAGCCGGCCGACGTGCTGGTCGGGCTGCGCCGGTTGCGGATGCCCGACCTGATCGTGCAGATCATGGGCTTCATGATCCGCTACCTCGACGTCGTCACCGCCGACCTGGGGCGGATGATGGTCTCCATGCGCTCGCGAGGGATGGACCCGCGGTCCCCGCGCAGCTGGCCCACGCTGGCTCGCACGCTCGGCTCGTTGTTCATCCGCTCCTACGAGCGCGGCGAGCGGGTCCACCTCGCGATGCTCTCGCGGGGCTACACCGGGGAGCTTCCCAGATGAGAGTGCCCAGATGAGAGTGGTCAGATGAGCGTGCCCGTCCTCGACGTCCAGGGCCTGGCCTACGCCTACCCCGACGGCCACCAGGCGCTCTTCGGCGTCGACCTCCACGTCCACCAGGGCGAGCGGGTCGCGCTGCTCGGGCCCAACGGCGCCGGCAAGACGACCCTGGTGCTGCACCTCAACGGCATCCTCACCGCGGGCGTCGGCTCGGTCAGCGTCAGCGGGCTGCCGGTGGCGAAGGAGAACCTCCAGGAGATCCGGCGCCGCGTCGGCGTGGTCTTCCAGGACCCCGACGACCAGCTCTTCATGGGCTCGGTCCGCGCCGACGTCGCGTTCGGTCCGGCCAACCTCGGCCTCAAGGGGGCCGCCCTCGAGGCGCGGGTCATGACCGCGCTCGACCTGGTCGGCATGGCCGACTTCGCCGCCCGTCCACCGCACCACCTCTCCTTCGGCCAGCGCCGGCGGGTCGCGGTGGCCACGGTGCTGGCGATGGAGCCGGAGATCCTGGTGCTCGACGAGCCGTCCTCCAACCTCGACCCGGCCTCGCGGCGCGAGCTCGCCGACATCATCCGCTCCCTCGACGTGACGGTCCTGATGGTCACCCACGACCTGCCCTACGCCCTCGAGCTGTGCCCCCGAGCGGTCGTCCTCAGCGACGGGCACGTGGTCGCCGACGGTCGGACCTACGACGTCCTGACCGACGACACCCTGATGCGTGCCCACCGTCTCGAGCTCCCGTTCGGCTTCGACCCTCGCGGCATTGATACCCTCCCGCAGTGAGCAAAGAGCTGTCTGACCTCGAGGCCGAGATCGAAGCGACCCGCGAGCGGCTGGCGGTCACCATCGACCAGCTCCTCTACCGCTCGAGCCCCAAGACGATCGCGAGCCGCGAGGTGGCCCAGATCAAGGGTCACTACGTCGACGCCGCGACCGGCGAGCCCCGCACCGACAACATCCTCAAGACCGTCGGCGGTGTCGTCGGGGTGATCGTGCTCTTCGTCGTGATCCGCAAGGTCGTCAACTGACCTGCAGGAGCCGCTCGTGAGCGACAAGCGACCCATCAAGATGCTGCACGACCGGGTCCTCTGCGAGATCGACAAGGAGGCCGGGGAGCGACGCTCCTCCGGCGGCATCGTCATCCCCGCCACGGCCGCCATGGGCGGACGTCGCCTGGCGTGGTCCCAGGTCGTCGCCGTCGGCCCGCACGCGCGCGCCGTCGAGGTCGGTGACCGAGTCCTCTTCGACCCCGAGGACAAGGCCGAGGTCGAGGTCCACGGCGAGGTCTACGTCGTCATGCGCGAGCGCGACGTGCACGCGGTGGCCGCCGACCGCCTCGGCGACGAGCCGACCGGTCTCTACCTCTAGCCTGCAACACGTTGCAGTTCTGGCCGTAACCCCCGTCACACGGTGGCGTTGAGCCGTCATGCTCCGACACCGCGTCACCCGCCCGATCGTCGGCCTGCTGGCTGCCTGCACCCTGGTGCCGGGAGGTGCGGTCGTCGCCACGAGCGCCGGCGCTGCCCCCAGCGCACCGGCCCCGGTGGCCGCCGCCGCGGTCCAGGTGCAGCGGCAGGCGCCGTCGTACGAGGCCAAGATCCGGATCACGAAGCACGGCATCCCCCACATCACGGCCCAGGACTTCGGCTCGCTCGGCTTCGGCAGCGGCTACGCCGCGGCGTCGGCGTCGATCTGCACGCTGGCCGACACGCTGGTCACCGGCCGTGGCCAGAGGTCGCTCTTCTTCGGACCGCAGGGGCGCTACGACGACCAGGTGACGCTCGAGGCGTCCAACCTCCAGGTCGACGCGTTCGTGACCGACCTGCGCAACCGGCGTGTCGTGGAGAAGCTGCTCGCCTCGAAGGCCGGACCCGGGCGTGAGTCGCGCCAGATGGTCGACGGCTACGTCGCCGGCATCAACAAGTACCTCCGCACGAACACCGTCACCGACCCGGCCTGCCGCAAGGCGGCCTACCTCACGCCGAACGCCACCGCGATCGACCTCTGGTACGGCGTCTACCTCGCCAACCTGCTCGCCTCCGCGGGCGTGTTCGTCAAGGAGATCGTCGACGCCGACCCGCCGTCGGCCACCGACCCTGGCCTTCCCGAGCTGCCGGTGCGCGCCTCCGCGGTCGACCGCGCGGCGCTGCTCAAGGGCCTGGGTCGCGACCCCGAGGCACCCTTCGGCTCCAACGCGACCGCCGTCGGCGGGGCCGAGACGTCGACGGGGCGCGGGATGCTGCTCGGCAACCCGCACTTCCCGTGGCGCGGCCGATACCACTTCACCCAGCAGCACCTCACCATCCCCGGCTCCTACGACGTGGCGGGCGCCTCGTTGATCGGCTCGCCGGCGGTCAACATCGGGTGGAACAAGGACGTCGCCTGGAGCCACACCGTCTCCACGGCCTACCGCTTCACGCCCTACGAGTACAAGACGGTCGGCCCCACGACCTACCTCACCGACGCCGGCCCGCAACAGCTCCAGCGGCGCACCGTCAAGGTGCGCGTGAAGCGGGCCGACGGCTCGGTCGGCACGGTGACCGAGGACCTCTACCGCACACCGCAGGGCTACGTGATCGACGCACCGGCGCTGCTGATGCCCTGGGGCCCGGGCAGCGTCTGGGCGATCCGCGACGCCAACGGCGAGCAGCTGCGCACGGTCGACACGTTCCTCGACATGGGCAAGGCCCGCACCGTGCGCGACCTGTTGCGGCGTCAGGACGCCGGCGGCGGGATGCCCTGGGTCAACACGACGGCGGCCGACCGCTTCGGTGACGTCCTCTACGCCGACCACTCGGTCGTCCCGCACGTGACCAACGAGATGGCCCAGCGGTGCATGACCCCGGTCGGGCGGGTGCTCAACCAGGTCGCCGGCCTGCCGGGCCTCGACGGCACTTTCGCCGACTCCTCGTGCGCCTGGGGGCGCGACGCCGACGCGCAGCGCCCGGGCATCTTCGGCCCGAGGAACCTGCCGTCGGTGGTGCGTCGCGACTGGGTGATGAACGCCAACGACTCCTACTGGCTGCCCAACCCGGCCTCGCGGCTCGAGGGCTACGACCAGATCATCGGCTGCGAGCGCTGCGTCCGGACGATGCGCACCCGGATGGTGTCGCAATACGTCATCGACCGGCTGCGCGGCAACCGCAAGGAGACTCCGCTGAGCTTCCGGAGCCACCAGCACGAGAATCGCCTGCGTGCGGCGGAGGTCATGCGCGCCGGCGGTGCGCTGGACGACGTCTGCGCGCAGACCGGCGAGACCCGGGCCTGCGCCGTGCTGAAGAAGTGGGACGGACGCTCGGAGACGACATCGGTCGGCACGCACATCTTCGAGGAGTTCGTGTCGCGGCTGCCCACGGTGCCCCTCGGCCTGGCCGACACCGTGTGGACCGTGCCGTTCTCGCCCGCCGACCCGCTCAACACACCGCGGGGACTCGCCAGCGACAACCCGCAGGTGGTCCAGGCGATGAGCGACGCGATCGCCTCGCTGCGAGCGCGCAAGATCCCGTTCGACGCCACGTGGGGCTCGCTCCAGGTCGCGGGCGACCGCGGCGCACCGCCGCTCCCGCTGGGTGGTGGCACGGGTGACTCGGTCGGCAACGCCAACGCCCTGGCGTCGCGCACGCCGGTGCAGAACCGCGGGAAGTATCGCGCGATCACCTACGGCTCGTCGCACATCCAGGCGATCTCGTTCCTCGACGGTGGTCGGGTCGACGCCCGCACGATCCTGACCTACAGCCAGGACGAGAACCCGCGCTCACGCTGGTCCAGCGACCAGACCAGGCTCTTCTCCCAGGGGCGCTGGGTGCGCTTCGCGTGGACCGACGCCCAGATCAGGAAGGACCTGGTGCGGTCCTTCGTGGTGCGGGGCTGACGCCCGGGATGCTCGGGGCGCCGGGCAGGAAGGCCAGCTCGGCGTTGTCGGCGTCCTGCAGCGGCCCCGAGGTCGGCTGGTCGCGCAGGTCCGGGATGAAGAGCGCGGCGACGGCGGCGAGGAGCATGCCGGCACCCAGCACGAAGAAGCCGATCGTGTAGCCGCTCTCGTCGGGGATCCCGGTGGGCCCCACCTGGGCCGTGACGATGCCGGCCATCACCGCGGCGCCGACCGAGCCGCCGATGGTGCGGATGTTGGCGTTCATGCCGCTCGCCACCCCGGTCTGCTCCTGGGGCACCGAGGCGATCACGACCCCGGCGAGGCTGGAGAAGATCAGGCCCGAGCCCAGGCCCTGGACCGTGGTGGCGGCATAGAGCTGCCAGGTGGTGTCGTGCCACAGCGCGATCGAGACGAACGACGCCGCTGTCGTCAGGGTGCCGGTCACGATCACGGTGCGGGCGCCGACCGCGTGGATCAGCCGTGCGGTGAAGAAGCCGACCAGGAAGCTCGCGATCGCGGAGGGCACGAGCAGGAGCCCGGACTCCGAGATCGAGGCGTCGAAGCCGTAGCCGGCCGCCTCCGGGGTCTGGAGGAGCTGGGGCAGGAAGCCGAAGGCCGCGAAGATGCCGAAGCCGACGAAGGCCGCCACCAGGTTGGTCGTCCAGACGCCGCGCAGGCGCATCATCCGCATGTCGATCATCGGCACCGGCACCCGGGTCTCGACGGCGACCCAGGTGACGAGGCCGACCGCGGCGAGGGCGAGGAGCCCCAGGATCCGCGGTGACGACCAGCCCCACACGTTGCCCTCGGAGAGCGCCAGCAGCAGGGCGACCAGCCACACCGAGAGGAGCACGGCGGGCAGGATCGGCAGGCGTGCGGGCGTCCGCACGGGCGACTCGGGCACGAACAGCCGGGCGGCGACCGCGGCCAGTGCCACCACGCCCATCGGGATCCAGAAGAGCCCGCGGAAGCCGAAGACCTCCACGATCGGGCCGGCGATCACGATCCCGACGCCGAAGCCGACCGCCGTGAGCGAGGCGAGCACGCTCAGGGCCGTGGCGACGTTGTCGTGGAACTCGTCGCGGGCGATGCCGAAGGCGAGCGGGAGCACGCCGCCACCGGCGCCCTGCACCACCCGCGCGAAGATCAGCCACCCGATGCTGGGCGCCAGTGCGGCGAGCAGCGACCCCAGCACGAGGGCGCTCAGCGTGATGACGAGCATCCGCGTCTTGCCGACGACGTCGCCGATCCGCCCGAGCAACGGGGTGGCGATGGAGGCGCTCAGGAGGTAGCCGGTCAGCACCCAGGTGACAGTGGTCTGGTCGGTGTCGAACTCCGTCTGGATGGTCGCGAGCACCGGGACGATCATCGACTGGAGCAAGGAGAACGACGACACCGAGACCGCGAGGACGGTGAAGGTGATGGCTCCGCGGCCGGGCCTGGACATGGGACGCTCCTCGACGGTTGGTTGCCGAGTGCAACCAACCGCTGAGTGTAGGGGAGTGGTGGTGATCCGCCTCAGTCGTCGCCGAGGCCGTTGCGCTCCGCCCAGACAGCCGCCTGCGTCCTGTCCTGCACCCCGATCCGGTTGAAGACCGAGGTGAGGTGCGACTTGACCGTGCGGTCGGTGATCCCGAGCCTGCGGGCGATCTGCTTGTTGACCAGGCCCCGGCGCACCAGCACGAGCACCTCGATCTCGCGGGGGCTGAGGTTGACCGAGGTGGGAGAGGCGGGTCGGGCGCCGAGCAGCTGACGTGCGGCTCGCGGGTGGATCGGCGACTCGCCGCGGCTCACCTGGCGCAGACCCTCCACCACCTCGTCGGGCTCGGCGTCCTTGAGGAGGTAGCCCAGTGCCCCGGCGTCGAGGGCGGCCACGATCCGCTCGGAGTCGGAGAAGGAGGTGAGCACCAGGACGTCGGTGCCGCCCTGCGCGACGATCTCGCGGGTCGCCGTGACGCCGTCCATGCCGGGCATCTGCAGGTCCATCAGCACGATGTCGGGGTGCAGCTCGGCGACGAGGTCGACCGCGCCCTGTCCGTCGGCGGCCGTGCCGACCACCTCGATGTCCTCGACGCCGGCGAGGTAGCCGGCGAGGGCGCCGCGCAGCACGGCGTGGTCGTCGGCGAGCACGACGGTGATCACACGCCCACCTCGAGGTGGACCGTCGTGCCGGTGCCGGGGGAGGAGCGCACCTCGAGGGAGCCGCCGCTGTCGTGGGCCAGGCTCTGGAGGCCGCGCAGCCCGTAGCGTGTCTCCTCGCGCACCTCCTCCGGGTCGAAGCCCCGCCCGTCGTCGGCCACCTCCAGCACCACCCGGTCCCCGGTGCGCAGGACCTCGATGCGCAGGGTCGACGCGGCAGCGTGGCGCAGGGCGTTGCGCACGGCCTCCTGTGCGACGCGCCAGACCAGGGCGGCGCTCTGCTCGCTGACGCCGTCGAGCGGCGCCACGTGGACCGACGCCTCGACGCCGGCGGCTGCGGCCGGGGCGCAGAGGTCCTGGAGGGCGGCGTCGAGCGTCGTGACCGACAGGTCCGGGGGATGGATCTCCACCAGCAAGGAGCGCAGCCCGCGCATGCTGCTGCGCAGCGAGCCGGCGGTGGTGAGCAGGGTCTCGCGGTGCTCGGGCGAGGCGTCACGCGCGACGGTCGCCACGGCGTACGCCGACGCGGCGAGGTCCTGCACGACTCCGTCGTGGAGGTCCCGGGCGATGCGCCGGCGCTCGGCGTCGGAGGCGGTCGCGGCGTTGCGCAGCAGCCGCTCACGCTCGGCGGCGGCTCGTGCCTCGCGCCGCGTCATGACCCACAGCATGGCGGTGGCGATCGCCACGAGCAGCACCAGCCCGCCGATGGTGATGCGTCGGAAGGGGGCGATGACCTCCGCCTGCCGGGCGTCGATGCGGTCGGCGGAGAAGTAGGTCTCGAAGAGGAGGGGCTGGCCCTCGGGACTGACGATCTGCGTGTAGACCTCGACCAGTCCCTCGCCCGGTGGCTCGAACCGGTTCTCCGGCTCGCCGAGGTCGGACACGTCGGCCTCCGAGCCACCGTCGCGCAGGATCGCGAGCTCCTCGGGGCCGAGCTCGAAGCGGTCTCCGATCAGGCGCACCTCGTCGGAGTAGAGGATGGTGCCGTCCTCCGCCCAGATCTTGATGCGCCGGACGTCCTCGACGAGCAGCCGGTCCAGCGCGACCCGGTCGAAGCGGTCGACAGCGCTGATCCGCCCGGCCACGAGACCGCGCGGGAGCGCCGGCTCCGCGACGGAGAGTGCCAGCACCTCGGTGGTGGCCCGCGCGTCGTCGAGCGCCTCGTCACGGGCAGCCCGCCCGGAGAGGGTCTGCGTCGCCACGACGATCGCAGCAAGGGCCAGCAGCCCGATGGCGAGGTACTGCGCCACCGGGCTGCTGACGAGTCGCCGTGGTCCGGTCATGACGGACCAGTATGGCGACCCGAAGCGTCGCCGGTCAGAGGGCGACCTTGGCGACGCAGACTTCGTCCGTCGCGGGGTTGACCGCGCGGAAGGTGAATCGGTCGGTGCCGTCGGCGTCGACGGTGCGGCGCTCGATGGAGAACGACCCGCTGCGACCGCGCGTGACCGAGGTGCCCCGGGCGGTCACGCCGCCGTCGTGGAGCAGGACCCAGTCCCAGCTCTGGCCGGTCCGGTTGCTGTCGATCTCGGCCTCGACCTCGATCCGGCCGTCGTCGGGCTTCGCCTTGATCTTCCAGCTGGTCGAGCCCGAGCAGGAGCCGGTCTTGATGACGCGGCCGTCGGACCCGCTGGCCTGGGCGCTCCCGGCGACGGCGAGGGGGAGGGTGGCTGCCAGGAGGGCAGCCGCGGCGATGGCTGCGGGTGTCGTGCTTCGGATCTTCATCGGGTTCTCCTCGGTGTCGGCGGTGCTGGGGATGTGACTCCAGGCTCCGGCGGTCGCGGTGGCACCGGCCACTGGTCGCGGGTACTACGACCAGCGGACGGAGACCGTTGCGCGAGTCCGTGCGCATTGCCTTCTGAGGCGCTCTCGCTCCGCTAGATTGCGCCAGTGAGACCCCATCCCTTCGCCCAGGCGGGCGCGCTGAGTGCGGCGTACGACGCGGTCGACTGGGCGAGCACCCCGCTCGGTCCGGTGGACGGTTGGAGCCCGGCCCTGCGCAGTGCGGTGGACCTGACCCTGAGCACCCGCTTCCCCGTGACCCTGATCTGGGGACCGGAGATGGTGCTCGTCTACAACCAGGGCTACGCCGACCTGATCGCCGCCAAGCACCCGCAGGCACTGGGCAGCCGGTGCGAGGACGTGTTCCCCGAAGCCTGGGACGTGGTCGGCCCGATGCTGCACTCGGTGCTGGAGACGGGCGTGCCCACCTGGGTGGAGGACACCTACCTCCCGCTGCAGCGCTCGTCCTACCTCGAGGAGTGCTACTTCACCTTCTCCTACTCGCCCGTGCGGGGGGACGACGGTCGCATCGAGGGCATCCTCGACATCTCGGTGGAGACCACCGGTTACGTCATCACCCGGCGTCGTCTCGCGATGCTGGCCCAGCTCTCCGACACGCTGTCCTCCGCCGAGGACGACGACACGGTGGCCGCCCGGGCTGCGGCGGTCCTGGCGACCGACCCGGCCGACCTCCCGCAGGTCGAGATCCGGCTGCCAGGAGGGCCGGTGCGCGAGACCTCGCCGTTCGGCCCGGCTCCGGCGATCGCCGAGGGCGTCGACCTGCACCTCGACAGCGAGGGCGCGAGCACGGTGGCGTGGCTGCCGCTGAGCCTGGGCGGGATGCTCGTGGTGCGGCTCAGCGAGCAGCTGGAGCCGACGGGCCTCTACCTCGACTTCCTGCGCCTGATCGCGGCCAACCTGGGCCAGACCCTCACCCGGGTCCGCAGCCTCGAGGCCGAGCGGGGCCTGTCGGAGGCGCTGCAGAAGGCACTCCTGACCCGACCTGCCGGCTCCCTCGAGCTCGACGTGGCCGTGCGCTACGTGCCCGCGTCCGACCTCGCCCAGGTCGGCGGTGACTGGTACGACGCGTTCCTGCTGCCCGACGGCAGCCAGATGCTCGCGATCGGCGACGTCGCCGGCCACGACCAGCGTGCCGCGGCCGCGATGGCGCAGCTGCGCAACCTCGTGCGCGGCGTGGCCTACACCTTGCCCAACGCGACCCCCGCAGCCGTGCTCTCCGGGCTCGACCGCGCCATCGACGGGCTCGAGGTCGACGCCGTCGCCACGGCCCTGCTGGTGCGGGTGGATCGCTCGGCCACGGCCGACCAGGCGCTCGGTCTGACCTGGTCCAACGCCGGCCACCCACCTCCGCTGATGCTGGAGGCGGACGGCAGCGTGCGCGTCGTCGACTCCCAGCACGACCTGCTGCTCGGCGCGGAGCCGACGGCCGCGCGCCGTGACCAGCAGTGCTCGCTCGCGCCCGGCGCCAGCCTGTTGCTCTACACCGACGGCCTCGTCGAGCGACGCGAGGCCTCCTTCGACGCGGGCCTCGCCTGGCTGCGCGACACCGTCGCCGGTCAGCAGGAGCTCGGCGCCGCTCAGCTGGCCGAGCACATCATCGGTCAGCTCGGGGAGCGCTTCTCCGACGACATCGCGTTGCTGGTGGTGCGCGCGCCGCAGTGAGTCAGGCGGGAGTCAGGCGGGAGTCAGGCGGGACTCAGGCGGGACTCGTCCGCCGGACCGTGGTGCCCCCACGGCAGCTCGTGGGTCGCGCCCAGGGCCGCGAGCACGCTGGGCAGCAACGCCTTGGCCGTGCGGCGGTAGCCCGCGCTCGAGGGGTGGAACCGGTCGACCGCGAACATCTCGTCGGGCTGGGCGATGAAGAACGGGCCGACCACGTCGGCGAGGCTGACGGCGATGCCGCCCAGCTCGGTCGTCACCTCGCGCTGCGCGCTCGCCAGCTGCCGCGACGCGCGGCTGCCCAGGGAGCGCAACGGCTGGGGCACGGCGGTGAGCATCCCGAGGTCCGGGCAGGTGCCGACGACCACGGGGGTGCCGCGCTCGCGCAGCGCCCCCACGACCTCGGCGAGGTGGCGACGTGACTCGGAGGTCTTCACCCGGTGGGTGATGTCGTTGCCGCCGACCACGATCACCGCGACGTCCGGACGGTAGTGCCGCGGCAGCGAGGTGAGCTGGGCGCGCAGCATCGAGCTCTCGGCACCCACGAAGGCTGCTGTGTGCAGCCGCACGGCGCGGCGCGTGCTCTTCGCCAGTCGCCGGGCCAGCTGGGCACCGAGGGTCTGCTTCGCCGTCTCGGCCCCGAGACCGGCCGCGATCGAGTCACCCAGCAGCAGCAGCTCGAGCGGGTCGCCGTAGGCCTTCTTGTAGGTGCGGTCCGCCGAGTGCGGGTCCTCGCCCAGCGGCTTGCCGATCACCCGGCGCGCGATGCGGGCCTGGTGGCGGAAGCCTTCGCGCAGTGCGAGGAGCACGCCGGCCACGGAGGCCAGGCCGAGCGCCAGGGTCAGAGCGATGCGGCGCATGGACCCACCATGCACCCCCGCGGTGAACGGACGTGAAATGGCACCGGGCCGGACATCGAGGATGTCCGGCCCGGTGGGTGGTACGGCATCAGGGACTCGAACCCCGAACCCGCTGATTAAGAGTCAGCTGCTCTGCCAATTGAGCTAATGCCGCGCGGTGAAGCGACGCAGACATTACCAGCGGACGGCGGTCGGGAAAAATCGGGGCCGAGTCGGCGCGATGTGCACGCGTCAACGCGATGCGAGCACGGCCTGGGCGGCGTTGTGGCCACCGAGGCCGGACACGGCGCCGCCGCGGCGGGCGCCGGATCCGCACAGCAGGACGTGCGGGTGCTCGGTCTGCACCCCCCACTGCTGGGCGGGGGTGTCGAGACGCGCGCGGTTGGCCGCCCAGGGCCACTCGAGGTCGCCGTGGAAGATGTGGCCGCCGGGCATGGCGAGGTCGCGCTCGACGTCCTGGGGGATCTTGGCCTCGATGCACGGCTCGCCGTGGGCGTCGCGGGCGACGCAGCCCATGATCGGCTCGACGAGGTGCTCGTCGAGGGCGGCGATCGCCCGCTCGACGGCCAGCGCCTTGGCGCCCTCGGGGTCCTGGACGAAGAGCGACGCGGGCGTGTGAAGCCCGAAGTAGGTCAGTGTGTGGGTGCCGGCCGGCACGTCGCCGAGGATCGAGGGATCGGTCAGCGAGTGGCAGTAGACCTCGCCGGGCATCGTCGTGGGCACCCGCCCCGCGGCCGCGTCGTCGTACGCCGTCTCGAGCTGCGTGAAGTCCTCGCCGAGGTGGAGGGTCCCCGAGAAGGCGACGGCGGGGTCGATGCCCGACTTCAGCGCCGGCAGCCGGTCGAGCAGGAAGTTGATCTTGAGCTGGGCACCTTCGGGCTTGGTGGCCGGGTCCTCCTGCTCGCCGAGGAGGATCTTGAGCACCCAGGGGGCGACGTTGGCCAGGACCGTGCCGCCCATGACGGTGTGGGCGCCGGCCGCGTCGTGCCAGGTGACGTAGCCGCCCTGGTCGACGGGCTGGATCCGGCTCACCCCGGCGTCGACGAGGATCTCGGCCCCGGCGTCGACGGCCGCGCGGTGCAGCTCGGTGGTGACCGCACCCATGCCACCGATCGGCACCCGCCACTCGCCGGTGCCGTTGCCGATCAGGTGGTAGAGGAAGCAGCGGTTCTGGATGAGTGAGGGGTCGTGGAGCGAGGCGAAGGTGCCGATGAGGCCGTCGGTGCCGACGACGCCGCGCACGGTGTCGTCGCGGAAACGCTCCTGGATCGTCGCGCCGAGCGGGTTGACGACCAGGTCGCGCCAGATGCCGGGGTCGACGCGGTCGCGGACGGCGCGCTCGACGGGCAGGGGCTCGGTCAGCGTGGGGGAGACGACGTGGGCCAGCTCGGCGACGTCGGCGTAGAACTCCCGCCAGGCTTCGTACTCCGTCTCCGAGCCGGTCAGCTCGCGGAAGGAGCGCTGCGTCGCCTCGCCCTCCTCGTGCTCGATGAACAGGCCGCCGGCGCGGCCGTCTCGGACGACCGGGGTGTAGGACGCGGTGGCGCGCGAGGCGAGCGCGAGGTCGAGACCGAGGTCCTCGATGATCCGCGTGGGGAGCAACGAGACGAGGTAGGAGTAGCGGGAGAGGCGGGTCTCGCGACCCGGGAAGGCGGCCGCTGAGACGGCTGCGCCCCCGGTGTGCGCGAGCCGCTCGAGGACCAGGACCGACAGCCCCGCGCGGGCGAGGTAGGCCGCGGAGACCAGGCCGTTGTGGCCGCCCCCGACGATGACGGCGTCGTAGTGCTTGCGTGCTGAGCTCACCGCAAGAACCTACGGCACCGGTGCGGCGTGGCCGAGTTCGCCCACGTCGGGGGCCGTCGTGCGCTTTGATGGCAGAGGGAGCTACGGGGGAGGGATGTCACCGGTGCCGACGTCCTGGGTGGTGCGGCTGTGGATCGTGGCCGCGTTGATGGCCCTCTTCGGGTTCATCGCGGTGTGGGGTGCGCCCGAGGGCGGCCGGGTCACGGGCATCTGGCCCGCGGGCCTGGCGACCGGCTGCCTGCTGGTGGCCCGACGCCGCCACACGGCGGCGATCGTCGTCGGCATCGCCGCCGTCGCCTTCCTCACCATCTGGCTCGGGGGCCGTCCGTTGGACGTCGCCGCCGGCTTCGCCCTGGGCAGCGCGCTCGAGGCGCTGGTGGTCTCGCGCCTGTTCACCGACGGCGCGGGCGAGAAGCCCGACCTGCGCTCCGACACCGACCTGCGGGCCTACTTCGCCTCGGCTGTGGCCGGCGGCGTGGTGGCAGCAGCGATCGGCTGTGCGACCTCCGCGGTCACCGACTGGGGCAGCCCCGGGCTCGTGGCGGCATCGATCGGCACCGCCCACCTGGCCTCCAACCTGACGCTAATCCCGTTCTTCTGTCGCCTCCCCAACCAGGAGTCGGTGGCCGGGCCCGGCGAGCGACTGCTCCAGTGGTTGTCGATCCTCGTCGTGACCCCCGTGGTGTTCCTTCCCCAGGACTTCCCGTCGGTCGTGTTCGTGGCGATCCCGGTGCTGGCCTGGGGCGCGCTGCGGATCAGCCCGCGTGAGGCCCTCGGCCAGCTGGTGGCCGTGGTGGCGTTCGCGATCTTCATGACGACCGCTGGCAACGGTCCCTTCGCGGACGTCCCGGTCCGCTACGGCCTCCCGGTCGACGCCCGCGGCGTGCTGCTGGCCTCCTTCGCCATCACCTGCGTGATCATCGTGGTGCCGTTGATGATCCGGGTCGGTGAGCAGATCGCGAGCGCCCGCATCGCCGCGGCCGAGCGCGACAAGGTGCAGCGCATCGTCGACGGCGCGACCGGCGTCGCGATCATCGGCACCGACGAGCGCGGCCGCGTCACCCTGTTCAACCCCGGCGCCCAGCTCCTGCTCGGCTACGACCTGGACGACGTGCTCGGGCGCACGACACGGATGCTCCACACGCAGGCGTCGATCAGCGCGAAGGCGCTCGAGGTCGGTGTGGCCGACGACTTCGACCTGGTCGCGCAGGCGCTCATCGGTCCGGAGCATGCCGGCACCCTGCTGGGCTTCGTGCGCAAGGACGGGGTCGAGCGGATGCACGCGATGACGCTGTCGCGGATCGTCGACGACCGGGGACGCACGACCGGCTACGTCAGCACGTCCGAGGACGTCACTGACCAGGTCGAGGCCCGCCGCGCGCTCGAGGAGGCGTTGGAGTCAGAGCGGCAGGCGGCCGACCGGCTGCGTGACGTCGATGCCGTCAAGGACGCCTTCGTCTCGAGCGTCAGCCACGAGCTGCGCACGCCCATGACCAGCATCCTGGGCTACCTCGAGATGCTGGGCGAGGGCGACTACGGCGAGCTCACCGAGGGCCAGGTCAACGCCGTGCACCGGGTCTCGGACAACACGACGCGGCTGCTCGGCCTCATCGACGACCTGCTGACGCTCTCGAGGGTCGACAGCGACGGCTTCGTCCACTCCGACCGCGTCTTCGACCTGACCGAGGCGGTGCGCGCCTCCTTCGAGGTCGTGGCGCCCGGCTGGAGCGCCCGCGACCTCGACGTGGGGCTGGTGCTCCCCGACGAGCCGGTCCCGCTGCTGGGGGAGCGGGACATGATCGAGCGGGTCGTGCTCAACCTGCTCAGCAACGCCGTGAAGTTCACCCCCGACGGAGGTGCGATCCGGCTCTCGCTCGCCGTCGACGGCGACGAGGCGGAGATCCTGGTGAGGGACACCGGCATCGGGGTGCCGGCGCAGGAGCAGGACCGGTTGTTCACCCGCTTCTTCCGCTCGACCCTGGCCCAGAAGCAGGCCATCCCCGGCAGCGGCCTCGGGCTCTCGATCACCCGCGCCATCGTCGAGCAGCACGGCGGGCGCATCGACTTCACCAGCGGCGAGTCCGGCAGCGGCACGACATTCCGCGTGCGGCTGCCGGTCGTCACCTAGGAATATTCAACTTTCAACTACTGTTGGGCCAGATGACTCGTGAAGGAGGTGGGCGCCGTGCCCGCAATCACCGTTGACGACCTGACCGTGCTCGATCGCCTGCGCCCGCCCGGGCTCGGCGACCAGCCCCGGCCGGTGTGGCAGGTCAGCACCGCCCCGCAGGGCT
>NZ_CALRWD010000028.1:0-47283 GCF_943371775.1 Nocardioides psychrotolerans
CAAACCCGGTTGGCTTGAGCCATGAGCTCGGTGGCCGTCCTGACCCGTGCCCCGGGCGACCCCGCCCCGGGTGCAGAGTCCGACGACCTCGACGCCGCGGAGCCCGCCCGCCGCCCCGGCTCCTGGCCCGCCCACTGGCCGTTGACCGCCCTGTTCGTGGGGTTCCCGCTGTGGTGGGCACTCGGCATCGACTCCCTGCTCCCGCTGCTGCTCGCCGTGCCGATGGCCGCCCAGCTGTGGCGCCGTCGGAGCCTCCGACTCCCCGCCGGCTTCGGCTTCTGGTGCCTCTTCCTGGTCTGGGTCGTCATGGGCGTCGTGCTGCTCTGGGCCGACGCCCCGGGTGCGGTCCCCGGCGGCGACTCCTCGCGACTGCTGCTCTTCGCCTACCGGATCGCGTGGTACGCCGCCTGCACCGTCGTGCTGCTCTGGGTCACCAACCTGCGCCGCTCCGACCTGCCCGACGAGCACGTGCGGCGCCTGGTCGCCTGGATGTTCGTCGTGGCGACCGCCGGCGGCCTGCTCGGCCTCCTCGCTCCGTCGTTCTCGTTCACCTCCGCCCTGGAGCTGCTGCTCCCGACGAGCATCCGCTCCAACCAGTTCGTCGCCTCCCTCGTGCACCCCGAGGCGGCCGACGTGCAGCTGGTGCTGGGCTATCCGGAGACGCGACCCAAGGCGCCCTTCCCGTTCACCAACACGTGGGGCAGCATGCTGTCGCTGAGCCTGGTGTTCGTGGCCGCGCTGGACCTGCGGCGGCGACACGTCACACGTGCCCTCCTCGCGCTGGTCGCCCTGACCGCGCTGGTGCCGGTCGTCTACTCGCTCAACCGCGGCCTCTGGGCCTCGCTCGCGCTCGGCCTGCTCGGCGTGGTCGTCCTGCGCGTGCTGCGCGGTCACAGGGCGATGGCGCTCGGCCTCGTCGTCGCCATCGCGTTCGGCGCCGTGGCGCTGCTCGCCAGCCCGCTCGGCGACCTCTACCAGGGGCGTCTGGAGAACGGCCACAGCAACGACCGCCGCGGCCAGCTGCTCTCCGTCACGACCGAGGCGGTGACCCAGGGCTCGCCGGTGCTCGGCTTCGGCAGCACCCGAGACGTGCAGGGCAGCTTCGCCTCCATCACCGGCGCCTCGACGCCCGACTGCCCTGCGTGCGGGGTGCCCCCGATGGGGACCCAGGGCCAGCTGTGGCTGGTGCTCTTCTCCCAGGGCTGGCTGGGCCTCGCGTTCTTCCTGGGCTTCGTCGCGCTCGCGCTGTCGCGCACCTGGCGGTGCCGCACGACCAACGAGACGGTCTGCCTGTTCGTGCTGGGCTTCTTCATCGTCCAGCTGCCGATCTACGACACGCTCGGCCTCCCGCTCTACGTCACGATGATCGCGATCGGGCTCGTCGCGCGCGAGCAGGCAGCAGGCGCGGGCCGGGAGCCCGGAGGCGGGCGCTGGGCCCGCGTGCGCGCGCTCGGCGTACGCAACCTCCTGGTCCTCGTGCTGACCCCGGCCGCCGTGGGTGGCCTGGTCGGCGCCGGGGTGGCCGGCGCGACCGCCGAGCCGACCTTCCGGGCGAGGGTCTCGATCCTGATCACGCCCTCCCCCGTCTATCTCGACACCGGCGCACCGGAGGTCGACGACGAGGAGACCGACGAGGACCCCCCGCGCGAGATCACCGTCGACACCGAGGCCGCCCTGCTCGAGTCCGAGCGCGCGCTGGGGCGCGCGGCCGACGCCTCCGGCATCGACTCCGTCGAGCTGCGCGACTCCATCGCGGTGACGGCCGAGCCCAACTCCCAGATCCTCGTGCTCACCGTCGACGCCGGGGACGCCGAGCGGGCCGACGCCGGCGCTCAGGCCGTCGCCGACTCCTACCTCCAGGAGCGCGAGGCGTTCCTGATCCAGCGCCGCGACCGGCTCGTCGAGCAGCTCCGCGACGAGCTCGCCTCGCTCGACCCGGCGGTGCGCTCGCTGGCCGGCGACCGCGAGCTGGTCACCGCCCAGATCGACTTCCTCGAGACCTCCACCGCGACGATCGGCCGGGTGGTGCGCCACGAGGACGCCACCGCCGTACGCCGTCAGTCCGAGGTGCCGATCGCCTCCGGCGCCGCCCTCGGGCTGCTGCTCGGGGTCGTCGCCGTGCGCCGTCTCTCCGCCCACCGCCGCCCGCTCGGGGCACCCCGACCCAGGAGGGTCCGATGACCAGCCAACCCCAGGACCGTCTTCCCAGCACCTTGCCCAGCACCTTGCCCAGCGTCGACGTCGTCATCGCCACCCACCAGCGCCCCGAGCTGCTGCGCCGCGCCATCGCCGGGGTGATGGCGCAGACCTACCAGGGCACCATCCGGCTGCTCGTCGTGCACGACAAGTCCACGCCCGACACCTCGCTCGAGGAGCAGCACGCCGGCCGCAGCGTCGAGGTGCTCGCCAACACCCGCACCCCGGGCCTGGCCGGCGCGCGCAACAGCGGCATCGTCACCGGCACCGGTGACCTCGTGGCCTTCTGCGACGACGACGACGAGTGGCGCCCCGACAAGCTGGTGCGCCAGGTCCACCAGCTCGAGATCGACGGCGCGCCCACGTCGGTGACGGGCATCCTGGTCGACTACCAGGACCGCCAGGTCGTGCGCGTGCCCACGGCCGCGGACCTGACGGTCGCCACGCTGGCGCGGCACCGGGTCATGGCCGCCCACCCCTCGTCGGTCGTGGTGCGCCGCGCGGCGCTCGACCAGATCGGGCTGGTCGACGAGGAGATCCCGGGCAGCTACGGCGAGGACTACGACTGGATCCTGCGCGCGGCCGGTGTCGGTGGCTTCGCCGTGGTGCCCGAGCCGCTGGTGCTGGTGCGGTGGGGCGGATCGCAGTTCAACAAGCAGTGGTCGACGATCGTCGCCGCGATCGACCACCTGCTCGACAAGCACCCGGCCTTCCGGGCCGACCACCGCGCCCTGGGCCGCCTGCTCGGGCAGCGGGCCTTCGCGCTCGCCGCGTCCGGCAGCCCCGACGCGTGGCGGGCCGCGCGCACCACCCTGCGCACCAGTCCACGCGAGCGGCGCGGCTACGTCGCCGCAGCGGTCGCCGTGCACCTCGTCTCGGCCGAGCGGGTGCTGGACCTCGCCCACAAGCGTGGCCGCGGGATCTGAGCGGCCACCCGGTCGACACCGGCGCACGCTGCGCCTGGTCGCCCTGGTGGCCGTGCTGGTGGTCGTCGCGGTCGGGGGCGCCGTGGCCCTCACCCACCCGGACGACGACCTCCCGCTCCGGATCGGTCCCGAGGCCCACGGTGGCGTGCTCAGCAACGGCTGCTCCTTCAGCCCGCGCGGCCTGCCCACCTGCGGCGCCTACGTCGGGGCGGCGTACGGCGGCAACACCGACCCGGCCACGCTGGAGGCCGAGGCGGGCGGTCTCCTCGGCGTACGCCGGACCTTCTGGCGCCCCACGCAGGTCGCGGCCGCGGTGACGACGGCGCGCGAGGACCTCGCGGCGGGCCGGCTGCCGTGGATCAGCTTCAAGCTGCCGCTGTCGTGGGACGAGATGGCCAGCGGCGACGGCGACGACTGGGCGCTCGGGATCGCGACGGCCCTGTCCCGGCTGCCCGGGCCGGTGTGGATCGCCTTCCACCACGAGCCCGAGGGCGAGGGCGACACCGAGGACTGGCGACGGATGCAGGAGCACCTCGCGCCCCTCGTGCGGGCGACCGCGCGCAACGTCGCCTTCACGGTCATCCTCACCGGCTTCCACCAGCTCTTCGGAGACCCGGCCTGGAGCCTGGAGGAGGCGTGGCCGCAGGACACGACCATCGACGTGGCGGCCTTCGACATCTACACCGACTACGGCACCGTCAAGGGCGACCGCGTCGTCTCGGAGTGGCCCGACCTCGGCGACGACTGGTTCCGCCCCCTGGCGGCATGGGCGCGCGAGCAGGGTGTCGCGTGGGGACTGGCGGAGACGGGGGTGACCGACGAGGCCTTCGCGCGCGAGCCCGGGCTCATCGGCGAGAACTTCGCGGACCTGCGCGCCGAGGGCGGCATCGCCTTCAGCTACTTCGACTCCCCGCTCAACACCCCGGCGTCCTACCAGCTGCTCGATCCCGCCAAGCTCGCCGACTTCGCCGGGGTCCTGGGGCAGGGGGCGCGGCTCCCCGACTGACCATCGCGTACGCGGTGCAACATCGCGCCGACTCGGCGTACGCGGTGCAACATCGCGCCGACTCGGCACACGCGGTGCAACATCGCGCCGACTCGGCGGACCGGGCGCTTCCCCCATATAGGGGAAGGATCTGGGTACCCCCGCGGGGGTGCCCGGTGATCGGCGAGCGGCACCACCCGTTGTGACTACGGCGGGTGTGGCCGTTAGGGGGTCTCGGCCGGTCGGCGTCCGCGGCGACCCTGGCTCTCACACCCCCTGTGCACCTCCCCCCGCACACTCATCGATTCGAGACGCCGATGGTCCGACGCACCCCCCTGCCCACCCTCGCCCTGCTCGCCGGACTGGTGCTCGCCACCGGCCCCGCCCAGCCCGTCAGCGGCCTGCCACCGGCCGAGGGACCGACCCGCGCGCCGGTCGTCGCGCTCGCCACGACACCGGTCGCACCGGGGCCGATCACTCGGCTCAGCAACGGCTGCCGGGTGGGCCCGCGGGGGCTGCCGGGCTGCGGCGCCTACATGGGCGCCAGCCACGGCGGCAACGACGACCCGAGCGCGCTGGAGCGCCGTGCGGGGACGCAGCTCGGCGTGCGCCGGACCTACTTCCGCGGCGACCAGGTGGAGTACGCCGTGACGACGGTCCGCGAGGACCTCGCCGCCGGTCGCCTCCCCTGGATCAGCTTCAAGCTGCCGCTGTCGTGGGAGGACATGGCCTCGGGCAAGGGCGATGCCTGGACCCGCGACCTGGCGGAGCAGCTCGCGGACGTCGACGGCCCGGTGTGGCTGGCCTTCCACCACGAGCCCGAGGGCGACGGCGACATGGACGCGTGGCGCCGCATGCAGGAGCGACTGGCACCGATGGTGCGCAGCACCGCGCGCAACGTCGCCTTCACCGTGATCCTCACCGGGTGGAACCAGATGTTCGGCAGCCCGGACTACGCGCTGTCGCAGATCTGGCCGAGGGACACCAAGATCGACGTGGCCGGCTTCGACATCTACAACGAGTTCGGGGTGCGCAAGCACGGCTACCGGATCGACGAGTGGCCGCGGCTGCGGCACCACTACTTCCAGCCGCTCTCGTCATGGGCCCGCCGTCACGACGTGGCGTGGGGACTGGCCGAGACCGGCATCACCAACGAGGGTTTCCGGTCCTCGCCGCGGTGGATCCAGCGCAGCTTCCGCACGATGCGCCAGGAGGGCGGCGTGGCCTTCGCCTACTTCGACAGCCCGCTCAACACCACGGCGTCCTACGCGTTGACGTCGCCGGCCAAGATCGCCAGCTTCACCCGCACGGTCGCCCGCGGGGCGCGGCTCCCGCTGCCCTGACCGTCAGCGTCGGCCTCGCGCGGACAGCCGCTCGGCGAGCACGTCGAGCACGGTGAGGCCCCGGTCGGCGATGTGCTCGCCCCGGCTGGTCTCGGCGAGCGCGAGGTAGCGCACGGTGATCGCCATCAGGTAGAGGTCGGCCAGCACCGGGTCACCGGACAGCTCGGGGCGGGCCAGCGCCGCGTGCAGGCTGGCGGCGCTCGCCCCGTGCTCGCGGGTGTGGGTGTTGAGGGTGTGGTGCACCCCGTCGAGGCCGAACGGCACACCGGTCTCGAAGCGCTCCCAGTCCCAGACCCGCACCCGGCCCCGGGTCACCGCCATGTTCCACGGGGTCCAGTCGCCGTGCCAGGCGCCCACGCGCCACTCCCGCCGCGAGGCGCTCTCCTCCAGCGCCTCGTGGCAGGAGAGCGCGCGGGCGCGCAGCCCCGGGTCGGCGAGCCGACCGAGGACCGCACGCTGCTCCTCCCACCAGAGCAGCGAGCCGAGATCACGAGCGGGCTCCTCGAACGCGGCGGACAGCTCCTCCATCGCCGCCTCCGGTCGGGCCCATGGGTCGCGCAACGCCTGTGTCGGACCGGCTGCGAGCGCGGAGATCACCAGCACCGACAGGCCGCGCCAGCTGCTCTCGTGGAGCACGCGCGGGACCTCGAGGTGCCGCCACGTGCGGTCGGACACCTGCCGCAGGCCGCGGGCCTCGGCCGCCACGTCGGCTCGTGACTGCTCGGCGTCGCCGATCTTGGCCCAGCCGAGCACGCCACCGCGGGCGTCGAAGAGCTGGAGGACCGGCTTGCGGTTGACCCGCGCGTTGCCGACCCCGATGCTCACCTGCACCGGCTGGCCGAGGAGCTCGCCGAGGTGCCCGACCAGCGAGGCCCCACCCGCCCGTCGTACGACGATCCGGTCGGGCAGCGCGCGGGCGCCGAGGACGCCGGACAGCCCGGCCGCACCCAGGCGGGTGACGGCGTCGCGACCGCTCGCCGAGGCGCTGAAGCGTCGCAGCGACCGGGCACTCGCCCGCCGGGAGGCGGTCGGCACCAGGAGCCGGGGGGCGGAGAGCCGCGGAGCGATCCCGAGGCTGACCGTGTCGGCCCCGGACGGCGCCCGCCGCCCGGACTCGACGGAGACCTCCGCCTCGGGCCAGAAGTCGGCCACGGTCTCCAGCAGCACGCCGAGGGTGTCGAGCGCGGTGCTGGACGCGGCGTCGACCGAGGTCATCGCTCGCGGATGCAGGCGAAGAGGTGACGGCCGTAGTTGTCGGCGTAGGGACCCACGGCGTCGCGGTCGGGACCGAGGTCGACGACCCGGTCGAAGGTGCCGTGCTCCTCGAGGAAGGACCGCACGTAGTCGGTGTCCCACTCGGGCAGCGAGCTGCGGAACCAGCTCTCGTGCGCCTGGCCGGTGTCGAGGAAGAGCACCCGGCCGGTCACGTCGTCGAGCAGCCGCATCAGGCCGACCGCGTCGGTGCTGGCCCGGCCCAGCGCGAAGTGGTGCAGCAGGCTGAAGCAGGACACGACGTCGAAGCGCTCGCCGCGGTCGGCGCGCTCACCGAGGAAGTCGACCGCGTCGCCGGTGTGGACGTGGGAGCGGTCGAGGCCGTAGACGGCCTCGCCGAGCGTGGCGCCCAGGGGGTCGCGCTCGACTCCCTGCACCGCGAAGCCGCGCGCCTGCATCGAGGAGAGGAACCAGCCGTAGCAGCTCGCGACGTCGAGGTAGGAGGAGACCTCCGGCTCGATGCCGAGCGTGCCGAGCAGCCGGTCCATCGCCTGGAGCCGGTCGGTGCACTGGCGCACGGTGGTCCAGCTGCGGTCGAGCTCGGGGGCCGAGACCGGCTGGTAGAGCTCGTGGGTGCCGCCGATCCACGACATCCGGTCGAGCACGTCCTGGAGCGGGGTGACGACGGGGACGCGACGGACGCGGGCGTCGACCGAGCTGCGTCCGGCGACGACGTCGGCGGCGAGGCGGTGGTGGCCGTCGACGACCTGGTAGCAGTCGGAGTCCTTGATCGGCGCGAGCAGGACCGGCGCACCGGGGTCGCTCTGGTGGGGACGGGTGGCCCCCGGAGCGGCCCCCGAGCTCGTGGAGCCGTCGCGTGCCACGAAGTCCCGCGCGAGGGCGAGGATGCCGGCGTCGTCGGTGGCGCCGAAGTATTGACCCGACGCCTCGATGCAGGTGCGGGCGAGGTCGGCGTAGGGCGAGGCGAGGATCTCCGCGTCACTGAGCTCGTGGTCGGCCGCGGCGCGCAGCAGCGTCACGTGAGGGCCGTCGGAGACGTGGCGCGAGGGCCACAGCAGGTCGTCGGTCGCGTGGGCGAAGACGTCGGCGTCGAGACCGTTCTGCCCACCGAGGAGCACCCGGGCGAGCGGGACCCGCTCGGTGCCCGGACGCCACAGGACCAGCGAGGACAGGCGGCGGCGCAGCCGCTCGGGGATCGGCAGGGCCCGGGCGAGCAGGACCAGGCGGTGCACCAGGTCGGCGACCGCGCGGTCGGCGCGCTTGCGGGCGGCCTGGAGGCGGGAGCGGTGTCCCCTGCCGGAGAGCAGCGCGATCACGACGCCACCTCCGCCGTGCGCCAGGAGGGCTCGTGGCCCAGGAGCCGGGCCAGCTCCGCGTCGTGGGTCTCGTAGTGGCGCATCAGTCGGCTCCTCAGCTCGTCGTCGGTGGTGTCCCCGGGTGCCGTTGCCGGCCGTGCGTTCCAGCGCTCCACCGTCTGCGGCGACCAGGCGGGGAGCCCCAGGCGCTGCTGCAGGTCGGCGAACTCCTGCTCGGGCGCCGCGAAGAAGCGGTCGGCGTCGACCACGTGGACGCGGTCCTCGCCGAGGGCGTCGACGAAGCGGGTGATCTGGTGGGCGTACTCGCCGCGCTGCACGTAGGCGTGGTGGCGGTGCTCGAAGCTGGCGTAGCCCGGCTCGGACTTGAGCCGCGTCGACTCGCCGCGGGTGCGCAGGTCCTCGGCGTCGAGCGCCTCGCCCAGGGGCAGCGTCTCGAAGCCGCGGGCGACCTCGTGGCGGTGCGCGGAGCTCGCTCGCTCGACCGGGTCGCGCACCAGCACGACCACCTGCGCGTCGGGCAGGTCACGGGCCAGGCGCTCGGCGGCCAGCGGGTGGAAGAGGTAGTAGCCGCTGCACTCGAAGGCCTGCACGCGCCCCTCCACGCCCGCTGCCTTGGCCCGGGCCCGGACGACGGAGCGCATCGGGAAGTGCGCGACGTACCACCGGCGGCCCCGGCCGTAGTGGTCGTCGAAGTAGCCGGTGCCCTTGTCGAGCGTCGGGCGCACCAGGTGGGGGTGGGCCTCGAGCAGCCGGAAGAGGGTCGTCGTGCCGGAGCGCTGGGCGCCGACCACGATGATCGAGGGCGTCATCCGACCCCACGAGGTCAGGCGGCCCCACAGCAGCGCGAGGGCGCGCAGGCGGGTGGTCACCCCGCCCGGGAGCCGCCGGTCGAGGGCACGGGTCAACGCTCGGACGCGCATGCGAGCTCCTGGGCTGAGGTGGGAGAAGTGCTGGGCAGGACCGGCGTCGGACGACGGCGGAGGGCTGCGACGAGCTCGTCGAGCGAGAGCCGGGCGCGCAGGGCGTGCAGCGCCACGGCGTAGGCGACGAGGGAGGCGAGCGTGACCGCGGCCCAGGGCAGGAGCGCCGTCGAGCCGGACGCGGTGAGCGCGAGTGCCGGCAGGGCGAAGCACACGACCGGCACCAGCGCGACGCCGAGCAGGTGACCGGGCTGCGGGGAGACGCCCACGTGGCGCCGGACCTGCCAGAAAGCCAGGCCCGAGCGGGTGACGACGGCGGCGGCCCAGGCGATCGCGGCGCCCGCGATGCCGATGCGGGGCAGCAGGAGCAGGCACAGGCCGATGTCGAGGGCGACCGCGACGAGGGCGTTGGTCATGCTGAGGCCACTGCGACCGGCCATCAGCAGGAGCGTGTCCACGGGACCGGCGGCGATCGAGACCAGCATGGTCAGCGCCATCACCACGACCACGACCACGGCGCTGGTGGCGTCGGCGTAGGAGTCGCCGAAGAGCGAGAGGTAGAGCACGGGGCTGCACGCGACCAGGAGGTAGAGCGGCCAGATCAGCACCATCCCCCAGGTCGTGCTGACGCCGAAGACGGTGCGCAGGGTCGCGCGGTCCTCGGTGATGAGGATCGCGGTGAAGCGCGGCTGGAGCACCTGGTAGATCGCCTGGTTGGCCATCTGGCCGACCGCGACGAAGCGGGTGGCGGCGGTGTAGAGGGCGGCGTGGGCCGGGGACAGCAGCACCGCGACCAGCACGATGTCGGCCTTCTGCACCGATGCCTGCGCGAGCCCGGCTACCCCGCGCGGCCAGGTGAAGGACCAGAAGCTGCGGGCCAGGTCGGGGTCGGGAGACGGGTCGGGAGACGCGTCGGGAGAGGCGGGCGCCCCGGCGGGGCGGGTCGCGAGGAAGCTCCGCAGGAGGACCACCGCGACAGCGGCCGAGAGCAGGTAGGCCGCGGCCCAGCCGGCGACCAGCAGCACCGGGCCGCCACCGAGCGCGACGACGAGCCCGGCGGTGCCGAGCTGGACGACCGTGCGCAGGATCCGGTCCACCCCCACTGTGGTCCGGATCCTGCCCAGGGCCCTGGTGGCGGCCAGGCACAGGTCGGCGGCCACCGCGAACGGCAGGGCGACGGCGGCCACCCTCAGGAGCCGGTCGCCCTCGGCGCCGAGGCCGAGAAGACCGGCGAGCGGTCCGGCCACGAGGGTGCCGACCAGCGCCAGGAGGCTCGCGACGGCGACGGCGGGGCCGATCGCCAGCCGCAGGGTCCGGCGTACGTCGTGGGCCGCGGAGCGGGCCTCGAGGCGGAGCAGGAAGCGCGCGAGGCCCGCGTCGACGCCGAGCCCACAGGCCGTGGCGAGCAGGGTGAAGAGCGTCGTGGTCGCGAAGAACGACCCGGCCGTCTCGGCGTCGAAGCCGCGGGTGACGACCAGGGCCAGGGCGAAGGCGCCGACGGCGGCGACCCCCGAGCCGGCGAGGCCGAGCAGGCCACCGCGCGCGACGTGGCCGAGGTGGTCACCGGCAGTGGCGTCAGCCGTCACGATCGGTGCCCGCCTCCAGGGCGGCCAGCCGAGGCTTGCGGCCGGGCACGGACTGACGCACGCGGGCGAGCGCCGCGCCGGGGCGGCGGCGCTGACGGCGGGGCGTGGGCACGAAGACGCTGCAGATGTCGCGCACGCCGAGCCGGGCGAGGTCGGCGGTGACGGCGTCGACCTCGTCGAGGCTGGTCTCGCCCTGGTGGACCTCGAGGACCAGCACGTCGGCGAGCGCCACCAGTGCCTGGGTGCGGACCTCGTCGGGGGCTCCGCAGGCCAGCAGCACCACGTCGGCCCGGTCGGCCAGCTCGCGGATCCGGGCACCGGTCGCGGGCGCGGCGGCGAGGTCGTCGAGCCGGGCCTGGTCAGTGCCGGTCGGCAGCACCGAGAGGTGTGACGAGGGCGAGGAGAGGACCTGGTCGAGGGTGGCCCGACCCTGCAGGAGGTCGGTGAGGCCGCGCTGGCGGCGGGTCTCGGACCCGACGACCTCGACCACCACGGTCATCAGGTGGGAGGCGGCGAGCGAGCGGGCGACGGCGAGGGCCAGGCCGGTGCCGCCCTGCCCCTGGTGGTGTCCCTGCTGCAGGGCCGATTGGTCGGGGCCGCCGAGGGTGGTGGTGAGGACCACGAGCGGACGGCGCCGGTCGACGGCGAGCAGGGCGGTGCGCACGCGAGCCACCTGCTCGGGGTCGCCGGCCGGATCGAGGTCGAGCACGCCGAGGAAGCGGGCGTCGCGGACGGCGAGGTCCTCGGGGCGGCGTACGGCGTTGTCGAGGCGACCGAGCGCCAGCGCGAGCACCAGGCCCAGCGCTGCGCCGACGAGCAGTCCGAGCACCGCGGCCGTGGCGATCCCGCCCGGCAGGCCTCCGGGGGTCGACGTCGCGGGCGTGACGACCTGGCCGGGGTCGCGGGCCACGCTGGTGAAGGCGCTCAGCTGCGAGCGGAGCTCCCCGACCTGGGTGGTGAGCGTCGCCAGCTGCTGGTTGAGCAGCGGCGCCCGCGGCGCCGTCGGCGACAGGCCCGCGAGCTGGGCCAGGAGCGCGAGGCGCTCACGGTTGCGGTCGGCGATCTGCTCGTTGATCCGGGCGGTCTTCTCGAAGACCGCGGCGTCGGTGCGGGTGCGGCGGTATTCGACGTAGGTCTCGGCGAACGCCTGCGCGCTGGCGTTGGCCGCAGCGTCGGAGGAGCCCGTCGTGGTGATCTCGAGCAGCTGGGTGTTGGTCGGCACCGAGACCTTGACGGTCTCGAGGAGCTCGTCGGAGGTGCGGCCGTCGCCGACGCGCTCGGCCACCAGCTCGCCCATGGCGTCGGAGCGCACGAGCTGGGCCTCGGTCTCGAGGTTGACCAGGTCGTCGCCGCTGCCCTCCGGGCTGAAGGGGTTGCCCTCGAGCGGGTTGACCAGGATGACGGCGGTGGACTCGTGGACGGCCGCCTGGCCGGCACCCCACCACGACCCGCCGGCAGCACCCAGGAGCCCGAGCAGGACGACCAGGACGGCGGCGCGACGAGGCACGCGCCGGAGCGCCCGTCCCACGGGCCGTCGCCGGAGCGTGCGTGCATCTGGTCTGCTGCTGGACACTGGTCCCCATTCCCCCTGTCGAGGTCACCATCGTGACCGCGAATCGGCGCCGGACCCCTCCGCGAGGGCGATGACCCCCACATTTGGGGATGGGGTCGTGGCCCGGGTCACGCCCCGGTCCGTCCGTTCGCCAGCGCCACCTAGGGAGGGTTGCCTAACATGGCTCGCGTGACCGGGCACCCGGTCGCGTCGATGGGGATGCCGTGGGGTCATGTCAGGGACGAGCAACGAGCCGGTGAGCATCCGCCTGCTGGGCGGGTTCGAGGTCGTGCGCGCCGACGGCACCCACGTCGAGGCCGCCGACTGGACCACCCGCAAGACCAAGGACCTGCTGCGTCTGCTCGCCCTGAGCGCCGGCCGGCCGGTGCGCTCGTCGCACCTGGTCGAGAAGCTCTGGCCCACCGCGACCCCGGAGCGCGGTCGGGGCAGCCTGCGCACTGCAGCCAGCCAGATCCGTCGCACGGTCGGGGCCTCGTGCCTGGCCCGCCACCCCGAGGGCCTGATCCTGGTCGGCACCCGGGTGGACGTCGTGGACTTCCTCGAGCTCGTGCGCGACGTGCACCATGCCGCGCGCGAGGAGCGCCCGGAGGAGGCCGTCTCGATCGCGGTGCGCGCGGAGTCGCTCTACACCGGCGACTTCCACGCGAGCGACGACGACAGTCCCTGGGCACGGGGGGAGCGGCACCGGCTCCAGGCGGCCCGCCAGGGGATGCTCGCGGAGTCCGCGAGGTGCGCGCTGCAGGTCGGCCTGCACCGCGACGCCCTCGAGCTCGCCACGACCGCCGTCGCCCTCGACCCGCTCTCGGAGGGCGCCCACCGCTCGCTCATGCAGGCCCACGCCGAGCTCGGCGAGATCGCCAGCGCCCTGCGGGTCTACGAGCGCTACCGAGCGCTGCTGGCCGACGAGCTCGGCGCAGACCCGTCGACCCTGACCCAGGAGCTGCACCTGCGGATCCTGCGTGGCGGGGCCGACCACGCCGCCGGCTGAGCGGGCCCCGATCGGTCGAGCGACCCTACGGACCGAGCGAGCGCAGCGCGCTCGCGAACGACGGCACCGTCGGCAGGCACGGCAGGAGCGCGGCCTGGTAGGCGTGGTAGACGTCCGGCTTGCCCGGCCACGTCCGGCCGCTCGGACGGTTGAGCTCGTCGAGCTCGTGGACCCAGGACCCCCGCTCGTGGTCGACGAGGTTCCGGTCGACGTAGGCCCACCACCGCTCCCCCGCCTCGCGCCACCGCTCCTCGCCCGTGACGCGGTGCAGCACGACGGCGGCGCTGACCGCCTCCGCCGCGACCCAGTGCATGCGGGCACGCACGACCGGGACCCCGCTCCAGTCGGTGGTGTAGACGAAGCCCTCCTCGCCGTCGCCGGCCCAGCCGTCGGCGACGGCACGATCGGCCAGGGCCACCGCGGCCTCGGCGAGCCCCGCCGGGGCGTCGCCGCCGAAGGTCCGGTCGACCGCGACGAGCAGCCGGGCCCACTCGAGACCGTGACCCACCGTGGCGCCGTAGGGCTGGAAGGGGTGCGCGGGCACCTCCCGGTGGTGCTCGAGCAGGGGCTCCCAGGTCGCGGTGAAGTGCTCGGGGATGCGCCAGGCGTTGTCCTCGGCCCAGGCCACGACGCGCGCAGCGATGCGCGCCGCACGTCGGTGCAACGCCACCTCGCCGGTGACGTCGCCCGCGGCGAGCAGTGCCTCGACGGTGTGCATGTTGGCGTTGACGCCGCGGTAGTCGTCGAGCCGGGACCACGCACGGTCCCACGCGTCCACGACGAGGCCCTCGGCGTCGTCCCAGAACCGGTCGTCGAGCACGACGAGCGCTTGCTCGAGGAGCGCGGGTGCACCGTCGATCCCTGCTGCGGTCGCCGAGCTGGCCGCCAGCACCACGAAGGCGTGGCCGTAGGCCTGCTTGGTGTCGTCGACGACTCCGCCGGGCCCGACCGCCGCGAACCAGCCGCCGTGCTCGTCGTCGGCCAGGCTCGTGGTCAGCGCCGCGACCCCGTGCGCGGCGAGTGCGGCCAGCTCGGCGGGTCCGGGCCCGCCCGGCGCTGCGGGCTCGTCGGCCAGCAGCCCCAGGCACGCCACGTGGGTCATCCGGCAGGTGATCCAGAGCTCGACGGGCCGAGCGGGGTCGACGACGCCGTCGCTGTCGAGATAGCCGAAGCCCAGCTCGTGGCGCGAGCCCGCGGCGAAGCGCAGGAGGTCGGCGCGCTGGGCCGCGAGGTAGGTGGGGCTTCCGGGGGCAGGGCGTGCGGAGGTGACCACCGACCCCACCCTGCGTCAGTCCGGCCGTTCCGGCAAGCGGGATGCCCTCGCGGTATCGGCCCGACGGAGTTACCGTGATCGCACGCACATGGGGTGCTGGACCCGCTCGCTCGGACGCGCTGGATCGCCTGACGCCACACAACTTCACATCAACTCCTCGGCACCGCGGCCCTTCGCGGCGCCGCACTGCTCCAGGAGAATCTCTTGACCAGACGACTCACCACGCTGGCGGCCACGCTCGGCGCCGTCACGCTGACGGCGATGTCCGTGGCTCCGGCCCTGGCGGCCACCACGGTGTCCCAGGCCTCGGCGACCGCGCTGACGATCTCGCTCGCCGGCAACGGCACCGACTCCGGCACGACGAAGGCCACCAACGACGGCTCCGGCGAGACCAAGACCGGCGAGGCCAACCCGCCCGTCGCGGTCCTCGGCAACCAGGACCTCCTCGACGTCGGCGTCCTCGCCCAGGACGCCGAGGCCAAGCTCGACGGCCGTCAGGGTGTCTCGGCCGCCTGCTCGGGCGTGGCCGGTGACGGCGCCTCGATCGCCGACGTCGGCGAGTCGCAGTGCCTCACCCCCGGCGACCCGGTCGGCATCTCGATCGCCAACCTCGACCTCACCGGTGCGGTGCTGATCGACCCCGCCTCCGCGCTGGGTCCCCTGGCTCCGCTCAACGTGATCATCGACCAGCTGGTCGGCCCCCTCACCGCCGCGATCAGCGACGGCCTCGCCCCGCTCGGTGCGACCGGCCTCGGCGGGACGCTCGGTGCCGTGCAGGCCAGCTGCACCGCCGGCCCCGGCAACGCGACCAGCGGCACGGCCAACATCGCCGACACCACCCTCCAGCTCGACGTCGGCGGCGCCGCGATCGACCTGGTCGAGCTGCCCGCGAGCCCGCCGCCCAACACCCAGGTCCTCACCGACCTCGACGTGGTGCTCAACACCGTCATCGACGCGCTGCGCGTCGACATCAACAACACCCTCGACGGCCAGCTGGCACCGCTGAGCGCGATCATCGACCCGATCCAGGACCAGATCGTCAACAACCTGATCGCCCAGATCGCCCCGCAGCTCGCGCCCCTCGAGGACAACCTCCTCGAGATCACGCTCAACAAGCAGTCGAAGCCCTCGCCCGGAGCCATCGAAATCACCGCCCTGGTGCTCAACGTGCTGCCGGCCGCGGCCCAGTTCACCGACGCCCCGCTGGTCAACGCCGAGATCGGCAACGTCACCTGCGGCCCCAACGACCGCGCCGGCGACACCCCCGATCCGGACCCCACCCCGGACCCCGACCCGACGCCTGACCCCGACCCGCAGGACCCCGACGTCCCGACGATCGTCGACGCCGGGTCCTCGGGCGACGACCTGTCGCTCACCGGCGGCGCCCTCGGCGCCGGCCTGGTGCTGCTGACCGGTGTGGCCGGGCTGATCGGCTACCGCCGCTTCCAGCGCACCTGATCGCGGCGCGAGCGGACGACACCACGATGACGCCGGCGGAGCAGGCCGAGGCGACCGACGCGAGGATCATCCGGGGACTCCTCCTGATGGCCCTGGTGCTGGTCTTCCTCGGTCCTGCGCTGCCCGCGTCCGAGGGCTCCGGGACCGGCCCGCTCGGCACGTCACCGGCCATCACGCTCCCCCGAGGTGACGACGCGATCCTGGTCCCGTCGATCTCCCTCGACGCGCCCCTGGTCCCGATCGCCAAGGTGGGCGAGGTGCTGACCCCTCCGAGCGACACCGACCAGGTCGGGTGGTGGGACCTCAGCGCCGAGCCCGGCGCCCGCAGCGGCCAGACCGTCGTGACGGGCCACACCGTGCACACCGGCGGCGGTGTCATGAACCGGCTCGGCGACCTTCGCCCCGGCGACGTGGTGCAGGTCCGTGACGAGGGCCGGCTCGTGGACTACCGGGCGACCCGGGTAGAGGTCTACTCCAAGGCCGAGCTCGCCGCAGCCGCGGAGGAGCTCTTCGGCCAAGACCGCGGCCGCGGTCGGCTGGTGCTGGTCACCTGCACGGACTTCTCCGACGGCGAGTACCTCTCCAACATCGTGGTCGTCGCCCGTCCCGTGCGCGACGCCACGTCGGCCTGAGGGCCGTCGGGCACCCGAGCCTGCGGCCGGCGCGGCAGCTCGAACAGCAGCCCCAGCCCGAGCAGCACCAGCAGCCGGTGGACCGCGAGCGACACCACGACCACGACGGCGGTCACCGCGAGCGGGTAGGCCGCCGCCACCAGCACCCCCGCAGTCCTGGCCAGGGTCGAGGCACCAGGAGCGCCCGGCACGACCAGGACGTGGTGCAGCGCTCCGAGGACCGGGAGGTGCAGGACGTAGACCGGCAGGGTGCGACGGCCCGTCCACGCCAGCGCACCTGCGACGCGGGCGGCCGGGGCCGCGCGCACGAGAGCCGCAGCCACCCACACACCGACGGGGACCCCGACGACGCTGAGGAGGACCACCCGCACCGGCGAGGGGAGGCCCAGCAGCGCGACGGCCCCGGACCCCCCGAGCAGCGCGAGCACGCCCACCGGCAGCAGCCGCCGCACGCGCACCCCGGCGAGCGCCGTGACGACACCCGGGCACCGGGCGCCGACGACGAAGTAGACCAGGTGCACCAGCAGCGACACCCGGTTTGCCTCCTCGATCGGGAGCGCTCCGGCTCCCAGCGCCACCAAGCCGCTGACCGCGACCAGGGCGTACGCCGGCACGCGTCGCGTCAGCCACACGACCAGGAAGTAGACGGCGAGGGCGTAGAGGAACCACAGGGCCGTCGACGCGAGGAGCAGGTCCACCGCGAGCTCGCCCAGGTCCTGGGTGCGGTTGGTGACGAGGTCCTGCTCCCAGGTGAAGAAGAGCCCGAGCAGGACCAGCCAGACGACGTAGACGTAGGCGGGGCTGGTGACCCGCCGCGCCACCGAGGTCCAGGGCCGGTGGACCGCACGCGAGGCGAAGAAGCCGCTCAGGACGAAGAAGAGCGGCATGCGCACCGGCCGCAGGGCGCCGCTCACGCCCGACCAGGCCACCGCGACCACTGCGAGGTCGTCCGGCACGACCGCGAGCAGGTGCTTGCCCACCACGTGGTGGAGCACGACCAGCAGGATGCAGCCGCCCTTGGCGACGTCGGCCCAGCGCAGGCGCGAGGAGGGAGGGCGCGTGTGCATGGCATATGACCTGTACCCCACAGACACACCTGCCATGCCGTAACGCGGGCCACACCCGCCCGTCCACGCAGACGGTCAGCTACGCCGGGCCGCCAGGACCTCGGCGAGCCCGGCGATGTCGCGGGGACCCACCCGGCAGCAGCCGCCCAGCAGCCGCGCCCCCTCCTCCCACCAGGTGAGCGCCAGGGCGGTGTCGAAGAGGTCGGCGCCCCGCCAGGCGTGGTGCGCCGAGTCCCAGGACTCGCCCCGGTTGGGATAGGTGACGGCCGGGCGGCCCGTGGCGGCGACCGCGGCACGGACGGCGGCGCTGATGTCCGGAGGAGCGGAGCAGTTGACCCCCGCGGCGACGACCGCGGACGAGCCGGCGAGGACGGCGTAGGCCTCCTCGAGCGACTGGCCTGCGCGGGTGCGGCCGTCGGCGACGGAGTAGGAGAACCAGGCCGGGAGACCGAGCTCGTCCAGGAGCGGCACCAGCACCTCCGCCTCGCGCACGTCCGGGATCGTCTCGACGGCGAGCAGGTCCGGCCCGGCAGCGGCCAGGACCTCGAGGCGAGGGCCGTGGAAGTCGCGCAGCTGCGCGGGGTTGAGGCCGTAGTCGCCGCGGTACTCCGAGCCGTCGGCCAGGACGGCGCCGTAGGGACCGACGGAGGCGGCGACGAGCAGCCGGCGACCGGCGGCACGCTGCACCTGGTCGCGGGCGATCCGGGCCAGCGTGACGCTGGTGCTGATCAGCGACTCCGCCTCGGCCGCGCCGAGGCCCGACGCCACCAGGCTCGGGACGCTGGCCTGGTAGCTCGCCGTCGTGGCCACGTCGGCGCCGGCCTCGAAGTAGGTCCGGTGCACCGCGACCACCTCGTCTGGGGCGTCGCGCAGCAGCCGGGCGGTCCACAGGTCGTCGGACAGGTCCGCCCCCCGGTCCTCGAGGGCGTTGGACATGCCGCCGTCGAGCACGAGGAGTCCGTCAGCCAGCAGGTCGGTCAGGTCGTCCGGGGTCATGGGACGAGTCTCCTGCACCACATCCGGGACTAACTCCTCACCCGCGCCGGTTGTGCCTCCCATGACCACCATCGGACTCATCGGAAGCGGACACATCGGCAAGGCCATCGCCCAGCAGGCGGTCGCCCACGGCTATGACGTCGTCCTCAGCAACTCGCGCGGCCCCGAGACCTTGGGCGACGTCGTCGCCTCGCTCGGCGAGCGCGCCCGCGCCGGCACCGCCGAGGACGCGGCTGCGGCCGGCGACCTCGTCGTCGTGACCGTGCCGTTCAAGAACTACACCCAGGTCCCGGTCGAGCCCCTCGCGGGCAAGGTCGTGATCGACACCAACAACTACTACTTCGAGCGCGACGGCCGGTGGCCCGACATCGACGAGGGCCGCACCAGCCCCAGCGAGCTCCTCGCCGAGCACCTGCCCACCTCGAAGGTCGTCAAGGCGTTCAACGCCATCCAGGCCCTGCACATCGTCGACGCGGCGCTGCCGGCCGGCGACCCCGCACGTCGTGCGCTGGCCATCGCCGGGGACGACGCGGACGCCAAGAAGGTCGTGAGCGACCTCATCGACCAGTTCGGCTTCGACGTGGTCGACGCGGGTCCGCTCGTGGAGGGCCGCCGCTTCGACCGCGACAAGCCTGCCTACGGCGCCGAGGTCGGGGCCGACGGCATGCGCGAGGCGATCGCGGCCGGCTGATCCCCTCGGGGCCGCGGCTTCGGCGTGCGGCCCCGCGGGAGGGTCATCTCGAACACCGAGCCCCCACCGGGGTTGTCGTGGACCGTGAGGGTGCCGCCGTGCCGGGTGACGACGCGGTGGCAGATGGCGAGACCGAGGCCGGTGCCGCTGTAGCCCTGCGTGTGGGCCCGGTGGAACGGTGTGAAGATCGCGGCCCGCTGGTCCCGGGGGATCTCGATGCCCCGGTCGCTGAAGAGCACCGTGACCGCGTCGTCCGAGGTCACGGCCGTGACCTCGACACGAGGGACCTGACCGGGAGCGGTGTACTTGATCGCGTTGCCCAGGATGTTGGCGAACACCTGGCGCAGCCGCACCCGGTCGCCCATCACGCTGGGGAGTGCGCCGACGTGGACCACGGGCGGCTCCCCTTCCCAGGCACGCGCGAGCTGCTCCTCCAGCACCTCGTGCGCCAGCGCCCCCAGGTCCAGCTCGGTGAGGGCGAAGCCGGCGTCGCGGGCCGTGGTGTAGTCGAGCAGGTCACTGATGAGCTCGTCCATCCGGCGGGCGCTGGACAGGGCTCGGTCGGTGTAGTGCTCGACGCGGTCGAGGTGGGCCGACGGCGGCTCGGAGGCGGCGCCCGCCTCGAGGGCTATGAGCTCGAGGAAGCCGATGATCACGGTCAGCGGGTGCTTGAGGTCGTGCGCCACGACGCCGGCGAACGCCGCGAGCTCGGCGCGCTGCTCGCGGTCGATCGTCACGTCGCGGAACACCGCGACAGCGCCGCGCTGCCCGGCTGCGTCGAGCGGGCGCCCGCTCACCGCGATGTGCACCCCGTCGGGCCGCGCCCGGTTGCGCACGACCATCTCGACCTCGTCGGTCGACTCACCACCCAGGGCCCGCATCAGCGGCAGCTCCGCCTGCGGGAACGGCTCGCCCGCCGTGGTGAAGAGGCCGTAGTGCTGCTGCCACTCCTCGGGGCGCTCGATGTCCTCGACCCCCAGGAGCTCCTTGGCCGCGGGGTTGTGGATCAGGAAGGCGCCGTCCTCGTCCACCATGGCCACGCCGTCGCCGATCGAGTCGAGGACCGCGGTCAGGAGGCCGGCCTGGCGCCGGGCCTCGGCCTCGGCCTCGACGAGGTCCCGGGTCGCCCGCCGCACCTGGGCGCGGGCGCGCGCCCTCCCGGAGGCGAGCATCCAGGTCAGTCCGGCGAGCAGCAGGGCCACCAGCAGTGCGCCACCGAGCACGATGCGCGGGAGGTAGCTGCCCGTCCCGACGAGCGCGTCGGCGTTGGCCGTGACCTCGAGGGTCCAGGTGCGCTGGGCGGCCGGCAGGGTCGTCGTACGCCGTAGGTCCCGCTCGCCCGTCGCCGTCGAGAGCACCCCGGCCACGTCCACCAGGGCCCCCGTGGACGTGTCGCCGGAGGCCAGCAGCTCCACGTCGACCGCGTCCTGCGCAGCCTCGAGCAGGACGCCACCCATGAAGTCCTGCCCGCGGATCCCGAGCAGCACCCAGCCGATCAGCCGGTCCCCGTCGGGCCCCGGCCGCAGGACCGGGGCCGTCATGGAGAACGACGTCTGGCGCTCCTCCGGCGGCAGCGACTGGTCGATGATCAGCACGTAGGGCTCGCTGAGCGCCACGTCGCCGGACCGGGCCGCCTCCGTCAGCGCTGCGTAGGGCGCCGGGGCGGCGGCGACGTCGATCCCGGTCCTGCGGCTGGCCGCTCCGTCGAGGGGGTCGCTGAAGACGGCGAAGACGTGCGTCCCCAGGTCCGGGCTCGGCTCGAGCACGAGGTCCGTGGACCCCAGGGCCCGCCAGTAGCGCTGCTGGGCCGCGACGTCCTGCTCGAGGACCGGTGCCGCGATGAACACGATCGAGGTGGCGCCGGCCAGGTCCATGTCGTGCAGCGGGGCGGTGGCCGTCGCGAAGGCGTCGTACGTCGGCCGGTCGGCCGCCGCCAGGCCGGCTGCCGAGAGGCTCAGGGCGGTCGCATAGCGCTGCACCTCGGCGGACGTCGCCGCGCGCAGGGCCTCGGTGCGGTCGCGGATCTCGTGTCCGGCCGCCTCGTCGACCTGGCGCTGCACCACCTGGCTGACGGCGAGGCCGGAGCCCGCGAGCAGCACGAGCACGACGATGGCGAGCAGCACTCCCGACCGGCGACCGCGCGCCGACCGCGGGCTCACGTCGAGCTTCATACGAAGGAGATTGGCACGGATCGGGCACATCCGAGGGAAAACGGGCTGGTTGTCTCGGGCCCGATTGACCACCCTGTCACCCTGGGGCGGTGGATCCGATCATCGTGGTGGGGGCCGGCATCTCCGGCGTGGCGTGTGCTCGAGTCCTGGCCGAGGCCGGGCTGCCGGTGACGGTCGTCGACCGTGGGCGCCGGATCGGCGGTCGCATGGCGAGCCGGCGCCTGGCCGAGCGGCCGGTCGACACGGGCGCGCAGTACTTCACCGTCACCGACGACCGCTTCGCCCGGGTCGTGGCCGACCTGGAGTCAGCCGGGGTGGTGCGGCCGTGGACCGACACGTTCACCGTCCTGTCCTCCGGGGCCGCTCCCGCGCCCAAGCAGGGCCCGGTGCGCTGGGGCACCCCGGCCGGGATGCGCTCCGTCGTCGAGGCGCTCGCCTCCGGGCTGGAGGTGCGCGAGGACGCGGTCGAGGTGGTCACCGCCGACCCCGAGGGCCTGCGCGTCGACGGAACCCCGGCGAGCGCCGTGGTGCTCGCGATGCCCGACGGGCAAGCAGCGCGACTGCTGGGCGAGGGACTGTCGCCGCTGGCCGCGGACCTGAGCCGCGAGTGGGAGCCGGTGCTGGCCCTCACGGCCTGGTGGCCCACCCGGCTGTGGGACCTCGACGGCGCCTTCGTCGCGGGGGCGTTCGTCAACGACGACCCCGACCTGGCCTGGATCGCCGACGACGGCAGCCGCCGCGGCGACGGCGCACCGGTGCTGGTCGCCCACTCGACGCCGACCTTCGCCGCTCCTCACGTGCCCGACCCGCAGGCCGCGCTGCCGGCGATGGTGGCTGCCGTGCAGCGGGTGCTCGGGATCTCCGTCCCCCCGAGCGGGACCCACCTGCAGCGCTGGTCGATGGCGCGGCCGACCGGGTCGCGCGACGAGCCGTTCCTGCTGACGCCCTCCGGGCTCGGTGTCTGCGGCGACGGGTGGGGGCCGGTCTCCAAGGTCGAGGGCGCCTTCCTCTCGGGTGCAGCCCTCGGCGACGCCCTCGTGACGCGCCTCGAGACGGAGGCGCAGGAGCGACGCGACGCGCAGATCCGCGCCGACCTGGCCCGGGCCCGTGCTGCCGACCAGGGCGAGGAGCACGCGTTCGTGCGACAGCTCGGCTTCGAGGAGCTGTTGGAGGACTGAGTCCGGCGGCTCCTCGCCTACAGTCCATGGGGTGCCGCCCACGACCGCCCTCGCGCCGACCACGCCACCCCAGGTCGCGTCCTGGGGACGCGTCGCGCGGGCCTGCCGGTGGATGCTCGTCGTCAGCTGGGTGGCGCTGACGCTCGTCGCCCTGCTCGCGGGCGAGCGCGAGGCGACGCTGTCCGACCTCGAGGACGCGGTCGCCTCCGGCGAGGTCCAGGAGGTCGAGGTCGCCGGCGGGCTGGAGGAGGGCGATAGGGGCTCTGCCTCCGTGCAGGTCCGCTGGGACCGGGGACTGCTGACCTACACGACCGCACTCGTCGAGGAGCGCCCGCTGCCATCGGGGCGGTCCGGGGCGCAGGGCGCCGACGACGACCCCGCCGTCGCCGACGTCGAGGCACGCCTGCGCGACCTGCAGCCCGACCTCCGGGTGACTCGGACCGCATGGACCGGGCCGGGGTCCTCGGTGCTCGGCTGGGGCCTGCCGGCCTGGGCCGGGCTGCTCCACCTCGGCGTCCTGCTCGGGACCCTCTTCTCCCTGACCGGCTCCCCCCAGCCGTGGCGGGCGACGCGGTGGGCGTGGTTCTGGCTGCTCCTCCTGGTCCCACCGATCGGCGTGCCGGCCTACCTGCTCCTCGCCGGCCCGACCCCGCCGGTGCCGGCGCCGAGCGCAACGCGCCGGCGGCTGACCGGTGGACGCGGCTTCCTGCTCGGCATCGTCGGCAGCATGGGGCTGGCCGTCCTCGTCGCCTGGCTCGCCTGAGCCTGGCTGGTCTCGGGCCTGGCTGGTCTCGGGCCTGGCTGGTCTCGGGCCGCACCCGCAGAGCTCGCCGGGCTCGACCCACCACCCCAGCTGGCCAACGTTTGACCACCCCCGACGCGCACCCCATGCCAGACGGAGCACGAGTGGCACTCCGCGCTCGACGCCACCCCCGCGCACCAGCGACCACCGAGCGCCTCACATCAACGGCTCACCGGAGCTCGCCTGAGACACCCCGGTCTCGGGCCTCACCCGCAGAGCTCGCCGCGCTCGCCCCCCAGATGGCCAAACGTTTGACCACCCCCGACGCGCACCCCATGACAGACGCACCACGAGTGGCACTCCGCGCTCGACGCCATCCCCGCGCACCAGCGCCCACCGAGCGACCAGCAGCGACGCCCTACGAGTCGAAGCCCAGCCCCAGCCGGTCGAGCAGCCGCAGCCACAGGTTGCGCCGACCGGTCGCGTCCTCGCGGGCCAGCGACCAGCGGGTGAGCTGGATCCCGATCCACGCGAGCGGCTCGGGCGGGAACGGGAGCGGCTTCTCGCGGACCATCCGCAGCCGGGTGCGCTCGGTCGACTCCCCCGCGAGCAGGTCGAGCATCACGTCCGCCCCGAAGCGCGACGCGCCGACCCCGAGGCCGGTGAAGCCCGTGGCGTAGGCGATCCGTCGACCGCGGGTCACCCCGAAGAACGCGCAGAAGCGGGTGCAGGTGTCGATCGCGCCGGCCCACCGGTGGGTGAAGCTCACGCCCTCGAGCTGCGGGAAGGTCTCGACGAAGTGCCGCGCCAGCGTCTCGAAGGACGCGGTGCGGTCCTCATGGGCCACGTCGAGCGAGCGGCCGTAGTGGTAGATCGCGTCGTAGCCACCGAAGAGGACCCGGTCGTCGGGCGTGAGCCGGTAATAGTGGAACTGGTTGCCCGAGTCGGAGATCCCTACGCGGTCGGTCCAGCCGATCGCCTCGACCTGCGCCGGCGTGAGCGGCTCGGTCGCCAGGACGTAGTCGTAGACCGGCACGATCGAGAGCCGCAGCCGCTTGAGCAACGGGCGGAACACGTTGGTGGCGAGCACGACCTGCTCGGCGCGCACCTCCCCGTGCATGGTCGCGAGCGAGACGTGGTCGCGGTGCTGGACGACGTCGCCGACCGGCGTGTGCTCGGCGATCCGCACCCCGAGCGACTCCGCGACGCGGGCCAGGCCCCAGGCCAGTCGCGCCGGGTCCAGGGTCGCGCAGTCGTCGCGGGAGACGCGGCCGGCGAGGTAGGTCGGGGACGCGACCACACGGCGTACGGCAACGGAGTCGAGGAACCCCTCGACCTCCGGCGACAGGCCGGCGACCTCGTGGGGCCGGGTCGCGACGGCGAGGACGCCGCTGCGGTCGAAGCCGCAGTCGATGCCGTGCCGCTCGATGGTGGCCGCGATCTCGTCGAGGTTGCGCAGGCCGAGGGCCTCCAGGGCGTCGTACTCCTCGGGCCAGCGCTCGCGACCGTTGGCCTCACCGTGCGTCAGCGACGCCTCGCAGAACCCACCGTTGCGACCGGTCGCGTGCTCGGCGATCCGCTCGCCCTCCAGCAGGACGACGTCGCGGGAGGGCTCACGCTCCTTGGCTCGTACGGCGGCCCACAGGCCGGTGAAGCCGCCACCGACGATGACCAGCCCACGCACGCGATCGGCGTCGGCCGCCGACCAGGGCGGGCGCGGCTCGGGCCGGTCGGGCGTGTCGAGCCAGAGCGGTCGCAGGACCGAGCCGGCCAGGGCCGCGGTCGCCCCCGCCCCACGCGCGTCAGTGGGCGGCATGCGCCCGGGTGAGCGCGCGGTCGATCATCGCGATGCCGGCGAGGACGTCCTCGTCGCTGATCGTGAGCGGCGGGACGACGTGCACGCGGTTGAAGTTGGCGAAGGGCAGCAGTCCTTCCTCCTTGCACGCGGCCAGGATCGCCCCCATGGCCGGGCTGCTCCCGCCGTAGGGCGCCAGCGGCTCCCGCGTCTGCTGGTCGGCGACCAGCTCGATCGCCCAGAAGACCCCCGTGCCGCGGACCTCGCCGACCCAAGGATGCCTGGCGGCCAGGTCGTGCAGGGCGGGCCCGATGACGTCGCGGCCGAGGCGCGCGGCGTGCTCGACGACCTGCTCGTCCTCCATGGCGCGGATGGTCGCGACGACGGCCGCGCACGCCAGCGGGTGGCCGGAGTAGGTGAGGCCGCCGGGGTAGGGCCGCTGACCGAAGGTCGCGGCGATCTCGGCCGAGATCGCGACGCCGCCGAGCGGGACGTAGCCGGAGTTGACGCCCTTGGCGAAGGTCAGCAGGTCGGGGACGACACCGTGGTCCTCGACGGCGAACCAGCGGCCCGTGCGACCGAAGCCGCACATGACCTCGTCGGCGATGTAGACGATGCCGTGACGGTCGCACAGGTCGCGCACGCCCTGGAGGTAGCCGGCCGGCGGCACCATGATCCCGGCGGTGCCGGGGATCGTCTCGAGCATGATCGCCGCGATCGTCTGCGGGCCCTCCATCGCGACGAGGTGCTCGAGGTGCTCCAGCGCGCGGGCGCACTCCTCGGCCTCGGTGGTCGCGTGGAACTCGCTGCGGTAGAGGAACGGGCCGAAGAAGTGCACCGTGCCGGTCGAGGCGCTGTCATTGGGCCAGCGGCGCGGGTCGCCGGTGACGTTGACGGCGAGCTGAGTGCCGCCGTGATAGCTGCGGTAGGTCGAGAGGACCTTCTGGCGACCGGTGTGCAGGCGCGCCATCCGGATGGCGTGCTCGTTGGCGTCGGCGCCGCCGTTGGTGAAGAAGATCCGGTCGAGGCCCTCGGGGGTGTGCGAGGCGATCAGCCGTGCGGCCTCGGAGCGCGCCGCGTTGGCGTAGGACGGCGCGACCGTGCACAGCGTCGCCGCCTGCTCCTGGATCGCCGCGACCACTCGCGGGTGCTGGTGACCGAGGTTGGTGAAGACCAGCTGCGAGGTGAAGTCGAGCAGCTTGGTCCCGTCGCCGTCCCAGAGCCAGGATCCCTCGGCCCGGGTCACGACCATCGGGTCGATCAGGTCCTGGGCCGACCAGGAGTGGAAGACGTGCGCGCGGTCGAGCTCGTGCGTGCGCGCGGCGTCGAGGTCGATCAGCGGCTTGCTCTGCAGGTCAGTCATTGCGCGGGAACCCCAGCTCGAGACCGCCCTCGGGGCGGTCGGACGGATCGATCCAACGGGACGTGACGACCTTGCCACGCGTGAAGAAGTGCACGCCCTCGACCCCGTGGGCGTGGGTGTCGCCGAAGAGCGAGCGCTTCCAGCCGCCGAAGGAGTAGTAGGCGACCGGCACGGGCACCGGCACGTTGATGCCGATCATCCCGACCTGCACGTCGGTCTCGAAGCGCTTGGCGGCTCCCCCGTCGTTGGTGAAGACCGCGGTGCCGTTGCCGTAGGGGTTGGCGTTGACCAGCGCGACCGCCTCGTCGTACGACGCCACGCGGATGACGCTGAGCACCGGCCCGAAGATCTCCTCGGTGTAGATCTCCATCTCGGTGCTGACGTGGTCGAAGATCGTGGGGCCCAACCAGAACCCGTCCGCCTCGCCGCGGGCCTGGACCTCGCGGCCGTCGAGGACGACCTTGGCGCCGGCCTCCTCGCCGCTCGCGATGAGTCCAGCGACCCGGTCGCGGTGGGCGCGGGTGACCAGCGGGCCCATGTCGGCCTCCTTCGCGCCGGCCTCGGTGCTCGCCGTGGCGCCGTCGCCGATGACCAGCGTGCGGGCCCGCTGGGCGATCCGGTCGACCAGGTCGTCGGCGACGTGGTCGATCGCCACGAGCACGCTGATGGCCATGCAGCGCTCGCCGGCGCTGCCGAAGCCGGCGTTGACGGCGGCGTCGGCGGCCAGGTCGAGGTCGGCGTCGCCGAGGACGACCATGTGGTTCTTGGCGCCGCCGAGGGCCTGGACCCGCTTGCCGGAGCGGCTGGCGCGCTCGTAGACGTACTGCGCGATCGGGGTCGACCCGACGAAGCTGATCGAGGCGACCTCGGGGCTGTCGAGCAGCGCGTCGACCGCGACCTTGTCGCCCTGGAGGACGTTGAAGACGCCGTCGGGCAGACCGGCCTCGGTCCACAGCGCGGCCAGCCACAAGGCGGCCGACGGGTCCTTCTCGCTGGGCTTGAGGACCACCGCGTTGCCGGCCGCGATCGCGACGGGGAAGAACCACATCGGGACCATCGCGGGGAAGTTGAAGGGGCTGATGATGCCCACGACGCCGAGCGCCTCGCGGCGCGAGTGGACGTCCACGCCGGTGGAGGCGTTGTCGGAGTGGCTGCCCTTGAGCAGGTGGCCGACCCCGCAGGCGAACTCCACGACCTCGAGGCCGCGGGCGATCTCGCCGACCGCGTCGGAGTGCACCTTGCCGTGCTCGGCGGTGATGATCGCGGCGAGCTCGTCCTTGCGCGCGTTGAGGAGCTCGCGGAAGGCGAACATCACCTGCGTACGCCGCGCGATCGAGGTCGACGCCCACCCCGTGGCCGCAGCACTCGCGCACGCGATCACGTGCTGGGCGTCGCGCTCGCTGGCGAGGACCACCCGGCCTGAGACGGCGCCGGTGGCGGGGTTGGTGACGTCGGCCAGCTGGCCGGACGTGCCCTCGAAGGGGGCTCCGTCGACCCAGTGGGTGATGGTCGTGGACATGCGTGCTCCTCGGGGTCGTGCTCGGGGTCGTGCTCGGGGTCGTGCGGGCGGGGCAGATCGGTGGCGCAGCCTCCAGTCTGGCGCGGCCCGGAGGCTCCTAGGATGGTCACCATGTCTCCGCGCGACCCCCTGCCGTTACAGACTGTCGCCTTGCCCACGCTGGCCGAGGTCCTCGAGATGCCGCTGGTGCGGGCCGGCCGGGTGCGGGTGCTCGCGGGCCATGACGCCCTCGACCGAGCCGTCCACTGGGTGCACCCCGCCGAGCTCACCGACATCGCCCCGCTGCTGCGGGGCGGAGAGCTGGTCCTGACCACCGGCATCGCGCTGCCGGAGGACCCGGCGGGGCTGGCGTCGTACGCCCGGAGCCTGGCGGCGGCCGGTGCCGTCGGGCTGCTGGTCGAGCTCGGTCGGCGGTGGACCGCCGAGCTGCCCGCGTCGCTGGTGGAGGCCTGCGTCGCGAGCGGGCTGCCGCTGGTGACGCTCCAGCACGAGGTGCCGTTCGCCCGGATCGCGCAGGTCCTCGGGGAGCGGATCGTCGACGCCCGACTCGGCGAGCTCCAGGCCGTCGAGCACCTGCACGAGGTCTTCACCGAGCTCACCCTCGACGACGCCGGCCCGACGGAGGTGCTCGAGGCGGTGCACCGGCTCTCGGGGCGCACGGTGGTGCTGGAGGACGAGCAGCACCGGGTGCTCGACTACGTGCTCGCCGCCGACGCCACCGGGGAGTGGCTCGACGGGTGGGACCGACGGTCGCGTCGGGTCGACGTGCCCGAGCGCACCGGCTGGGACGCCGCGCAGGAGGCGCTGGTGACGCGCGTCGGGCGACCGGGCCGCGCGACCGGTCGGCTGCTGCTGCACACCAGCACCGCGCCACCGGCCCGCTTCGTGTCGCTGCTCGAGCGGGCGGCCGCCACGATCGCCGTCCAGCGCACGCAGGCGCGCGACCGCGACACCCTCGTGCGCCGCACCCACCTGGCGCTGGTGCTCGGCCTGCTCGCCGACCCCACCTCCCCCGACCTGCCGCGGCGCTGCGAGCTCGCCGGCCTGCCGGTCACCCGGCGGATGCTGGTGGGGGTCAGCGTCCGGCCGGTCTCGGCCCCCACGGCCGAGGTCATCGCCGCCGTGATCGCGGCCGGGCACCGGCTGCGGCTGCCGCTGGTCGCGGCCGAGATCGACCGGGACGTGCGGGTGCTGCTGTCCCTGCGGGCCGGCGACGACCAGGTCGCCCTCACGGCGGCGCTGCTCGCCCGCGTGGGGAGCGTCGCGCCGGTGCGGATGACCGCGGGCCGGGCCGTCCACGACCTCGGCCACGTCGACCGCTCGCTCCAGGAGGCCCAGCACGTGCTGGAGTCGCTGGCCGGCACGTCGGCCTCCGTCGACGTCGTGCACCGCATCGAGGACGCCCATGTGCGCGGCCTCGTCGCGCTGCTGACGCGCGACACCCGGCTGACCGACTTCTCCCGGCGCGAGCTGGCAGCGCTGAAGTCGCACGACGCCGGCTCGTCACGACCGCTGCTCGAGGTCGTGCACTCGCTGCTGCTCCACCCCGCGAGCAAGTCCGAGGCGGCGGCCGCGATCCACCTGTCGCGACCGGCGTTCTACAAGCGCCTCGCGCAGGCCGAGGCGCTGCTCGGCCTGAGCCTCGACGACCCCGAGACCCGGCTCTCGCTGCACCTCGCCCTGCTGATCGACGAGCTGGCCACCTGATGCCGAGTCGGCGCAATGGTGCAGGGTTGCTGCTCGCTCTCGTCGCGGGGGCGGCCTTCGGCGCGGCGGCCTCGCTGGCCAACGGACTGTCCTCGCCGTTCGGCCTCGGCGACGACGTCCCCGACCCCGTGCGCGAGGTCGCGCGCGTCGTCTCGCTGGTGCTGGGCCCGGTCTATGCCTGGGTCCTGCTGCCGCTCCCGCTCGGTTGGCTGCAGCGCGACGTCCGGTCCGCGGCGGCCGGGGGCGCGCTGGGCGTCACCGCGGCCGTGCTCGCCTACTACGTCAGCGACGCACTGCTGGCCTACGGCCTCCCGCTCGACCTGTCGAGCGACGCCTCGGCGCTGGCTCTGTGGACCGCGGTCGGGGTGCCGGGAGGGGCGGTGCTGGGCGCGCTCGCCGGAGCCGTACGCCGGCGGCGCTCACCCTGATGCCGAGTCGGCGCAATGTTGCAGAGTCTGCAACATTGCGCCGACTCGGCTCAGGACCCGACGTCGGCGCGCACGGCGTAGAGCTCGGGAAAGAACGTGAGGTCGAGCGCCCGGCGCAGGAACGGCACCCCGCTGGAGCCGCCGGTCCCGGCCTGGTGGCCGATCATCCGCTGCACGGTCTGCATGTGCCGGAAGCGCCACAGCTGGAAGGCGTCCTCGAGGTCGACGAGGGTCTCGCTCGCCTCGTAGAGGTCCCAGTGGGCCGGACGGTCGCGGTAGACCGTCGCGATCACCGGCACCAGGTCCGCGACGAAGACGTGGGCCTGCGTGACGTCCCGCTCGAGCACGGCGGTGGGGACCGGCAGGCCGCGACGGGCCAGCAGCCGCAGGAACTCGTCGTACAGGGTGGGCTCGGAGAGCAACCGCGCCAGGTGCTCGTGCGCGGGAGCGTCGTCGGCGAAGACGTCGAGCATCGAGCCGTTCTTGTTGCCCAGGACGAACTCCACCGCGCGGTACTGGCTCGACTGGAAGCCCGAGGACGACGCGAGGAACGGGCGGAACTCGGCGTACTCGCTGGGGGTCAGCGTCGCCAGCACCGACCACTGCACGGTGAGCGTCTCGACGATCCGCTTGACCCGCGCCAGCCCCTTGAGCGCGGAGCCGAGGTCGTCGCCGGCCAGGTGGGCGCGCACGGCGACCAGCTCGTGCAGCAGCAGCTTGAGCCACAGCTCGGAGGTCTGGTGCTGGACGATGAAGAGCAGCTCGTCGTGCTGGACCGGGCTGCTGCGCGGGTGCTGGGCGGAGAGCAGTCGCGGCAGGTCGAGGTAGGCCGCATAGCTGAGCTGGTCCTCGAGGTCGGTGAGGATCCCCTCCTCGAGGTGCCGGGTGTTGTCGTCCATGGTCCTGACCCTAGGCCGTCGCTAGGACCGCCGTCGTAGCGTCGGGGCGAGCGCACCCACCTCGACGCAGGAGGCAACACCATGGAGCTGTCCGGAGCACGCGTGCTGGTCGTCGGTGCGACCGGCGTCCTCGGCGGGCTGACCGCCCGTGCGCTGGTCGACGCGGGCGCGCAGGTCGTCGTCACCGGCCGCGACGCCGACCGGCTGGGCGAGGTCGCCGCCGTGACCGGGCACGACCCGATCACGCTGGACGTGGTCGACGTGGAGGCCTGCGCGGCCGCCGTCGATGCCGCCGCCGCGGACCTCGGCGGGCTCGACGGGATCGTCGTCGCGACCGGCGTGCCCGCCTTCGGGCCCGCGATGGACACCGACCCGGCCGTCGCCGAGGAGCTCTTCGCGGTCAACACCCTCGGCCCGATGGCGCTCGTGCGCGCCGCGTCGCGTCACCTCGACGGGGGCGTCGTGGTGGTGCTCTCCGCGATCCTGGCCGACCTGCCGACCAACCAGATGGCGGAGTACAGCGCGTCCAAGAGCGCCCTGTCGGCCTGGTTGGGCGTCGTACGACGCGAGAACCGTCGGCGCTTCCACGTCGTCGACGTCCGCCCACCCCACCTCGACACCGGGCTGTCCGACCGGGGACTGGCCGGCACCCCGCCGCGCCTGCCCGAGCCCCTGGCCGGCTCGGTCGTCATCGACCGCGTCCTCGACGCCATCCGCGCCGACGCGTCCGAGGTCGTGTGGGACGCCAAGGCCAAGGAGCTCGTCGTCCGCTGAGTAGGGTCGCGGGCATGCACCGACTCACGATCGAGTACACCGCGCCTGCCGACGTCGAGGCCTTCGAGGCCCACTACCGCGACGTCCACGTCCCGCTGGTGAACGGCCTGCCGGGCCTGCGTCGCTTCGTCACGTCGCACCCGCGCGGCCTCGGCGGGGACGCGCCGTACCTCGTCGCGGAGCTGTGGTTCGACGACGCCGAGTCGATGGCGAGCGCGCTGAAGACGCCCGAGATGGGCGCGACGGCGACCGACGCCGACGCGCTCTGCGCCGCGACCGGGGTCGCCAGCCGGCTGATGTTCACCGGTGACCTGGTCGACCACCTGTAGGCCGACCACCGGGAGGCCCGAGCCGCGCGCACGTCAGTCGCGCTCGAGGTGGATGTCGTATTGCGCGAGCTTGCGGTAGATCGTCGCGCGGCTCATGCCGAGCTCGGCGGCGGCGTCCTTCATCACGACGCCGGGTCTCGAGAGCACGCGCACGATCTCCTCGCGCTCGAACTCCTCGATCCGCGTCAGCCGGTGGGTCGAACCGGACAGCACCTCGGCCGGCAGGTGCCGAACGTCGACCACGTCGCCGCGCATCACCGCCTGACGCACGACCCGCAGCAGCTGCTCGACGTTGCCCGGCCACCGGTGCTGGGTCAGCGCCCGCTCTGCACCGGTGGTGAACGCCACCTCCCGACCTCGCGTACGACGAGCCACCTGCCGCGCCAGGGGCATCACGTCGTCGAGGCGCTCGCGCAACGGCGGGACCTCCACCACGGTGTCGACGAGACCGGCGAGTGCCGCAGGGATGTCCTCGAAGCGCTGGGCGGTGAGCGAGAACGCCACGGAGTGACCCAGCGCGCGACCGCTGTCGCCGGCGCAGCGCAGCACCAGGTCGCGCAGCCGCTCGGCCACCCAGGCGGGCAGGGCGTCGACGTCGCGCACGACGACCGCGGTGTGCTCCTTGCCCAGCTCCGGCGTCCACAGCCCGAGCCAGGCCTCGACGTCCTGGGGAGCCGGCGGGCTCGCCGAGAGGATGCGGTCGCGCGGTCGCGTCAGGCGCTCCGCCTGGGCCAGCACCGTGCTGCGGCCCGATCCGGGCTCGCCCACCGCGGCCACGACCATCCCGTCTGTGAATGCCTGGCGGGCCCGGCGCAGCGCCTCGCTCCAGCTGCCGGAGAGGTCCTGCAGGGTGCCGGCTCCGGGCTCGAGCCGGGGCACCTCGACACGGAAGACCTCCCCGCGTGACACCGGGCGCGGATGACGCCCCTGCGACCGTGCCAGCATCAGCGCAGCGGTGTTGCCGGCGGCCGACTGCGCCAGCGCGAGCAGCAGGTCGCTCGAGGAGCGTGACCAGGTGGTGAGGTTGACGGCACCCTCGAGGTGGCCGGTGAGCGGGTCGAGCACGGGCACGGCCGCGCAGGTGTAGGTCGTGAGGCTCAACGAGTAGTGCTCCTCCGCGCGCACCACCGTCGGCGCCCGGTCGGCCAGTGCCAGCCCGAGACCGTTGGTGCCGGCCTCACGCTCGGAGTAGGCGAACCCCGGCGCCAGGTGCACCTTGTCGAGGGCCCGCAGCAGGTCGGTGTCGCCACTGAAGCGGTTGAGCACCAGCCCCTCGGCGTCGGTGAGCATCAGGCTGATCGGCTCGTTGGCCAGGGAGCGGTGCAGGCCCGTCAGGACCTCGCGGCCGCACTGGAAGAACAGCGACTCGTCGTCATAGCTGCCGGTGAAGACCGGGTCGATCGACTCCAGGGGCACCCCGTAGTCCTGGCTTCGCTGCCACGAGGCGACCAGTCGGTGGGGCACCCGGTCGAGCGGCCCGTCGTGGAGACGGGCCCGGTCGGGCAGGTCGGTCTCGGACATCCAGGGCTCCTCCGGGGCGTGTGACCGACGTTACATTCAGGGCCCACGCGACGACACCCCCTGCTGTCTCACATTGAGACACCGGCGGTCTCAGATTGAGACGTCGCACGCGACCACGAGGCCCCCGGTCCGTCCTACGTTCTGCTTCGAGAGCCGTGACGCCCGTCACGTTCGATCGGAGGCCTGACGCATGTACACCAAGGACGGCGAGAGCTACTTCATCGTCGACGCCCACATCGCCCTGTGGGACGCCCGCCCGGAGAACCAGCGCAACATCCACGGCAAGCAGTTCATCGACTGCTTCTACGACTACCACCGCAACCTCTCGCCCGAGTCCGAGGTCTGGTCCTACGAGGACTACCTCTACCAGGGCGGCGAGCGCCTGATGAAGGACCTCTTCACCGACGGCTACGTCGACCACGCGATCTTCCAGCCGGCCTACCTCAGCGAGTTCTACAAGACCGGTTTCGGCCAGTCCGAGGAGGCCCACGCACTCACGCAGGCCAACCCGGGCAAGCTGACCTACAACCACAACTTCGACCCCCGCAACGGCGAGCAGGGACTCGAGCAGCTGCACGCCGACGCCGAGCGCTTCGGCCTCAAGGGCGTCAAGCTCTACACCGCCGAATGGCACGGCGAGTCGCGCGGTTGGAAGCTCGACGACCCGTGGGCCTACCGCTACTTCGAGGCCTGCCGCACGCTCGGCATCACCAACATCCACGTCCACAAGGGCCCCACGATCCGGCCGCTGGACCGCGACGCCTTCGACGTCGCCGACATCGACCACGTCGCCTCCGACTTCACCGACCTGAACTTCATCGTCGAGCACGTCGGACTCCCCCGCCTCGAGGACTTCTGCTGGATCGCCACCCAGGAGCCCAATGTCTACGGCGGTCTCGCGGTCGCGATGCCGTTCATCCACACGCGCCCCAAGTACTTCGCCCAGATCATGGGCGAGCTCATGTACTGGATCGGTGAGGACCGGATCATGTTCTCCTCGGACTACGCGATCTGGACGCCGAAGTGGCTGGTCGAGAAGTTCGTCGACTTCCAGATCCCCGACGAGCTCGGGGAGTACGCCCCCCTGACGACCGACCAGAAGAAGAAGGTCCTGGGGCTCAACGCCGCCAAGCTGTACGACCTCGAGGTCCCGGCCGAGCTGCGGCTGCCCGACGCCGACGAGACCGCCACCGGCCCGCGTCAGCCCGAGGCGGCCGACCTGGGCGCCGAGATGGCCTCGGTCTGACATGACCGCGACCCTGACACCACCCGACCTCGCGCAGGAGGCGTACGACGCCCTCGCCGTCGTCCTCGACCCCGAGCTGGACGAGCCGATCACCGACCTGGGCTTCGTGCGCTCGCTGGTGGTCGACGGCACCGACGTGGTGGCGCACCTGCGCCTGCCGACGTCGTTCTGCTCGCCGAGCTTCGCCTACCTGATGGCCTCCGACGCCAAGGACGTGCTCGTGGCGCTGCCCTGGGTCGGCCGGGTCGTCGTGGAGCTCGACGACCACCACGACTCCGACCAGATCAACGCCGGCCTGGCCGCCGACGCGGGCTACCGTGGGACCTTCCTGCACGAGGCCGAGAAGGATCTCGAGGAGCTGCGGGCGACCTTCCGTCGCAAGGCTCACACCGCGGCGATGGAGCGCTGCCTCACGCGGCTGCTGCGCGCTGAGCCCGACCGGGCGCTGGAGTCCGTCGGCACGGTCACGCTGGGCGACCTGCCCGCCGACGACATGACCACCGATGCGCTGCGGCGACGCCGCGCGGCGCTCGGGCTGCCCGGCGCCGCCGACGCGGTGGTCCTCGTCGACCACGAGGGCACGGCGCCGGCTCCCGAGAAGGTGCCGATGGTGCTGCGCCGGGCCCGGTCGACGCGCATCTCCATCGACGGCAACGCCCACTTCTGCCGCGGGCTGCTCCGCACCCGCTACCCGGGCTCGGAGTCCGAGCAGACCCACCGCACCGACGGCGCGGAGGCCGCGGACGCGGCGTACGACCCGACCTTCGTCCCGCTCGCGGCCCTCACCCGTCGCAGCAGCACCGCCACCACCCACCTCGAGGAGACCCCGTCATGAGCACGATGCGAGCCGTCCAGGTCGTCGGCTACCACCAGCGGCTGGAGATGACCGAGATTCCGGTGCCCGAGCCGACCGGCCCCTTCGACGTCGTCGTCAAGATCGGCGGCGCCGGCGTGTGCCGCACCGACCTGCACATCCTCGAGGGACAGTGGGCCGAGAAGTCCGGCGTGGCCCTCCCGTACACGATCGGTCACGAGAACGCCGGCTGGGTGCATGCCGTCGGCTCCGCCGTCACCGGAGTCCGTGAGGGCGACAAGGTCATCGTCCACCCGCTCATCACCTGCGGGCTGTGCCGCGCCTGCCGCTCCGGTGACGACGTGCACTGCGAGGCCAACCAGTTCCCCGGGATCGACACCGACGGCGGGTACGCGGAGTACCTCAAGACGTCCGCACGCAGCGTGGTGCGGATCGACGACCGCCTCGAGCCGGCCGACGTGGCGGCGCTCGCCGATGCCGGACTCACGGCGTACCACGCGGCCGCGAAGGCGGCTTCCCGCCTCACGCCGCGCGACCGGTGCGTGGTGATCGGCGCCGGCGGCCTGGGCCACATCGGCATCCAGGTGCTGAAGGCGATCAGCCCGGCCGAGCTGATCGTGGTCGACCGCAACCCCGACGCGGTCAAGCTCGCGCTCTCGATCGGTGCCGACCACGGCGTCGTCGCGGAGGGCAAGCAGGTCGAGGAGGTGCTCGAGCTGACCGCCGGCCACGGCGCCGAGGTCGTCATCGACTTCGTCGGCGAGGGGGGCTCGACGGCCGAGGGGCTGAGCATGACGCGCCCGGCCGGCGACTATCACGTCGTGGGCTACGGCGAGAACGTCGACGTCCCGACGATCGACCTCATCTCGGCCGAGATCAACATCGTCGGCAACCTCGTCGGCTCCTACAACGACCTGCAGGACCTGATGGCACTCGCCGCCCGCGGTGCCGTCACCCTGCACACCGTGAAGTACGCCCTGGACGACTTCCAGTCCGCCATCGACGACCTCGACGCCGGACGTGTCCGCGGTCGAGCGATCCTCACCCCGTGAAAGGCCTGTCATGAAGAATCTCCTCGGAGTCGGCATCTCCGTCGGCGTCCTCGCCGGACTGTGGACCCAGGTCAGCATCGAGCTGACCCTCATCACCTGGGTGGCGTTCGTCGCCTGGGCCTGCTTCTTCGCCGCCGGCGGGGGGCGCGAGGGCCTGGTCAAGGGCCTCGCCGCCAACGTCTCCGGCGTGCTGTGGGCCTATCTCGCCAGCCTGGCGCTCGAGCAGGCGACGTTCAACGGCGCGGTCGCGATCGCGGTGACCGTGCTGGGCTTCGTCCTGTGCCTGCAGGCCGCGCTGCCGCTGCTCAGCTTCATCCCCGGCGCCTTCGCCGGCACAGCGCTGTTCTTCGGCACGGCCTTCGACCTCAGCGGCGTGCTGATCGCGATCGTCGCCGGTGCCCTGCTCGGCCTCGTCTCCGAGGTGCTCGGCGCCCGGATCCAGGCGATGGTCGACCACGCGTCGGCCCCCGCCGGACCGAAGGCGCCGGCCGCCCTCGCCTGACCCACCGCCCCTCCTCACCACGCATACAGGAGTCCTGATGATCGTCATCACCGCCCGCTTCCCGGTCCTGCCCGAGCACGCCGAGGCCTGGCCCGAGATCTCCCGCACCTTCACCGAGGCAACCCGCGCGGAGCCGGGCTGCCTGTGGTTCGACTGGTCGCGCAGCCTCGAGGACCGCAATGAGTACGTCCTGCTGGAGGCCTTCGCCGGGGACGACGCGGCGGGTGCGCACGTGCAGAGCGACCACTTCTTCGCCGCCCAGCGCGAGCTGCCGCCCTACCTGGCGGCGACGCCGCGGATCATCAACACCACGGTGCCGGGCGACAGCTGGTCCGAGCTCGGGGAGCTCGCGGTCAGTCGACTGTGACCTCACCCATCTGGCCCCAGCCGTCACCGTCGACCTGACGGCTGACGATCTTGGGAGTGGCGACGAGCGCCTGCCCCATCTCGCCGGTGGCCTTCTTGAAGTGGTCGCTGTTGACGTGGGGGCCGGCGCCGTCGTCGGTGAAGGCCTCGACCAGCACGAACTCGGCGGGGTTCTCCACGGAGCGGGACCACTCGAAGAAGAGGTTGCCCGGCTCCTGGCGCGTGGCCTCGGTGAAGTCGGCGACCAGGTCCAGCCACCGGTCGGTCCACTCGGCCTTGGTCTCGAACTTGACGACGATGAAGTACATGCCGTCGAGCCTGCCACAGCAGTCCAGGGACCGCTCAGGCCGAGGCTCCGCGCCCCTCGGCCAGCGCCGCGTCGAGGGAGTCGAAGCACGGGAAGACCTTGTCCATCGCGGTGAGCGACAGCAGGCGGCTGACCTGCTTGCTGGGGGCGATCAGGCCGAAGGAGCCCTGGAGCACGCGGGCGTGCTTGCGGGTGGCGACCAGGGCGGCCAGCCCGGCGGAGTCCATGAAGGAAACGCCGCTGAGGTCGACCAGCACGTGGGAGCTGCCGTCGACCATGAGGTCACGCAGCTGGGTGCGCAGCGCACCGACGGAGGCCATGTCGACCTCGCCGCTGACCACGGCGACCTGGTGGTGGCCGTGCTGCTCCACCACGACGCCGAGGACCCCAGGCACGCCCGGACCCGCAGGGGCGATCTCCTGCTCCACAGCTTCTCCTCATTCGGTCCGACCGGCGCCAGGGTGCACGCGGACACAGGTGTATCCGACCGAAGAATGTCAGACGATCCGGCCGCGAGCAGTCACTTGTTCATCTTCCACCCGGTCGGGTGAGGAGATCACGCGCCGAGAGCCGTGCGCTGGTCGGCGATGATCGCGGCGAGCGCCGGCTTCGCGCCCCGGCTGAAGTAGGGGAAGCTCAGGAAGCCGTGGGGCATGACGTGGAAGTCCTCCACGCGCGCCGACCCGCCGGCCGCCACCAGCGCCTCGGCGTAGGCCACGCCCACGTCGTGCAGCGGGTCGAGCCCGGCCACCACGACGACCGCCGGCGGCAGGCCGGAGAGGTCGGGGGCGTGCAGCGGCGAGAGCCGCCAGTCGGTCGAGTCGACGGTCTCGTCGAGGTAGTGGCCGCGGAAGATCTCCATGTCGGCGTTGCTGAGCACGATCCCGCGGGTGTTGGCGCGGTAGGACGCGGTCTCGCGCAAGGCGTCGGTGAGGTCGGTGGCGGGATAGATCAGCGCCTGGTGACGCACGAGCGGTCCGCCCTGCTCGCGCGCCATGATCGCGACCACGGCCGCGAGGTTGCCGCCGGCGCTGTCGCCCATCACCCCGATCCGCTCCGGGTCGCCGCCCAGCTCGTCGGCGTGGGCGACGGTCCAGACCAGGGCGTCGTAGCAGTCCTCGACGGCCGCCGGGAAGCGGTGCACCGGCGCGAGCCGGTAGTCGACCGAGACCACGACCGCGTCGAGGTCGTCGGCGATCGTGCTGCAGGTCCAGTCGCACTGACGGGCGCTGCCCAGCGCGAAGCCGCCGCCGTGGAAGTTGACGACCACCGGCCGGGGACCGCCCGGCCGGTCCGGGGTGTAGACCCGCAGGGGGACGTCGCCGTGCGCCGCGGGGAACGAGCTCGTCGCGATCGTGACCCCGGCCCGCGGGCGACCGAGGAAGAGCGACGCGACCAGCGCGGCGGGCCCGGCGTCGGGGATGACGGAGGTCTGCGCACGGGCGAGCGCCCGCTCGTCCATGTGCTCGATCGAGAACGCCTTGTTGGACTTCATCAGCCGGTCGATCGCGCGGACGCCGACCGGCAGCCGGGGCTGGGTCGTGGGCCGCGTCGTGCGCTGGATCATGCGGTCGATCGTGCCACCCCGTGCACGATCGCCAGGATCCACGCGAGGCCGCTGCGCCGTGACGGGTCGAAGCGCGGCGCCGTGCGCCACACCGTCAGGTAGGCCTCCTGGGTCACGTTCGCGGCTCGCTCCGGGTCACCCACGAGGTGGCACGCGAGCGCGTAGGCCCGCCCCGACGTGGCGTCGTAGAGGGCGGCGAAGGCCTGCTTGTCCTGACGGGCCGTACGGCGCAGCAGGGTCGTCACGTCGCGACCGGGCGGACGTTCCGCGTGACCATCGAGCACGCGATCAGGGTGCCACGACGCCGGTGAGGTCGTAGCGCTCGGCCAGCGGCGGGAGCACCGGTCGTACGTCGCCACCGGGTGTCACCCAGCCGACCGTGGGCTCGTAGCGGCGCAGCACCCGCGCCGGCGCACCGCCCACGATCGCCCGGTCCTCGACGACCCCTCGGACCACCGAGCCCGCCGCCACCACGACGTTCGCACCGATCCTCGTGCCGGGCAGGATGATCGCGCCGTGGCCGATCCAGGAGCCGGCGCCGATCGACACCGGCTGGTGCTCCCCGAGCTGGAGCCCGATCGGCGCGTCGAGCTCCTGGTAGCCGTGGCTGGCGTCGGAGACGAAGACGTCCTGCCCGAACCACACGTCGTCGCCGACCACGATCGACTCGTGCGCGGTCAGGCTGGTGCGCGCGCCGATGACGCACCGGTCACCGATCACCAGCCCCCGCTCGGGCAGCGCCGTCGCGTCGGGGCCGTAGCCCACCGACAGCGTCACCTGCCGGCCGATCAGCGTGCGCTCGCCCACGTGGATCGCGCGCGCACCCATCAAGGTGGCCATGGGGAAGCCGATCGAGCTCCCGACGCCCAGGCTGCCGAACGCGTCCCCGGCCCGGGTGCCCGGCGCGATCTCCCCGGCCCGCTGCAGCCACGCCCACGCCGCCTGCACGCCGGCGTTCGTCCATCTCTCGGCTCGTCTCACGGCCCGAGCGTAGTGACTGTCGTCACCCACGGGGGCCGAGTCCGCGCAGCAACATTGCGCCGAGTCGGCGGTCTGCTCCGGTGGGGGCGCCCCTACGATCAGGGGCGTGAGTGCCACCCTGGTCGCCAAGGGCCTGTCCGGGGGACACGCCCACCGCACGCTCTTCGAAGGGCTCGACCTGACGGTCGCCCCGGGCGACGTCGTCGGCGTGGTCGGCGCCAACGGGGCCGGCAAGACCACGCTGCTGCGGCTCCTCGCGGGGCAGGACACCCCGTTGGCCGGGTCTGTCTCGACCGCACCGTCCGACGCCTTCGTCGGCTGGCTGCCCCAGGAGCACGAGCGGGTGCCCGGTGAGACCGTCGGCGCCTACCTGGCGCGGCGTACGGGCGCGGCGGAGGCGGAGGCGGCCATGGAGGCGACCGCCGCAGCGCTCGGGTCGGGGGCACCCGGTGCCGACGACGCGTACGCCGTGGCGCTGGACCACTGGCTGGCCAGCGGTGCCCCCGACCTGGCCGACCGGGTCCCCGCCGTGCTCGGCGACCTGCGCCTCGACGTCGGCGCCGATGCCCTGATGACCTCGCTGTCGGGCGGTCAGGCCGCCCGCGTCGGGCTCGCGGCGCTGCTGCTGAGCCGCTTCGACGTGGTGCTGCTCGACGAGCCGACCAACGACCTCGACCTCGACGGACTGGAGCGGCTCGAGTCGCTCGTGACCGGCATGCGCAACGGCATCGTGCTGGTCTCGCACGACCGCGAGTTCCTCGCCCGCTGCGTCACCCGGGTCGTCGAGCTCGACCTCGCGCAGCAGCAGGTGCGGGTCTACGACGGCGGCTACGACGCGTTCCTCGAGGAGCGCGCGGTCGTCCGACGTCATGCCCGCGAGGCCTACGAGCAGTTCGCCGACACCAAGGCCGACCTCGTCTCCCGGGCCCGCACGCAGCGCGAGTGGAGCTCGCAGGGCGTGCGCAACGCGATGAAGAAGAGCCCCGACAACGACAAGATCCGGCGCAAGGCGCAGGGCGAGTCGTCGGAGAAGCAGGCCCAGAAGGTGCGCCAGATGGAGTCGCGGATCGCGCGGCTCGACGAGGTCGAGGAGCCGCGCAAGGAGTGGGAGCTGCGCTTCGCGATCGCGGCGGCTCCCCGCTCGAGCACAGTCGTGGCCACGCTCGACCAGGTGACGCTGGCGCGCGGTGGCTTCGACTTCGGGCCGGTCTCGGTCCAGGTCAACGCCGGCGACCGGATCGGCATCACCGGCCCCAACGGCGCCGGGAAGACCACGCTGCTGCGGCTGCTGCTCGGGCAGCTCGCCCCGGCCACCGGACGCGCCTCGCAGGGCGCGTCGCTGGCGATCGGCGAGATCGACCAGGCCCGCGGGGTGCTCGCCGAGGACAGCACCCTCGGCGACGCCTTCGAGGCCGCCGTGCCCGACCAGTCCCCCGCGGAGCTGCGCACGCTGCTCGCGAAGTTCGGCCTCAAGGCCGACCAGGTGGGCAACCTCGTGGGGCGCCTCTCCCCCGGCGAGCGCACCCGTGCCGCCATGGCGCTGCTGCAGGCCCGTGCCGTCAACGTCCTGGTGCTCGACGAACCCACCAACCACCTCGACCTGCCCGCGATCGAGCAGCTCGAGCAGGCCCTCGACGCCTACACCGGCGCCCTGCTGCTGGTCTCCCACGACCGCCGGCTGCTCGACAACGTGCACCTCGACCAGCGCTGGCAGGTCGAGGACGGGCAGGTCACCGTCCTGGTGTGACGGCGCCCGCCTCTTGCGAGCCGCCCCGGAGGGGTACCTCCGTGGGATGAGCAGGAACTCCCGCACCGTCAGCGTCCCCCCTCAGCAGGTCTGGGACGTCCTCGCCGATGGCTGGCTCTACCCGCTGTGGGTGGTGGGCGCCTCCCGGATGCGCGACGTCGACGACGCCTGGCCGGCGCCCGGGTCCCGGCTGCACCACTCCGTCGGCGCCTGGCCCGCGCTCCTCGACGACACCACCGAGGTGCTCGAGCGTCGCGAGCCGGCCTTCCTCAAGCTGCGCGCCCGTGCCTGGCCCGGGGGCGCGGCCGAGGTGGCCCTGCACCTGACCCCCACCGCGGGCGGCGGCACCGAGATCGTCATCGAGGAGGACGCCGTCTCCGGACCCGGCGCCCTCGTGCCCTCGCTGCTGCGCCAGCCGCCGCTGGCCTGGCGCAACGTCGAGACCCTGCGTCGCCTCGCGCTCATCGTCGAGCGGCGTAGGTGACCGACCACGACGCCGTCGTGGTCGGGAGCGGTCCCAACGGCCTCGTGGCGGCCAACCACCTGCTCGACGCCGGGTGGTCGGTGCTCGTGCTGGAGGCCCAGCCCGAGGTCGGGGGCGCGGTCCGCAGCGCCCGCGACGTCCGCCCCGACTTCGTCCACGACACGTTCAGCTCGTTCTACCCGCTCGGCGCCGCGAGCCCGGCGCTGCAGTCCCTCGACCTGGAGAGCCACGGCCTGCGCTGGTCCCACGCCCCGGCGGTGCTCGGCCACCCGCTCGGCGACGGGGAGTGGGCGCTGCTGCACCGCGACCGCGACGTCACCGCCCACCTGATGGAGCTTCAGCACCCCGGCGACGGGGACGCCTGGCTCGCGCTCTGCGGGCAGTGGGACCGGATCGGCGACCAGGTCGTCCAGGGCCTGCTCGCGCCGTTCCCGCCCGTGCGCGCAGGGCTGGGTGCCCTGAGGAGACTTCGCTCCGTGGGCGGCCTGGAGTTCGTCCAGGAGATGCTGACCCCGGTCGCGGACGTCGCCCGGCTGCGCTTTGGCGGCGAGGCGCCGCGGGCGCTGCTGGCCGGCAACGCCGGCCACGCCGACATCCCCCTCACCTCACCCGGCTCCGGTCTCATGGGCGTGCTGATGACCATGCTCGGCCAGACGGTCGGCTTCCCCGTGCCCGAGGGTGGCGCCGGGATGCTGACCCAGGCGCTGGCGCGGCGCATCACCTCCCTCGGCGGTGAGATCCGGTGCGACCACGAGGTGACCGGGATCGAGGTCGACGGCTCCCGCGCCGTCGCCGTGCGGACCGGGGACGACCAGCGCTTCGGCGTACGCCGGGCGGTCGTCGCCGACGTGTCGGCCACCGCGCTCTACGGTCGATTGCTGGCCCCCGCCGACGTGCCCACCCGGGTCGCGCGGGGCATGCGGTCCTTCCAGCTGGACCCCGGCACCGTCAAGGTGGACTGGGCGCTCTCCGGCGAGGTGCCCTGGGACCGGCCGCCGCCGTACGCCCCGGGCACGGTGCACCTCGGCGGGTCCGTCGAGCAGATGTCGCTGGCCTTCCACCAGGTCGCGTCGCAGACAGTGCCGGCAGAGCCCTTCGTGCTCGCCGGGCAGATGACGACCAGCGACCCGACCCGCTCGCCCAGCGGCACCGAGTCGTTCTGGGCCTACAGCCCCGTGCCCCAGCAGGTGCGGTCGGACGCCGGCGACGGCGCGATCACCGGTCGCTGGGACGCGGCGGAGTGCGAGCTCTACGCCGACCGGATGCAGCGGCAGCTCGAGGAGCTGGCACCCGGCTTCGGCGACCGGGTCCTCGAGCGTCGGGTCCTGGGGCCCCACGAGCTGGAGGCCCGCGACGCCAACCTGGTGGGCGGCGCGCTGGGGGGCGGCACGGCGCAGCTGCACCAGCAGCTGGTCTTCCGTCCCGTGCCGGGCCTGGGACGGGCCGAGACCGGCGTGGGCGGTCTCTACCTCGGCTCCGCGTCGGCCCATCCCGGTGGCGGGGTGCACGGCGCTCCGGGCAGGAACGCCGCGCGGGCGGCCCTCCTGCACCACCGGGTGCGCTGGCCGCGCGACCGCGGCCGGGCCTGAGCCTCCCCCGCGGAGGTGGAGCGGCAAGAGAGTTGACCTGCCAGGCTCGTGGCATGACCTCCTCCCAGGACGAGACCAAGCCCGCAACGCTCCCCGACAGCGGGTCCGACCCGAGCCTGGACGACGGCGAGTCGAGCGACTGGACCGGTGAGGGCGGCGCCGCGACCGAGGGTCCCGCCACCGACCCGGAGGACGACCCGGAGCACCCCAGCCGCGACTGACGCCGGACGCCCGACGCCGACCTCAGGCCAGGACGGCGTCGATCGTCTTCTTCAGCGCACCCGGCTGCGACGGCTTGCGAGGAGCCTTCTTCCTCGCCTCCTCCATCGCCGCACCGATCTCCTGCAGGGCCTTGCGCCCGAGACCCTCACGCACCTGGGGGAACCACTCCTGCTCCTCCTCCTCCATGTGGTGGCGGACGTTCTCCATCAGCACGGTGGTCTTGGGGGCGAAGCGCTCGTGCTCGGGCTTCATGCCCACGAGCTCCATCACCAGCAGGTCGGCGACATGGTGCTCCTCGTAGGACTCCAGGACGTCGTCCTCGAGCTCGGGCAGCAGCTCGCGCACCCGGGGGTACATGACCTCGTTCTCGATGTAGGTGTGCACGGTGAGCAGCTCGATCATCCGGTCGACGAGCTTGCCCTTCTCGACGTAGGCCTTGTCACCGGCCTTCTCGAACGCGGTGAAGACCTTGCGGATCTCCTGGTGGTCCTTCTTCAGCAGCACGATGGCGTCGGTCGACATGTTTCTCCTCGGGTGGGTTGACCCGTCCGGTACCCGCCACCTCGTCCCTCAGCCCCACCCGTCGGGAGGTGTCGCGGCCCCGGCAGCCACGACACGATGGGAGGGTGACTCCTCTTCCCCGACCTCGCGGTCCGCGCAGCGCCTCCGTGCTCGCGGCCCTGCTCACCACCCCCGACGACGGCCCTCGTGACTTCGCCGCGGCCGACGGTCCGGAGGACGACGCGCTGACCCTGTGGGTGCTCCACGAGCTGCACTACCGAGGCTTCGCAGGGGTCGACGGACGGTGGGAGTGGCAGACCTCCACGATCGGCCTGCGCACCGAGCTCGAGCGCGCGCTCGAGGACCGGCTGCGTGCCCGCCGCCCCGAGCCCGTGGTCACCGGGGACCTGGCCGCGGACCTGCTCCGCGTCGTGGCCGACGACGACGGCCCCTCGCTGGCGCGCCACGTGCAGCGCCGCGCCACCCGCGAGCAGACCCTCCAGCTCCTGCGCCAGCGCTCGCTCTACCACCTCAAGGAGGCCGACCCGACGAGCTGGGTGATCCCGCGGCTGCCCGCCGGCCCCAAGGCGGCCCTGCTGGAGATCCAGTTCGACGAGTACGGCAACGGCGACCCCCGACGGCTGCACCACCGGCTCTTCCAGGCCGGCATCGAGGCGTCGGGCCTGCGGCCCGACTACGCGGCGTACGTCGACGAGGCGGTCCTGGAGGTGCTCGAGCAGAACAACGCGCTCAGCATGTTCGGCCTCCAGAGGCGCCTCCGCGGTGCCGCGCTCGGCCACCTCGCCGCCTTCGAGGGCACCAGCTCCCTGCCCTCGCGCCAGCTGGCCCAGGGCCTGCGTCGCCTGGACTTCCCCGAGGAGATGGCCGGCTACTACGACGAGCACGTCGAGGCCGACGCGGTCCACGAGCAGCTCGCCCTGCGCGACATCTGCGTCGCCCTGGTCACCGCCGAGCCCGACCTCTACGACGACGTCCTGCTCGGCGCCTGGGCGTGCCTGGACCTCGAGGCGCGCACCGCCGACGCGCTGCTGACGCTGTGGGACGCGGCGTGACCGACGCGGGATCCGACCAGGCCGAGGAGCACGCCGACGTCGTGCTGTGCCCCGACGGGCCGATGCTGCTGCGCGGCAAGGCTGTCGTGCAGGACGAGGACGGCGTGCGTCACCACACCACCCGGCCGGTGTCGGCCGTGTGCCGGTGCGGCCGCAGCGCCTCGGCACCCTGGTGCGACGGCACCCACAAGCTGCTGCGCGGCTGACGCCGCCCGCTCAGTCGCGCACCAGCCGCAGCACGACGCCGCGGGCACCGGCGCGACGTCCGGCGTCGTGCCAGCCGTCACGGGCGCGGGCCACGACCTCGTCCATCTGGGCCTCGTCGCCGAGCTGGAGCAGGAGGCTCCCGCCCGGGACCAGGTGCCGCCCCGCCACCGCGACGCACTCCAGGGCCACCTCGAGCCCGTCGGCCCCTCCGTCGATCGCGAGCAGAGGGTCCTCGGGGAAGCGACCGACCTCGGCACTGGTCACCCAGGGCGGGTCGGCGACCACGATCGCGAAGGTCTCGTCGGCGTGCAGCACCGAGCCCATCGCGCCTTCACGTACGTCGGTCCGCTCACCGACCCCGGCGCTCGCGGCGTTGCGCCGGGCGAACGCGCAGGCGACCGGGTCGAGGTCGACGGCGACGAGCTCGCGGCCCGAGGCAGCAGCGGCGACCAGGCCGATGTGGCCGGCCCCGGTGCACAGCTCCAGGATCGCTCCCGCGGGTGCGTCGGCGTCGGCCAGCAGCTCGGCCGCCCACCGCCCCTGCATCGCGGTCCAGGGCCGCGGCTCGAGCACCCGCGCGTCGTAGGCGATGGCGAGGCCGTCGATGTCGATCGACCGCACCTCGGGCACGCGCCGGCACACGAGCAGGCGGCCGCTCACCAGTCCATCCTCGATCAGCCCGGCCATCTGCCGGTGCTGGCGGTCGGCGACCTGCCAGGCCTCCTCGTCGCCGTGCTCGCGCTCGACGACCTCCTCGACCCGGGCCGCACGGTCCTCCCAGTCCTGGGGCGTGTCGAAGTCGTCGAGACGTGCCCGGCGCTCCACCACGAGACCGGCATCGGCCAGCAGCGCCTCGATCTCGGGCAGCCCCACGAAGTAGTTGCCCTCCGGCTCCTCGGGCAGCTCCTCGACCTCGGCGACGAAGACCAGCAGGCCCACCGTGGCGCCGACCGGCACGACGCGCGCCAGCTCCCTCAGGTGGGTCGCCTTGTCCGGCACGGTGCAGAGCACCCCGA
>NZ_CALRWD010000029.1:0-45848 GCF_943371775.1 Nocardioides psychrotolerans
CGCTCGCCCTGGTCGCCGGCACCGTGCCGCAGCTGGTGAGCGCGGTGTCCAGCGGGATCGGCCTCGACGTCTACCCCGACGAGGAGCTGGACTACCTCGACACCGCGTCCTCCGACGTCGTCTCGTCCTCCCCCGAGACTGCCCGAGCGCTGCGCGCGAAGGGCCTGACCGGCAGGGGCGTCACGGTGGGCGTCGTCGACTCCGGCTGCGACGGGACCCACCCCGACCTCGCGGACCACGTCACGACCAACGTGGTCCTGGTCAGCCCGGAGTACGTCAACGCCGGCACCAGCCCCACGATCGTCGCCCCGCTCGACAAGGGCCCTTACAGCAACACCGACCTCGGCAGCGGCCACGGCACGCACGTCGCCGGCATCATCGCCGCCGACGGCACGTCCGGTCCCGAGCACCTCGGCGTCGCGCCCGACGCCGAGCTCGCCTGCTTCGCCATAGGTGCGGTCATCACGACGACCGCAGTGGTCACCGCCTTCGACTACATGCTCGACCAGCCCGGGATGCTGGGCATCGACGTGGTCAACAACTCCTGGGGCAACTCGTTCCGCCAGTTCGACCCGCGGGACCCAGTCAACGTCGCCACCAAGGCGGTCGCGAAGCGCGGTGCCGTCGTGGTCTTCGCCGCCGGCAACTCCGGCTCGGAGGACGGCGAGGCCAGCGTGAGCCCCTTCAACCAGGCTCCCTGGGTGCTCTCGGTCGCGGCGAGCGACCTGGAGCGCGAGCGCGGCAGCTTCTCCTCCAACGGCCTGGCCCTCGACAACGGCCGCGCGGCCCCGATCGGCCGCGGCGGCCACACCGTCTTCTTCGGCGACCGCGTGGGCAACACGCAGCCCGACGTGTCGGCACCCGGCGTCGACATCTCCTCCACCTGCGACAGCACCGGCTCGGTCATCGGTCCCTGCCCGCAGGGCGGCAACGCGACTGCGTCCGGCACGTCGATGGCCTCGCCGCACGTCGCCGGGGCCGCCGCGGTGCTGACCCAGGCCAAGCCACGCCTGAGCGTCGCTCAGGTCCAGCAGGCTCTCACCGCGACTGCCACCCCGATGCTCGCCGATGGCAAGCGCCTGTCCTCGTCGCAGGTCGGCTACGGCCACGTCAACCTCGACCGAGCGGTCGCGCTCGTGCGCTCCCCTGACTGGAAGTCCCGGCTGGCCGCCGCGCAGCGTCGGGCCACCGCCCGGCTCCTGGCCCAGGACTCCTGGGCGGTGACGCGCTCCGACCTGTGGCAGGAGGCGGCGCCGGCTCTCTCCCTCGGCGGCTCCTACACCCGGACCCGCACGGTGACCCTGGCCCAGGGCTCCACGGCCATCAAGGTCGCGCTCGTCTACCCGACGCCCGGCACGGCCGCCAACCTGGCCAGCTTCACCGGCACGGTACGCGACGCCGCGGGCAAGGTCGTGGGCACGACCAGCACCGACGTCCTCTACGCCACCGGCATCGCGACTGCCCTCGTCAGGGGCCTGACGCCGGGCCGCTACACCGTCGAGGTCACCGGCGACTACGCCGCCTCCGACCCCGACACGGTGGACAGCGACTCGGTCAACGGCCGGGTCGTCTTCCTGCAGGTGGCCCAGCTGCGCCGGCGGGCGTAACCCCGGCCCGGCTGACGCGTTAGGCCAGGCAGCGAGGATGCCGAGCGGATGATCGCCTCATGGGGTGGTGATCGTCCGCTCGGCGCCCGCGAGGGTCGTCCTCCGCGCGACCATCAGCCCAGGCTGGGATGATCGCGCTCGTGACCGACACCCGCCTCGAGAGCACCCGCCGCATCGCCGCCCCTGCCGCGGACGTCTTCGCGCTGCTGTGCGACCCGCATGGCCACGTGGCGATCGACTCCTCCGGGATGCTCCAGGACTGCACCGGCGAGCCCGTGGGCAACGCCGGCGACTCCTTCACCGTCCACATGGACCGGGAGGCGCTGTGCGACTTCCCGGAGATGGGCCGCTACGACGTCACGGTCACGATCCGCGACTTCGAGTTTGACCGGCTCATCTCCTGGACCATCCTCGGGCGGGTGCGGCCCCAGATCGGCCACGTCTACGGCTACTGCCTCGAGCCTGCCGAGGCCACCGACGACGAGCCTGCGGGCACGCTGGTGACGTCGGTCTACGACTGGTCCGACATCGCCCCGGAGTGGCGCGACGCCGGGATCTTCCCGGTCATCTCCGAGGGTGCCCTGCGCGGCACCCTCGGCATTCTCGACCGCACCGTGCGCCGCGGCTACCCGCGCGGCTGAGGGCCCAGGAGCGGGTCGAGCCGACCGGCGTGAGAGCGGCCGAGCCCTCCCTGGCGCTCGCTCAGGTCAGCGCGTGCTGTAGTCCCGGAAGCCCCGCTTGGTCTTGCGACCGAGGTAGCCGGCGGTGACGAGGTGCTCGAGCAGCGGCGCCGGTGCGAAGCCGGGCTCGCGGAACTCCAGGTAGAGCTCGCGCTGGATCGCCAGGGACACGTCGTTGCCGACCACGTCGAGGAGCTCGAAGGGTCCCATCGGCAGCGCGCAGCCCTGCTTCATCGCCAGGTCGATGTCGTCGGCGCTCGCGTAGTGGGCCTCGAGCATCTTGACCGCGTCGTTGAGGTAGGGGAACAGCAGGGCGTTGACGATGAAGCCGGCCCGGTCGCCGCAGGAGACCGCGACCTTGCCGATCTTGGCGCACAGCGCCTGGGTGGTCTCGGTGACGTCCTCGGAGGTGGAGACGGTCGAGACGACCTCGACCAGCATCATGATCGTCGCCGGGTTGAAGAAGTGCATGCCGATGACGTCCTGGGGACGCTTGGTCACCTTGGCCATCGCGATGATCGGCAGGCTCGACGTGGTGGTCGCCAGGATCGCGCCGGGCTTGCAGATCTCGTCCAGGTTCTCGAAGAGGGTGGTCTTGATCGCGAGGTCCTCGGCGATCGCCTCGACGACGATGTCCACGGACGCCAGGTCGTCGAGCGAGGTGGTGCCGCTGACGCGGGCCAGCACCTCGGTCTTGGCCTCCTCGGTCGCCCGACCACGCTGGATCTGCTTGTCGAAGTTCTTCGTGATCGCGGCGGTGACCCCGGCGACCTTGTCGGAGCTGCGGCCGACGAAGAGCACGTCGTAGCCGGCCTTGGCGAAGACCTCGACGATGCCGCTGGCCATCGTGCCGGTGCCGACGACGCCGACCTGCTTGATCTCGTGCTTGAGCTCGGGCTTCTCGTCGGCCGAGGGGGTCTTGTCGTCCGCGACGACGGCCGAGGTGTCCGGGCCCTCGTAGGTGTAGAAGCCGCGGCCGGTCTTGCGACCGAGCAGGCCCGCGGTCACCATCTGCTTGAGGATCGGGGTGGGCGCGTGGAGACGGTCGCGACCCTGGCGGTACATCGTCTCCAGGATCTCGTAGGCCGTGTCGAGACCGATCAGGTCGAGCAGCGCCAGCGGGCCCATCGGGTAGCCGCAGCCGAAGCGCATGGCGGCGTCGATGTCCTCGCGCGAGGCGTACTTGCCCTCGAACATGGAGGCGGCGTGGTTGAGGTAGCCGAAGAGCAGCGTGTTGGCGATGAAGCCGGCCTTGTCGCCACAGACGACGGGGCTCTTGCCGACCTGCTCGACCAGGCCCTTGACGTCGTCGAGCACGGCGGGCTCGGTCACGACGGTCTTGATGATCTCGACGAGGTTCTGCACGGGCGCGGGGTTGAAGAAGTGCACGCCGATGACGCGACCCGGCGAGGAGTTGGCCGTCGAGATCTCGGTGACCGACAGCGAAGAGGTGTTGGTCGCGAGGATGGCGTCGGGGGCGACGATCGCGTCGAGCTCCTTGAAGATCGACTTCTTGGTCTCGACGGACTCCACGACGGCCTCGACCACGAGGTCGGCCTCGGCGAGGTCCTTCAGCTCCGTGGTGAACGTGATGCGCCCCAGGAGCTCGGCCTGCTCGGCCTCCGTGAGCTTCTCGCGCTTCACCGCCCGGCCCGTGGAGTTCTCCAGGTGCTGGCGACCGCGAGCCACGCCCTCGTCGTTGAGCTCGACGCCCACGACGGCGAAGCCGTTGCGCGCGAAGACCTCGGCGATGCCGGCACCCATCGTGCCGAGACCGACGACGCCGATCGTGCGGAAGGTGCGGGCAGATGTCTCAGGCGTGCTCGTCATGGCGGGCATCATTCCACGGCCCGCAGAAGTCGGGAGTGTTAGTTCACTCACCGGTAACTTGGCGCCGGGTCGGTCGTCCCAGACGGGCCCGCATGACCACCCGGGGACCGTGCCGGTCGAGGCCCAGGGCCCGTTCCACGTCGCGCTGACGCCGCAGGAACCGCTCGTCCTCGCCGACCTCCACGAAGCCCAGGCGGGCGTAGAACGGGCCGTTCCAGGCCACGTCGCGGTAGGTCGTGAGCGACAGCGAGCCGAAGCCGTCCCGCCACGCCTCCGCCATCGCGGCGCGCACCAGTGCACTGCCCAGCCCCTCGCGCGCCCGGCCCGGCAGCACCGAGAGCTGGGCCAGGTGCGCCAGCCCCTCGGCGTACACGACGTGGGCGAAGCCCACCGGCTCCCCCACCTCCCCGACGACCAACAGGAAGCCCGGCTGGTCGATGCGGTCGCGACCGCGCTCGGCGGGCGAGGCGAGCGCGTCGCCGGTCAGGTCGCCGAAGGCCTGCTCGAAGAGCGCGACCCCGCTGTCCTCGATCGCAGCGATGGGCCGCAGGTCGGCGGCGCGGGCGTGGCGCGGGACGTCGCCGGCGCCGCTCAGTGCGCACGCTCCTCGACCGGCACCTCGACGATCTCGCCGCTCCTCATGCCGGCGCGGAAGCTGCGCAGCTCCTCGCGCACCTTCGGCAGCAGCAGGTAGCACGCGAGCAGGTTGACGATCGCACAGACGAAGAGCATCGAGTCGGCGAAGCTCAGGACGGAGGTGAAGGTCATGACCGAGCCGATGACGGTGCAGAGACAGAAGGCCAGCTTGAAGACCAGCTCGCTGCGCACCGAGCGACCGAAGATCGTCGTCCATGCCTTCATCGAGTAGTAGGCCCAGGTGATGAGGGTCGAGAAGGCGAAGAGCGCCACGGCGATCGCGAGGACCACCGGGAACTGCGGGAGGAACGTCTCGAAAGCACGTGAGGTCACGACCACTCCGTCGGGGGCGTCGCCCCCGCCGGCCACCGTGGCCTGGGCGTCGTTGTAGAAGGTGGTGTCGGCGATGACGATCGTGAGAGCGGTCATCGTGCAGACCACCACGGTGTCGATGAAGGGCTCTAGCAGGGCCACGAACCCTTCGCTGACCGGGTGCTTCGTCTTGACGGCGGCATGGGCGATCGGGGCCGAGCCGACGCCTGCCTCGTTGGAGAACGCCGCGCGCTGGAAGCCGATGATCAGCACCCCGATCGCGCCACCGGCCACGCCCTCGGGGTTGAAGGCGCCGGAGATGATCGCGCCGAAGGCGCCCGGCACGTTGCCGATGTTGCCCGCGATCACCAGCGCGCAGGTGCCGAGGTAGAGGATCGCCATGGTGGGCACGAGCTTGGAGGTGACCTTGGCGATGGAGGTGATCCCGCCGAGGATGACGGCGCCGACGAGGAAGGCCAGCAGCAGCCCGAAGACGAGCGCCGACCCGTCAGAGCCCAGGAAGCCGTCCTCCCCGCCGGTCACCTCGCGGGCCTGGGCGAAGGTCTGGTTGGCCTGGAACATGTTGCCGCCCACCGCCCCGAAGAGCAGCAGCGCCACAGCGAAGACCATGACGAGCGCCTTCGAGACCCCGGCGCCGAACCGCTCGAAGGCGATCGGGAGGTAGCGGAACGGGCCGCCGGTGACAGATCCGTCCTCGTGGATCTCGCGGTACTTCACCCCGAGCGTGCACTCGACGAACTTCGTGCACATCCCGAGCAGCCCGGCCACGATCATCCAGAAGGTCGCTCCGGGCCCACCGATCGTGACGGCGACGCCGACACCGGCGATGTTGCCGAGACCCACGGTGCCGGAGACGGCCGACGAGAGGGCCTGGAAGTGGGTGACCTCCCCCGGGTCGCTGTCGCGGGAGTACCTCCCGCGCACGAGGGCGATCGAGGTGCGGATCCCGGTGAGCTGGATGCCGCGGAAGTAGACGGTGAAGACCGCGGCGGCGGCCACCAACCAGAAGACGATGAGCGGGATCTCGACCCCGCCGACCACCGGCGCGAAGAAGATGACGCCGGCGACGGCCGCAGCGACCGGCTCGAAGGCCCCGTTGATCGCCTCCTCGGCCGACGACAGCCACTCCCAGCTCTCGGCCTGCTCCGCTGCGCTGATCGTCGTGTCCGTCATGGCGGACTAGACAACCCGAAGATCGGCCTCCGTGCAACGGGCAGGTAGGTTCTGGTGCCGTGAGAATCGTCATCGCCCGCTGCCAGATCGACTACGCCGGCCGGCTGACCGCCCACCTGCCCCTGGCGACCCGGGTGCTGATGATCAAGGCCGACAGCTCGGTGCTCGTGCACTCCGACGGTGGCTCCTACAAGCCGCTCAACTGGATGTCGCCGCCGTGCACGCTGCGCGAGGGCACCACGGAGGACGGCCAGGTCGAGTGGACCGTGACCAACCCCAAGACCGACGACACCCTGCGGATCCTGCTCGAGGAGATCATCAGCGACTCCTCCCACGACCTCGGGGTCGACCCGGGCCTGCAGAAGGACGGCGTGGAGAAGCACCTCCAGGAGCTGCTCGCCGAGCACCCCGCCACGCTGTCCGACGGACTGACCCTCGTGCGCCGCGAGTTCCCCACCGCCATCGGTCCGGTCGACCTGATGTGCCGCGACGCCGCCGGCTCCAGCGTGGCGGTCGAGATCAAGCGGCGCGGCGACATCGACGGCGTCGAGCAGCTCACCCGCTACCTCGAGCTGCTCAACCGCGACCCGCTGCTCGCCCCCGTCCACGGCATCTTCGCCGCCCAGGAGATCAAGCCCCAGGCGCGGGTGCTCGCCATGGATCGCGGCATCGCCTGCGCGGTCGTCGACTACGACGCCCTGCGCGGGCTCGACGACCCCTCGCACCGCCTGTTCTGAGCATCCGGGCCGCTGTCCACAGCCGCCCTGGGCGCAGTGGCGGCGTGCGAGCAACCGGCCTACGGTGACACCCATGACGACCGATCCGGGCATGAGCCGCCGCGTGACCCGACTCGAGAACGACACGGAGTCGCTCTACGAGCTGGTCACCGAGGTCCGGACGACGCAGGACGAGCACACCACACGGCTCGCCGCCGTCAAGACCACCCTCACCGACCACACCGGCCGTCTCTCCAGGGTCGAGAGGACCCTCACCGACCACACCGGCCACCTCTCCAGGGTCGAGAGCACCCTCACCGACCACACCGGCCGCCTCTCCAGGGTCGAGAGCACCCTCACCGACCACACCGGCCGCTTCGACCGGATCGACGCGACGCTCGCCGAGCTCGTCCGTCGCCTTCCCGAGCCCTCGTGACCTGCGCAGTCCAGGCGGCTCCGGACCGCCCGCTCTGATGCGGATCTTCCACATCGCGACCCTGGCCGACTGGGAGGCCGCCCGGGTCTCGGGGTCCTACACGACCTCCACGATCGGGCGCACCCTCGCCGAGGAGGGCTTCCTGCACGCCAGTCGCGGCGACCAGTGGCAGGGCGTGCGCGACCGCTTCTACGCCGATGTCACCGAGCCCCTCGTCCTCCTGGTCGTCGAGACCGACCGCCTCACCGTGCCCGTGGTCGAGGAGCCCGTCGCCGACAGCGCCGAGACGTTTCCCCACGTCTACGGCCCGCTCTCCCCCGACGCGGTCATCAATGTCATCCCCCTCGACGGCCGCCCTGTCGCACCGGACGGCGGGGGGGCGACGTTCTCCCAGGTCTTCCTCGCCGAGGTCGTACGACGAGTGGTGCTGGCCCTGGTCGTCATGGGCATCGCGGTGCTCGGCGCCCTCGTCGGCTCGGCCGTCGAGCCCGATCTCGGGGCCTCCGTCGGGCTGCTCGTCGGGCTCGTGGCTGGTGTCGGCGCGGCCGTGGTGGTCCACCGACGCCGCTGACCCGTCGTCGGCTCAGGCGTAGGGCAGGTAGACCAGGAACGACGTGCCGACGCCGACCTCGCTGGTGACGTCGATCCGGCCGCCGTGGGCCTGCACGATCGTCTGCGCGATGGGCAGGCCCAGCCCGGCACCGGGCGTCTGCGCGACGACCGCGTCCGGCCCGCGGTAGAGCCGCTTGAAGAGGTGCGGCATCTCCTCGGGCGAGATGCCACGGCCGGTGTCGGTGACCTCGAGCAGCGCCATCGCGCCCGCGTCACCGACGCGCAGCGTGACGGTGCCGCCGGGCTCGGAGAACTTCAACGCGTTGCCGAGGAGGTTCTCGGTGACCTGCACCAGCCGCAGGAAGTCGCCCTGCACCGGCAGGACCTGCTCGGCCTCGAAGCGCACCTCCAGCTGGGCCCCGGCGGCCAGGGGCCCGCGGTCGACCAGCACGCGGCGCGCCACCTCGACGAGGTCGACCGGGGTCAGGGTGAGCTGGTGCCGCTCGTCGTCGAGGAAGGCGAGGGTGAGCAGGTCGTCGACCAGGCGCAGCTCGCGCGCCGCGTTGCGCTGGATCACCGACACGATCTGGCGCGCCCGCGGCCCGAGCTGGTCCTCCTCCAGGTCCTCGAGCAGCTCGGCATAGCCGATGATCGAGGTCAGCGGGGTGCGCAGCTCGTGGGACACGGTCGCGATGATGTCCTCGCGCATCCGGTTGCTCTCCTCCTGGCTGCGCAGCCGGGGGGAGATGTCACGGACCGAGGCCGACACCAGCACGCCGGCGTCGGTCATCAGCGGTGAGAGCGAGATCTCGACCGGCAGCTCACGGCCGTCCTTGTGACGGGCGAAGAGCTCCCTGCCGACGCCCATGGGCCGCACCTCCGGCGCGGCCAGGAATCCCGTGCGCCGATGCTGGTGGTCGTGGCGGAGGCGGTCGGGCACGAGGACCTCGACCTGCTGCCCGATCAGCTCGTCCTCCGACCAGCCGAGGACGTTGGTGACCTGGGCGTTGACCAGGACGATCGTCGCGCTCTCGTCGACCACGACCGTGGCGTCGGGTGCCGCGTCCAGCAACCTCCCGAGCAGCGCAGCATCCAGTCGGGTCTCCTGCACGTCCTGAGACTACTGCCGGTCGACCGGGCCCGTCCTCGCAACACCCTCAGGAGGCGAGGGCGGCCACCTCGGCGGCGCAGCCCCAGCTGAGCGTCACCCCGGAGCCACCGTGGCCGTAGCAGTGGACGACCCGCCCCTCGCGCTCCAGCCGCACGACGGGCCGGGCGGGCCGCAGCCCGACCTTGTGCCCGCGCACCCGGGCGAGCGCCAGCTCGGGCACGAGGTCGCTCGCCCGCTCCAGGATGGCGGCAGCCGTCTGCGCCGACGGGGTGCGGCTCCAGTCACCCTCCTCGGCGGTGCCGCCGACGACGATGTCGTGCTCGCGGGGCACCACGTAGGTCGGCCCTGCGCCGTCGAGCCACCACCGGTCCAGGCCCATCTGGTCGACGTAGAGCACCTGACCGCGCACGGGGGTCACCCCGTGGTCGGCCGCCAGCAGCCGCGACCCGATCCCGGAGCAGTTGACCACCAGGTCTCCCCCGTCGGGCAGGACCCGCAGGTTGAGCCGCGTCAGCGTGCCACCCAGCGCCTCGACCCGGCCCGCGAGCCACCCGAGGTAGACCGGCATCTCCACGACCGGTGCCACGAAGCTCCAGCCCCGCTCCACGCGCGACAGCGTGGGCACCGCCGAGGTCCACCACGGGTCGGGGGTCGCGGCCGGGACCACCTCGGTGCCCGGGACCATCCGCACCCCTGACTCCGGTGCGTCGACCGCCAAGGCCGCCAGCTCGTCGTACGTCGTGGCGGACCAGGCGGTGACGCGGTCCTGCGGCAGGGCGCGGTAGGGGTACCAGATCGCTGCGGCGACCGCCGAGGTCGTCTCCCGGGGCAGGTCGCGCGCCACGACGTCGACGCGGTGCCCGGCCTCGAGCAGGCGCACGGCGCACGACAGGCCGACCACCCCGGCCCCCACGACGATCACGCGGCTCATGGCCCGAGTCTCCCCCATCGGCGGGGAGGTCGGCGTAACCCAGGTCACACCCCCGTCGTTGGGGCCACGACGAAAGGTCCCCCATGTCCCGGATCGTGCGACTCCTCCTGACCCTCCTGGTCGTCCCCGCCCTGGTCGGCACCGCCCTCACCCTCGACGCCGGCACCGCCGGCGCCCACGAGGAGCGGCCGGCCGTCTTCCCGAAGGGCAACGGCGCCCGCCCGGCGTTCCTGGGCTACGACAACCCGCGCAAGCGCGTCGTGTGCAAGGGGGCCGAGAGCGCCCGCCGCATCCGGGCCATGCCCGCCGGTGCGGCCAAGCAGCGCAACCTGCGGCTGCTGCCCCAGTGCCGCTTCTCCTCCATCCAGGACGCCGTCCGCTCGATCACGCGGCAACGCACCTCCGTCTACGTCCTCCCCGGCGTCTACGAGGAGCGCAAGTGGGGCCAGCGGGCGCGCAGCGACTACTGCTCCCACCTCGGCACGCAGTCGGACCGGCCCCTGCTCAGCTCCGAGTACATCGGCTCCATCTCCTCCCCCGGCACGCCGGCACCCGACGGCCAGGCCGCGGCCGCCGACGAGAGCGACCCGATCGCGCTCTCCTACGCCGACCAACGGCGTTGCTTCGCCAACCTCAACCTGATCTCGGTCTTCGGGGACCAGACCCCCGGCAACGGCTCGATCGCCTGCGACAGCGAGTTCTGCGGCACCCAGATCGTCGGCACGGGTCGACGCATGTCCGACGTGGTCATCGACAACGACTTCCAGAAGCTCAACGCCATCCGTCTCGACCGAGCGGGCGGTGCCTACGTCACCAACATGACGCTGCAACAGGCGGAGTTCAACGCCATCTACGTCCTCGAGACCGACGGGTTCGTGCTGGATCGGCTGCGCACCCGGGGCAACGACGAGTACGGCATCCTCGCCTTCGCCAGCGACCACGGCCTGATCCAGCGCTCCGACGCCTACTACAACGGCGACTCCGGCATCTACCCCGGCTCCGCCTCCGACCTCAACGCCGACAACCCGAACTTCGAGGTCACGCGCTACGCCATCGAGATCCGCAACAACCGCAGCCACCACAACACGCTCGGCTACTCCGGCACCGCCGGCAACTCGGTGTGGGCGCACCACAACAAGTTCTACGACAACGCCACGGGTATCGCCACGGACTCGCTCTTCCCCGGTCACCCCGGCCTGCCGCAGGACCACGCCCGCTGGAACAACAACGAGATCTTCCGCAACAACACCAACTGGTACACCGACTACGTCGACCAGGGCGTCTGCGACCGGCCGATGCCCGAGCGCGGCTACCTCCAGGGCGCCGTGTGCCCCGTCGTGCCCACCCCGGTCGGCACGGGTGTGCTGATCGCCGGCGGCAACTCCAACTCGACCGACCACAACTGGATCTACGACAACTGGCGGGTCGGCACGATGCAGTTCTGGGTGCCTGCCCCGCTGCGCGACGAGATGGACCCGAGCAAGCTCTACGACACCTCCAACGACAACCACACCTTCGCCAACCGCATGGGCTCGACGCCCGACGGCAGGCTCCTCGAGAACGGCATGGACCACTGGTGGGACGACCAGGGCGTCGGCAACTGCTGGGAGAGGAACGTCTACGCCGACGGGAGCCAGGACGACAACTTCGTCCTGCCGCCCGCCAGCTGCGCGGCCGGTGGCTCGCTGTTCCTGCCCGGCATGGCCGTCAAGGACGCCGGCTTCCTGACCTGCAGCGAGTACGACCGGGCCGACCCGATCCTGCGTCACCCGCCGGGCTGCGAGTGGTTCGACAGCCCGTCGCGCCCCTCCGCCCGTACGACGAGCGAGGTCACCGCCGCCGCGCCCGCCGCGTCGCGGGCCGTCGACGCGAGCGCCGGTGGTGCTCCTCTGCTCGCCGCCGCGGGAGGCCTGCTCCTCCTGCTGGGACTGGGACGTCGTCGTCGTGCGCGCGCTGCGTAGTGCGCTGGTCGGCGTCGCCGTCCTCGCCCTCCTGGCCGGCGGCGCGACCGTGGCGCTGGCCCGCAGCACCCCGGTGCTCGGAGCAGGTGGGCCGGTCTCGGTGACCGGGACCGAGGCCAGCGCGGTCTTCCAGGTCGCCGATCGCACGGTCCGACAGGTCCGCTACGCAGACGGGGGGACGCTGCGCTACACCTTCCTCCTCGACAACGACTCGCGCTTCCCGGTGACGGTCCTGGGGCTCGACGCGGAGCAGGCCGATCCCCGCCTCTTCGGGCTGGCCGGTCTGACGCGTCGTTCGATCGGCGCGGGTGAGTCAGGGGAGGTCACGCTGTCGCTGACGATGGGCGGGTGCGAGACCCTGTCGTCGCGGGCCGGGTCGTTCGTCACCACCATCGCGGTGCGCACCCGTCAGGCCGGGCTCTTCGAGGACGTCGTCGAGGTCACGTTGCCCGAGGAGATCCACACCGGGTCCCCCCGCGAGGCGTTCTGCCCCAACTCGACGGCGACCTCGCGGCCGCCGGGCTGAGGCGGCAGGACGGGACCGGACGAGGTCAGGCCCCGGCCACGCGGGGCGCGGTCGGGTCGGCACCCTCGGCGCTCTGCTCGCGCGCGACGTACTCCTCGATGTCCTCGACGTCCTCGCGGTTGCGGGTCACGACAGCCAGCAGGTCGCTCATCGTGGCGACCTCCTCGACCTGCTCCTTGATGAACCACTGCATGAACTGCTCGGAGGCGAAGTCGCTCTCCTCACGCGCGATGCGCAGCAGACCGTTGATCTGCTCGGTGACCCGCTTCTCCTGGGCCAGCGCGAGGGCGACCGGGGCGACGACGTCGTCGAAGCCGTTGACCGGGGCCTCGACTCCCGGGACGACCACGTCGGCGTCGGTGTCGAGGAGGTACTGCACCATCATCATGGCGTGCTCGCGCTCCTCGAGCGCCTGGCCGTAGAAGAACGCGGCCATCTGGGGCATCGTCAGCGCGTCGTAGTAGACGGCGCAGGCGAGGTACTGGCTGTGGGCGGCGAGCTCGTTGCCGATCTGGGTGTTGAGCTGGTCGGCAAAACGGGGTGCGGGCACCGGGGGGTCTCCTGGTTGTCGTCGCGGGACCGGGTCAGGCGGCCTTGGCGAGCTTCTTCTTGGTCAGCTTCTTGCCGTCCACACGGACGAGCTTGCGCTTCTTGACGGTGTATCCGTCGGGCAGCGTGCCCTCCTTGAGCATCCGGAGCGGGCAACGGCCGCACTTCGACTTGGAGACGCAGCACTCCGTCTTGGGGAGCTTGCGCATCGCACCCTTGGACTTTCCCATGACCGCAGCATAGCAGGCCCCTTAGGCATGCCTAACCTAAAGTGATGCAGGTCCCAGGGGCCTCAGGCCAGGTCGTTGGCGCGCCGGATCACGTCGACGATCCCGCCCATGATCTCGGTGAGGCCGAAGTCCTTGGGGGTGTAGACCGCGGCGACGCCCAGCTCCTTGAGCCGACGCCCGTCGGAGTCGGGGATGATCCCGCCGACGATGACCGGCACGTCGGCCAGCCCCGCCTCGCGGAGACCGTCGAGGACGGCTGGGACGAGCTCCATGTGCGAGCCCGACAGGATCGAGAGGCCGACGCAGTGGACGTCCTCGGCCACGGCGGCCGACACGATCTGCTCGGGCGTGAGGCGGATGCCCTGGTAGATCACCTCGAAGCCGGCGTCGCGGGCTCGCACCGCGACCTGCTCGGCCCCGTTGGAGTGACCGTCGAGGCCGGGCTTGCCCACGAGCAGGCGCAGGCGTCCACCGAGCTCCTCGCCCGTGCTGCGCACCTTCTCGCGTACGGCGGTCAGCTCGGCGCCTGCCTCGGCGACACCGACCGCGCCGCTCACGCCGGTCGGCGCGCGGAACTCACCGAAGACCTCGCGCAGCGTGCCGGCCCACTCCCCCGTGGTGGCACCCGCGCGGGCGGCGACCAGCGTCGCGGCCATCAGGTTCTCGGTGGTCTTGGCTGCGGCCGCGAGCGCCGCGAGCGCCGCGGTGACCGCGGACTCGTCGCGAGCGGCCTTCCACTCCTCGACCGAGGTCAGCGCCGACTGCTCGGCCTGCGGGTCGGCGGCCATGATGGCGCCGTCCAGGTCGGCCGTCAGCGGCGACGGCTCGGTGGTCTCGTAGATGTTGACGCCGACGATCTTCTCGTCGCCGTTCTCGATGCGGCCACGACGGGCCGCGTGCGCGGAGACGAGCTCCTGCTTCATGTAGCCGGACTCGACGGCCGCGATCGCACCGCCCATCGCCTGCACCCGGTCGATCTCGGCGCGAGCGCCGTCGACCAGCTCGCGCACCTTGGCCTCGATCACGACCGAGCCCTCGAAGATGTCGTCGTACTCCAGCAGGTCGGACTCGAAGGCCAGCACCTGCTGCAGCCGCAGCGACCACTGCTGGTCCCAGGGGCGCGGCAGGCCGAGCGCCTCGTTCCACGCGGGCAGCTGCACGGCGCGCGCCCTGGCGTTCTTGGACAGCGTGACACCGAGCATCTCCAGGACGATGCGCTGCACGTTGTTCTCCGGCTGCGCCTCGGTCAGGCCGAGCGAGTTGACCTGCACGCCATAGCGGAAACGGCGCATCTTGGGGTCCTGGACGCCGTAGCGCTCGCGGGTGATCTCGTCCCACAGCTCGACGAAGGCGCGCATCTTGCACGTCTCCTCGATGAAGCGGACCCCGGCGTTGACGAAGAAGGAGATGCGGCCCACGACCTTCTCGAAGTCGTCCTCGGAGACCTGTCCCGAGGCCCTGACCTGGTCGAGGACGGCGATCGCGGTGCACAGCGCGTAGGCCAGCTCCTGCGTCGGCGTCGCGCCGGCCTCCTGCAGGTGGTAGCTGCAGATGTTGATCGGGTTCCACTTGGGGATCTGGTGGACGGTGTAGGAGATCATGTCGCCGATCAGGCGCAGCGAGTGCTCCGGCGGGAAGACGTAGGTCCCGCGCGAGAGGTACTCCTTGATGATGTCGTTCTGCGTCGTGCCGGCGAGCTTGCCCGCGACCTCCTCGGGCGTGAGGTCGGGGTTCTGCTCCTCGGCCGCGACCTGGTACATCGCGAGCAGCCACATGGCGGTGGCGTTGATCGTCATCGAGGTGTTCATCTCGGTGAGCGGGATGTCCTCGAAGAGCTTGCGCATCTCCCCGAGGTGCGGCACCGGGACGCCGACCTTGCCGACCTCGCCACGCGCGAGCGGGGAGTCGGGGTCGTAGCCGGTCTGGGTCGGCAGGTCGAAGGCGACCGAGAGACCGGTCTGCCCCTTGGCGAGGTTGGTGCGGTAGAGCGCGTTGGACGCGACAGCGGTCGAGTGGCCGGCGTACGTGCGCATCACCCAGGGGCGATCCTTCTCGGTCATGCCCTGAGGGTAGGACGTCGGCTACCCAGAAGTAACGGGTCTCGGTGTGGCTTATCCGACATGGCCCGCCGCGCTGCGCCGCTCGACGTGGGCCCGGTCAGGCGGGGACGCGCTCCCGCTCGATCTCGACGACACGGATCAGCCGCGAGATGTGCAGCATCCGGCGCACGGCCGGACCGCAGCCGCGCAGCGTGAGGTGGTGACCCTCGCGGGTGGCGTTGCGGGTCGCCATCGCCAGCACCTTGAGGGCCGTGTGGTCGACCGTGGAGACGTCGGTCAGGTCGACGACGACGTCGCAGTCGTGGTCGCGCAGGTGGGCGTAGATCGCGTTGCGGACCTCCCACGTGCTGCGCACGTCGAAGTCACCGCTCAACATGAGTGCCGGGCCGTTGGTCGTGATGTCCATGATCTGCCGTCCTCCCGAGTGAAGCCATCTCTTGCTGCTTACCCACTATGACGCTCGTCATACGCAGAAGGTTGCACCACGACCGCAACCAATTCCGGGCGCGTCGCAACCAGGGCTCCGCAGCCCACCCCGATCAGGGCCATCCCGGCCACGCCGAGGGGCGAGAAGATGTGGTCGGTGTGCACCAGCCAGGCTCCCGGGACGAGCAGCAGGGCCGGGAGGGCGGCCACCCGGTGCCGCGCCAGCAGGTCGACCGTGAGCACCACGACGCACACCAGCAGCGCCCACGACCCCACCTCCCCGATGGGCGTGCCGATGCGGAAGAGCAGCCGCACCTCGTCGGGGCGCGGCACGCCGGGCCCGAGCTCACGGGTGACGTAGCCCGCGGCCATCCCGCTGACCACGTCGAGCGCGGTGTAGAAGGTGGCATAGACGTAGGCCGCCACCCGCACCACCCAGGCCACCGGGTCGCGACGCCCGCGGACCAGCGCGGCCAGTGCCACCCCCACGAGCGGGAAGACCAGCAGCCCGGCCACGTGCAGGCCGAACCACCGTTGGGCGGTGTCGGCGTCGAGGCTGTGCGGGTGGAACAGCCCGGCCACCGCCAGGGAGAGCGCCGGGACGGCGACCAGCAGGCCGAGGACACGAGGTTGGCGCATGCTGGCTACCCTCGCACCCATGGTCAACCTCACCAGGATCTACACCCGCACCGGCGACGCCGGCGAGACGCGGCTGGGCGACATGAGCCTCACCACCAAGAACGACCTGCGGCTGCACGCCTACGCCGACGTCGACGAGGCCAACGCGCACCTCGGGGTAGCCATCGCCACCGGCGGGCTCGACGACGACGTGGTCAAGGTCCTCACCCACGTGCAGAACGACCTCTTCGACGTGGGAGCCGACTTCTGCACCCCCGTCGTCCCCGACCCGGAGTTCCCGCCGCTGCGCATCGAGCAGGCCTACGTCGACCGGCTCGAGGCCTGGTGCGACCACTACAACGAGGCGCTGCCCAACCTGCGCTCGTTCATCCTCAACGGTGGCACGCCCGGCGGCGCGCACCTCCACGTCGCGCGCACCGTCGTACGACGGGCCGAGCGGGCCGCCTGGGCGGCCTACGAGCAGCACGGGGAGACGATGAGCGCGGTGGCGATCACCTACCTCAACCGGCTCTCCGACCTGCTCTTCATCCTCGCCCGCCACGCCAACCGTGAGGCCGGGGACGTGCTGTGGGTCCCGGGCGGCGAGCGCTGAGGATGTCCCCGGATCGCTTCTGGGAGCTGGTCGAGACCCTGGGGGGCGTCGCCGACGACACCACGACCCCGGCCCTGGACCGGGTGCTGCACGACCACGGCGAGGGCGAGGCTTTCCAGGACCTGGTCGAGGAGCACGTCGAGCGGCTCCTCGAGCGCTGCCAGGTCCCGGCGTCCCACCGGGGCGACACCGCCGAGTGGATCGCCGCGGCTGTCATCGCCGCCGGGCGGGCCGAGCACGACCGCGTGCTCGCCTCCGGCGCGCCCCTGGTCCCGGACGCGTGGGCGTGGGCCGAGGCCGAGAACCTCCTCGTCGTCGGCATGCCGCACGAGGTGGACTCTCCGCTTCCCGGGACGCGGATCGGGATCACCCTCGAGTGGAAGACCCTCGACCTCCCGGTCGACATCGAATCGACGTTCGACCCTGTCCTGGACTGGGCAGGCGACGACCCTCGGCACGGCCACTCCGTGACGCTCGACCCGGCGTGGACGGAGGCGGTCCTGCGCCTCGAGGCCGACCCCGAGTTCCATCGGCGCCGGACGAGCATCGCCGAGGTGGGTCTGCACCTCAAGGTGCGTGACTGCGAGGAGCTGGAGCTCACCCCCTGGCCGTCCGAGGACCAGGTCGATCACGTCGTCCTGTCGGTGCCCATCGCCGGCTTCGCCGACCAGGACCGGACGGACGTCTACGTGCAGGTCGTCGCCGAGCTGGTCCTGAGCGTGCAGGACGCGCTCGGCCGGGGCTGAGCCGAGCGACCTGCTCAGCGCGTCGGCACGTCCACCCTGCCGGGAGCCGGTGCCGCCGCCAGCACGGCCACGGCCGCGGGCACCATCAGGACCGTGACGACCAGCAGCGCGTCCAGGGTCCCGACCCGGTCACCGAGCGCGCCCAGCAGGGGCGGTCCGGTGAGGAAGGCCGCATAGCCGACGGTCGACACCACGCTCACCCGGGCCGCTGAGCGCCGCGGGTCGTCGGCTGCGGCACTCATGCCGACGGGGAACCCGAGTGCGGCCCCGAGACCCCAGACCAGGATGCCGAGCACGACCAGCGGAGTCCGCTCCCCCAGCACGGTCAACAACGTGCCCGAGGCGACCGCGGCAGCCGAGATCCACAGGACCACGCGACGACCGAGGCGGTCCAGGGCGATCGGTCCGAAGAGCCGCCCCAGGCTCATCGCGGTGACGAACACGGCGTAGCCGCCGACCCCGACCCAGTGGCGGGCGTCGTAGCCGTCGATCAGCGCGAGCGAGAGCCAGTCGTTGGCCGACCCCTCCGCGATCGCAAAGGTCAGGACCATCAGCCCGATGGCCAGCGTCCGGGGCTCGGTCCAGGCCGAGCGAGGCGGACCCTCCTCGTGGTGCTCCTCGGGCCTCACCGGGAGGAAGTCGCGCACCACCACCAGGACGGTCACCAGTGCCAGCACGGAGACCGCGGTGAGGTGGGCCACGACGGGGGCGCCGGTGGCGGCCATCGCCACCCCGACACCGGCACCGCCGATGTTGCCGAAGGACCAGCCGGCGTGGAAGCGCGGCATGATCGTGCGCCCGAGCAGGCGCTCGACCTCGGCACCCTCGACGTTCATCGCGACGTCCCACAGGCCGCTGCCGACACCGAAGAGGAACAGCCCGACGGCCGCGACGGCCACCGATCCCCCGGCGAAGGCACCGAGCGCGCAGGTGATCAGGCCGGCCGCGCAGACGACGGCCCCGGCACGCACGACATCGGCGGCGCTGGTGCGGGCGATGAGCCGACCGGCCGTCGGCAGCGCCAGCACGGAGCCGGCCGCGATCGCGAGGAGCAGCAGCCCCAGGGCACCGTTGTCGAGGTCGAGGCGCTCGCGCAACGAGGGGATCCGTGAGATCAACGACGCCATCAGCACGCCGTTGAGCGCGAAGACCGCCGCGACCGATCGCTTGGAGGACGGCAGCGTGGGGGTCATCGCGACCAGTCGGTGCCGGGCGGTCGAGCCTCGAGCCAGGACTGGAAGCCGGTCAACGAGGCCTCGCTCATCGCGAGCTCGATCTCGCCCGACGCGGTCTGGCAGTGGATGACGACGTGGTCGGGGTAGAGCGACATCTGCTCGGCCCCGAGGGCCTCGCGCCGTCCGTCATAGCTGAGCGCGTCGCGCGCCCATATCTGACGGGGACCCGGTGCCACGGAGAAGACGCGGAACCACTCGAGCGACTGTCCGGAGTAGCGGCCCAGACCCAGGACCCACCCCCGACCGGCCCGGTCGGAGCGCACGCGATAGCTGAGCTCAAAAGTGCCGCCGTGACGCGAGAGGGCTCGACGCCTGATGACCAGGGCGAGCCCATAGCTGAGGACGAGCAGGAGGAGGACGCCGGCGATGTCGATCAGCCACTGCCACCACGGCATCCGGTCACTCCCTCCCTCGGTCGCGCCCGATGGTCGGCTCAGCCTAACGAACACGTCACCCCCGACCCACAGGTGGGCCGGGGGTGACGAGAGGTGCCGGTGATCGGTGCTGCGAGGGTCCTTGCGTCAGGACACCTTCTCGGCCGCGCGGATGCGGGCCTCGGCGCGACGGATGCGCAGCTCGCGCTCGTCGCTGGTGGGCAGACCGTGGGCCGCGTCGAGCTCGGCCCTAGCCTCGTCGATCTCGATGTCCTGGGCGAGCACGGCGTACTCGGACAGGATCGAGACCCGGTCGCCTGCCACGGACAGGAAGCCCGCGTCGACCGCCGCGACGACGACGGGGCCGTCGACCTCGGTGATCTCCACGGTGGCCTCGGTGAGCAGCGAGAGCATCGGGGCGTGCCCGCGCAGGACACCCACGTCACCCTCGACCGTGCGGGCGATGACCATCGTCGCCGAGCCGGACCACACGGTCCGGTCGGCGGCGACGAGCTCTACCTGCAGGTCACTCATCAGAGGTTCTTCTGGATCTCGGCCCACTTCGCCTCGACGTCGTCGAGACCGCCGCACATGAAGAAGGCCTGCTCGGCCACGTGGTCGTAGTCACCGTCGGCGATCTTGTTGAACGCCTCGATGGTGTCCTTGACGGGCACCGTCGAGCCCTCGAGGCCGGTGAACTGCTTGGCGACGTAGGTGTTCTGCGACAGGAAGCGCTGGATGCGACGCGCACGCGAGACGATGATCTTGTCCTCTTCGGACAGCTCGTCGACACCGAGGATGGCGATGATGTCCTGGAGCTCCTTGTTGCGCTGCAGGATCTGCTTGATCCGGATGGCGCAGTCGTAGTGCTCCTGCCCGATGTACTGGGCGTCGAGGATCCGCGAGGTCGACGTCAGCGGGTCCACCGCGGGGTAGATGCCGAGCGAGGCGATCTCTCGCGAGAGCTCGGTGGTCGCGTCGAGGTGGGCGAACGTCGTGGCCGGCGCAGGGTCGGTGTAGTCGTCGGCGGGGACGTAGATCGCTTGCAGCGAGGTGATCGAGTTGCCTCGCGTCGAGGTGATCCGCTCCTGGAGCTGACCCATCTCGTCCGCCAGGTTGGGCTGGTAGCCCACGGCGGAGGGCATGCGACCCAGCAGGGTCGAGACCTCGGAGCCGGCCTGGGTGAACCGGAAGATGTTGTCGATGAAGAGCAGCACGTCCTGGTTCTGCACGTCGCGGAAGTACTCCGCCATCGTCAGGGCCGAGAGGGCCACGCGCAGACGCGTGCCCGGCGGCTCGTCCATCTGACCGAAGACGAGGGCCGTCTGGCCGATGACGCCGGCGTCGGTCATCTCCTCGATGAGGTCGTTGCCCTCGCGGGTGCGCTCGCCGACACCGGCGAACACCGACACACCACCGTGGTCCTTGGCGACGCGGGCGATCATCTCCTGGATCAGCACGGTCTTGCCGACCCCGGCGCCACCGAACAGGCCGATCTTCCCGCCGTTGACGTAGGGCGTCAGCAGGTCGATGACCTTGATGCCGGTCTCGAACATCGTGGTCTTCGACTCGAGCTGGTCGAAGGCCGGAGCCTTGCGGTGGATGCCCCACCGCTCCTTGACCTCGTAGACCTCACCCTCCTCGAGGTTGAGCACGTCACCGGTCGCGTTGAACACGTGGCCCTTGGTGATGTCGCCCACGGGGACGGTGATCGGACCGCCGGTGTCGGTCACCGTCGCGCCGCGCACGAGCCCGTCGGTCGACTGCATCGAGATGGCACGGACCATGCCGTCGCCGATGTGCAGCGCGACCTCGAGGATCAGCGTCTTGGTCTCACCGTTGAGGTCGAGGTCGACCTCCAGCTTGTTGTACATCTCGGGCATCGAGTCCGAGGGGAACTCGACGTCGACGACGGGGCCGGTCACCCGGGCGACGCGGCCGGTGCTCGCGGAGCCCGAACCCTTCTGGGTCTCTTCGATCAGTGCAGTCATGTCTCTCACTCGTTCCCGGAGTTGGCGTCGGCCAGCGCGTTGACGCCACCGACGATCTCGCTGATTTCCTGGGTGATGCCGGCCTGGCGGGCCTGGTTGGCGATACGGGTGTACTTCTTGATGAGCTCGTCGGCGTTGTCTGTGGCGGACTTCATCGCCTTCTGGCGGGCGGCGAGCTCGGAGGCCGCCGCCTGCAGCAGGGAGAAGAAGATCCGACTCTGGACGTACTGCGGGAGCAGGCCGTCGAGGACGGCCTCGGCCGAGGGCTCGAACTCGTAGAGCGGGAGCACCTCGTGCTTCTCAGGTGCCTCCTCACCCTCCACGACCTCGAGCGGCAGCAGCCGCACCGCGGTGGGCTCCTGCGTGAGCATCGAGCGGAAGCGGGTGTAGACGACGTGGACCTCGTCCACGTCACCCTCCTCGCCCTGCTCCTTGAGGAACGACTCGATCAGGGCACGCCCGACCTCCGCCGCGACCTCGTAGGAGGGCTGGTCGGAGAAGCCGGTCCACGACTGGACCACGGGACGCTGGCGGAACCTGAAGTAGGCCTCGCCCTTGCGACCGCAGATGTACCAGTCGATCTCCTTGCCCTCGCCGCGCAGCTTCTCGGCGAGGCGCTCGGCCTCCTTGAGCACGCTCGAGGAGTAGGCCCCGGCGAGACCACGGTCGCTGGTCACGATGAGGACGGCAGCCCGCACGGGGTTGTCCTCCTCGCGCGTCAACGGGTGGTCGACGTTGGAGAACGTCGCGACGGCCGACACCGCACGCGTCAGCTCACGAGCGTAGGGCGCTGCCGCCTGTGCTCGTTGCTGCGCCTTGATGATGCGGGACGCAGCGATGAGCTCCATGGCGCGCGTGATCTTCTTCATCGACTCCGTCGACTTGATCCGCGCGCGGTACTCACGCAGCGAGAGGGCCATGGGTCAGCCTCGCTTCTGCTTGACGATCTGCTCCTGGTCCTCGTCCTCCAGCGCCTCGGCCGGGGCCTCGTGGCCGACCTTGATCGAGCCACCTTCGGAGGTCTCGAACTCGTTGAGGAAGGAGTCGTAGGCGTCGGAGAGCGAGGACTCGGTCTCGTCCTCGAACTTCATCGACTCGCGGATGGCGGCCAGGATGCCGTCGTGCGAGCGACGCAGGTAGTCGAGGAACTCGCGCTCGAAACGGAGCACGTCCTCGACCGGGACGCGGTCGAGACGGCCACTGGTGCCCAGCCACAGCGAGACGGTCATCTCGGCGAGGGGGTAGGGCGAGTAGGCCGGCTGCTTGAGCAGCGCCATCAGGCGCGAGCCGCGATCGAGCTGCTGACGCGAGGCCGCGTCGAGGTCGGAGGCGAACATGGCGAAAGCCTCCATGGCGCGGAACTGCGCCAGGTCGACCTTCAGCGAGCCGGTGACCTTCTTCATCGCCTTCGTCATGGCGGCACCACCCACACGCGACACCGAGACACCGACGTCGATGGCCGGGCGCTGGTTGGCGGCGAAGAGGTCCGACTGCAAGAAGATCTGGCCGTCGGTGATCGAGATGACGTTGGTCGGGATGAACGCCGAGACGTCGTTGGCCTTGGTCTCGACGATGGGCAGGCCCGTCATCGAGCCGGAACCGAGGTCGTCGGAGAGCTTCGCGCACCGCTCGAGCAGCCGGCTGTGGAGGTAGAACACGTCGCCGGGGTAGGCCTCGCGGCCCGGCGGGCGACGCAGCAGCAGCGACACGGCGCGGTAGGCCTCGGCCTGCTTGGTCAGGTCGTCGAACACGATGAGGACGTGCTTGCCGTCGTACATCCAGTGCTGGCCGATGGCCGAGCCGGTGTAGGGGGCGAGGTACTTGAAGCCGGCACTGTCGGACGCGGGGGCGGCGACGATGGTGGTGTACTCCAGCGCGCCGGCCTCCTCGAGGGCGCCACGCACGGAGGCGATGGTCGAGCCCTTCTGGCCGATGGCGACGTAGATGCAGCGCACCTGCTTCGTCGGGTCACCGGAGTCCCAGTACTGCTTCTGGTTGATGATCGTGTCGATGGCGACCGTGGTCTTGCCGGTCGCGCGGTCACCGATGATCAGCTGGCGCTGGCCGCGGCCGATCGGGGTCAGGGCGTCGATCGCCTTGATGCCCGTGGCGAGCGGCTCGTGCACCGACTTGCGCTCCATGACGGAGGGGGCCTGGAGCTCGAGCGCACGACGGCCGTCGGTCTCGATGTCGCCCAGGCCGTCGATCGGGTTGCCGAGCGGGTCGACCACGCGACCGAGGTAGCCCTCGCCGACGGGGACCGAGAGGACCTCGCCCGTGCGGCGCACGGTCTGACCCTCCTCGATCTTGTCGAAGTCACCGAGGACGACGGCGCCGATCTCGCGGGTGTCGAGGTTGAGGGCCAGGCCCAGCGTGCCGTCCTCGAACTCGAGGAGCTCGTTGGCCATGGCCGAGGGCAGACCGCTGATCCGCGCGATGCCGTCGCCGGCCTCGGCCACGGTGCCGACCTCTTCCTTGCCGGCGGCCTCCGGCTTGTAGTCGGAAACGAACTTCTGCAGCGCGTCCCGGATCTCGTCCGGACGGATCGAAAGCTCCGTCATGTCTGCCTACTCTCTTGGACTCTGGTGAAAATCGTGTGGTGGGGCGGGGAGCCGGCGATCAGCCGGCCAGCTTCCGTCGTGCTTCGTCGATGCGCGCCACGACCGTGCCGTCGATGACGTCGTCGCCGATCTCGATCCGCATGCCTCCGAGGAGGGACGGGTCGACCAGCACGTCGAGGTGGACCTCGCGGCCGTACTGGCGCGTGAGCGCTCGCTGGAGACGGTCGCGGTCAGCGGTGGAGAGCTCCTGGGCGACACGCACCCGGGCGACGCTCTCCTCGTGGACCGAGGCCGCGATCTTCTGGTAGTCGGCGATCGCGAGACCCACCGTGCGGTAGGCACCCGAGAGCGCCTGCTCCGCGAGGACCAGCGACTCGGGGAGCACCTTGCCCTCGAGCAGCGAGCGCAGCAGCGCCCGCTTGTCGTCGCCCGAGCGAGCGGGGTCACCCAGGGCGCTGCGCAGCTCCGGGTTGTCGTTGATCGTCTGACCGATCCCGAACAGCTCGTCGGAGAGACGGCTGCCCTCGGCCGGCGTGCTGCCGGCCGATCGGACGACCGTCACCACCCCGAGCTGCTCGAGTGCGTCCGCGAGGTCACGCGTCGCGGTCCAGCGACGCGCGACGGCATCGGCGACGAGGTCGAGCGCGACCCCGTCGATCTTGCCCTCGAAGATGGAGCGCACCAGGCCGGACTTGGCCGCGGAGTCCGTGGAGACGTCCGTGGCCAGGCGCCGCAGGGCGGGCTCCGACCGGAGGACGCCCGCGACCCCGAAGAGGTCCTGACCCAGAGCGGTGCTCGGGGTCGCCACCTGGCCGAGCCGGTCGTGCAGACCGGCCACGGCCTCGGCAGAAGCGCCACGCATGGACATCAGACCGCCCCGTTGCCGGTGGTGCCGGCTCCGGTCGTCTCGATGGCCTCCAGGTCGGCGAGGAACCGGTCGACCACGCGCGCGGAGCGCTCGTCGTCCTCCAGGCTCTCACCCACGATGCGACCGGCCAGGCCGGTCGCGAGCGCGCCCACCTCGGCACGGAGCGAGGTGACCGCCTGCTGGCGCTCCGCCTCGATCTGCGCCTTGCCGTGGTCGACGATGCGGGTGGACTCGGCCTGGGCCTGCTCCCGCATCTCCGCCAGGATCTGGGCACCCTGCTCACGCGCCTCCTCGCGGATGCGCGCGGCCTCGTGCCGAGCGTCGCCGAGCTGCTTCTCGAGCTCGGCGAGCTTGGCGTCGGCCTCGGCCTGCTTGGTCTCGGCAGCCGCGAGCCCACCCTCGATCGCGGTGGTGCGCTCGGCATAGGTCGCTTCGAACGCCGGGACCACGAACTTCTTCACCAGGAAGAAGAGGATCCCGAAGACGACGAGCGACAGCCCGATCTCGGCGAGGTGAGGGACGAGCGGGTTGAGCTCTCCCTCGGCGGCCCTCACCACGTGCGTGGGGTTCTGTGTCTGCATGGCAGATCCTTCGTGTTCGGTCGGTGGCCTACGTCAGGGTCGACGAGGTCAGCTGAGGACGAACGCGAGGGCGATACCGATGATGGCCAGGGCCTCGGCGAGCGCGAATCCGAGGATCGCGATCGACTGCAGGCGCGACTGGGCCTCGGGCTGGCGGGCGACGCCGTTGATGTAGGCCGCGAAGATCAGACCGATACCGATACCGGGGCCGATGGCCGCCAGGCCGTAGCCGATCATGTTGAGCGAGCCGTTCAGAGTGCCTTCCACGGCATTCTTCCTTTCGGTTGGTTCTTACGTCAGCTCAGTGCTCGTCAGCGAGAGCACCTGAGATGTACATGGCGTTGAGCAGGACGAACACATACGCCTGGAGGAACTGGATCAGGATCTCCAGGAAGGCAACGGCCACGAACAGCACCCACGCGAGGATGCCGACCGGGGCGTAGGCGGCACCCATCTCGACGATGAGGTACTCACCTCCGAGCGCGAACAGGATCAGCAGCAGGTGGCCGGCGAACATGTTGGCGAAGAGTCGCAGCGCGAGGGTGACGGGCCGGACGAGGATGTTGGACATGAACTCGAGCGGGATGAGCAGGGCAAGGATCGGGCCCTTGATGCCCGCAGGCACGCACTGGAGCTTCATGTAGCCGACGAAGCCGTGCTTCTTGATGCCGGCGTAGTTGTAGATGATCCAGCTCATGACCGCCAGCCCGTAGACCATCCCCGAGCGGGAGAAGGTCGGGAACTGGATGAACGGGATCGAGGCGAAGAGGTTGTTCAGCAAGATGAACGTGAACAACGTGAAGAGGTAGGGCGTGAAGCGGCGGAAGTCGTGGCTGCCGATGATGTCGCGGCCCAGCGAGTTGCGCACGAAGCCGTAGGTCTCCTCGCCGACGAACTGCAGCCTGCCCGGGACCATGGCGCGCTTGCGCGAGGCCAGGTAGAAGAAGGCGAAGATCAGCACGCCCGACAAGACGACCTGGAGCATCGGCTTGGTGACGCCGAGCACGAACTCCTGTCCCATGAAGGAGAACGACGAGCCGCCGCCGAATACGGGGGGAAGGTCGAAGTCCGCGGGTCCGGGAGGCGTGAAGCCCTCCCCACCCTCGGTCCGGATGCTTCCCTGCATGAGAAGTGCGCTGCCGATGCCGCTCAACGTGTCTCCTGTGTCTTCACTACGTTCTCGTGCACTACTGCTGCTTCTTCTGCGTGGTCGTGGCGGTGCTGTCCGGGATCCGGAAGCGTGCCCAGGTCTGGTAGGTCCCGAGGATCGCGCCCAGCAGGATGCCGATCGCTACCAGGAAGGTCGTGCCCAGCCAGCGATCGAGGAGCCATCCGGCGAGACCGTAGAGCAGGACCCCGGAGACCAGGTAGCCGAAAGCATTCCAGGGATCTCCGCGTGGTCCGTCGTCGTGCTCCCCGGGGGGAATCTCCTGAGCCATCGCGAACCGGACAATAGCAGTCGCTGGTGGTCATCGCGCACCCCCCTCGGTGGGCAGCTCGTAGACCGGAATCCGGCGGCGCGTGGTCAGCAGGACCTGGCTCACGAGCCAGATCGCGGTGCCGCCGATGACCGCGCCCGCGAGCCAGCCGCGGTCGAGCGTCGTGTCGAGCAGGCCGCTGCCGGAGAGGACCGCGAACACCAGGCCCATGAGCACCACCTGGAGCACGTAGGTCGTCATCGCGACCATCAGCGCGAGCGTGGGCACCAGGCCCGCGACGACGTTGACGACGAAGGAGCCGAAACCGAGGATCCCGACGACCAGGAGGGTGCCGACTAGGGCGCCGAGGGCGGCTGCGGAGCCGCTCACGAGGGCGCCGACGACAACGGCGAGGAGCCCCAGGACCACGGCGGATGCCGCCGCACCGAGGAGCACGCTGACACCGCTGTCGCGGTCAACCTGTCCGGTGCGGGGAGCCTCGGTCGTCATCATTGGCGGCCGTTCTGTGGAGGTCGTTCGGGGTGCTCGTGAAAACTATCACAAGGTCTCGGAGCGCTCCGCATCGGACGGCGGAAGCCCCTCACCGGGCGCTCCGGCGAGCGGCTCGGTGAGGGGTTTGGCGAAGCGTGGGAGCACGAACGTGAGCACGAGCGTCACCGCTGCCATGACACCCAGGGACCCCCACATCCGGGGACCGGTGTAGAGGCTGGCGAGCACCGTGCCGAAGGCGATCAGGGCCGCCCAGAGCCACATGATGGCCACCGCGCGGCGGTGGGAGTGCCCGATCTCCAGCAGCCGGTGGTGCAGGTGCTGCTTGTCCGGGGCGAAGGGCGAGCGGCCGGCCCGCGTGCGTCGTACGACGGCGAGGACGAGGTCGGCCAGCGGCACGATCAGGATGAGGACCGGCAGCGCGAGCGGCAGGAGGAAGGGCAGCAGGCTGGCCTGGGAGCCGTCGGCGCCCTGGGTGAGCTCGTTGCCACGGAACTGCGTGGTGATCGTCAGCGCCGTGGTCGAGAGCACCAGGCCGATCAGCATCGAGCCGCTGTCGCCCATGAAGAGCCGGGCGGGGTGGAAGTTGTGGGCCAGGAACCCCGTGCAGGCCCCCGCCAGGGACGCCGAGAGCAGGGCCGCGGTCGTGGCCAGGCTGGCACCGTTGAGGTTGGCCAGCTGATAGCTGAAGAGGAAGAACGCCGCGGCCCCGATGCCGACCACCCCGGCGGCGAGACCGTCGAGCCCGTCGACGAAGTTGACCGCGTTGACGGTCGCGACCACCACGACGAGCGTCAGCAGGGCTCCCTGGGCCGGGTCGAGCGCCAGCTGGTAACCGTCGGGACGGGGGAAGAAGTTGAACTGGAGACCGGAGTAGATGAGCAGCCCGACCGCCAGGACCTGTCCCCCGAACTTCGTGAGGGCGTCGAGGTCGAAGATGTCGTCGAGGACCCCGATGCCGCAGACCATCGCCCCGGCGATGAGCACGATCTTGGCGTCCTCGAAGACGAACGGCCCTCCGTTGGAGAGGAAGGGCAGCTCGCGCGCCACGACGTAGGCCGCCACGAGCCCGCCCAGCATCGCGATGCCGCCGAGGTAGGGGATCGGCTCGGCGTGCACGTCGCGGTCGCGCACCTGGGCCACCGCCCCGGTGCGCAGCGCGATCTCGCGGGCGACGACCGTCAGGAGGTAGGTGACGGACGCGGCGACGAGGAAGACCAGGAGGTACTCCCTCATGCCTGCTCCCTCACTCCTCGTCCGTGAGCGTCGCGCCCAACGGCTCGAGGACCTCGTTGAGCTCCTCCAGCGAGAGGGCCCCGCGGCGCAGGATGCGGCCCTGGCTGCCGGTGACGTCGACGATGGTCGAGGCCTGGCCGACCGGGGACTCCCCCGCGTCGACGATGACCGCGACGGAGTCGCCGAGCATGTCCTCGGCCTGGTCGGCGTCGGTGGCGGCGGGCATGCCCGTGCGGTTGGCCGAGCTGACGGCGAGCGGACCGGTGCGCTCGAGGATCTCGAGCGTGACGGGGTGGTCGGGCATCCGGATCGCGACCGTGCCGCGGGTGTCGCCGAGGTCCCACTGCAGGGACTGCTGCTGGTGGCACACCAAGGTCAGGGGGCCGGGCCAGAAAGCCTCGACCAGCGCCCGGGCATAGCCGGGCACCTTGACCGCGAGCGCGTCGATGGTGGTCGCCGAGCTGACCAGGACCGGGGGTGGCATGTCGCGCCCACGCCCCTTGGCCTCGAGCAGGGACGCGACGGCGTCGGGCTCGAAGGCGTCGGCACCGACGCCGTAGACGGTGTCGGTCGGCAGGACGATCAGCAGTCCGCGTTGGACGGCCAGGCTCGCCGCCTCGATCGCGGACTCCAGCTCGTCGGGACTCTCGGTCGCGTAACGCTCGCTCACGGCCTCATCGTGCCAGTCGCGCCGTCACGAAGCGCGCTCGCCCGGCCAGATCGCGATGATCTCGTACGTCGGTCCAGCGCCGCGTCCGCTCGAACACCGCGGGTGCGAGCTCCCCCTGGGCGTCCGCGTGCTCGGCGCCGACGACCCCGCCGGGCCTCAGCAGCAGCGCGGCTCGCTCCTCGAGGACCCGCATCGCGTCCAGCCCGTCGTCGCCGGAGAAGAGCGCCAGGTGCGGGTCGTGGTCGCGGGCCTCGACGGCGACGGACTCCCACGCGTCGAGCGGGATGTAGGGCGGGTTGCAGGCGATCACGTCGACCTGGCCGACCAGGTCGTCGAAGGCGGTCGCGAGGTCGCCGTGCCGTAGGTCGACCCCGGTGCCCGCGAGGTTGCGCGCCGCCCAGTCCAGCGCCTGCTCGTCGAGCTCGACCGCGTGCACCTGCGCGGAGGGCACCTCGTCGGCGATCGACTTGGCGATCGCGCCGGAGCCCGTGCAGAGGTCGAGCACCACGGGAGACTCCAGCGCGGACGCCTGCTCGATCGCCCACCCGGCCAGCAGCTCCGTCTCCGGCCGGGGCACGAAGACGCCGGGGCCGACGCGGAGCTCGACGTGGCGGAACCAGGCGACGCCGGTCAGGTGCTGCAGCGGCTCGCGAGCGGCACGACGTGCCACCAGCACGGCGTACGCCTCGGCGACGTCGTCGGCGACCTCGTCGACCAGGACGAGGCGTGAGCGCTCGCTGCCCAGGACGTGGGCGAGCAGCTCCGCTGCGTCGTGCTCGGGGCTGGCCACCCCGGCGGAGCGGAGCTGGTCGCTCGCGGCTGTCAGCAGCCGCCGACGCGGCTCCATCAGTCCTCGAGCGCCGCGAGGCGGGCGTCGAGGTCGGCCTGGATGCAGGAGTCGAGGACCGGCTGGAGGTCGCCGTCGAGCACCTGGTCGAGGTTGTAGGACTTGTAGCCGGTGCGGTGGTCGGAGATCCGGTTCTCGGGGTAGTTGTAGGTGCGGATCCGCTCGGAGCGGTCGACCGTGCGGATCTGGCTGCGCCGCGCCTCGCTCGCCTCGGCGTCCGCCTCCTCCTGCGCGGCGGCCAGGAGTCGGGCGCGCAGGATGCGCATCGCGCTCTCCTTGTTCTGCAGCTGGCTCTTCTCGTTCTGGCAGCTGGCCACGATGCCCGTCGGGACGTGGGTGATGCGGACCGCGGAGTCGGTGGTGTTGACGCTCTGGCCACCGGGTCCGCTGCTGCGGTAGACGTCGATGCGCAGGTCGTTGTCGTCGATCGTGACGTCGATCTGCTCGGCCTCGGGCAGCACGAGGACACCGGCGGCGCTCGTGTGGACGCGACCCTGCGACTCCGTGACGGGCACCCGCTGGACGCGGTGGACGCCGCCCTCGAACTTGAGCTGGGCGAAGGGGCCCTCCCCCGGGGCCGGAGTGCCCTTGGCCTTCACGGCGACCGTGGCCGACTTGTAGCCGCCGAGGTCGGACTCGGTGGCGTCGATCAGCTCGGTGCGCCACCCCCGGGCCTCGGCGTAGCGCGTGTACATCCGCAGCAGGTCCCCGGCGAAGAGTGCCGACTCCTCGCCGCCCTCCCCCGACTTGATCTCCAGCAGCGTGTCCTTGTCGTCGGCCGGGTCCCGCGGGATCAGCAGGTAGCGCACGCGCTCCTCCGCCTGGACACGACCGGCCACCAGGGCATCGACCTCGCCGGCGAAGGTGGGGTCCTCGGCCGCGAGCTCGCGCGCGGCCTCGATGTCGCCGTCGAAGGCCTGCCACTCGCGCCAGGCCGCGATGATGGCGCTCAGCTCGGAGTAGCGCTGGTTGAGCCGCTTGGCCAGGCGGGCGTCGGCATGCGTCTCGGGAGCACCCAGTCGGGTCTCGAGCTCGCTGTGCTCAGCGAGGTAGCCCTCGACGGCCTCGAACATGAGGACTCCTGTGGTGGTCGTGGTGGCGGGCTGGTGCGGGGTGCTGGGGACAAATCACGAGCGCCGACCCACTGCATGGAGGCAGCGGGTCGGCGCTCGGAGGTTGCTACTTGGCGTCGGCCTCGGACGGGGCCGCGGCCTTCTTGGCGTAGCGCGCCTCGAAGCGGGCGACGCGGCCGCCGGTGTCGAGGATCTTCTGCTTGCCGGTGTAGAACGGGTGGCACTGCGAGCAGACGTCGGTGCGGATGGAGCCGCCCGTCGAGGTGCTGCGCGTGGTGAACTGCGCGCCGCAGGTGCAGGTGACGTCGGTGACGACGTAGTCGGGGTGGATGTCCTTCTTCATGACTGTCCTCTCTGTTCCCATTGCTGGGAGGGCCGCCGGGTCGTCCCCGCTGACTGCGGGAGCGTGAACCGGAACCAGCTGACGATGATAGGTAACGTCGCCGAGTGCTGCCTAATTCCCCGCTGAGGTGAGGGGCTGGGTCGCCTCGGGAGCCGACTCCGGCAGCGTCTCGACGGGCTGGGCGGGGCCGTGCAGACGAAGGCGGATGAACACCGCGGTGCCCTCCCCCTCGGTCGACTCGATCATGACGTCGCCGGCGTGCTTGTCGATGATGGTCTGCACGATGCGCAGCCCCAGTCCCGTCCCGGCGATCTCGTTGGTCACGGCGTTGGACGCGCGGAAGAAGCGGGTGCCGAGACGGTCCAGCTCGGCGCGAGGGATCCCGATGCCGTGGTCGCGGACCATGATCTCGACCTGCTCGTCGAGGTGTCGACCCACGACGACCTCGATGACGCCGTCGTCGTGGCTGAACTTCACCGCGTTGGACAGCACGTTGAGCAGGGCGCGCTGGAGCATGGCGCGGTCCGAGAGCACCAGCAGGGGCTGGTCGGGGACGACCACGTCGATGCGGATGCCGCGCCGGGCCCCGGTGATCCGCACGTCGGTCACGGCATCACGGACCATCGAGATGACGTCGGAGGCCTCGAGGTCGGTCGCGCGACTCTCCGCCTTGGACAGCGCGAGCAGGTCGTCGATCAGGGTCTTGAGCCGGGTGACGTTGCGCCGGGTGGCCTCGAGCATCCGCTCGTGGCGCGGCTCGATGCGGTCCTCGAACTCCTCGGCGACCATCTCGAGATAGCCGCTGATGGTGGTCAGGGGCGTGCGGAGCTCGTGGGAGACGTTGGAGACGAAGTCGTCCTTGGCGGTGTCGAGCACCCGCAGCTCGTTCTGGATGCGTCCCTCGACCGCACGGGCACGGCTCTGCCCGTCGGCGTAGTCGTTGAGGGCGATCGCGACCGCGCGGACCTCCTTGGGGCCGCCGGCCGGAGCCCGGGCGTCGAGGTCGGTCTTGGTCATCTTCTGCACGGCAGCCTCGAGGGCCAGCAGCGGCTCGGAGAGCTCCGCCAGCAGACGCCGGCGCGACCGCCCGATCACCACCCACGCGGCGATCGCCAGCAGGAGGACCCCGCCGATCGTGCCGCGCAGCCGCAGGGTCGCCTCCTGGCGGGCGTCGCGGATCCGGGAGGAGAGCGCGCTCTCCGTCTCGGCGTGGGCGGTGGTGACCTCGGAGAAGAGCTCGCGCCCGACCCGGAAGCGTTGGGGCGCGAAGGACCCGGCACCGCCCTCCGCGACGATGCGGGGCGCCGCGTAGCCGTCGACCCAGGCCTGCACGGTGTCCTCGAGCCGGGTGACCAGCAGGTCCAGCTCGGCGTCGCCCGCCGTCAGGCGACGGACGATCTCCTGGTCGGCCGGCAGCCGCCGGAAGGCCTGCGTGTAGTCGTCGCGAGACGCTGCCTGGCCGCTCTGCACCCAGGCGCCCACGGCGGCGTCCATCTCGGTGACGTCGAGGAGCACCGCGGCGTTGGCGTCGGCCGACCGCTCGACGTCGTCGGTCAGGTGGTCCACGGAGCGCACCGAGAGGACCACCCCCACCACGCAGATCGCCGCCATCGCCGCGACCAGCATGCCGACGCGGAAGAACACCGGCCCGACGAGGCGGGCTACCGACCGACCGCGCTCCACCTTCGGAGGCTTCCCCGGGGACCTCGCCGGCCGCGGGGTCGGTCGCGGAGACGGTGTGCTGCGCACTGCTGCGACCACGGTCCCCCCTCACGAACGGCGGCCCCCACCGCCGAGAGCAACGGTACTCGGTGACCGGGGTCCCTCGTGGGACAACGCGTGGGGTGGTCCAGGCAGCTCGGCGGGCCCCGGGAGCGGGGGCTCCCTAGGAGACGCCGCCCTGGGCCCGGGCGAGCAGGGCCTCGACCCGCGACGCGAGCTCGCGGGGGCTGAACGGCTTGGTGATGTAGTCGTCGGCGCCGGAGTCGAACCCGGTCTCGACGTCGGACTCCTGGGCCCGGGCCGTCAGCAGGATGACCGGGAGGTCGACAAGCGCCGGGTCGGCGCGGATCAGCCGGATGGCGTCGAGCCCCGAGGTGCCGGGCATCATCACGTCGAGCACCGCCAGGTCGGGACGCTGCGCCTGGCAGGCCTCCACGGCCGCGGCTCCGTCGCCGACGGCGACGATCTCGTGTCCGAGCGTCGACAGCTTGAACTCGACGAGCTCGCGGATGTCCACGTCGTCATCAGCGACCACGATGCGTGCCACGTCGTCCCTCTCCCCTGGTGGTTGTGCGGTCAGCCTAGCCCCGGTCGGACTCAGTCGTCCGAGCCGCCTGCCGTCGGCGTGGTCTTCTGGACCTGGAGCAGGAACTCCATGTTGTTCTGGGACTTCTTCAGTCGCTCCAGGAGAAGCTCGAGCGCCTGCTGGCTGTCGAGCCCGGACAACACGCGGCGGAGCTTCCAGATGATGGCCAGCTCCTCCTTGCTCATCAGGAGCTCCTCGCGGCGGGTGCCCGACTGCACGGCGTCGATCGCGGGGAAGATGCGCTTGTCGGCGAAGTCGCGGCGCAGCCGGATCTCCATGTTGCCGGTGCCCTTGAACTCCTCGAAGATCACCTCGTCCATCTTCGAGCCGCTCTCGATCAGGGCCGTGGCCAGGATCGTCAGCGAGCCGCCGTTCTCGATGTTGCGGGCGGCCCCGAAGAACTTCTTCGGCGGGTAGAGAGCAGCCGAGTCGACGCCACCGGACAGGATGCGACCACTCGCGGGAGCGGCGAGGTTGTAGGCGCGACCCAGCCGGGTGATGCCGTCGAGCAGCACCACGACGTCGTGGCCGAGCTCCACGAGGCGCTTGGCCCGCTCGATGGCCAGCTCGGCCACCATGGTGTGGTCGGAGGCCGGGCGGTCGAAGGTCGAGGAGATGACCTCGCCCTTGACGGAGCGCTCGAAGTCGGTGACCTCCTCGGGACGCTCGTCGACCAGGACCACCATGAGGTGGCACTCGGGGTTGTTGGTCGTGATCGAGTTGGCGATCGACTGCATGATCATCGTCTTGCCGGCCTTGGACGGCGACACGATGAGCCCCCGCTGTCCCTTGCCGATCGGCGCGGCGATGTCGATGACACGGCCGATGAGGTTGCCCGGCTCGGTCTCGAGACGCAGTCGCTCCGACGCGTAGAGCGGCGTCAGCTTCTGGAACTCCACCCGGTTCTTGGCGGTCTCGGGGTCGGCCCCGTTGACGCTCTCGATGTGCACCATCGGGTTGAACTTGGCCTTGCCCTCGCCCTCGCGGGGCTGGCGCACCTGGCCGAGGATCGCGTCGCCCCGACGCAGGCCGTACTTGCGGACCATCGACAGCGAGACGTAGACGTCCTCGGTGCCGGGGAGGTAGCCGCTGGTGCGCACGAAGGCGTAGTTGTCGAGCACGTCGAGGATGCCGGCCGCCGGGACCAGCACGTCGTCCTCGAGGACCGTGGTGTCGGGCTCGTTGCGGCCCGCTCCGACAGGCCCGGCCTGACGGTTGTTGCGGTCGCGGCCGCGACGGCGACGGTTGCGGCCGCCGCCCTCCTCGCCCTGCGCGTCCTGCTGGCCACGGTCCTGCTGACCACGGTCTTGGGGGGTGCGATCCTGCGGGTTGCGATCCTGCTGACGATCACGGTCGCGGTCGCGGTTGGCCTGCGCCTCGCGGTCGCGGTTGGCCTGCGCCTCACGGTCGCGGTTGGCCTGCGCCTCGCGGTCGCGGTTGGGCTGCGCCTCACGGTCGCGCTGGGCCTGCGCCTCACGGTCGCCGTCGCGCTGGGTGGGCTCCTCACGGTCCTGCTGGCGGTCCCGGGTGCGGCGGGTCCGCTCGGTCCGGGTGACGACAGGTGCGGAGGCGCCGGGCGTCTCGGCGGGCGTCTCGGCAGCCTTGTCGGCGGGCGTCTCGGCAGCCTTGTCGGCCGACTTCTCGACCTTGACCGGGGCCGACTGGCCACCCGACTGGCCACCCGACTGGGCAGCCTTGATGGCGTCGACGAGCTGGGCCTTCTTCATCGTCTTGGCGCCGGAGATGCCCATGCCGCCGGCCATCGACTTCAGGTCGGCGAGCAGCAGGGAGTTGAGCCCGCCACCACGCTTCTTGGGAGCCGACGCGGCAGCGTCAGGGGCGGTGGAGGAATCGATGGTCTCGGTCACGTGAGGTCCTTCCCACGTATCAGTGCCGCACTGGGTGATCACCCACGGCTACATGTCGGGGCCCTGCCTCGTCGTCGCTCGCGCAGGAGACGGACGGGTCGTGCGGATGCTCCGCACGAGCCAAGGAAGGGGTGGGTGCTCCTCGCGGATCGACTGCCCTGGCGGGCCGTGGTCACACGAAGGGGCTGCGTCGAGAGGGGCTGACGCGCGGTCAATGTATCACTGCGATCGCGGCCACACGGGCGGGTCCGCTCAGGCGGGTCGTACGCCGTCGCGGTCGACCGCGAGCGCCAGCACCTGCCAGCCCCGGGGCGCCCGACCGAGGAGGGCCTCGGTGCCGGCGCTGTCCACGCCGTCGCTGAACGCCAGCACCGTGGGACCGGCCCCGGAGACCACGGCAGCGACGCCGTCGGCGCGCAGCCGGTCGACGAGCTCGAGGGACTCCGGCATGGCCGGGCGACGGTAGTCCTGGTGGAGGTAGTCGCGCGTGGCCAGCCACAGGTGCTCGGGGCTGCCGGCCAGCGCGGCCACGAGGAGCGCCGTGCGGCCGGCATCGGCCGCCGCCTCCGCGTGGGGCACCTGCGCCGGCAGGAGCCCGCGCGCCACCTCGGTCGAGACGGGGGTGGGCGGGATGAAGACGACAGCGCTCACGCGCGGATCGACCGAGGAGTCGACGGCGTAGAAGTCGCCGTCCTGGTGTCCCGAGATCACGAAGCCGCCGTGCATGGCGGGCGCGACGTTGTCGGGGTGCCCCTCCAGGTCGGCGGCGAGCCGGAAGAGCGCGTCGTCGTCGAGGAGCAGCGCTCCCCCGGCGACGAGCGAGCGGGCCAGGAAGACGCCGCCGACGATGGCGGCCGACGAGGACCCCAGCCCACGGGCGTGGGGCACGACGTTGGTGCACGAGAGCCGCAGTCCCGACGGCTGACCGCCGAGGCGGTCGAACGCCGCGCGCATGGAGCGGACGACGAGGTGCGTCTCGTCGAGGGGTACGGCGCCGGCGCCGGCACCCGTCACCTCGACGACCAGCCCCTCCGCGACGACCTCCCCCTCGAGGTGGTCGCGCAGGTCGAGCGCGAGGCCGAGCGAGTCGAACCCCGGGCCGAGGTTGGCCGAGGTAGCCGGCACCGAGACGCGCACGGGCCCCTCGACGAACGTCACCACCCTCGCCTCCTCAGGCGAGACCGGCGGCCTGGGCCGCAGCGGTCACGTCGGCGTCGATGACGGTGTCGACGAGCGCGCCCACGCCCTCCAGCGCGGTCGCGGTGTCCTTGAGCCCGTGGCCGGTGACCGTGATGGCGACCGTGGAGCCCGCGTAGGACTCACCGGCGGCGAGCTCCTGAAGGATGCCCGCGATGCCGGCGGCCGAGGCCGGCTCGACGAAGACGCCGTCGCGCGAGGCGAGCTCGCGCTGCGCCGAGAGGATCTGGTCGTCACTGACGGCCGCGAAGCGCCCACCTGACTCGTTGCGCGCAGCCTCGGCGAGCTTCCACGAGGCGGGGTTGCCGATCCGGATCGCGGTTGCCTTCGTCTCCGGGTCGGGGAAGGGCTCGCCGGTCACGAGCGGCGAGGCGCCCTCGGCCTGGAAGCCGCGCATGACGGGCGTCCGGGTGGTCATGCCGAGCGAGTGGTACTGCGTGTAGCCCAGCCAGTAGGCGGCGATGTTGCCCGCGTTGCCGACCGGCAGGAGGTGGTAGTCGGGGGCGTCGCCGAGGAAGTCGGCGATCTCGAAGGCGGCCGTCTTCTGGCCCTCGAGCCGCACCGGGTTGACCGAGTTGACCAGGGCGACGGGATAGTCCCAGGCGAGCTGGCGGGCCAGGGTCAGGCAGTGGTCGAAGTTGCCGCGCACCATGATCACCTGGGCGCCGTGGACGATCGCCTGGGCCATCTTGCCGGCGGCGATCTTGCCCTCGGGGACGAGCACCAGCGGCTTGAGCCCGGCCTTGGCGGCATAGGCGGCCATCGCCGCCGACGTGTTGCCCGTCGAGGCGCACACGACGGCCTCCGCACCGTCGGCCTTGGCGACCGAGATCGCGGTCGTCATGCCGCGGTCCTTGAAGGAGCCGGTGGGGTTGTTGCCCTCGACCTTGAGCCAGACCTCGGCCCCGGTCAGGCCGGAGAGCCACTCGGAGAAGACCAACGGCGTGCCGCCCTCCCGCAGGGTGACCGCGGGCGTGCCCTCGGGGATGTCGAGCAGCGGGCGGTACTCCTCGATCACGCCTCGCCACTGGTGGGTGCGGGTCACGGTGCTCATTCGGTCTCTCCCTCGACCCGCATCACCGAGGTGACCTCGCGGACGTTGTCCATGCCTCGCAGGTGCTCGACGGTGGCGCTGAGCTGGGCATCGGTGGCCTCGTGCGAGACGACGACGAGCTGGGCGTCGTCCCCGCGTCCCTCCTGGCGCACCGTCTGGATCGAGACGTCGTGCTCGGCGAAGGCGAGGGCCACCGAGGCCAGCACCCCGGCGCGGTCGTCGACGTCGATCGCGACGTGGTAGCGGGTGCGGGTCTCGCCCATCGGCAGGACCGCTCGGTCGGCGTAGGCGGACTCCCCCACCCCGCGAGTGCCCGCGAGGTGGTTGCGGGCCACGGTGACCAGGTCGCCGAGCACCGCCGAGGCGGTGGGCGAGCCACCGGCGCCGGGGCCGTAGAACATCAGCTGGCCGGCGGCCTCGGACTCCACGAACACCGCGTTGTAGGCCTCACGCACGCTCGCCAGCGGGTGCGAGCGCGGGATCATCGCGGGGTGCACGCGCACGGAGACCGCGTCGTCGCCCCCGGCGACGGCCCGGAGCTCGCAGATCGCCAGCAGCTTGACGACGCTGTTCATCTCGCGGGCGGACTGCACGTCGGCGGCGGTGACCTCCGAGATGCCCTCGCGGTAGACGTCGGAGGCCGTCACCCGGGAGTGGAACGCCAGGGAGGCGAGGATCGCGGCCTTGGCGGCGGCGTCGAAGCCCTCGACGTCGGCCGTGGGGTCGGCCTCGGCGTAGCCGAGCTCCTGGGCCTCCTCGAGGGCCTCGCCGAAGCCGGCTCCCGAGGTGTCCATCTTGTCGAGGATGAAGTTGGTGGTGCCGTTGACGATGCCGAGCACCCGCGTGACCCGGTCGCCGGCGAGCGACTCGCGCAGCGGTCGCAGGATCGGGATGGCACCGGCGACGGCGGCCTCGTAGTAGAGGTCGCGGCCGGCCTTCTCGGCCGCCTCGAAGAGCGTCGGGCCGTCCTCGGCGAGCAGGGCCTTGTTGGCCGTGACCACGGAGGCACCGTGCTCGAGCGCGGACAGGATCAGCGACCGGGCCGGCTCGATGCCCCCGATCACCTCGACGACCAGGTCGACGTCGTCGCGGGCCACCAGCCCCGCGGCGTCGGTCGTCAGTAGTCCCTCGGGCACGTCGACGTCGCGCGCCGCGTCGATCCGTCGTACGGCGACCCCGGCGAGCTCGACCCGCGCACCGACGCGCGCCTCGAGGTCGGTGGCCTGCTCCAGGAGCAGCCGCACCACCTGGGAGCCCACCGAGCCGCACCCGAGCACCGCGACCCGCAATGACCGCTTATCCATCTACTGCACCCACATCCGTCGCCAACAGGTCATCGATCGTCTCGCGTCGCACGACCACGCGTGCGACCCCGTCCTTCACCGCGATCACCGGGGGCCGGAGAGCATGGTTGTAGTTGGAGGCCATGGACCGGCAGTAGGCACCCGTGCCGGGCACCGCCAGTAGATCACCCGGCATCAGGTCGGACGGCAGGAACTCGTCCTTGACCACGATGTCGCCCGCCTCGCAGTGCATCCCGACGACGCGCGCCAGCATGGGCGGCGCCTGCGAGACACGCGAGGCGAGCGTGCAGGAGTAGTCGGCGTCGTAGAGGGCGGTGCGGATGTTGTCGCTCATCCCGCCGTCGACCGAGACGTAGGTGCGCACGGCGCCACCGTCGAGCGCCACGGGCTTGACCGTGCCGACGGTGTAGACGGTGCACATCGAGGGACCGACGATCGCGCGGCCGGGCTCGATGGAGAGCCGGGGCTGCTCGATGCCGAGCGCGCGGCACTCGTGCTCGACGATCTTGCTCATCTCGATGGCCAGCTGCGCGGGCTCCGACGGGTCGTCCTGGGTGGTGTAGGCGATGCCGAAGCCACCTCCGAGGTCCATCTCGGGCATGGTCAGACCGACCTCGCTCGCGACCCGGGCGTGCAGCGCGAGCACCCGTCGGGCCGCGACCTCGAAGCCGCTGGAGTCGAAGATCTGGCTGCCGATGTGGGAGTGCAGGCCCAGCAGCTCGAGACCCTCGGCCGCGACCACGCGGCGCGCGGCCTCGAGGGCGTCGCCGGAGGTGATCGAGAAACCGAACTTCTGGTCCTCGTGGGCGGTCGCGATGTATTCGTGGGTGTGGGCCTCGACCCCGGCGGTCACCCGGATCATCACGGAGGCCGTCGTGCCGAGGTCGGCCGCGACCTGGGCGAGCCGCTCGATCTCGATGAAGCTGTCGACGATGATCCGCCCGACGCCCGCGTCGACGGCGCGACGCAGCTCGGGGTGGGACTTGTTGTTGCCGTGGTAGCCGATGCGCGCGGGGTCGACCCCGGCGCGCAGCGCGACCGTGAGCTCGCCCGGCGAGCAGACGTCGAGGTGCAGGCCCTCCTCGGCCACCCAGCGGGCGATCGTCGTGCAGAGGAACGCCTTGCCGGCGTAGTAGACGTCGTAGTCGGCGAAGGCGTCGCGGAAGGCGCGGGCCCGGGCCCGGAAGTCGTCCTCGTCGAGGACGTAGGCCGGGGTGTTGAACTCGGCAGCGAGGTCGGCCAGCGCCACGCCGCCGACGGTCAGGTCGCCCTCGACCTTGCGCGTGGTGCTCGACCACAGCAGCGGGACCAGCTCGTTGGGGTCGCTCGGCTCGCGCAGCCACGACGGGAGCCTGAGGGCACCGGGCGCGTGGGCCCACCCTGCTTCGTGCGTCATCGCGCGCTCACATCCGCTCGGGCGCGGTGACGCCGAGCAGCGCCAGGCCGTTCTCGAAGACCGTCCGGGTCGCCTGCACCAGCAGCAGCCGGGCGCGGTGCAGCTCGGTCGGCTCCTCGTCGCCCTTGGGCAGGACCGGGCAGCTGTCGTAGAAGCGGTGGAAGGAGCCGGCCGTGTCCTCGAGGTAGCGCGCGACGCGGTGCGGCTCGCGCAGCTCGGCAGCGGCGGTGACGACGCGCGGGAAGTCCGCGAGCGCGCGCAGCAGGTCGCCCTCCTTCTCGTGGGAGAGCAGGCTCGGGTCGAAGTCGTCGGATGCCGGCAGGACGCCGAGGTCGGCCCCGTTGTGCAGCAGGCGCCAGGTGCGCGCGGCGACGTACTGGACGTAGAACACGGGGTTCTCGCCGGCCGCCTTGGTCCACAGGCCGAGGTCGAGGTCGATGTTGGAGTCGCTGCTGTAACGGGCGAGGGCGTAGCGCGCGGCATCGACGCCGATCGCGTCGACGAGGTCGTCGATGGTCACCACGGTGCCGGCGCGCTTGGACATGCGCATCGGCTCGCCGTCCTTGAGCAGGTTGACCATCTGCCCGATGAGGATCTCGAGGTTCTCGTGGGGCTTGTCGCCGAAGGCGGCGCACATCGCCATCATGCGCGAGACGTAGCCGTGGTGGTCGGCGCCGAGCATGATGAAGCAGCGGTCGAAGCCGCGCTCGCGCTTGTCGAGGTAGTAGGCCAGGTCGCCGGAGAGGTAGGCACCCTCACCGTCGGACTTGATGATGACGCGGTCCTTGTCGTCGCCGTACTTCTCGGTGGCGAGCCAGAGTGCGCCGTCCTTCTCGTAGGTGCTGCCGAGCGCGGTGAGTCGCTCGACGGCGCGGGCCACCGCGCCGCTCCTGTGCAGCTCGTCCTCGTGGAAGTAGACGTCGAAGTCGACGCCGAAGTCGTGCAGGCTCTGCTTGATCTCGGCGAACATCATGTCGACGCCGACCTCGCGGAAGGCCTCGAGGGAGTCCTCGGCCGACTGGTCGAGGGCGTCGGGCCGCTTCTCGAGGACCGCCCTGGCGATGTCGTGGATGTACTGCCCGCCGTAGCCGTCCTCCGGCGCCGGCTCGCCCTTCGCGCTCGCGAGCAGCGAGCGGCTGAAGCGGTCGATCTGGGCGCCGTGGTCGTTGAAGTAGTACTCCCGGGTGACCTCGGCGCCGGTCATGGTGAAGATCCGGCCGAGGGCGTCACCGACCGCGGCCCACCGCACGCCGCCGATGTGCAGCGGGCCGGTGGGGTTGGCCGAGACGAACTCGAGGTTGATCTTCTCTCCGGCGAACGCCTCCGTGGCGCCGTAGGAGGAACCGGCGGCGACGACCTGCTGCGCGACGAGGCCCTGGGCGCCGGCCGCCACGGTGATGTTGAGGAAGCCGGGCCCGGCCACCTCGACCTCGGCGACGCCATCGACTGCCTCGAGTCCTGCCTTGACGAGCTCGGCGAACGCACGGGGGTTCATCCCGGCCTTCTTGCCCAGCTGCAACGCGACGTTGGTCGCGTAGTCGCCGTGCCCCTTCTGACGGGGTCGCTCCACCGTGACCGCCGTCGGGACACCGTCCGGCAGGGCGACCTCACCCGTGGTGGACAGGGTCGTCAGGACATCGACGATCGCGGTGGAGAGCTGCTCAGGAGTCACCGGTCCAGCCTATCGGCGGGGCACCCTGGACTCCGAACCGGTTTCACCCTCGGACACCGGCGCCTGTAAGGTCGTCCCGCACCCCGGGCCCCCGTAGCTCAGGGGATAGAGCGTCGCCCTCCGGAGGCGAAAGCGCAGGTTCGAATCCTGCCGGGGGTACCACCTTCTCCACCCGCTCGCGACGGCTCAGCCGTCGAACTCGAGCTCCATCTTCTCCGCCAGCTTCGGGGCGAGGTAGGTGGCGTACTCCACGGTGATGTGCTCGACGTCACGGTGCGTCACCATCCGACCGACCACCGTGGGGCACCTGTCCTCCACGCAGAACCACGGCCGCGTGATGATGAAGTCGGCCCCGGTGCTCTCGGCAGCCCGCTTCGTGGCGCGCATCATCCGCTCGGAGCGACGGGTGGGCTCCGACAGGCAGCCCAGCAGGGTCGGGTCGTCACGGGTCAGGCAGTCGACGGGGCTGGTCTTGTGGATCGGGGGGTCTCCGATCAGGATCGTGCGACCGCTGGAGGGCTGCACCCGCTCGATCGTGGCCTCCATCCCGGACTCCACGAGGACCGCGACGCTCGTGTCGTCGTCGACGACCTCGCCGTCGACGACGAAGCCGCGCTCGTTGGCGTCGGTCGCCAGGACGGTGAGGTCGGGCTGGAGCTCGTCGATGGTGTCGAAGGCCCAGTCCTGGAACTCCTGGCACCCCACGCTGGCGCCGCCCGAGGTGGTCACCGGGGTCTGGTCGATCGAGGGGCAGCCGTCACGCACGAGGACGTAGAGCAGGTAGCCCTGGTCCTCGGCGATCGCCTCCAGCGCGGGCACCCACTGCCGCGCGTGGGAGTCGCCGAAGACGACCATCACCTGGTCGCCGTCGGTGTCCCCGCGCGGGCACAGCTCGAGGTCCTCGGTGTCGATCCCGATGTAGTCGCAGTCGCCGAGCGACGCGGTGCTCTCCTTCAGGTCGAGCGGGTTGGGCTGGAGGTCGCCCGGCATCGCCATCTCGTTCTCCGCGGCCAGGACCGACGCCTCGACCAGGGCGACGAAGGGGTCGTCGTCGAAGCGGGCCGGCGGGTCGGAGGGGTCCTGGCCGTAGGTGGTCAGGGAGATCGCCGCGCCGCCGTCCTCGGAGCCGGACCGCACGACGTGGTTGGCGACGGCCACCGACGGCAGCACGATCAGGACCGTCGCGGGATAGAGGAGCAGCGCGCGCGTCTTGCCGACGCTCCAGACCTTCCTGGTCCGGAAGGGCGTCTCGACCCACGTGTAGGTGGAGGCGCTGAGCGCCAGGGCCACGAGGAGCACGGAGCCGCCACGGAAGCCGGAGACCTCCCCGAGCTGGTAGTCGGCCACGATGATCAGCGGCCAGTGCCACAGGTAGAACGAGTAGGACCAGTCCCCCACGACCCGCATCGGCGGCAGCGACAGCAGCCGCTGGGGTCCCCAGCGGGCCACCCGTTCGATGCCGCCCAGCAGCAGCAGGGCCGTGCCGATGGTCGGGACGGCCGCCGCGGAGCCGGGGAACGGCGTGGTCTCGGTGAAGACCAGCGCCGACCAGGCGACCAGGCCGATGCCCACCCATGAGGCGAGGGCCAGCAGGAACGGCAGCCTCGGGACCCGCAACCGCGAGAGGTACGGCGTACCGGCGGCGGCGAGTGCGCCGAGCGCGAGCTCGTAGGCCCGCGCCGGGGTCGAGAAGTAGGCCGCCAGCGGGTTGGTCGCGGTGAGGTGCAGCGACCAGGCGAACGACGCGACCACGACGACACCGAGCACCAGCGCAGCGGCCTTGCGCGGTCCGCCGACGCGTCTCGAGAGCAGGGCCAGGGCCGCGATCAGGATCAGTGGCCAGAGCAGGTAGAACTGCTCCTCCACCGCCAGCGACCAGTAGTGCTGCAACGGGGAGACGGGCTCGCCGGCCGCGAAGTAGTCGGTCTCGTCGGAGGCGAACTTGATGTTGGCCGCGAAGAAGGTCACCCACACGGCCTGCTCCCCCACCGCCAGGGCGCGGGCGCCGTCCAGGAAGAGGACGGACAGCACGATCGTCACGAGGGTGACGAGCAGGGCGGCAGGCAGGATCCGGCGCGCGCGGCGCGCGTAGAAGCTCGACAGGGAGACCGTGCCGGTCCGGTCCGCCTCGCGCAGCAGCAGCGAGGTGATCAGGTAGCCGGAGATGACGAAGAAGACGTCGACCCCGACGAAGCCGCCGTGGAAGGGGCCGATGTTGGCGTGGTCCAGGGCCACCAGGGTCACCGCAACGGCTCGGAGCCCCTGGATGTCCTGCCGGAAATGCACCTGCACGCAGCGGGACCTTACCGACCGGCGCGAGGTCTCCCTAAAACCGGGACGGCGGGTCGGTCGACCGTCATCATGAGCGACGTGCTTAACAGACCCTCCATGACTGGTCTAGATGTGTCTATAACCTCCGAGCCCCTCCCCCGTTGAGGGGGGAGCGGACTCGGCCGTGCCCTCGCCTCGCCATCCCCATAGGAGTATTCGCATGAAGAGTTCGATCGTCAGGTCCGTCGCTGTCGCGGCCGCCTGCGCCGCCGGGTTGAGTGCCAGCCTCACCACGCTTCCCGCCGTCGCCGCGCCGGCAGACGCCGCCGCCAAGCCGGCCGTGACCAACTTCGGCTACAAGGCCAGCGTCTTCGGCACCAAGGTCCGCGTCAACAACGTCGAGCTCCGCACGCTCCGTGACGCCAACCTCCAGATGCCCTGCACCCGCAAGGTCGGCGTCTCCGAGGCCCAGCCCTCCATCGCCTCGGTCCCCCTCGCGATCGGCAACGACCTGATCAAGGTCGCCGCCTCGACGAGCGAGAGCAAGACCTACCGCGACGCCGCCAAGGGCATCAACGGCGTCCGCGCGGTCAACACCGTCGCCGACATCAAGCTCGGTGGCACCGTCGCCGGCATCGCGACGCCTGTCCTCAAGATCGAGGGCCTCCAGTCGATCGCCGACTCCTTCTTCGACGCCAAGGCCAATGGCGGCAAGGGCGCCTTCCGCGAGGAGCACTCCTTCAAGTTCAAGGGCATGTCCCTCGAGCTGCCCGAGGAGTCCCCGATCCCGCAGGAGGTCCAGCAGCTGCTCGACATCCTCAACCAGGTGACCGCGCCCATCGCGCAGATCGTCAACCAGGTCATCACCCTCCTGCAGACCATCACCGGTCCGCTCGAGATCCCGGGCCTCGGCAGCATCAGCCTGGGCTCCGCCTCGGGCAAGACCGGCAAGAACTTCGCCTCCTCCGAGGCCTACGCCCTGAAGGTCCTCGTCGACGCCACCGGCGAGGAGACCGTGCTCCAGCTCGGTCGCGCCAGCAGCCGCATCAGCCGCCCGGTCACCGCCGGCGTCTTCCGCTCCACCATGTCCGCCCTCGAGCTCAGCGCCCTGGGCGACCTGGTCTCGCTCGGTGGCATCTCGCAGAGCTCCATCCCCTGCGAGGGCACCGCGGGCAAGACCCGCACGATCAACACCGCCTCGGCCAGCCTCATCCACGACCAGCTCGGCGTGACGCTCAGCGGCATCAAGTACGCCTTCAGCGGCCTGCAGAAGGGCATGACCGGCAAGGGCTTCACGTCCGCCACGATCGGCAACGTGCGCCTCAACGTGCCCAACG
>NZ_CALRWD010000030.1:0-45822 GCF_943371775.1 Nocardioides psychrotolerans
CGCACCGGCGAAGAAGGCCGCACCGGCGAAGAAGGCCGCACCGGCGAAGAAGGCCGCACCGGCGAAGAAGGCCGCACCGGCCAAGAAGGCCGCACCCGCGAAGAAGGCCGCACCGGCCAAGAAGGCCGCACCGGCCAAGAAGACTGCACCGGCCACGAAGGCCGCACCCACGAAGACGACGCCCCCCGCACAGAAGGCACCCTCGGTGAAGAAGCCCGCTCCCGCCAAGAACGCACCCGCCTCCGCCCTCGTGGTGAAGGAGGGGGAGGACGCGTGGACCAAGGCCGAGCTCAAGGAGGTGCTCGACGAGCTGCGCGAGCAGCACGCGCACAGCACCGGGATCGTCACGGCACAGGAGACCGAGCTCTCGGGGCTGCTGCGTGACGCCGGTGATGGTGCCGGCCAGGACCAGGCCGACATGGGCGCGACCAGCTTCGAGCGGGACCACGAGCTGACCGTGCTCAACAACGAGCGCGACAAGATCGCCCAGATCGACCGTGCCCTCGCCCGCATCGACGACGGCACCTACGGGGTGTGTGAGTCCTGCGGCAACGCCATCGGCAAGATGCGGCTCATGGCTTTCCCCCGTGCGACACTCTGCATGACATGCAAGCAGCGCGAGGAACGTCGCTGAGCGACGACGACGCCACTCCCGAGTCCCGGTCCACGACCCACGGGAGTGGCCGTCTGCGACTCCGTTTCGCAGCGATCGCCCTGGTCGTCTACCTCGTCGACATCCTCACCAAGATCGTGGCTGTCGAGGAGCTCGCCGACCGTGACATCCCTCTGGTGGGGGACTTCCTGGTCCTGCACCTGACCCGCAACCCGGGGGCCGCCTTCAGCACGGGCACGCAGTTCACCGAGGTGCTCAGCGTCATCGCGATCATCGCGGTCGTGGTGGTCCTCTGGTTGAGCCGCCGGCTCGGCAGCGCCGGCTGGGCCACCGCGCTCGGCTTCCTGCTCGCGGGTGTCGCGGGCAACCTCACCGACCGGATCTTCCGGGCCCCCGGCCCCCTGCGTGGACACGTCATCGACTTCCTGATGCTGCCCAACTGGCCGGTCTTCAACTTCGCCGACGTGGCGATCAACATCGCCGCGGGACTGATCCTCATCCAGGCCTTCCGCGGCATCCGCATCGACGGCACCCGTGAGGGCGCCGACGAGCCCGAGCGCACCGAACCCGAGGCGAAGCAGACGTGACACAGCAGGTCGACCACCGCAGTCTCCAGGTCCCCGACGGGCTGGCCGGCGAGCGGGTGGACGCCGCGATGGCCCAGATGTTCGGCCTGTCCCGCACGCGGGCGGCCGACCTGATCTCCAGCGGGCTGGTCACGCTGGACGGCGCCGCGGTGGCCAAGAGCGACCGCGTGCTGCCCGGCACCCGTCTCGACGTGACGATCCCCTTCGAGGGCGACCCGCTCGAGATCGTCCCGGAGATCGTCGAGGGCATCAAGATCATCCACGACGACGACTCCATCGTCGTGATCGACAAGCCGGTCGGCGTCGCGGTGCACCCCTCGCCGGGCTGGTCCGGACCGACGGTGGTCGGGCACCTCGCCGGTGCCGGTTTCCGCATCGCGACGAGCGGTGCTCCCGAGCGTCAAGGGATCGTGCAGCGGCTCGATGTCGGCACCTCGGGCGTCATGGTGATCACCAAGTCCGAGCACGGCTACTCGCTGCTCAAGAACGCCTTCCGTCAGCGCACGGTCGACAAGACCTACCACGCCCTCGTCCAGGGGCACCCCGACCCGCACGAGGGCACCATCGACGCGCCGATCGGTCGCCACCCCCGCGCCGACTACAAGTTCGCGGTCATGGGTGACGGGCGTCCCAGCGTGACGCACTACGAGACCCTCGAGGCGCACCGGTTCGCCAGCCTGCTGGAGGTGCACCTCGAGACGGGTCGCACCCACCAGATCCGTGTGCACATGGCGGCGCTCAAGCACCCGTGCGTCGGCGACATCACCTACGGTGCCGACCCCACCCTGTCGCGCCGGGTGGGCCTGGAGCGTCAGTGGCTGCACGCGGTCAAGCTCGGCTTCGAGCACCCCGACTCGGGCGCCTACGTGGAGTACGAGTCGACCTACCCCGACGACCTCTCCCGTGCCCTCGAGATCATCCGCGATGCCGACTGACCTGGTCCTCCGACCGGCGACGCCGATCGACGCCCATGACGTCGCGTCGGTCCACCTGCGCGCGCGGCGTGCGGCGCCGATGCCGCCCGCCGTGCATCCCGACGACGACGTACGACGTTGGCTCGCCGTCCGGCTGCAGTCCGACGAGGTCTGGGTGGCCGAGCACGACGGCGTCGTGGTGGGCTACGCGCGCCTGACCGACACCTGGCTCGACGACCTCTACGTCGAGCCGTCCCACGCGCGGCAGGGCGTCGGCTCCGCGCTGATCGACGTCGCCACCTCGGTGCGTCCCGACGGCTTCTGCCTCTGGGTGTTCGAGAGCAACGCGCCGGCGCGGGCGTTCTACGCCCGCCACGGGCTCGTGGAGCTCGAGCGCACGGACGGCTCGGCCAACGAGGAGCGCGCGCCCGACATCAAGATGGCCTGGACCGGCGCGGACCCGCTCGCCTTCCTCCGCGGCCTCATCGACGAGGTCGACGCCCAGCTCGGCGACCTGCTCGCGCGCCGCGCCGCCCTGACGCGCGCGGTCCAGCCGCTCAAGGCCGACCCCACGCAGCGAGACCTCGCCCGCGAGCACCAGATCGCCGAGGCGCTGGCCGCCCGCGCGCCGGCCCTGGGGGCCGAGCGGATCGAGCGGATCGTCCACACCATCATCACCGAGAGCCTGGACGCGGCCCGCACGTGAGCGCGGCGCACCCCCGGTGCTGACCGCCGTGGTCCTGACCCTGGCCGGGTCCGTGGCCCACGCCGCGTGGAACCTCCTGGCCAGCCGGGCCCACGCCGAGGACAGCGGCCTGTTCGTCTGGGTCTACTCGGTCCTCTCGCTGGTCCTGCTCGCCCCGGCCGCCCTCGTGGCGGTGCTGCTGGGGGCAGAGGTGTCGTGGACCCTGGTCGGCGCCGGGGCGGTCAGCGCGCTGCTCCACACGGCCTACGCCGTCTCGCTCCAGGCCGCCTACGCCCGCAGCGACCTCAACGTCACCTACCCGGTGGCCCGTGGACTGGGCCCCGTGCTGGCCGCCGGCTTCGCCGTGGCCGTGCTCGGCGAGCGACCGGGAGCCCTGGGCTGGCTCGGGATCGCGTTGATCACGGCGGGGGTGGGCGTGGTCTCGACCGGGGCAGCAGCACCCGAGTCGCGCGCCCGTCGGGCCGCGGGGCTGCGCTGGGGGGTGTTGATCGCGGCCGCCATCGCCGGCTACACGCTCTGGGACGCCCACGCCGTCGCCGGACTGGGCGTCGACCCGGTCACCTACTACGCGGTGGGCGGGGCGTGGATGGTCGTCGTGCTCACGCTGGCGTGCGCGGGTCGGCTCGGGGGAGCGGGAGCCGTGCTGCGCCGACACTGGCGCACGGGTCTCGCGGTGGCGGTGCTCTCCCCGGTGGCCTACGTGCTGGTGCTGGTCGCCCTCACCCTCGCGCCGGTCTCGGTCGTGGCACCGCTGCGCAGCACCAGCATCGTGGTGGGCAGCCTCGCCGCCTGGTGGTGGCTCGGCGAGGCGCACGGAGGGCGCCGGCTGGTGGGCGCGGTCGTGGTCACCGCGGGGGTCGCGGCGCTGGTCCTCGGATGAGATGTCGGTGCGCCCTGCCACCATGCCCGGAGCGGTTCGCGTAGGCTGGTCCTCTTCCCCCAGCGAGACGTCCGGCGCCCTCCTTCGAGGCCGTCGTGGCCGCTGCAGCATGCCCTATCTCGACCGGCGAGGAGCCCGAAGCAGACATGACGACAGGTTCTTCCGACTCCTTCGTCCACCTGCACGTCCACACCGAGTACTCCATGCTCGACGGTGCCGCCCGGCTCGGCGCGCTGACCCAGCGGGCGGCCGACCTCGGCATGCCGGCGGTCGCGATGACCGACCACGGCAACGTGTTCGGTGCCTATGAGTTCTACAAGAAGGCCAAGCAGGCCGGGGTCAAGCCGATCATCGGCATCGAGGCCTACTTCGCCCCCAACATCTCCCGCTTCGAGCGCAAGGGCGTCAACTTCTACGGCGGCGGGCCCGACGACGTCTCCAACCGCGGCGCCTACACGCACATGACGCTGCTGAGCGAGTCGACCGAGGGCATGCACAACCTCTTCCGACTCTCCACGGGCGCCTGGCGCGACGGCTTCTTCAAGCACCCACGCATGGACCGTGAGCTCCTCTCGCAGCACGGCAAGGGCATCATCGGCACGACCGGCTGCCCGTCCGGCGAGGTCCAGGTCCACCTGCGTCACGGCAACTACGAGGCGGCCAAGCAGGTCGCCGGCGACTTCCAGGACATCCTCGGCAAGGACAACTACTTCCTCGAGCTGATGGACCACGGCCTCGACATCGAGACCCGGGTCAAGGACGGGCTGCTGCGCCTGGCCAAGGACATGCAGATCCCGCTGCTGGCGACCAACGACTCCCACTACGTCATGCAGGAGGATGCCAAGAGCCAGGAGCACCTGCTCTGCATCAACTCCGGCTCGACGATGGACATCCCGGCCGGTGACGGTCCCGGGCAGCGCTTCGCCTTCAACGGCGACGGCTACTACCTCAAGTCCGCCGCCGAGATGCGGGACCTGTGGCGCGACTTCCCCGAGGCGTGCGACAACACCCTGCTCATCGCCGAGCGCTGCGACGTGCAGTTCACCGAGGGCAACGGCACCTTCATGCCTCGCTTCCCGTGTCCCGAGGGCGAGAACGAGGACTCCTGGCTGGTCAAGGAGGTCGAGAAGGGCCTGCACTACCGCTACCCGGCCGGCATCCCCGACGACGTGCGCAAGCAGGCCGAGTTCGAGGTCGGCGTCATCACGCAGATGGGCTTCCCGGGCTACTTCCTCGTCGTCGCCGACTTCATCAACTGGGCCAAGGACAACGGCATCCGGGTCGGTCCGGGCCGTGGGTCCGGCGCCGGGTCGATGGTCGCCTACGCGATGCGCATCACCGACCTCGACCCGCTCCAGCACGGCCTGATCTTCGAGCGGTTCCTCAACCCCGATCGCGTCTCCATGCCCGACTTCGACATCGACTTCGACGAGCGTCGTCGTGGCGAGGTCATCCGCTACGTCTCCGACAAGTACGGCGAGGACCGGGTCTCGATGATCGTCACCTACGGGACGATCAAGGCCAAGCAGGCCGTCAAGGACTCCAGCCGCATCCTCGGCTACCCGTTCGCGATGGGGGACCGCATCACCAAGGCGATGCCCGCCGCGGTCATGGGCAAGGACGTGCCGTTGCAGGAGATCTTCGACCCGGCCCACAAGCGCTACGGCGAGGGCGGGGAGTTCCGCACGCTCTACGACGGCGACCAGGACGTCAAGCGCGTCGTCGACACCGCGATCGGCATCGAGGGCCTCAAGCGTCAGTGGGGCGTCCACGCCGCCGGCGTCATCATGTCGAGCGAGCCGCTGCTCGACATCATCCCGATGCTCAAGCGCCCGGCCGACGGCGCGATGATCACGCAGTTCGACTACCCCACGTGCGAGTCGCTCGGCCTGATCAAGATGGACTTCCTCGGGCTGCGCAACCTCACGGTGCTCGACGACGCCATCAAGAACATCCAGGCCAACCGCGGCGAGACCGTGGTGCTCGAGGACCTCGAGCTCACCGACGAGGCGACCTACCGGCTGCTCCAGCGCGGAGACACCCTCGGCGTCTTCCAGCTCGACGGTGGGCCGATGCGTGCGCTGCTGCGCTCGATGCGGCCCGACTGCTTCGAGGACATCTCCGCCGTCGGCGCGCTCTACCGTCCCGGTCCGATGGGCGCCGACTCCCACAACAAGTACGCCCGTCGCAAGACCGGTCGCGAGCCGGTCGAGGCGCTGCACCCCGAGCTGGCCGAGGCGCTCGAGGACGTGCTGGGCGAGACCTACGGCCTGATCGTCTACCAGGAGCAGGTGATGGCGATCGCGCAGAAGCTCGCCGGCTACACCCTGGGCCAGGCCGACATCCTGCGTCGCGCGATGGGCAAGAAGAAGAAGGAGGAGCTGGACAAGCAGTTCGCCGGCTTCTCCGCCGGCATGACCGAGCGCGGCTACAGCGCCGCGGCGATCAAGGCCCTCTGGGACACCCTGCTGCCCTTCTCCGACTACGCCTTCAACAAGGCCCACTCGGCCGCCTACGGCCTGGTCTCCTACTGGACCGCCTACCTCAAGGCCAACTTCCCGGCCGAATACATGGCGGCCCTGCTGACCTCCACCAAGGACGACAAGGACAAGTCCGCGATCTACCTCAACGAGTGCCGTCGGATGAAGATCCAGGTGCTCCCGCCGGACGTCAACGAGTCCTCCCACCACTTCACCCCGGTCGGGCACGACATCCGTTTCGGGCTCACCGCGGTGCGCAACGTCGGCGCCAACGTCGTCGACGGCATCGTCTCCGGCCGCACCGAGAAGGGCCGCTACGAGTCCTTCGACGACTTCCTCTCCAAGGCGCCGGCTCCGGTCTGCAACAAGCGGGTCATCGAGTCGCTCATCAAGGCCGGTGCCTTCGACGAGATGAAGCACCGGCGCCGGGCCCTGGTCGCCATCCACGAGACCGCCGTGGACCAGTACGTCGACATCAAGCGCAACGAGGCCATCGGCCAGGACTCCCTCTTCGGCGGCATGGAGGACGAGCCCGGGGGCGGCTTCGGCATGACCGTAGCCATCCCCGACATCGACGAGTGGGACAAGACCACCCTGCTCGGCCATGAGCGCGACATGCTCGGCCTCTACGTCTCCGACCACCCCCTGCTGGGCCTCGAGCACGTCCTGTCCAACGGCACCGACTGCACGATCGGTCAGCTCATGCTCGACGAGGAGCGCGCCGACGGGTCCACGGTGACGATCAGCGGTCTGGTGACGACAGTCGCGCGCAAGATCACCAAGCGTGGCGACGCGTGGGCGATGGTGACCCTCGAGGACCTCGACGGCGCGATCGACGTGCTGCTCTTCCCCAGCTCCTACCAGCTGGCCAGTGGCTACCTCGTCGAGGACGCGATCATCACCGTCAAGGGGCGGCTGAGCCGGAGCAAGGACACCCCCGAGCTGCACGGCCAGGAGGTCAGCGTCCCCGACCTCTCCGACGGCCCCAGCGGCCCGGTGGTGATCAGCCTGCCCTCGACCCGGTGCACGGCGCCGGTGGTCGAGCAGCTCAAGGACGTCCTGGGCACCCACCCGGGCATGACCGAGGTCCAGCTGCGCTTGCTCACCCGTGACGCCACCAAGGTGATGCGTCTCGACGACCGGCTGCGGGTGACCCCCACGCCGGCTCTCTTCGCCGACCTCAAGGCCCTGCTCGGCCCCGGGTGCCTGGCCGGATGACGGCAGGGACCGTGGACGACCGGCTCGGGCGCGCCACCCGCGGGCCGGAGGTCGCACAGGCTGCCGCGGTGGTCGCCCTGTGCGCCGCGGTGGGTGCCGGGTGCGGCTGGCTGTGGTTCACGATCTGGGACCCGCCGGTCGGGGTCGTCTTCGACGGCATGTGGTACCTCGACGAGCAGGGCCTGCGCGACGAGTTCACCGCGACGGGGTGGTTCGTCGTCGTCGGGGCGGTGGCCGGGCTGCTGCTCGGACTGCTCTGCGCGTTGGCCCTGAGCCGCTCCGAGCTCGTGACGCTGGGAGCGCTGCTGGTGGGCGTCGGCCTGGCGACCTACCTGATGTGGCAGGTCGGCCTGCTCCTCGGTCCCGACGACCCCCGCGAGCTGGCCAAGGCGGCCACCGACGGGGACCGGCTGCCAGGGCAGATCGAGGTGTCGGGGCGCAGTCCCTTCCTGGTGCTGCCCGGCACCGCGCTGGCCGCCCTCGCCATCACCTACGCCACCGTGCCGAGGCGGATCCGCTCCCGCGACTGAACGCAACGCCCGTGGGTAGAGTGCCGTCGAAGTAGCACGGCCCGGCCCGTCCGCACGACGCTGGACCGCACATCCGCACCCGTCCCCTGGGGGTCACCGTGTCCAGCAACCAACCTCCTGCCGGCCCCCCGTCGGGCCCCCCGTCAGGTCCGCCGTCCGGCCCGCCCGCGGGTCCGCCGCCGTCCGGACCGCCGCCGGGATGGGGACCGCCGTCCGGTCCGCCGCCGCCACCCGAGTACCTCGAGGCCGGCGGCGGTCGGCCGCTGCCTCCCGGTGCACCCGCAGGCTCCGGCAGCCGCAAGAAGATCCTCATCGGTGCGGGTGCGGTCGTCGGCCTCGCCGCCGTCGGCACGGGTGTCTGGGCGGCGATGAGCTTCCTCGCCACTGGTCCCCAGCCGTCGGAGGCCCTCCCGGCCGACACGATCGGTTACGTCAGCGTCGACCTGGACCCCAGCGGCGGTCAGAAGATCGAGGCGCTCCGCACGTTGCGCAAGTTCCCCGCGTTCAGGGACGAGGTGGGCCTCGACACCGACGACGACCTGCGCGAGCGGATCTTCGAGGAGATCCAGAGCTCGGCCGAGTGCGCGGGCCTCGACTACGCCGACGACATCGAGCCGTGGCTGGGCGACCGTTTCGCGGTGGCTGCGGTCGACCTCGGCGACGACACCCCGACCCCGGTGCTCGTGATGCAGGTCAAGGACGGCGACGCCGCTGAGGTCGGCCTCAGCGCCGTGCGTGACTGCGCGGTGGGCGAGGGATCCTCCGACGAGGAGTCCTCCGAGGAGCTCGGCGGCTGGTCGATCGACGGTGAGTGGGCCGTGATCGCTGAGACCCAGGAGATCGCCGACGAGGTGGCCGCCAAGACCGAGGAGGGCTCTCTCTCCGACGACGAGGACTTCCGGACCTGGACCGACGAGGCCGGCGATGCCGGCATCCTGACTGCCTACGCCGCCCCCGAGGCGGGCACGGTCATCGCCGACGCGATCGGTGGCTTCGGCCTCCTCCCGTTCGGCGGCTCGAGCGACTGCGTCTACGAGGTGGAGCCCTTCGACCCCGAGTCCGGCGAGATCCCGGAGCTGCCGTCGCTCGACAGCTACTGCGACGACACCGGCGGCTCGGAGATGCCGGACGAGATGATGTCGGCGCTGGAGGACTTCCGCGGCGGTGCGCTCACCGTGCGCTTCGACGACGGAGCCCTCGAGGTCGAGGCCGCCTCCGGCACGGACGCCCTCGGGCTGCCGACGCTGCTGGGCAGCGACCAGGGCGGTGCTGCGATGGCGACCCTGCCCGAGGACACCGCCGCCGCCTTCGGCCTGGGCTTCGAGGAGGGCTGGTTCGACGAGGTCCTCGACTACGTCAGCTCGACCATGGGCTCCGAGATGGACATCGAGGGCCTGCTCGCCGATGCGGAGGAGGAGACCGGCCTCTCGCTCCCCGAGGATGCCGAGACCCTGGCCGGGGAGTCGGTCGCCGTGGCGCTCAGCCCCGCCTTCGACCCCGAGCTGTTCTTCAACTCAGGCGGCACCGACGTGCCGGTCGCGGTCAAGATCAAGGGCGACGCCGAGGAGATCCAAGGTGTCCTCGACAAGCTCGTCGAGTCCGCCTCCGCCTCCGACCCCGAGGCCTCGAGCATCTTGGGCAGCGACGGCAAGGGTGACTACGTCGTGATCGGGCCCGACGCCGACTACCGCGCCGAGGTGCTCGAGGACGGTGGCCTGGGGGACAGCGACGTCTTCCAGGACGTCGTGCGCGAGGTCGGTGACGCGGGCTCGATCCTGTTCGTCAACTTCGACGCGGGCGACGGCTGGCTCGCGAGTCTCGCCGGCGACGACGGGGAGGTCCGCGACAACCTGGAGCCGCTCGAGGGCCTGGGCCTGACCGGCTGGCTCGACGACGAGGTCGGTCACGTGGTCCTGCGGGTCACCACCGACTGAGGCGACGACCGACCTCTCAGCTCCGGCCGATCTCGGCCGTGATCGCCCCGGTGATCGCGACCAGGTCGGCCGGAGCCACCTCCACGTCCAGCCCGCGCCGTCCGCCCGAGACGAAGACCGTCGGGTGGGTCAGGGCGGAGGTGTCGAGGACGGTCGGGTGCGCCTTCTTCTGGCCGATCGGGGAGATCCCGCCGGCGACGTACCCGGTGGCCCGCTCGGCGGCCTTCACCTCCGCCATGGCGGCCTTGCCGGCGCCGAGGGCCCGGGCCAGCGCCTTGAGGTCGAGCTGGCCGGAGACGGGCACGATGCCGACGGCGAGCCGGCCGTCAACGGTGACCATCAGCGTCTTGAAGACGCGGGCCGGGTCCAGGCCGAGCGCCTCTGCGGCCTCGAGGCCGAAGGAGGCGGCCCGGGGGTCGTGCTCGTAGGGATGGAGCCGGTGCTCGATCCCCGCGGCGGTCAGGGCGAGCGTGGCGGGCGTGCCTCCGGACGCTGACTTCTTGGCCATCGAGCGTGCGGCGCTAGTTGGGCGACCAGCGCGTGCGAGCCACCTCGGTGGCCGGCAGCGACGGGATCACGTTCATGGCCTGGAGCTCGGTGCGCAGCAGGTCGGTGACCATCACCAGGCGCTCCGTGGCGTCGTCGGCCTCGAGCAGCGCCTGCCGCTCGGGCATCGGAAGGGGAGCGCAGGCGGCCAGCGTCCAGGAGAGGTACGACGGGTCGCGCGGCAGGCTCCCGGAGTAGGGGTCGGTGGCGATCTCGGAGAGGGCCTGCCGGTAGGCCGTGAACGTGGCACGCGCTCGCTCGAGCACCTCGTCCGCGACGGGGTCGTCGTTGTCCTCCAGCTCCGCCACGTGGCCCACGGGGAAGAGCCCCGTGGTGTCGAGGCGGTCCAGCTTGATCCGGTCCAGGCCCACCGCGACGATGTCGAAGGTCCCGTCGGCGTTGGACTCGACCTCGGTGAGCTGCACCCGGCAGCCCACGCGGTAGAGCGACTGGGCCCCGTGGTCACCCACCTCGTAGCCCTCGCGGATGCCCACCGAGCCGAAGACCCGCTCGATCGGGTCCTCGACCCGCAGCAGATGGTGCACCAGGGCGCGGTAGCGGTCCTCGAAGACCCGCAGCGGCACGCTGACGCCGGGGAAGAGCACCGAGTTGAGCGGGAACATCGGCAGCGTCAGGGTCACGGTCGCCACCGTAGTCGGTGCCGCGAGCGGACGGCGGCGGCCCCGGACTGTCCAGCCCAGGTCACCGATGAGGGAGTCGTGGGGCCGCCTTCGTAGAATCGGTGCATGATTCGGCGCATCGACCTCCGCGGGGCGGCCCAGACCGGCCCCGTCGACTACCGGACTGCCGTGCCTCGGGCCGAGTTCGACATCGAGGCCGCCATCCCCGCCGTGCACGCGATCTGCGAAGCGGTGCGCACCCGGGGCCTCGAGGCCATCTTCGAGATGTCCGCGAAGCACGACGGGGTGCCCCAGACCGACATCCGCGTCCCGCGCCAGGCGCTCGTCGACGCCCTCGAGCAGCTCGACCCCGCCATCCGTGCCGGCCTCGACGAGTCGATCCGCCGGCTGCGCGCGACCTGCGCCCAGGAGCTCGAGCAGGACGCCGTGACCGACCTGGGACCCGGTGCGACCGTGACGCACAAGAAGGTGCCGGTCGGGCGGGTCGGTCTCTACGTCCCCGGGGGCCTGGCCCCCCTGGTCTCCAGCGTGCTGATGAACGTCGTCCCGGCCCAGGTCGCCGGGGTCGAGTCGATCGCGCTGAGCTCGACCCCGCAGAAGGCCTTCGGCGGCCTGCCGCACCCGACGATCCTGGCTGCCTGCGAGCTGCTCGGGATCGAGGAGGTCTATGCCGTCGGCGGTGCCCAGGCAATCGCGATGTTCGCCTACGGCGTCGGCCCGTGCGAGCGGGTCGACCTGGTCACCGGGCCGGGAAGCATCTGGACCGTGACGGCCAAGCGGCTGCTCAAGGGACAGGTCGGCATCGACTCCGAGGCCGGTCCGACCGAGATCGCGATCCTCGCCGACGACACCGCCGACGCGGCCTACGTCGCCGCCGACCTGATCAGCCAGGCCGAGCACGACCCCCTCGCCTCGGCCGTCCTCGTGACGACCTCGGAGCGCCTCGCAGCCGACGTCGACGCCGAGCTCGACAAGCAGATCTCGACCACCAAGCACGTCGAGCGCATCCTGACCGCGCTGAGCGGGCCGCAGTCCGGCATCGTCCTCGTCGAAGATCTCGAGCAGGGGCTCAAGGTCGTCGACGGCTACGGCGCCGAGCACCTCGAGATCCACACCGTCGACGCCGCGGCCTGGGCCGCGCGCGTGCGCAACGCCGGCGCGATCTTCGTCGGGTCGCACGCCCCGGTCTCCCTGGGCGACTACTGCGCGGGCTCCAACCACGTGCTCCCGACGGGCGGCTGCTCGTGCCACTCCTCGGGGCTGTCGGTGCGCGCGTTCACCAAGTCCATCCACGTCGTCGACTACGACCGGGGTGCGTTGGCCGAGGTGGCGGACCACGTGGTCACCCTCGCCGAGGCGGAGGACCTGCCCGGCCACGGCGCGGCCGTGCGGGTGCGCTTCTCGTGACCTTCCCTCCTCTGCGCGAGGAGCTGCGGGGGATCGAGCCCTACGGCGCCCCGCAGCTCGACGTGCCCGTCCAGCTCAACGTCAACGAGAACCCCTACGCGCCCTCCGACGCCGTCGTGGACGACGTGGCCCGATCGGTCGCCGCGGCGACGCGCACGCTCAACCGCTATCCCGACCGTGAGTTCGTGGAGCTGCGGGGCGCTCTGGCCGACTACCTCGGTCACGGAGTGCGCACCGAGCAGGTGTGGGCGGCCAACGGGTCCAACGAGATCATGCTGCAGCTGCTGCAGGCTTTCGGCGGTCCCGGGCGCACGGCGCTGAGCTTCGCCCCGACGTACTCGATGTATCCGGAGTACGCCCGCGACTCCAACACCTCCTGGGTGCAGGGACGCCGCGAGACGGACTTCGCGCTCGACCTCGAGGTCGCGCGCGAGCTCGTCGAGCGGGAGCGGCCCTCGGTCGTGCTGCTGCCCTCGCCCAACAACCCGACCGGCACCGCGCTGCCGCCCGAGGCGGTCAGCCTGCTGTGCGAGGCGGTGGGGGAGACCGGGATCGTGGTCGTCGACGAGGCCTACGGCGAGTTCCGCCGCGCCGGCACCCCGAGCGCGCTCGAGGTCCTGCCGCAGCACCGCAACCTGGTCGTCACGCGCACCATGAGCAAGGCGTTCGCGCTCGCCGGCGCGCGGCTCGGCTACCTCGCCGCCGCCCCGGAGATCTGCGACGCGATCCGCGTCGTGCGGCTGCCCTACCACCTCTCGGCGGTGACCCAGGCGGTCGCGCTCGCGGCGCTGCGGCACGCGCCCGAGCTGCTCGGCAAGGTCGACCAGCTGCGCGTCGAGCGCGACGCCACGGTGGCCTGGTTGCGCGAGCAGGGGCACCAGGTCGCCGACAGCGACGCCAACTTCTGTCTCTTCGGCACGTTCGCCGACCGCCACGCGGTCTGGCAGGGCCTGCTCGACCACGGTGTCCTGATCCGCGAGACTGGCCCCGACGGGTGGCTCCGGGTCTCGATCGGCACCACCGAGGAGATGACGGCCTTCAAGCAGGCACTCACAGCAGTCACGGAAGAGGGACAGGCATGAGCAGGACCGCACGCATCGAGCGCCAGACGAGCGAGTCGAAGGTGCTCGTCGAGGTCGACCTCGACGGCACCGGCCGCCACGACATCTCCACGGGTGTCGGGTTCTACGACCACATGCTCACCGCCTTCGCCCGCCACGCGCTGCTCGACCTGACCGTGCAGACCTCCGGCGACACCCACATCGACGCCCACCACACCGTCGAGGACACCGCCATCGTGCTCGGCCAGGCCCTGCGCGAGGCGCTCGGCGACAAGGTCGGCGTACGCCGTTTCGGCGACGCCACCGTGCCGCTCGACGAGGCGCTGGTCCAAGCCGTCGTCGACGTCTCGGGTCGTCCCTACTGCGTGCACACGGGTGAGCCCGAGGGGCAGGTCTACGTCCAGCTCGGCGGCACCACGCCGGCCTACCTCGGCTCACTGACCAAGCACGTCTTCGAGACCATCGCCTTCCACGCCCACATCGCGCTGCACGTGCGGGTGCTCGCCGGGCGCGAGCCGCACCACATCGTGGAGACGCAGTTCAAGGCGTTCGCCCGCGCGTTCCGCGACGCCGTCGCGATCGACCCGCGGGAGACCGGGGTCCCCTCCACCAAGGGTGCACTCTGAGCACCTCGGCCCCCGACGTCGTCGTCCTGGACTACGGGTCCGGCAACCTCCGCTCGGCCGTCCGCGCGCTCGAGCGGGCCGGGGCGACGGTCGAGCTGACCGGCGACTTCGACCGTGCGCTGGAGGCCGAGGGGCTCGTGGTGCCCGGCGTCGGGGCCTACGCCGCGTGCATGTCGGGGCTGCTGGGCATCAAGGGGGAGCGGATCATCGGGCGCAGGCTCGCCGGCGGCCGCCCCGTGCTCGGGATCTGTGTCGGCATGCAGATCCTCTTCGCCCGCGGGGTGGAGCACGGTGTCGAGACCGAGGGCTGCGACGAGTGGCCCGGCGTGGTCGAGCGCCTGCAGGCGCCCGTCGTACCCCACATGGGGTGGAACACCGTCGACGTGCCCGAGGAGACCGCGCTCTTCGCGGGGATCCGCGACGAGCGGTTCTACTTCGTGCACTCCTACGGCGTGCGCGAGTGGACGCTGGTGACCAACGACCGCACCCGCGCCCCGCTGGTGACCTGGGCCGAGCACGGCGGCGACCGCTTCGTCGCGGCCGTCGAGAACGGGCCGCTCAGCGCCACGCAGTTCCACCCGGAGAAGTCCGGCGACGCCGGTGCCGCGCTGCTGCGCAACTGGGTGACGTCGCTGTGAGGCCAGGGCGAGCATGAGCAAGGAGCGGGCCCGACGCCGGGAGGAGCGCGAGCGCGAGGCGGCGGTGCGGGCAGCGGCACGCGCCGCGGAGGCCGAGCGCGCCGCGCGTCGCGCGGCACGCAAGAAGTCGCTCACGTCGGTCCTGCCCAAGCCGCGTCCCCGCCCGGCGGGCGTCCTGACCCGGCGCGCGCGCCACCAGACCTGGGCGACGATCCTGGTCGTCGTGCTGGTCAACCTCGTGGCGTGGGCCTTCCTCGATCACTGGGCCGCGCGGCTGCTGGTGATCATCGTCAGCCTCCTCGGCGCCCCTGTCCTGCACACCCTGCTGTTCCGCCGTCGCTGAGCGCCGGCCTCACCCCACCTGTCTGGAGACGAGAACCACCATGAGCGACTACCTCGAGCTGCTGCCCGCCGTCGACATCGCGGGCGGCCAGGCCGTCCAGCTGGTGCAGGGCGTCGCCGGGTCGGAGAAGCGCTTCGGCGACCCGATCGAGGCCGCGCTGCGCTGGCAGGAGGCCGGGGCCGAGTGGCTGCACCTGGTCGACCTCGACGCGGCGTTCGGCCGGGGCCACAACCGTGAGCTCCAGGCGCAGATCGTCGGCACCCTGGACATCCAGGTCGAGATGAGCGGCGGCATCCGCGACGACGAGTCGCTGGCCGCGGCCATGGCCACGGGGTGTCGCCGGGTCAACATCGGCACCGCCGCGCTGGAGCAGCCGGAGTGGTGCGCCGCCGCGATCGCGGAATACGGCGATCGCGTGGCCGTCGGGCTCGACGTGCGTGGGCGCACGCTCGCGGCCCGCGGCTGGACCCGCGACGGCGGCGACCTCTACGACGTGCTGACCCGTCTCGACGCGGAGGGCTGCGCCCGCTACGTCGTCACCGACGTCAACAAGGACGGCATGCTGCAGGGGCCCAACCTCGACCTGCTGCGCGACGTCTGCGCCGTCACGGACCGGCCGGTCGTCGCCTCGGGCGGCATCACCGAGCTGACCGACCTCGAGGCGCTGATGGGTCTGGTCGACCTCGGGGTCGAGGGCGCGATCATCGGCACGGCGCTCTACGAGGGCCGTTTCACCCTCGAGGACGCGCTCACCCTGACCCTGCCGAAGGCCCAGGCATGAGCCTGGCCGTCCGCGTCATCCCGTGCCTCGACGTCGACGCCGGGCGCGTGGTTAAGGGCATCAACTTCCGGGAGCTGCGCGACGCGGGCGACCCCGTCGAGCTGGCCCGCACCTATGACGCGGAGGGCGCCGACGAGCTGACCTTCCTCGACATCTCCGCCTCTCACGAGGGTCGGGCGACCACGATGGAGATCGTGTCGCGCACAGCCGAGGAGGTCTTCATCCCCCTGACGGTCGGTGGGGGAGTGGCCTCCGTCGAGGACGTCGACCGGCTGCTGCGTGCAGGGGCCGACAAGGTCGCGGTCAACACCGCCGCGATCCACCGACCCGAGCTGGTCGCCGAGATCGCCGACCGCTTCGGCAACCAGGTGCTCGTGCTCTCCGTCGACGCCCGCCGTGCCCCGGGGACCGACTCGGGCTGGGAGGTCACCACCCACGGCGGCCGCAAGTCCGCCGGCCTCGACGCGATCGCGTGGGCCGCCCGCGCGTGCGAGCTCGGTGCGGGGGAGATCCTGCTCAACGCGATGGACGCGGACGGCACCCAGGACGGCTTCGACCTCGAGCTGATCCGCGCCGTACGCCGTGAGGTCACGGTGCCCGTCATCGCCTCCGGTGGTGCCGGGTCCAGCGAGCACTTCGCGCCGGCCGTCGATGCCGGCGCCGACGCGGTCCTCGCCGCCACCGTCTTCCACTTCGGCACGCTGCGCATCCGCGACGTCAAGGGAGCGCTCGAGGCAGCCGGTCACCCGGTCCGCTGAGCCTGGCAGAGTGATGGACATGGAACTGCGTGTCTTCACCGAGCCCCAGCAGGGCGCCACCTACGACGACCTCCTGGCGGTCGCGCTCGAGGCCGAGGAGCTCGGTTTCGGGGCGTTCTTCCGCTCCGACCACTACCTCGGGATGGGCACGCCCGGGCTCCCCGGCCCCAGCGACGCGTGGATCACGCTGGCCGCGCTCGCCCGGGAGACCAGCACGATCCGGCTCGGCACGATGATGACCAGCGCGACCTTCCGCCACCCCGGGCCGCTCGCGATCAGCGTCGCCGGCGTCGACCAGATGAGCGGCGGCCGCGTCGAGCTCGGGATCGGTGCCGGTTGGTTCCAGGCCGAGCACGAGAAGTACGCCATCCCCTTCCCGAGCACCAAGGAGCGCTTCGACCGCTTCGAGGAGCAGCTCGCCATCATCACCGGCCTGTGGGCGACCCCGCTGGACGGACCGGGCTTCTCCTACGACGGTGAGCACTACCAGGTGACCGACTCGCCGGGCCTGCCGAAGCCGACCCAGGCCAAGCCCCCGGTGCTGATCGGCGGGGTCGGCAAGAAGCGCACCCCCGCCCTCGCCGCGTCGTACGCCGACGAGTTCAACCTGCCGTTCGTCGACCGGGCCACCACCACCGCGCAGTTCGGTCGGGTGCGCGCCGCGTGCGAGGCGATCGGCCGTGACCCCGACGAGCTCGTCTACTCCAACGCGCTCGTGCTCTGCGTCGGGGCCGACGAGGCGGAGGTCGAGCGGCGCGCGGCCGCCATCGGTCGCGACAAGGACGAGCTGCGGGAGAACGGCATCGCGGGGACGCCGGAGGAGGTCGTCGAGCGGATCGGTGACTATGCCGCCCTCGGCAGCGAGCGTCTCTACCTCCAGGTCCTCGACCTCGCCGACCTCGACCACCTGCGCCTGGTGGCGGCCGACGTGATGCCTCACGTGTGACGTGCCACCGGCGAGCCGCCCGCACGGCGGGACCGGCGAAGAGCGATAGCCTGACCTCATGAGCGCGACGCCCCCTTCCCCCCCGGCAACCCCGTTCGGCACGGTCCTGACCGCCATGGCGACCGCGTTCCACGACGACGGTTCCGTCGACCTCGAGGGCACCGCCCGCATCGCGACCCACCTCGTCGACCACGGCCACGACGGCGTCGTCGTCTCCGGCACGACCGGTGAGTCGCCCACGACCACGACCGCCGAGGACGGCGAGATCCTGGCCGCGGTCAAGGACGCGGTCGGCGACCGTGCCGTGGTCATCGCGGGGGTCGGCACCAACGCGACCGCCACGTCGGTCGAGCTGGCCGTCCAGGCCGAGAAGATCGGCGCCGACGGCCTGCTCCTCGTCACGCCCTACTACAACAAGCCCAGCCAGGCCGGCGTGCTGCACCACTTCCGCAGCGTCGTCGAGGCCTGCGGCGTGCCGGTCATGCTCTACGACGTCCCGGGTCGCACCGGCACGACGATCGCGATGGAGACCTACGCGGCCGCGATCGAGTGGGACAGCGTCGTCGCGGTCAAGGACGCGGTCGGCGACTACGCCCGCGGCGTACGCCTCATGCAGATGGGCTACGCCGTCTACTCCGGCGACGACGTCGCCAACCTCGGCTGGCTGGCCCACGGCGCCGCCGGCTTCGTGTCGGTCGCGGGCCACGCCGCGGGTCCGCTCCTGCGCGAGATGTACGACGCCTTCGCCGCCGGCGACCCCGCCACGGCGCTCCAGGTCTTCACGCGGATGCTCCCCGCGATCGACGCCGTGATGGGCGTCCCCAACTACGGAGCCACCACCGCCAAGGCAGCGCTGCAGCTGCTCGGGGTGCTCGACAACCGCAACGTCCGCGCGCCGCTCGTGCCGCTGGACGAGGACGAGGTCGCCGCGCTCCGGGTCGGTCTGGCGGCGTCCGGCCTGCTCTAGACGACAGGACACCCGCGTGAGCCACCCGCATCCCGAGCTCTCCGCACCACCCGAGCTGCCCTCCGGAGGACTGCGGGTGATCCCGCTCGGTGGGCTCGGCGAGGTCGGGCGCAACATGACCGTCTTCGAGCACGCGGGACGGCTGCTGATCGTCGACTGCGGCGTGCTGTTCCCCGAGGACCACCATCCCGGGGTCGACCTGATCCTGCCCGACTTCGAGCCGATCCGGGCGCGGCTCGACGACGTCGAGGCGCTGGTGCTGACCCACGGGCACGAGGACCACATCGGGGCCACGCCCTACCTCCTGCGCGAGCGCCGGGACATCCCGCTCGTCGGCTCCGAGCTCACTCTCGCGCTGCTCGGCAGCAAGCTGCGCGAGCACCGGCTCCAGGAGACCGTCCACCACCAGGTGCGCGAGGGCGACCGGATCTCGTTCGGTCCGTTCGAGCTCGAGTTCGTCGCGGTCAACCACTCGATCCCCGACGCGCTGGCCGTCGCGATCCGCACCGCCGCCGGCCTGGTCCTGCACACGGGCGACTTCAAGATGGACCAGCTGCCGCTCGACGGTCGCATCACCGACCTGCGCTCCTTCGCACGGCTGGGGGAGGAGGGCGTGGACCTCTTCCTCACCGACTCCACCAATGCCGAGACGCCCGGCTTCACTCCGGCGGAGACGTCGATCACCCCGGTGATCGACCAGGTCTTCCGCGACTCCGCCCAGCGCATCATCGTGGCCTGCTTCGCCTCCCACGTGCACCGCGTGCAGCAGGTCCTCGACGCGGCGGTCGCCCACGACCGCAAGGTCGCCTATGTCGGCCGCTCGATGGTGCGCAACATGGCGATCGCCCGCGACCTGGGCTACCTCCGCGTGCCCCCGGGCGTGATCGTCGACCTCAAGGAGCTCGCCCAGCTGGCGCCCGAGCGCCAGGTGCTGATCTCGACCGGCTCCCAGGGCGAGCCGATGAGCGCCCTGAGCCGGATCGCCCAGCGCAACCACCACGTCGTACACATCGCCGAGGGCGACACCGTCCTCCTCGCCTCGAGCCTGATCCCCGGCAACGAGAACGCCGTCTATCGCGTCATCAACGGCCTTGCGCGGTGGGGCGCGAGGGTCGTGCACAAGGGCAACGCGCTGGTGCACGTCAGCGGCCACGCCAGCGCCGGCGAGCTGCTCTACTGCTACAACATCGTCAAGCCCCGCAACGTGCTCCCCGTCCACGGGGAGATCCGGCACATGCAGGCCAACGCCGCCCTCGCCCGGCTCACGGGCGTCGACAACGTCGTGATCGCCGAGGACGGCGTCGTGGTCGACCTCGTCGACGGGGTCGCCTCGATCGTCGGCAAGGTCGACTGCGGCTACGTCTTCGTCGACGGCTCCTCGGTCGGCGACATCACCGAGTCCGACCTCAAGGACCGTCGCATCCTCGGCGAGGAGGGCTTCATCTCGATCATCGTCGTCGTCGACTCCGTCAGCGGCAAGGTCTCCAGCGGTCCCGAGATCCACGCCCGCGGCAACGCTCTCGAGGGCTCGAGCTTCGACGAGATCAAGCAGCCGGTCATCGACGCCCTCGACCGGGTGATCGCCGAGGGCACCACCGACTCCTACCAGCTCCAGCAGACCGTGCGGCGGGTGGTCGGCCGCTGGGTCAACACCACCCACAAGCGGCGCCCCATGATCATCCCGGTCGTCATCGAGGCCTGACCCGCCGTCGGCGCAGGTGGTGCAACATCGCGCCGACTCGGCGTCGGCAGCAGGAGGCCCCGCCGGACGGGTGTCCGACGGGGCCTCCTGGTCGTGCTGGGTGGTGCTGGAGCAGCGTGCTGAGGATCAGCGGGTGACGCGGACCTTCACGGTGTCGCTGGCAGCGGCGAAGGCCGGGGTGCCGGGGAAGACCACCTTGAGGGTGTAGGTGCCGGGCTTGAGGCCGCGGACCTTGACCGTCGCCTTGCCCTTCTTGGCGTAGCCCTTGCCGACGACCTGCTTGCCCTTGAGCAGCTTGATCGCGCCCTGGGGCGTGGTGCCCTTCGAGCCGTCGCGCTTGACCTGGACGACGACCTTGGCGGGCGCGCCCGCCTTCGGGGTCGCCTGCAGCTTGGTCTCGACCTTGCACACCGCGACCTTGATGTCGTCGACGTACCAGCCGTCGAGGCCACCGCAGCCGTCACGACCCATGTCGAAGCGGACGCGGACCTTCTGGCCCACCTTCGCGCCGAGCTTCTTGAGGTCGATGATCGAGGTGCCCCACGAGCCGCGGTTCTCGCCGCCGTCGGTGCCGGTGAAGCCCTGCTCGCCTGCGATCGGGCTGGTGTTGCCGGGAGCGACCTCCATCTGGGCGCCCGGGGCGTTGAAGGCGTAGGCCTTGGTCGGGATGACCTTGAACGGCTTGCCACCGACGCTGTACTTCACGTTGCCGCCGTCGTAGCCGTATTCGGTGGCCACGTAGTGCTCGAACGACATCCGCGGCGAGAGGCCCGCCGGGATCGCGAAGGCAGGACTGGTGATCGAGTTGCGGCTCGACACGTCGTCCGCCGTGCCCGAGCAGTCGCCGACCTCGGCCGGGTCCGGTGCGTAGGCGACGGTGGAGGAGTGGTTGCCGGGCGCGTTGGCGACCGTCTTCCACGGGATGCCCGAAGCGCCCTCGAAGACGACGTCCTCGGTCTTGTCCCAGCCCTTGAGGCCGTCCTCGAAGTCCTCCGACCAGACGGTGCGGGCCGTGAAGCCCTTGCCGCAGAGCGACGGGGCGCCCTTGGCCAGCAGCGGCTTGAACTCGCACTGGGCCTTGGGGTCCAGGTTGAGCTCGACCGCGTCGCTCACCATCGAGACCGCGGTGCAGTCAGCGGCAGTGATCGGCGTCGCCAGGGTCGGCGTCGCCTCCGGCTCCAGGGTCAGCTCGTTGATCTCCTGGCCGACCAGGTCGGTGCAGGAGGAGACGAGGCTCTCGGAGAGGTCGCTGAAGTCGGCGACCGGGAAGAGGTACTCGCTCTGCGAGCGCCAGAAGATGGCCGCGGCCTTGTCACGACCGATCGCCGGGACGGTGACGCCGTTGTAGGCGCCGCCGTCGACGAGCAGCGCGAACGCGTGGTTGACCACGCCGGAGTTGCTGTGCACGCCGCCGCTGTCGTCCGTGGAGCACTTGTACTCGGCGTCCGACACCTTGCCGGGGTCGCCGTAGCAGGTGGGGTTCCACATGTCGCGGATGGCGCCGCCGAAGGCCGGGTCGGCCTCGCCGGAGAGCCAGCGGTAGGAGTTGTCCTTGTCGGCCTCGTCGATGTCCTTGACCGTGACGTTGACCGTCGTGGTCGCCGACTTGATCTTGGTGCCGGTGTCCTGGCCGACCATCACGCCGTAGATGTCCGCGTCGCCCGAGGGGGAGAACGGCGGCTCGGCGACGTTGTTGCCGATGATGATGCCCTCGGCGCCGGCGGCCTCCGCAGCCTGCGCCTTGGCGCCGAACGTGCAGGTGCCGCGGTCGACGTAGACGAACTTGCCGGCCATGGCGGCAGCGTTGGTGAACGGCGCGCAGCCGTCGACGGGCGCACCGACGACGACGTCGGCGGTGACGCCGGTCTTGTCGAAGACAGGACCGAACGCCGCCGGGGCGGCGTCGCAGTCGCCCGCGACGTCAGCGGGGGAGTTGATGGTGAGACCCACCGCGCCACGCGTGAACTGCGAGCACAGGCCGGTCGTGCGCGGGGTGTTGGGGGTCTCGTTGTAGCGGTCGTTGAGCTGGTCGACCGTCTCGCCCCAGATGTCGGAGAACGCCTCGTTCATCGCGCCCGACTGCCACTGGTAGATCAGGCCGGAGGTGTACTCGGTGTAGGCGTGGCCCCACTCGTGGGCGACCGTGTCGTCGGAGCTGACCCCGGCGCAGTAGTTGGTCGTCGAGCCGTTCCAGTTGGCGTTGGGGCAGTTGATCGACGGCTCGTTGTTGACCGTGACCATCGTGGCGCCGGCGTTGTCGTAGGAGTCACGGCCGAACGCGTTCTTGAAGAGCCAGTAGGCCTCGCCCGTGCCCTCGACCTCGCTGAGCTGGTCGACGTCCAGGTCGCCGGGGAGCGCGTCGCCCTCCTCGTAGACCAGGTCGTAGTCGGTCGTGTCGTCGGCCGGGTCCTCGGTGCCCTGGTCGTTGACGGACGCCTCGTAGAGCTCGCGGTCCAGCGCGTGCGCCATCATCGAGTAGCGGTTGACGATCTTGCCGCTCTCGGCGTCGAGGAAGACCATGTCGCGTACGGTGCGCTCGTTGGTGACCTCGAGGACGTAGGTGAGGACCGCCTCGCCGGTCTCGCCGCGGGTCGAGCCCATGCGGTAGACCATCAGCTTGTTGCTGGCGACCTTGAGGCCGGCCGTGCTGACGGTGGCGTCGGGCGTCGCCGACTTCGTCCTGACGATCGCCAGCGCGCGGGTCGCGGCCTGGGCGGCGGTGAGGCGCGGCGTGACGCTGAGGTCCAGGGCGGGGGCGGCGTAGCCGTTGACCGAGGTCAGGTCGCCGTCCTTGTCGACGTGGGCCCGCAGCTTCGAGCCGAAGACCTCCACCCCGCGGTAGCGCTGGGTGAAGTCGACGGTCCAGCCGTAGCGGTCGGCGTTGACGCCCGACTGCTCGAGCTGGGCGGCGGTGGCCCCGAAGGCCCCGGCGTACTCGTCGAGGTAGGCACGGGCCTTGGTCGTGGCCGCACGGGCCGAGGCACCGTCCAGTCCGGGGAGCAGGTCGCCCTCGCTCCCGGTCGCACGGGCGAAGCCGACCTTGCCGGTCGCCCTGTCAGCCGTGATCTGCACGGCTCCTGCCGCCTCGCCCTTCATGCGCTGGACGAGCGACTCCCCGGCAGGCGCCGGGGGAGCGGCCGAGGCCTGGAGCCCGGGCGTGGCCGCGAGGCCGGCTCCGAGCAGGGCCAGGCTCAGCCCTGTGGTGATGATCTTCACTTGTTGTTCCCTCCGAGTGGAATCAAGACGTGGTGTGCCTTTGTGATCTGGCACACCAACCGTTTGACCCTAGGCAACCGCGGGCCGATGGTCCAGCACTGCATGGGTTTTGCCGGCAAATTCTGTGTAACGAAGATGCCGGACCGCACGATCTGCGGGCTCGGGCCCCCGCCCACCCAGCTCGTGGGCGACACGCATGCTGTGATGCAAGTGACGGGTGGGACTGTGGCCTAGTTTGGTCGTATGGCGACCCGTACGTCTTCCCCGCCGGGGTCGCGGAGCAAGAGCACGTCTTCTTCCAGGTCGAGCAGTAGTGGACGAAGCGGTTCGAGCACCCGATCCAGTCGCGCCCGGAAGTCACCCAGCAAGACCCCGACGAAGTCCACGCCCAAGAGCGCCCCCAAACGCCCTGCCGCGCGCAAGCCGGCAGCCCGCCCGGCTCCTCGCGCCGTGCGCAACGGCACCGGTCCGGTCGCCCGGATGTTCATCGCCCTCTTCCGTGGCCTTGCCGCCGTGTGGCTGGGCATCGCGCACGGCATCGGCGCCACGGCACGCGGCATCGGCCACACCGCGGGCGAGCTCGAGCCCGAGCAGCGCCGCGACGGCGCCGGGCTCTTCCTCTTCGCGGTCTCGGTCGTCGTGGCCGCCGCCGTGTGGTTCCAGCTGCCCGGCGGTGCCATGGAGCTCACGCGGACCGTGGTCGAGGGCTCGGTCGGCAAGGTCGGCTGGTTCGTGCCGCTGCTGATCGTGCTCGCCGGCTGGCGACTCATGCGGGACCCGGTGAGCACCGGTCCTGCGGGCCGCCAGGTCATCGGCTGGGCGGCCTTCGCGTTCGGCGTCCTGGGCATCGTCCACATCGCCAACGGCAACCCCCAGCCCGAGGTCGGCGACAGCAGCAACCTCCAGCAGGCCGGCGGCGCCGTGGGCTTCGTGGTCTCCTCGCTGCTGCTCGACCTGCTCCAGTCGGCGTACGTCGTCGTCCCGGTCCTCGCCCTGCTGGCCTTCTTCGGTCTGCTCGTCATCACCGGGACCCCGCTCTACCGGCTCCCCGAGGCGCTCCGCGACACCTGGGACCACCTCCTCGGCAGGCACCTGGAGGAGGACGGCGACGGTCTCGACGCGACGCAGCCGATGCGCACCCGCGGTCGCAAGGACCCTGACCTCCTGCCCGAGGGTGACCCGGCCTACGACACCCCGGTCATCGAGGAGAAGCCGAAGCGTCGCCGCAAGGCAGACGCGGAGTCGATCGCGGTCCCCGACGCCCTGGACGTGGCGCTCGAGGAGGACGCCGGTCTCGACATCGTGCGCCCCCGCACCCTCGGCCAGCCGGTCCTGCCCGTCACCCCCGACGCCGCGGGGGAGGACAAGGCCGACCTCGAGCCACCGCCGCACACGCCGATCCCGCAGCGCGTCGAGCAGCTCTCCCTGTCGGGCGACATCACCTACTCCCTGCCGGAGAACGGCGTCCTGAAGCCGGGCTCGGTGCACAAAGCCAAGTCCGCTGCCAGCGACGACATCGTCGGTCGACTCACCCAGGTCCTCGACGAGTTCGGCATCGACGCGCAGGTCACGGGCTACACCCGTGGCCCGACGGTCACACGCTACGAGGTCGAGGTCGGCCCTGCGGTCAAGGTCGAGAAGGTCACGGCGCTGTCGAAGAACATCGCCTACGCCGTCGCCTCGGCCGACGTGCGCATCCTCAGCCCGATCCCCGGCAAGTCCGCGATCGGCATCGAGATCCCCAACCTGGACAAGGAGATCGTCTCCCTCGGCGACGTCCTCCGCTCCAACGCGGCCCGCTCCGACCACCACCCGATGGTGGCCGGCCTCGGCAAGGACGTCGAGGGCGGTTTCGTCGTCGCCAACCTCGCGAAGATGCCGCACCTGCTCGTCGCCGGCGCGACGGGCTCGGGCAAGTCGAGCTTCATCAACTCGATGATCACCTCGATCCTGATGCGCTCCACGCCCGACGAGGTCCGGATGATCATGGTCGACCCCAAGCGGGTCGAGCTCAACGCCTACGAGGGTGTGCCGCACCTGATCACCCCGATCATCACCAACCCCAAGAAGGCCGCCGAGGCGCTGCAGTGGGTCGTGCGCGAGATGGACATGCGCTACGACGACCTGGCCAACTTCGGCTTCCGCCACATCGACGACTTCAACAAGGCCGTGCGAGCGGGAAAGGTCGAGCTGCCAGCCGGCAGCGAGCGCCAGCTGGCGCCGTACCCCTACCTGTTGGTGATCGTCGACGAGCTCGCCGACCTGATGATGGTGTCGCCGCGCGACGTCGAGGACTCGGTCGTCCGCATCACCCAGCTCGCCCGCGCCGCCGGCATCCACCTGGTGCTGGCGACGCAGCGTCCCTCGGTCGACGTCGTCACCGGCCTGATCAAGGCCAACGTCCCCTCGAGGCTCGCCTTCGCCACGTCCTCCCTCGCCGACAGCCGGGTCATCCTCGACCAGCCGGGAGCCGAGAAGCTGGTCGGCCAGGGCGACGGTCTCTTCCTGCCCATGGGTGCCTCGAAGGCCGTGCGCGTGCAGGGCTCCTGGGTCACCGAGGCAGAGATCCACCAGGTGGTCCAGCACTGCAAGGGACAGCTCGAGCCGACCTACCGCGAGGACGTCACCGCACCCGCGGCCGCCAAGCGTGAGCTCGACGACGACATCGGCGACGACATGGACCTGGTCATCCAGGCCATCGAGCTCGTCGTGTCGACCCAGTTCGGCTCGACGTCGATGCTCCAGCGCAAGCTGCGCGTCGGCTTCGCCAAGGCCGGGCGACTGATGGACATCATGGAGAGCAGGGGCGTGGTCGGGCCGAGCGAGGGCTCCAAGGCCCGCGACGTCCTGGTCAAGCCCGACGAGATCGACGCCGTGATCATGACCCTGCAGGGGGAGCTGTGACTGACACCCTGAACGTGCCCGAGGCCGAGACCTCCGAGCCGACCCGTACGACGGACCTCGAGGTCCGTCGGCACGTCCCCGTGGCCGCGGGGCTGGGCATCACGGCCTCGGTGCTGGCGATCGCCTACCTGGTGCGCGCCTCGGGCACCGGCGCCCCGCTCGACTGGGCCCTGTGCGCGCTGATGACCGTCGTGGGCGGGCTCAACCTCGCCGCGCTGCTCGACGCCCGCTCGCCCCTGCTCGTCGCCGACGCGCAGGGACTGCGAGTGCGGCGCGGTCGTGTCTGGCACGGGCTGCCGTGGTCGGACGTCGACCGGGTCGAGCACCTCGCCCGCCGCGGGCTGCTGCGCGACGGACGCCTGGACGTCATCGGCAACGACGGCACCGACTGGGCCGTGCGCCTGGGGCTCGCGACGCGCGTCGTGGGTGCCGGCGACGACCTCGCCGAGGCGCTGCTCGAGCGGTCCAACTGGACCGCCGACGTGGTCGAGATCGACCTGGTGCCGGCCGAGGACCTCGTCGAGGACGAGGTCCTCGACGACGAGCCCGACACGACCTCGGAGCTCGAGCCCGAGGCTGAGGCCTTCGAGCGCGAGCCCGAGCCCGTCGAGGAGCCCGTGGCAGCCGAGCCCGTCGCCGAGAAGGCGCCGGCGTTCGCGAGCCCGACCCCGGGCCCGCTGCGCAAGCTGGTCGACGCTGCCCGCTCCGAGAGCCGCCGCGAGGCCGCTCCCGAGCCCGTCGTCGAGGAGCCGCGGCGCGACACCGTGCACCTGATCGGTGCCGACGACGCTGCTCCGCAGAGCGACGCGACGATCGTCATCGACGACACCGTGTCGGCGCCTGTGCTCGACCCCGTGGTCGGTCCGCAGCTCGCGTCCGCCCGCACGCGGATCGGCCTCGGTGTCGATCAGCTCGCCGAGCGCACGCGCATCCGCCCGCACGTCATCGAGTCCATCGAGGTCGACGACTTCGGACCCTGCGGCGGCGACTTCTACGCCCGCGGCCACCTGCGCACGCTCGCTCGCGTGCTGGGCGTGGACGCCGCGCCGCTCCTCGCCTCCTACGACGAGCGCTACGCCGACGCCCCCGTCGACCCGCGCCGCGTCTTCGAGGCCGAGCTGGCCACCGGCGCCCACGGCCCGATCCGCGGCACCCGCGGCGGTCCCAACTGGTCGGTGCTGGTCGCGGCCGTCATGGCGGTCGTGCTGATCTGGTCGATCGCCCGCCTCGCGATGGACGGGCCGGTCCAGATGGCCGACACCCCGCGCCTCAACCAGTCCAGCGGCATCAACAACGGCACCAGCAACGCCGGCCCCAAGGTCCCGGTCGTCCTGACCGCGACCGGCGGCGGCGCGGTGGTCGTGGTGCGCGACGGCAGCGGCGCGGTCGTCTTCGACGGCGACGTGGCGTTCATGCAGACCGTCGAGCTCCAGGTCACCCCGCCGGTGCGGGTCCAGTCGACCGACGGCTCGCTCACGGTGAGCATCGACGGCGAGGACCGTGGCGCCCTCGGCGCGACGGGCCAGGAGTCGCAGAACACCTTCGTCGTGCGCGACTGAGGCAGCTCCACACGAGCCCCGTGCAAGGCGACGGCGGCGTCAGACGGTCCGGTAGCGACGCTCCGGCCGCCCGGCGCCGCCGTACTGCAACCGGGCGGACACGGCCCCGCGCAGCACGAAGTGCTCGAGGTAGCGCCGGGCGCTGACGCGCGAGACGCCCACGCGCTCGGCGCACTCCCCGGCGGAGAGCTCGCCGCCGGCCTGCAGGGCGGCCAGGACCGCGTCGGCGGTCTCCTGGCTCAGGCCCTTGGGCAGCGGCTCGCGGCCCCGGCCCAGCGGCGCGAAGACGGCATCGATGTCCTCCTGGTCGGCCGACCCGACGTTGGCCAGCGCCCGGTGGGAGCGGGCGAAGGCCTCGAGGCGGGTGCGGAGGTCGTCGTAGTCGAACGGCTTGACCAGGTAGTGCGCCGCACCGCCGGCCACCGCTGCGCGGACCGTGTCGGCCTCGCGGGCTGCGGTCACGACCATCACGCCGACGTCGTTGCCGGCCCCCCGCAGGTGCCGCAGGACGTCGATGCCGCTGGCGTCCGGGAGGTGTACGTCGAGCAGCACCAGGTCGGGGGACAGGCGCTCGACCTCGGTGATCGCGGTGGCGGCCGTGGCGGCCACGCCGACGACCTCGAAGCCCTCGACCCGCTCCACGAAGCGGGAGTGGATCGAGGCGACCATGAAGTCGTCGTCGACCACCAGCACACGGAGGTCGCTCATCGGTCCGTCTCCTGCTCGTCGTGGGGCAGCCGTGCGGTGAAGACGGCGCCGTGGTCATTGTGGACCGAGACGGACCCGCCGCGCCGCTCGCAGACCACCTGCACCAGCGCCAGCCCGACACCCCGGCCGCTGGCATCGCTCGGCTTGGTGGTGAAGCCGCGCTCGAACACGGTGGTGAGACGTCCGGCAGGGACCCCGGGCCCGGTGTCGGCGACCTGGACGACGACCACGCCCTCCTCGGAGGTCAGCAGGACGTCCACGCGGCCTCCTGCGGCCACGGCCTCGACCGCGTTGTCGACCAGGTTGCCCACGACCGTGCCGACGTCGGCGGAGAGGTCGGGGGAGAGACGGGGCAGGCCGCTGTCCACGTGCAGCGCCAGCTCGACGCGCCGCTCGGACGCCAGGCTGACCTTGGCGACCAGCAGGGCCGCCACGGCCGGGTCCTGCACCCGTGCCCGCACCGCGTCGCTGATCTCGGCCCGCCGGCGCGACAGCGTGCCGATCACCCGTTGGGCCTCCTCGTGCTCACCGAGCTGGAGCAGCCCCGAGATGGTGTGCAGCTGGTTGCTGAACTCGTGGGTCTGCGCGCGCAGGGTCTCGGTGACGCTCTCCCGGGCGCTGAGCTGGCTCTGCAGTGCCAGCAGCTCGGTGCGGTCGCGCAGCGTCGTGACCGTGCCGACGACCCTCCCGTCCTGGACGACCTGGCTGCGGTTCAGCACGAGGACACGGCCGCCGACCACGAGGGGCGCATCGAGCACGTCGTCCTCGCCGAGCAGCAGGTCCAGGACACGGGGCGGGAGCGGCAGGTCCTCGACCGAGCGGCCGAAGGTGTCCTCCGGCAGGTCGAGCAGGTGGCGTGCGCTGTCGCTGACCAGCGTGACGCGGCCCTCGGCGTTGAGCGCGATGAGTCCTTCGCGCAGCGAGGTGAGCACCGCCTCGCGCTGGTCGGCCAGCGCGGCGATCTCGGCGGGCTCCAATCCCCGCGTCTGGCGGCGGATCAGCCGGGAGAGCAACAGGGATCCCGCGATGCCGAGCACCAGGCCGATCCCGAGGTAGAGCACGAGGTCGTCGAGGGTCCGCCCCAGGCGCTCGGTGAGGGCGGGGTAGTCCTCGGTCACGACCACGATCCCGACCAGGGTGCCGGCAGGTGGCCCTCCCTCGACGGGCCTGTTGTCGGCGAGGATCGGCACGATGGCCGCGATGGCGGGCCGGCCGCGGTCGGTGACGTCGCCGGTCCAGGACCGGCCCTCGAGCACGTCGCCGTCGCCGAGGTCGACGCTCTCGCCCGTGCGGGTGGGGTCGGTGCCGACGACCACGACACCGGTCGGGTCGGTGACGTAGACGGCCGAGGCGCCCACGTCGTCGGACCGCTGCTGGGCGTAGAACGCGATCTCGGCGCGTCCGTCGAGCTGCTCCATGGCCTCGCGGACCGCGTCGGTGCTGGCCAGGCTCTCCGCGGTCGCGGCGAGCCGGGCGCCGCGGGTGTCGCGGAAGTCGGCGTCGCTCTGGCGCACCGAGACCACGCTGCCGACGGCGACCACGACGACCAGGACGGCCAGCTGGAGCAGCAGGAACTGCCCGGCGAGACTCATCCGGGACGGGCGGCGCAGCCGTGACCACAAGTTGCACAACCTCCTTTGCTTACCCAAGCGTGACCGACGCCACATCATCGCGCGAGGGTGTGCTCAGCCCGGGGACGACCGGGCCCGACGGACACAGGAGAGACATGCTGGCGGCACTGACGAGGCGCAGGTGCATCGGGTCCCGGCCCGCGCTGGGCGCTGCGGTCGTCGCGCTGGGCCTGGCGGTGTCGAGCTGCGGGGTCACCCGCGGTGACGACAGCCAGGACATCGCGATGTGGATCCCCAACAGCCCCGGCGGCGGCTACGACCAGACCGGTCGGGCCGCGGTCGGCGTGCTCGAGGCCCAGGACATCACCGGCGGCACGATGGACGTCACCAACATCCTCGGCGCCGGCGGGTCGGTCGCGCTCACCCGCCTCATCGGCGAGGAGGGCAACGAGCACCTGCTGATGACGATGGGCCTGGGCGTCGTGGGGTCGGCGTACTCCTTCGGGCTGCCCTACAAGCTCACCGACGCCACCCCGATCGCCCAGCTGATCGAGGACCAGGAGGGCGTGCTCGTCCCGGCGGACTCGCCGTACAAGACGATCGACGACTTCGTCGAGGACTGGCAGGCCGATCCCACCGGCGTCGTCGTCGGCGGCGGCTCGAGCCCGGGCGGTCCCGACCACCTCTTCCCGATGCAGCTGGCCGAGGCGGTCGACGTCGACCCCGAGGACGTGACCTACGTGCCCTACGACGGCGGTGGCCCTCTCACGACGGCCCTGCTGGGCAACAAGATCCAGGTCGGCTTCTCCGGGCTGGGGGAGTTCGAGGCGCAGATCGCGGCCGGCAAGCTGCGGGTCCTCGCGGTCTCCGGCGACGAGCGGCTCACGGGGGAGTCCGTCAAGGATGCCCCGACCCTGACCGAGTCGGGCATCGACCTGGTCTTCACCAACTGGCGCGGAGTCCTCGCGCCCCCGGGCATCTCCGAGGAGCGGCGCGACGAGCTGATCGCCTACGTCGAGGAGATGCACGAGACCCCCGAGTGGGAGGCGATCCTCGCCAAGAACGGCTGGATCGACGAGTTCAAGACCGGCGACGAGTTCGGAGCGTTCCTCGAAGAGCAGGACGCCCGCGTCGCCTCGACGCTGGAGGAGGTCGGGCTGCTGTGAGCACCCACCACGTGAAGGAGGTCGGCGCTGACCGCGACCTCGCGCAGCTCGGCCTCGCGGCCGTGCTCGGCCTGATCGGCCTGGTGACCCTGTGGGACACCAGCCGGCTGGAGGTCGGCTTCGCCGACCCCGTCGGTCCCAAGGTCTTCCCCTACGTCATCGGCACCGTGATGCTCGTCCTGGCCGTCGCACTGGCGATCTCGGCGCTCGCGGGTGACCGCGGCGAGGTCGAGGGCGGCGAGGACGTCGACCTCGGCGTGGCCGCCGACTGGCTCACCGTCGCCCGCCTGGTCGGTGTCCTGGTCCTGACCATCGCGACCGTCAGCTGGCTGGGCTGGGCCCTCACCGGCGCGATCCTCTTCGCCGGCTCCGCCTGGGCCCTCGGCAGCCGCACCCAGGTGCGCGACGCCATCGTCGGGCTCGTGCTCGCCGTCGGCAGCTGGTACGCCTTCTACGTCGGCCTCGGCATCCCGCTGGCCCCCGGAGTCCTGGACGGGATCCTCTGATGGGCGACCTGGACCTCCTCTGGGGCGGCCTGCAGGCCGCCATCACCCCCGAGAACCTGATGTACGCCGCGATCGGCGTCGTCCTCGGCACCTTCGTCGGCGTCCTGCCCGGCATCGGCCCGGCCATGGCCGTGGCCCTGCTGCTGCCCGTGACCTTCGGCCTCGAGCCGACCTCGGCGTTCATCATGTTCGCCGGCATCTACTACGGCGGCATGTACGGCGGGTCGACGACGTCGATCCTGCTGAACACGCCGGGTGAGTCGGCGTCGGTGATGACGGCGCTCGAGGGCAACAAGATGGCCAAGCGCGGCCGGGCCGCCCAGGCACTGGCCACCGCCGCGATCGGCTCCTTCGTGGCCGGCACCATCGGCACCGTCCTGGTGGCGCTCTTCGCGCCGCCGCTGGCCCGGGTCGCCGTGGAGATCGGCGCCCCGTCGTACGTCGCGATCATCGTGCTGGCCCTGGTGATGACCTCGACCGTGCTCGGCAGCTCCCGCCTGCGCGGGCTGATCGCGCTGTTCCTCGGCCTCACCATCGGCCTGGTCGGTCTCGACCTGAACACCGGTCAGCCGCGGCTCAGCTTCGGCGTGCCGCAGCTGGTCGACCGCCTCGACATCGTGGTGATCGCCGTGGGCATCTTCGCCCTCGGCGAGGCACTCTGGGTCGCCGCGCACCTGCGCCGCCAGCCGCTCCAGATCATCCCGGTCGGCCGTCCGTGGATGGGGCGAGACGACTGGCGCCGCTCGTGGAAGCCGTGGCTGCGTGGCACCGCGCTGGGCTTCCCGTTCGGGGCGATCCCGGCCGGTGGGGCGGAGATCCCGACCTTCCTGTCCTACGTGACCGAGCGCAAGCTGGCCAAGGGCGGCGAGAAGTTCGGCGAGGGCGCGATCGAGGGAGTCGCCGGTCCGGAGGCCGCCAACAACGCCTCGGCCGCCGGCATGTTCGTCCCGATGCTCGCGCTCGGCGTGCCCGTGACGGCCACCGCGTCGGTCATGCTCGCCGCGCTCCAGGGCTATGGCATCCAGCCCGGCCCCCAGCTCATGACCGAGCAGTCGGACCTGGTGTGGACGCTGCTGGCCAGCCTGCTGATCGGCAACCTGCTGCTGCTGGTGCTCAACCTGCCGCTGGCGCCGCTGTGGGCCAAGCTGTTGAGCATCCCGCGCCCGCAGCTCTACGCCGGCATCCTGTTCTTCGCCTGCCTGGGTGCCTACAGCACCAACCTGGATCCCTTCGACGTCGCGCTCCTGCTGGTCTTCGGCCTGCTGGGGCTGGCGATGCGCCGCTTCGGGCTGCCGGTGCTGCCGCTGATCCTCGGCGTCATCCTGGGCCCGATCCTGGAGACCAAGCTCCGCGAGGCGCTGGCCATCTCGGGCGGCGACTGGACCGGGCTGCTCGACGAGCCGCTCGCGGTCATCGTCTACGTGATCCTGGCGCTGGCGCTCGTCGGCCGTGTCGTGATGTCCAGGATGAGCCCGACGGGCACCGAGCCGGTCGACACCGAGGAGCGCGACGAGGAGATGGTGCAGCGATGACCGGGATCGTGGTCGGGTGGACGCCCGACGAGTACGGCGCCGTGGCGGTCGAGCACGCGGCTGCCGAGGCCGCCCTGGCCGGCAGCAGCGTGATCCTGGTCAACGGGTCCAAGGGCGACGCCTACGTCGACCAGCGGTGGGCCAGCCCCGAGCAGCTCGACGAGGTCCGCGCCGACCTGGAGGGTCGCGGCGTCACCGTCGAGGTGCGCCAGGTCGTGGCCCAGGACGTCGGCCAGGCCGTGCTCACGGTTGCTCGTGAGGTCGACGCGACGCTCGTGGTGCTGGGGATCCGGCGCCGCTCGCCGGTCGGCAAGCTGCTCATGGGCAGCGTCGCGCAGCGGGTGCTGCTCGACGCCGAGTGCCCCGTCCTGGCGGTCAAGCCGGGCAGTCGACCGCGTGTGGCTCGTCACTGACGACCCCGCAGGCCTGCTGATGACGACACGGGCGGGGGCGGCGCATTTCGCGTCGCCCCCGCCCGGTCGTCATACTCGGAGGCGACTATGACGACCGAGACGACTTCCGCTGCCACCCCGCCCCTGCTGTCCGTGGCGATGGTGACCCTCGGGTGCGCCCGCAACGAGGTCGACTCCGAGGAGCTGGCCGGCCGCCTCGAGGCCGACGGGTTCCTGCTGGTCGACGACCCGGCGATGGCCGACACCGTGGTGGTCAACACGTGCGGCTTCGTCGAGGCCGCCAAGAAGGACTCCGTCGACACGCTGCTCCAGGCCGCCGACCTCAAGGCCTCCGCCGACCAGGGCGGACGCGCGCAGGCCGTCGTCGCCGTCGGCTGCCTCGCCGAGCGCTACGGCAAGGACCTCGCCGAGTCGCTGCCCGAGGCCGACGCCGTGCTGGGCTTCGACGACTACCCCGACATCGCCGCGCGGCTGCGCTCGATCGTCGCGGGGGAGGTCCACCACCCCCACACGCCGTCGGACCGTCGCCTGCTGCTCCCGATCTCCCCGGTCGAGCGCGCGGCGTCGACCGCCGCGGTCCCCGGCCACGGGGACGTCGCCGACGTCACCACCGTCGGCCTGGGCGGGCCCGCGACCGGCCCGCGCGCCGTACGCCGTCGGCTCGACGCCGGCCCCATGGCGGCCCTCAAGCTGGCCAGCGGCTGTGACCGCCGCTGCTCCTTCTGCGCCATCCCAGCCTTCCGCGGCTCGTTCGTCAGCCGCCGCCCCAGCGACGTCATCAGCGAGGCGCGCTGGTTGGCCGAGCAGGGCGCCCGCGAGGTGTTCCTCGTCAGCGAGAACTCCACGTCCTACGGCAAGGACCTCGGCGACCTGCGGCTGCTCGAGACGCTGCTGCCCGAGCTGACCGCGATCGACGGCATCGACCGCGTGCGCGTGTCCTACCTCCAGCCGGCCGAGACCCGTCCCGGCCTGGTCGAGGCGATCGCGACCACCCCCGGGGTGGCGTCCTACTTCGACCTGTCCTTCCAGCACGCCAGTGCCACGGTGCTGCGTCGCATGCGCCGCTTCGGTGACCCCGAGAGCTTCCTCGGCCTGCTCGACCAGGTGCGATCGCACGCGCCGGAGGCCGGCGTGCGCTCCAACGTGATCGTCGGCTTCCCCGGCGAGACCGAGGACGACCTCGAGACCCTCTGCGACTTCCTGGTCGCTGCCCGCATGGACGTGACCGGCGTCTTCGGCTACTCCGACGAGGACGGCACGGAGGCCGCGTCCTACGACGGCAAGCTCGACGAGGACGAGGTGCGCGCCCGCGTGGAGCACGTCAGCGGCCTCGTCGAGGAGCTCAACGCCCAGCGGGCCGAGGAGCGCATCGGCGAGCAGGTCGTCGTGCTGGTCGAGTCGCTCGACGGCGACGTGGCCGAGGGACGCGGTGCCCACCAGGGCCCCGAGGTCGACGGCACGACCACGGTCACCGAGCTCCCGCCGGGCACCCAGGTCGGCGACCTCGTCGCGGCGGTCGTGGTGGCCACGGACGGTGTGGACCTGATCGCCGAGGGGGAGACCCGATGAGCGCCGTCGACCCGCAGATGTCCACCGGCTCCAACTGGAACCTCCCCAACGCGCTCACGACGCTGCGGATCGTGATGGTCCCGTTCTTCGGCTGGGCCCTCCTCGTCGACGGCGGCGACTCCGTGCTCTGGCGCACGATCGCCTACGTGATCTTCGCGCTGGCCATGATCACCGACAAGATCGACGGCGACATCGCCCGGGCGCGCAACCTGGTGACCAACTTCGGCAAGATCGCCGACCCGATCGCCGACAAGGCGATCACCGGCATGGCCTTCATCGGTCTCTCGATCGTGGGCGACATCTGGTGGTGGGTCACCATCATCGTGCTGCTGCGCGAGTGGAGCGTCACGATCCTGCGCCTCTCGATCCTCAAGCACGTCGTGATCGCGGCCGCCCAGAGCGGCAAGATCAAGACGACGCTCCAGGCCCTCGCCCTGGGCGGGCTGACGCTCCCGCTGCGCCAGGTCGACGGAGCCCTGGACGTGCCGGGCGAGATCCTCTTCTACGTCTCGCAGGTGCTGCTCGCCGGTGCCGTCGCGATGACGATGTGGTCGGGCTACGAGTTCTTCCGCGACGTCCGACGCCAGCGTGCGTCGGCAACCGCCTCCTGACCGTCCCGCCGGAGGATCTCCCGTGCGGGGACTTCACCTCGAGTTAACGTGCGGGCCGGATCGGGGGGGTGTCGTGCTTCCTTGGGAGGGCTAGGGTGCTGAAGGTCACTCTTGAACACCTTCGAAAGGTCACCCCGTGCTCTTCAGTTCTCGGGCTCGTCTGAGCTCGCGCGCGCTGGCGGCAGGTGTCGGTCTCGGGCTCGTGGCGACGCCTCTCGCGTTCGCCACCCCCGCAGCCAACGCCGCCGACCCGGTCAGCATCAACATCCTCGGCATCAACGACTTCCACGGCCGCATCGCGGCCAACGGCCAGGAGGCCGGCGCGGCCGTCCTCGCCGGGGCGGTCGACGAGATCCGAGCGGCGCAGCCCAACACCGTCTTCGCCGCCGCGGGTGACCTGATCGGCGCCTCGACGTTCGACTCGTTCATCCAGCAGGACAAGCCGACGATCGACGCTCTCAACGAGGCCGGTCTCGAGGTCTCGGCCGTGGGCAACCACGAGTTCGACCAGGGCTACGACGACCTGATGGAGCGGGTGATCCCCGACGGGGCCGCCAACGGCGGAGCCCTGTGGGAGTACATCGGCGCCAACGTCGAGGTCAAGCCCACAGCGCCCGCCGACACCCCCGTGCTCGAGCCCAGCTGGACCAAGACCTTCGGCACCGGCGACAGCGCCGTGAAGGTGGGCTTCGTCGGTGCCGTGACCGAGGAGCTGCCCTCCCTGGTCTCGCCCGCGGGCATCCAGGACATCACCGTCTCCGACATCGTCGAGGCGACCAACACCGAGGCCGACGCGCTCGTCGCCGACGGCGCCGACCTCGTCGTGCTGCTCGTGCACGAGGGCGCGCCCAACGCCGACTGCGCCACGATGGCCGCGGACCCGACCTCGGCCTTCGGCAGCATCATCAACGGCGTCAACACCAACGTGGACGCGATCATCTCGGGTCACACGCACCTGTCCTACGACTGCTCCTTCCCCGTCGCAGGGTGGGCCGACCGTGCCGTCAAGGAGCGTCCGGTGGTGTCGGCGGGGCAGTACGGCTACAACCTCAACCAGCTGACCTACTCCATCGACCCGGCCGACGGTTCGATCGACGGACTCGAGAGCGAGATCCTGCCGCTCACGACCTGTGGCACGACCTGCAACGCCAGCACGGTCGTCTGGACGCCGCTCTACGACGCCGACCAGCCCACCACCGACATCGTCTCGGCCGCGGTCACCGAGGCCAACGTGCTCGGCGCCGTCGAGCTCGGTGACCTCGCCGGTGACTTCCGCCGGGCCAAGGCCAACGGCCGCAACGCCCAGGGTGCCCCCGCCCTCGTCGACAACCGCGGTGGTGAGTCCACCGTCGGCAACCTGGTCGCCGAGGTGCAGCGCTCGGAGACCGACGCGCAGATCGCGTTCATGAACCCCGGTGGCCTGCGTGCCGACCTGCTCGGCAACAACACGAACGGCTACCCGGCGGCGCTGACCTACCGCCAGGCCGCCAACGTGCAGCCTTTCGCCAACACGCTGGTCAACATGACCATGACGGGCGCGCAGATCAAGTCCGCGCTCGAGCAGCAGTGGCAGCCGGCCGCGTCCTCGCGCCCGTTCCTGCGCCTGGGTGCCTCGAAGGGCTTCGAGCACACCTACGACCCGACCGCCCCCGAGGGCAGCCGTGTCACGAGCATGACGCTCGACGGTGACCCGATCGGTGCGACCGAGACCTTCTCGGTGACGGTCAACTCGTTCCTCGCATCCGGCGGCGACAACTTCGGTGCCTTCTCCCAGGGCACCGCGCGCCGCGACACGGGCAAGATCGACCTGCAGACGATGGTCGACTACCTCGAGGAGTTCGCCGCCGACGCCCCGCTGGCGGTCGACTACGACCAGCGCGCCGTCGGTGTCGACTTCGGCGATGCAGCCCCGGCGTCCTACCTGCCCGGTGACACGGTCGCCTTCGAGCTGTCGTCGCTGTCGTTCAGCAACGCCACCGACGTCAAGGACGAGAACGTCACGGTCTCCCTGGGCGGCACCACGCTCGGCACCTTCCCGGTCGACAGCGCCCTGCCCGCCCTCGCCGAGGGCCAGGACCCGAAGACGACGATCTTCGACGAGGTCGGCACGGCCTCGGTCAGCGTCACGCTGCCCGCCTCGGTCGGTGCCGGCGTGCGCCAGCTCGTCGTCGAGGGCGCTGCCACCGGCACCGAGGTGGAGGTCCCGATCACGGTCGCGGCCGCTCCTCAGGCCAAGCCGACGATGACCGTCACCGCGCCCAGCAGCGTCCAGCAGTTCAAGGCCGCGCTGGTCAAGGTGGTCGTGAAGGCCGCCGGCATGCCGGCCGAGGGCAACGTGCGCATGACCTACCGCGGCACGTCGATCACCAAGAAGCTCCAGGACGGCGTGCTCACGGCCAAGCTCGGCATCTTCAAGCAGCCGGGTGTCGTCACGGTCGCGATCAAGTACCTCGGCAACGCCACGACGTCCAGCTCGTTCCAAGGCATCAAGATCCGCGTCATCAGGAAGTAGCACCACCCGAGGGGCTCGCCGGAGATCCGGCGGGCCCCTCGGCCTGCTCACCTCGTCGGTGAGCACCTCCCCCCATCTCCCTCGGAAGGCTTCGTCATGCCCGAAAGCTTCAGGCGCAGGACCACTGCGCACCGCGCCCTCGGCGCGGCCGTCGGCCTCACGGTCGCCGTCACCGGCCTCGCGATCGCGTCCCCGGCCCAGGCCGTCAGCCCCTCCCTCGTCATCAGCGAGGTCTACGGCGGCGGCGGCAACTCCGGCGCCACCTTGACCCACGACTTCATCGAGCTCCACAACCCGACCAGCGCTCCCGTCTCCGTGGACGGCTGGTCGGTGCAGTACCGCTCCTCCGGTGGGACCGGCGCCGGCGCCGTGACCACCCTGTCGGGCTCTGTCGCCCCCGGCGGCTACTACCTCGTGCAGCAGGCCAAGGGCGCCGGTGGCACCCAGGCGCTGCCCACCCCCGACGCAACAGGCACCATCGCGATGAGCGGCTCCGCCGGTCAGGTGTGGCTCTCCAACGGGACCGCGCCGCTCACCCCTCCCGGCGGCAGCGTGCCGACGGGCGCGGGCATCGTCGACTTCGTCGGTTTCGGTGGCGCGGCGTCCTTCGAGAAGGCGCCGACCGCCGGTCTGGGCAGCACGACCTCGGCGGCCCGCACCAAGGCCGACGCCGACGACAACAGCACCGAGTTCACCGTCGGGGCACCCGCGCCGCAGAACAGCGGCTCCGGTGCCGAGGAGCCGCCCCCGGCGGAGCCGACCGAGCAGACGATCCCCGAGATCCAGGGCACCGGAGCGACCACCCCGCTGGCCGGAGACCCGGTCATCACCAGCGGTGTCGTCACCGCGGCCTACCCCTCGGGCGGCTTCTTCGGGTTCTACCTGCAGACCCCCGGCACCGGTGGCGCGCGCGACCTCGCGACGCAGACCGCCTCCGACGGCCTCTTCGTCTACCAGGACCGCACCGCCGGTCCGGTCACCGTCACCCCCGGCGATCACGTCGAGGTCACCGGTGTCGCCGGTGAGTACGCCGGCCTGACGCAGGTCACCGTCAGCGCTGCGGCCGACATCGTCGAGCTGACCGAGCCGGCCGTCGCGCCGAGCCCGGCCACCACCGCCGCATGGCCCGCCAGCAACGCGCAGAAGGAGTCGCTGGAGGGCATGCTCTACGCCCCCGGCGCGGGCTTCACGGTCACCAACACCTTCTCCACCAACCAGTTCGGCGAGGTCGGGCTGGCGCTCGGCGAAAAGCCGCTGATCCAGCCGACCGAGGTCGCCGACGCGGGCTCCGCCGAGGCGGCAGCCGTCGCCGCGGACAACGCCGCCCGGGCGATCACGCTCGACGACGGCGCGTCGACCAACTTCACCGCGCAGTCGTTCTCGGCCGCCGCGTGTGGCACCCGCCCCACGCCCTGCCTGCTCAACGGCGACCAGACGCCGCCGTACGTCTCGACCACCGAGCCGGTCCGCGTGGGCGCCCCCACGACCATCACCGCGCCGGTGATCCTGAGCCAGGGCGGCTCGCCGTCCGCGCCGACCTACCGCTTCCAGCCGACGGCCACCGTCGTCGGCCCGGACAACGCCACCTCGCCCGCGACGTTCACCGACACCCGGACGGCAGCTCCCGACACGGCGCTGGTGAACGCCCAGGGCGCCAGCGACATCCAGGTCGCGTCGTTCAACGTGCTCAACTACTTCACCACCCTGGGTGACGCCGACGACGACAACGTCGGTGACGCCGGCTGCGAGGGCTACTACGGCCGCGACGGCGACGGCACCAACGTGGCCGGTGGCTGCGACCAGCGCGGTGCCTGGGACCCCGCCGACCTCCAGCGCCAGCAGGAGAAGATCGTGGCGGCGATCAACGCCCTCGACGCCGACGTGATCGGCCTGATGGAGATCGAGAACTCCGCAGCACTCGGGGAGACCCCCGACGAGGCCACCAACACGCTCGTCGCGGCGCTCAACGCTGCGGCCGGCTCCCAGGTCTGGGCGGCCAACCCGTCCTCGACCGAGCTGCCCGCTCCCGCCGAGCAGGACGTCATCACCAACGCGATCATCTACCGCACGGCGGCGGTCACCCGGCTCGGCGAGGCGCGCGCGCTCGGCACCCTGAGCGCGGACGGCCAGGCCTTCGGCAACGCCCGTGAGCCCATCGCCCAGGCCTTCACACCCGTGGGCGGTGGCGAGGACTTCATGGTCGTCGTCAACCACTTCAAGTCCAAGGGCTCCGGCGCCGACGACGGCACCGGCCAGGGCAACGCCAACCCCGACCGCGTCGCGCAGGCCACCGCCCTGGCGGCGTGGGTCCCGACCGTCCAGGACGAGACCGGCACCGAGTCGGTCCTGCTCGTGGGCGACTTCAACGCCTACACGCAGGAGGACCCCATGCAGGTCCTCTATGACGCCGGCTACGCCGACAGCGAGGTGCTGAGCGGCAACGACGAGTACTCGTACTCGTTCTCCGGTCTCTCGGGTTCGCTCGACCACGTGCTGCTCAACACCGCGGCCCAGGCCAGCTTCACGGGCTCCGACATCTGGAACATCAACTCGGGGGAGTCCGTGGCGCTGGAGTACAGCCGCTTCGACTACCACGCGACCAACTTCCACCAGCCCGGTCCCTACCGGTCCTCCGACCACGACCCCGTCGTCGTGGGCCTGGACCTGGTCGACGAGCCCGTCCTGCTGCCCGCCACGGTCTCGGTGAAGCAGACGCCCCCGAAGGTCAAGGTCGACAAGACCCGCACGAAGCTCACGATCACCGTCGCTGCCGAGGGTGTCCGGCCCACCGGCACGATCACGGTCAGCGGGGTCGAGGGCGACCCCATCACCGTGCAGCTCGAGCGCGGCACGGCCACCGTCCGGCTCCCGGAGTTCGCCAGCACGGGTGACAAGGAGCTGACGATCACCTACAGCGGTGACGACGAGGTGGAGGAGACCACCACGACCCACGTGGTCCGCGTGGTCCGCTGACCGCACCACCCGACGTACGACGGGAGCCGGCCCTGCGGGGTCGGCTCCCGCCGTGCTTCCGCGGCTCCTACGATCGAGGACATGGCACGCGGACGCAGGACAGGGACGGACGACGCGGCGTTCGTGCACGAGCTGCTCCGCGAGCGCGGCGCGTCGCTGGCCACCGCCGAGTCGTTGACCGGCGGTCAGCTGGCGGCCCGCCTCACGGCGGTCCCCGGCGCCTCGGAGACGTACGTCGGCGGCGTGGTCACCTACGCCACCGAGCTCAAGGTCCGGCTGCTCGGCGTCGCGCAGGAGCTGGTCGACCGGCACGGCGTCGTGTCGGCGGAGTGTGCGCGGTCGATGGCCGACGGGGTGCGCGGCCTGACCGGTGCGGACTACGCGATCGCGACGACCGGGGTCGCCGGTCCGGGGGAGCAGGAGGGCAAGCCCGCGGGCACCGTCTTCGTCGCGGTCGCCGGACCTGGACTGGTCCAGGTGCTCGCCCTGGAGCTCTCCGGTGAGCGTGCGAGCGTGCAGCGACGCACCTGCGAGGAGGGATTGTCGGCGCTTGCTGAGATCCTCCGTCAGGAAGAAACGCCTCTCCGGTAGCGTTGGGGCTACTCACCGGCCACAGATCTGGGAAGGGGACCCGCATGGTGCTGTTTCGTCGGCTCCTGGGCGACGTGCTTCGCGCACGCCGCATGCAGCGCGGCATGACGTTGCGCGAGGTCTCCGCCGAGGCCCGGGTCAGCCTGGGCTACATCTCCGAGATCGAGCGCGGCCAGAAGGAAGCCTCCTCCGAGCTCCTCGCCTCGCTGTGCACAGCGCTCGACGCCCCGCTGTCAGAGGTCCTGAGCGAGGTCTCGCTGGCGGTCGCCGTCGAGGAGGCAGCACTCGCCGCCACCCCGATCTCGGTCAACGTGCGCACCGCCCAGGGCGACGTCGTCGCCTCCGCTGCGTGACGAGGTCCACCAGCACCTGCGCGTAACCGCTCCGGGTCGGGGTCGTTTGGACACCCGACGGCCCCTTGGTCGTCGAGGTCCGTCCTCCGTGCCCTGCCTGGGAGCATCTCGTGTCCACACGTCGCATCCGTTCGATCGCCCTCTCCCTCGTGCTGGCTCTGGTGGCCGCCGTCCTCGCGCTGCTGCCCGCAGCACTGGCCTCGGCCGCGAGGCCGGGCCCGACCGCGGCTCCACTGGCTCCCGGTGACGGCGTCTTCTCCACGCTGCGGGACCTCGACCTGACCGGCGACCGGGTCCGTGTGGCGCCCACTGCGTTCGCTGCGGTGCGCCTTGACACCGACCTGGCGCGTCGTGAGCTCTCGCGGGCGCCGTCGGCCCGCGCGGCCGTGGGTGGCGCACCGGCCCTGCGCTTCGGCGTACCCACGCCCCAGGGGGCCGTGGAGGTCTTCGAGGTCGTCGCCGACCCGGTCATGGAGGCGGGTCTCGCCGCGCGGCACCCCGAGCTGACGACCTACGCCGGGCGCAGCACCGTCGACCCGAGCCGCACCATCCGGATGGACCTCACCCCGGCCGGCTTCCACGCCTCCGTGCGCGACCTCGACCACAACCGGGCCTGGTACGTCGACCCGGCCTTCAACGGCCGCGGGGTCACCGAGCACGTGAGCTACTTCGCGCGCGACCTGCCGCGCAACGAGGAGACCTACAACGAGATCGGCGTCAACGAGAGCGCTCACGCCATTGCCGGTGAGGCAGCCCAACGGGCCGCAGCCGGAGAGGTCGTCGCGCAGCGCGTCTACCGGATGGCGTGGGTGACCGAGCCGAGCTATGCCAAGTACTTCACCGACAAGGGCGTCGGGGTCCTCGCCGAGAAGGTCACGGTCATCAACCGGGCCAGCCACCTCTACAACGACGACATGGCGATCAAGTTCGTCCTCGTCAACGGCAGCGAGAAGCTCAACCTCGACACCTTGGCCAAGGCCACCGGGGTGAACGGCCCCTGCGGTGCCAACGCCTGCTTCGCGGCTGACGAGATCGAGTCCTGCGGCGGCAACGTGCTGGACCGCAACAAGTTCGTCACCGGCCAGATCGTCGGCGCTGACAACTTCGACATCGGCCACTTCGGCAGCGGTGCCGGCTCGGGCGGCGTGGCCTACCTCGGCGTCGTCGGGGGCGCCGACAAGGCCGGCGGCTGCACGGCCCTCGACACCCCCGACGGCGACTTCTACGCCGTCGACTTCTTCGCCCACGAGGTCGGCCACCAGATGGGTGGCAACCACACCTTCAACGGCACCAACGGCAGCTGCGCCGGGATCAACCGCAACGCCGAGACCTCGGTCGAGCCGGGCTCCGGCTCGTCGGTCCAGGCCTACGCCGGCATCTGCTTCAACGACGACCTGCAGCCGCACACCGACCCCTACTTCTCCCAGCGCAGCATCGACGAGATCACGGCCGTCGCGACGGCCGCTCCAGGGATGCTCGCCGAGCAGCAGGTCGTCAACCTCAAGGGGCTCGACGCCGGCGACACCTTCCAGCTGACCTACCCCGGGGTCACGCCAGTGACGATCACGCAGGGCACGACGTACAACGCGGCCGGCCTGCAGGCCGCGATCCTGACCCTCACCGGCAAGGCCAGCACGGTCACGGGCTACGACGGCGCCAGCGCGGTGGGGCCCGAGGGCTTCACCGTCGACTTCGTGGGCACCGCCGACGTGCAGCGGCTCGGCATCGGCACCACGACCGGTGGCGTCACGGGCTTCGTGGGCGTCATCCAGAACGGCGGTCCCGAGACCAACGGCGGCACCCGCGTGGTCACGACGAACCGTGCTCCGACGGTCGTCGCCCCGGCCGACAAGACGATCCCCGTGCAGACGCCCTTCACGCTGACGGGCTCGGGCACGGACGCGGATGCCGGCACGTCGCTGACCTACCTGTGGGAGCAGAACGACCCGGGCATCAATCCGCTGTTCGGGACGCTGCTGGGCGACAACCTCAAGGTGGACGGCCCGCTCTTCCGGGTGTTCGGCCGTGATGCCGACGTCAGCGCCGAGGCGGCGCTCGAGTCTCCGTCCCCGGGGCAGAACCTCGCCGACGGCAACCCCTCGCGCACCTTCCCCGACGTGCAGCAGATCCTGGCCGGCGCCACCAACGCGGAGACGGGCGCGTGCCCACCCCCGGTCGGCCTGCCGATCGATGCGCTCACGGGAGACACTCTCGACTGCTTCTCCGAGTTCCTGCCGACGGCGGCCTATGCGCAGTTCTCCGGCGCCCTCAACTTCCGCCTGACGGCGCGAGACGGCAACCCCAGCGGTGGTGGAGCGTCCTTCGACGACATCACGCTCACCCTCGACCCGGCTGCCGGCCCGTTCCTCGTGACCTCGCGAGCTGCCGCGGACAGCGTGGCAGCCAAGGCCGGGGAGAAGGAGGAGGTCACCTGGGACGTCGCCGGCACCGACGCCGAGACCCTGGCGCCCAACGTGAAGATCTCGCTGTCCACCAACGGCGGTCTGACCTTCCCGACCGTGCTCGCCGCCTCGACGCCCAACGACGGCGCCGAGGAGATCACCTGGCCGTCGGTGTCGACCACCAAGGCCCGGATCAAGGTCGAGGCCGTCGACAACTACTTCTTCGACCTCAGCGACGCGGACTTCGCGATCACCGGTGGCGCCACGCCGCCTCCGCCTCCGGGTGGATCCGCGCCGCAGACCACCATCACCGGTGGGGTGGCGCAGAACGGCTTCCTCGTGGGTGACCGCACGACGGTGCGCTACGCCTCCTCGACCGCGGGCTCGACCTTCCGGTGCGCGCTGGACCGCAAGGCCCTCGACTGCGGCCGGGCGGAGGTCGCGCTGACGAAGCTGGCTCCCGGGATGCACCAGTTCGCCGTGGCGGCCACCAGCTCGACGGGGGCCGTGGACCGCACCCCCGCCAAGCGGCTCTTCTCCGTCCCGCTGAGCGCCACGACGCTCAAGCGCGACGCCGGGTGGGCGCTGAAGCAGGACGCCCGCGCCCACCGGGGTGTCTACGTCGTGACCCGCAAGGCAGGCCTCGAGCTGCGCTACGCCGTCAAGCGCACCACCCGGGTGGCGCTCGTGGCGACCACGGGTCCCGGCTTCGGCCGCGTCGAGGTCTTCCTCGGCGAGCGTCGCATCGGCCGCGTGTCGCTCGACTCCGCACGGCTCACGCGGCGGGTGCTGATCCCGATCGAGCGGTTCTCCCCACCGCGCAACGGCACCATCACGATCCGCACGCTGGACGGCAAGCAGGTCCGCATCGAGGGCCTCGGGGTCTTCCTCCGCTGACCCTGCCGGGGCCACGAGTCTGCGCGTTCCCCGGTCCGTAACAGCCCTCTCGTGGTGTCGT
>NZ_CALRWD010000031.1:0-45224 GCF_943371775.1 Nocardioides psychrotolerans
GATCGGGCTCGTCCCGCCCGCTGAGTTCGAGGCCAACCACTGGACCCATCAGCAACCCAGAGTCGGACCCCAGCACTACCCTCAGACACCGGTCCCGATCGGGGCTGGTTCCAAGTAACCGAGCCTCCACGAAACCCGGGGCGATTCACAGGTCGTCGCCGATCACCGCTGTGTACCTCTCTCGTGCTGCTGGGTCAGTGCCGCCAGCGCGGCTGACCGAGAACCACAGGCGGTGGAGACATCAGCCGCCCCAAGCGTCGGCTCGACATCGAGTGACGTCCGCAAGAGGCAGCAATAGACGCTTACGCTATCGCTGCCACCCACCGGTCGCGATCGAGTTCCGGGCAGCGTCACGTGGCCTTACCCCGCCACGGTGTTGAGAAGGAGCTCGCGGAGAACAACGGCCTGTCGCAGCGCGCGTTCCCCGAGCTCGCCGAAATCCCTCCGCGCAGCCAAGACGGCCGATCGGCCATGGTCGGCCCCTACGGGCCGGGCCACTCCGACGGCGTCCTCAGCGGCGTCCGCGAACTCGGGTTCCGAACGCGCGGAAGGAAGCAGCTCGTCCCGAGCTGTGCGCGCGAAAGTCATGCTCGTCGGCGAGCTCTGGTGGCACGACGAGCATCTTTCCGGCTACACCGCCGACGTGATGGGGGTCCGGCCACACAAGCTCTGCGTCGGATCCGCGAACTTCACAACCAGCTCTAGGTCCAGCCTCGAGATGGGCATGTGGACCAACGACCCCGAACTCCTGACTATCGCCCGCGACTGGCTTCTCGGCCTGGTCGAGATGTCAGAGCCGCTCGGCTCCGGCCTCGACCACCTCGAGCCCGAGTTGCTCCCCGTCGAGTACGACGACGAGGCCATCCGCGAGTACATGGCCGAGACCGGGTGGGGCGCGTACCTCGACGAGGACGAGTAGCACCGGCACCCTGTCGGTCGGACGAGGAAGAATCGACGCGTGATCAGCTCCCCAGACTCCCAAGCGCGGGACGAGCTCGCAGAAGAGCTCAACCGCATCGTCGACGACGTCGACCTACTACGCCCTCACCCTGACCGCCTCCCCCGACGGCCGACTCCAACGAACCACCCAGACCCAGTTCGTCGAGCTCGGCACCAAGCCCATGTGGGAGATGCGAACGGCCAGCCCCGTCAACGCCGAGAACATGCGTTACCTCTGGAAGGAGACCGGCCAACCATCCGTCGTCGTGAACTCCGAGCGAACCCTGACGTTCTTCATGCGCGCCGGGGGAAACGCCGTCATCGCCGAACCCGTCTTCCGCCAGTGGTTCGGCAACCTCCTCGAACCAGTCGAATGCGTACCCAGCCGCGTCGGCGAAGGTATCCGCGCGGTGTCATCCGCCACCCCCGCCGAACTCCAGCACGCCCCGTCACGCAACATCCGCATGGAGGTCCTCAAGCGCGACCAGTTTCGGTGCAAAGCCTGCGGCCAGCGCCCCGCCGAGGACCCGAACATCGTGCTCCACGTCCACCACGTACGCCCTTGGGGCCAAGGAGGACTCACCGGGATGCACAACCTCCTGACTCTGTGCCACACCTGCCACACCGGCCTCGACCCACACTTCGAGTGGCAGCTTCTTACGATGGTCCCCGACGGCGTCGTCGCAACCATGCCGGAGCTGGAAGACAACCTGAAGGCCTTCGCCGAAGGCGTCCGCCGGTATCGCGAAATCGTGGCCGCCCAGCTCAAGACTCTCGAAGCCGAGACCCCCGCCTGACCCGCATGCGTCCCGGGTGAGCCGACACGGTTCGAGGTTGCGGAGGACGGGTCCGCTGCGCGGATCGGTGACAGCTGGCGAAGGCCGATAACGGCGCCACGTCGCCCAACAGGGGCAATGTGCTCTTCCACGCTCAAATCCTGCGGGTAGAACTCGCCCGCCAAAGTTGGAAAGGGAGCGTGCAACCACCGCGCCGTGCGATGGGGGTAAGGGCCTCCGACTATTTGGTTTCGCAACTCCCCCGCCGTTGGTCGCAACGCCACCAGCACGCCCGTCGGAGTAGCCCTTTGCGCCCACTTTGACGCAACCGGGATTTCACCGGATCGTGGCGACACGGACGCCACACGAGACCCTCGGCTATCTCGACGAAGACGCAACAAGGGGCAGCGAGGCTCGACCGTGACACCATGGCCTGATGGAACGGGACTGCTGAGGGTTTGGTTGTCACGGTGACGTGCCTTATGTGTTGGTTCCCCGATTGGCTGATGAATCGAGGGCCTTCTTGGAAGGCTGCGCATCGTGCCTCGTCCCTACCCACCGGAGTTCCGTCAGCGAGCCGTAGCGCTCGTTCGTGCCGGCAAGCAGATCAACCAGGTCGCCTACGAGCTCGACATCAGCGCCGGGTGCCCGCACACCTGGGTCCGCCAGGACCGCATCGACCGCGGTGAACTCACCGGGGTCACCACCACCGAGTCCGCTGAGCTCCGGGCGGCGCGCAAGCGAATCCGTGAGCTCGAGACCGAGCTGGCCATCATCCGCCAAGCCTCGAAGTCCCTGGCGGAGGAGAAGCCGCACCCAAAAGGGTTCACCCGGTGATCGACCGCCTCGTCGACGCCGGCATCCCGGTCAAAAAGTGCTGCCGGGTGCTGGGTGTCTCCAGTCCCGGCTACTACCGCTACAAGAACCGACCCACCTCGGCACCCAGCTGCGCCGTGAATGGCTGACCGGCCTGATCCGCGAGATCCACGTCGCCTCCCGCGGCACCTACGGCTACCGCCGCATCCACGCCGAGCTCACGATGGCGATGAACGTCCAGGTCAGCTCTCGGCTGATCTCGGTCCTGATGACCCAGGCCGGGATCTACGGCCTACCAGGCCCCGCGCGCATCAAGCGGTTGCGTGGTGTCGTCACCAGCGAGGACCTGATCAGCCGCAAGTTCCACCGCTTGGTCCCGAACGAGTTGTGGGTCACCGACATCACCGAACACCCGACCCGCGAGGGCAAGGTCTTCTGCGCCGCCGTCCTCGACGCCTATAGCCGCCGGATCGTCGGCTGGTCGATCGACACCCGCCACGACAGCTCCCTAGTCATCAACGCCCTCGACATGGCCATCCGCAACCGCCGACCAGCACCCGCCGAGATAGTGCACGCCGACCACGGAGTCCAGTTCACCTCCTGGGCCTTCGGCGTCAAGATCCGCTCCGCAGGCCTCATGCCGTCCTTCGGCAGCGTCGGCGACGGTTTCGACAACGCGATGATGGAGAGCTTCTGGTCCTCGATGCAGATCGAACTGCTCAACCGCAAGAAGTGGAAGACCAGAGTCGAGCTGGCCAACGCGATCTTCGAGTACATCGAGATCTTCTACACCGCCAACGACGCCACTCCAGCATCGGGTACCGCACACCGATCGGGTACGAACTACGCTCCGAAACCACCACCGTCACCGCCTGAGATTCCAGACGTCAACGGGTAACCAGGCCGTGGGGCACGTCAGAGTGACAACCAGACCTTCAGCAGTCCCAGCCTCCCAACCATCAGCCGACTTCCTGGACCTTAAAGTCCTTTGGGCTGCTCGAGACCAAGAAGTCGGCGACGTCACGACGCCACAAAATCTGACGGAACGACTGCTTGCCTGCGCCAAACCACTCGGGACTCGCCACCACCCCGGGCTGCGCCGCGACGATCGACTCAGGGGGCCCGGGAAGCACGTCCATTCCGACCGGCATCCAGCGAGTCACCCCGCAGTCCGCGCATGTCTCAGAGGCATCCCCATGAATCGGCGCAATTAGCCGATTGAGGTCCGCCGAGTCGAACCATGAAGCGACCGATGACTCGATGACCACCTGGCTCGCCCCGATCGCAGGCTCACTGACGGACGCGACCGGCCGCAGGCCGATCCCGAAGCGCTCACTTACGACATCCGCGATTGACTGCGCAAGGCAGTAAACGTCGAACTGCCAGTTAGGCACCCAAGCACCCTCGATCTTCAACCCCTTGCGCTGGAGGATGATCGAGCCCGTCTGTGGATGTTTGGGCACGCCGCAGGACTGGCACCAGCCGTCCTCGCCGTACATCGGCGTCAGGCCCCATGTATCTTCGGGCCATGGCCATCCCCTATTCCTGCGGAGAATGATCTCGACATAATTGTTCATCCGAGCCTCAGTGCTTGAAGAAATTCTGGATAGTCGCGGTAGATGTTCCTTGCAGCGTTGTTGACCATGCTTGGAGTGACGTTCCTGCTTCCGTATGGGATCGCTTGCCTCCACGCGTTGGTGAAAACCTGATGCTCGACACGCGTGACCACGATCGCTGACATGTCGGCGGTGTTCTGCCCCATAACGGCGGCGAACCGCTTCTCGACGAGATGGTGCGCCTGAATGGCGCCGCCCTGACCGGCTGTGATCAAGCGTTGCGTGCTGTAGGGCGCGATGCCGGATGAGGCATGCGTCAGTTTCCCGAACTTGCTCGCGGCGTTTGCGGCTGCGGTTGCCGCGACAGCGGACTGCTCCGCCCTTCGAGCCACTACAAGTGCTCTGCCGAAGTTGAAAGCGCCGCCCCCCGCCAAGCTTGTGACCACAAGTTCCTGCATTAATGGGTTGCTAATCCATTTGCACCAAATGTAATCAGAACACGTGCTTTCCGGCTTACTGAGTTGGAGATGTATAAATCCCTCGCGAAAGTTGTTCAACTTATCGAGGCTATTGGCGTAGCCAGTGTCAATTTGAATGAGATCTTGCGCGATCTCCGGAGCGACGGTTTCATACAGGGTGTGATATTCGGCCGTTATGTCGCTCGACGTGACGCCCGAACTTGCATCCGGTGGCGTATAGGGGAAGGGCTGATCTGGCACGTCAATCGGATTCAAATCTGAGTCTGCTGGCTTAAGCCCTGACGGGTCGCTCTGAGCAATCGGATTGTTCCGAGCGTATGAGTAGGGATTAAGTGACAGGGGGTCCCGAGGAGCGAGCAGGGGATCTGGTGTGGTGAGGATGCTTAGTCTGCCCGTGTAGTTGCGGTGGTCGAGTCGCACGTCGCCGTTGGGGTCGACGGGCTTGTTGAGGTAGCCCCGTTCGCCGACGGGCGTAGTAGCGCTGGTGGGGTCACCGAATGGCAGGTAGGTGGGTCGGGTGTTGACTCCATTGGTGCTGCGGGTATAGCGGGTGGTGTCTTGGGCGTCGGCGAGGAGCCATGTCCAAGTTGGGCTTCCGCCCGACGGGGTGCTCTCTTGGATGGCGAGGGGGGTGCCGTCGGTCGATGCGTAGTTTCGTCGGGCAGTGGTGAATGGGGTGGTGCTGCCTGTGACTGTGACTTCGGTTGCCCCGAGGTAGTAGACGGTGGCGGGGTTACCGCAGTTCTGGCTTCGTCGGGCTGTGCGGAGGCCGTCGCCGTCGTAGGCGTAGGTGAGCTCGGCGTTCTGTGTGCTGGTTTGGCAGGGGTATGTGGTGGTGCGCAGGGTGCCTACGGGGTTGTATGTCTGCGTCGTGGTGGCGGTTCCTGCGGAGCCGGGGAACGTGGTCCGGCTGATGATTCTGCCTGCGTGGTCGTAAGTGAGGGTGGACGGCTCCGGGAGGTCGGGGTCGAGATTGGTGTCAGTGAGGCCGGTTCCGGTGATGGTGCTGGTGGCGTGGGGAGAGGTGGTGTTTGCGTAGTTGTAGGTGAGTTTCTGTCCGGTGGCCTCTTGGGCTTTGGACGTGACGGCGGTGAGGCGGTCGTCTTGGTAGGTGTAGGCGAGGTTCTGGTCTCCGCCTGTGATGGTGTCGGCGTCGGTTCCAGTGCCGCAGTTGGTGCTGTCGTTGGCGCCGGTTTTGGCGGTGCTGAGTCGGTTGAGTGGGTCGTAGGTGTAGCACCAGGCCGCTGACTGTGCGCCGCTGGTGGCGGCGATCTTGGTGGGGTTGCCGACGAGGTCGTAGGTGTATTCGAGGGCGCCGAAGTTGCTACCTTGCATGCGGGCGAGGCGGCCGGTGGCTTCTTCCCACTTGTAGGTGCGGTGGAGGCGTCCGGTGGCGCCGGTGACGTTGAGTTCGTTCGCGGGCGCGGATTGGAGGCCGCGGGGGCGGCCGTTCTTGTAGTAGGTGGCGTCGGCGAGGTAATAGGTGGGTTGCCCGGTGCCGGAGGTCGCGGTGATCGCGTCGAGCGCGGCGTTGTTGGTGTAGCTGTTGGTGACGGTGGTGGCGGGGAGCCCGCCCACGGCGCTATACGTGGTCGTGGCAGGTAGGTCGTCTGTGTAGGTGTAGCTCTCGGTGACGCTGGGACCGCCGGTGACGCTACTGGTGCGGCCCCGGGGGTTGCCGTTCTTGTCGTAGCCGTTGATCTTGGTGGTGAAGTCGCCGAGGTCCGTGTAGCTGGTGGTGGAGACGAGACGGCCTTTGAGGTTCTCGGTGCTCCCGGTGGTGGCGGTGTCGTAGGTCCAGTCGGCGAGCTTGGTTCGGGTGCTGCCGGCGCCGTCGGAGATTTGGGTTTGGCGTCCGCGGTCGTCGTAGTCGGTGCGGATCGTGACGAGCATTGGTGCCCCGGTGGTGGGACCGCTAGGGCTGGTCACGGTGGTGTAGTTGTCGGTGCCGGGCTGGTCGTTGCGATAGGCGTAGGTGGTGGTGCCGGTGTCGGGGTCTTCGGCGCTGGTGCGTCGTCCGGCGAGGTCGTAGGTGTAGCGCCAGGTTCGGTCGGTGCCTGCGATGTTGCTTCTGATCGTCGCGAGCTGTCCGGCTGCCGTGTACGTGTAGCTGGCTGCGTGGGCGACGGATCCGGCGGTGTTGTCGTCGTATTGCTCGACGCTGGTGGGTCGGTCCCAGAAGTCGAGGGTCGTGACGGTGCGCCCGCCTCGGGCGGGTCGTTGGATGACCGTGTTGCCTTGGAAGTCGGTGCTTGTCTCGCTGTGGACGTTGCCCCGGTTCATGGTCGCAACGCGGGTCGCCCGTCCGAGTGCGTCGTAGTCAGTGACCGTGTACGAGGGGTTCGCGGCGGGGTTGGCGTTGAGGAGCTGGCTGCCGGGAGCGTTCTGGTTGTAAGCGAGCGGGACCTGGAGGGTGGGTAGTCCTCGCTCGTCGTAGCCGGTTGCGGACACGAGTCGACCGCCCTCCGGGCCGGCTGTCTGGGTCTCGATGGTGCGTCCCCAACCGTCGAGGTAGGCGTAGGAGGTGTCCCACTTAGTCCCTCGACGAGTGCTGGTGGTGACCTTCGAGGGCTGGGAGGTGTTGATGTCGTAGGCGTAGGTGACCGAGGCGTAGTTGCTGCCCTGGCGCTCGGGGGTACGGACCTTCGTCAGTCGACCGAGACCGTCGTACTCCATCGTGGTGGACGCGTTGTTCTCGTCGACCTGCTCGATGGGTTGCCCCCGTCGGGGGTCGAGCCGAAGGACCGTGGTCGGCCGTGTCCCGTTCGGGGCGGCGGCGGGTCCTGTGGTGGTGACGCTGCGAAGACGGTCGTTGACGCCGAGCCCTCCGGCGTTGACGTTGTAGGCGATATCGGTTGCCTTGGCGCGAGCGTCGATGCTTTGGGTGAGACGGCCGTACTCGTCGTAGGTGGACTGGGTCGTGATCGTCTCGTCACTCGGGTCCGGGCCGGCTTCGGTGACGACACGGGTCACGTTGCCGCGGCTGATTCCGTCGGTCAAGTTGGCCGGGTTGGTGCCGAAGTTGTCGTAGTAGTTGGTGGACTCTGACACCACGGTGGAGCAGGTGCTGTCGCTCTTGAGGGTGGATGCGTGGGGGGCACGGATCCAGGTGGCGTCGTTGATGGCCCAGGCGGTGATCCGGCAGACGGGTCCGCCCTGGGGGTAAGGGGATCCAGTCTCCTTGGCTTCGAGGAGGGTCCCGGCGCGGAGGCTTCGCCCTGCGGTTCCGCTTCCAGCGGATCCGTCGTGGAACGTGCGCTTGATGATGCGCGTTCTCGTGGCGCCAGCGCCTTCTCCGTGCGAATACGTGCGGGTCACGTTCTCCAGGACCTGGTGCGCGTAGTTGCCGTCGGGGTCCGCAGCGGTGCGCAGAGACTGGTATCCGTGGTAAGTCCGGTTGAGCCAACCGCCGTTGCCACGTAGGGACACCTCCTCGACGACGCGCCCGGCGAGCCTGTTGAGGTCCTCGATGCCGTCGGGATGCTCGACGCTCTTCACGACGACCTGTGCGAAGTCACCTTGGGGTGAGGTTCGGCTTCGGCTCATCCCGCGGTACCGAGTAATGCGCTTGATTCCGACGGAACCGGCCTGGAGCTCGTTCATCTCGTAGTTACGAGTCTTGATGAGTGTCGTGGCGTAGCCGCGCCAGTCGTTCCACCCACGCTTCTTGACCGGGATGTTCTGAGAGGCGTCGAATCGCCACGCCGGGGCGCCCTGGTACTCATAGTCGATGCGTTGCGCAGATCCCAGGCTGCGCATGGGGACCAGAGACGCCGGCAGCCCGAGGGTGTCGTCCCCGATGGTCAGGGACTTCACGAGGTACTTGTGGAACCAGACCCACTTGGGAGTCGCGTTGGGTGGTGCGTACTGCTGGGCAAAGCATTCGCGGTCGGTCTGATGGGGCGCCCGAGCGTCCACGGTCGTCGCGTCGCATGCGCGCCCGTCGGCGTGGCCGTAGGCCACCTGCACTCGTCCGCCTGTCTCGTTGCGAATCTGGTGGACGCGGAACTTACGGAAGGCCCGCGCACCGGCTGGGACCGACACACGGTTACGCAGCGCGACACCGTCGAACCGCACGGGAGGCACCGAGACACCGCCACCGCTGCGACTGATCTGGTTAAGCCACAGGTCGGGTTCGTCCTTGCCAGAGAGCCCATCGGGGTCAGGCATCGTGTACGTCAGGTCATAACGCGCTACCTGCAACGTCGCACCCTCAGACACCACACTGGTCTCGATGCTGTCGTAGCGGTACGTGGTGAAGAAGCTCGGCGAGACAGTGGGGCACTTCCCGCTCGCAGTGCAGATGAGATCTCCAGGGACATCAGGCCACAGCTTCGGCCGCTCCCGCGGACCGTTGGCAACGGTGTCGTTCTGAGCAGAGTCCTTCGTGTCGCAGTCCCCTGCGGCGCTGCGCAACAGGTCGGTACATCTCAATGCGGAGTTGATCTGGACGCGGACTCGCGCCGGAGCTCCAGCGTTGTTACCGCGCGGGAACGCATAAGAGATCGACGCGACACGGCCCGCCCGGTCGTAGGCGACCCGGTCGTTACCCCACCTCTTGTAGTGGTTCTGCTCAACCTCGTAGGTGTACGTCACCACGTTGCCGTTAGGGCTAACGACCTCCTCGAGGTTCCAGCGCCACGCCTGCTGGCACGAAGCATTCGCCGGGGTCGCGTTGAAGCAGGGCTCGCCGGCGTTGTTGCCGAACACGGGTACGGTCCACACCGAGTTCGCGCTCCAACCGAAGCGGTACTTGGTACCGTCGGGGCTGGCGATCTCGATCGCCTCGTTGTTGTTGTCGTCGTTGACCGGTCCGTTGGTGGCGCCGAGTTCGTCTGTGCCGTCTTCGGCGTTGAAGTAGACGACACGCCATCCGGGGTCATCAGCGAGGCGCCATTTCCTGGACGCGGTGTCGCGGACCAGGCGTGAGGTGCGCCCCGCGACCGAGACGGTGAGCTCGTTGACCAGGCGCCCGTTGAGGGTCTTCCAGCACTGGTCCCCCTTCGTACGATGTCCGTCCTTCGCGCACGAGGCGTAGCTGCGGGAAACATACCCGGGCTCCATGGTCCATCCGAGACCGGCTGCTGATGCCTGTCCGCTCTCGGCACGGCTCATGCCGTCCACGTTCGCGGACGAATAGGTCATCGCCAGCTCCGGTGCCTCATCGGCCATGCCGGCAGGAAGGTCGATCGGGTAGGACCAGGTGAACTCGCCCGAACCCTCGCCGACTTGCCATGTGCCCGAAGGGTTGACTGCGGTCGCGGTCAGCGAGTCCGCGTATCCGCCCGCAGACGCGGTGACGCTGTAGACCAGGCCTTTGCAGTGAGCGGCGTTAGACGTGATTCCCCAGCCCGCCTCCGGACCCGGGGAGTCAGCCGTGGGGTCGGTGGCCGACTGCTCAGGCGACGTGCCGCCGTCGCTTTCGACGTCCTCGACACCGTCGTTGTTGTCATCGAGATCTTCATCGACCGCACTGTCCGGCGGGAGAGTCGAGTCCGAAGGCGGCGCCGGAATCTCACCTTCCTCGGTCAGCCCGTCTGTCGCGGACTCCTCCGCCTCCCCCAAAGGGGCCGGCGTGGTGTCATTGGCCGTCCACATGCTCTCGGCGTTCTCAGACATGTCGGGGAAGCACGACGTCACCTGCCCCGGAACTCCGGTCGTGCCGACAGCGTCGACGGGCCCAGCCGAGAACGCGAGCGTTTGCGAGGTCGGGTTGTTCACGGTGGGAAGCACGACGCCCTCGCTGCAAGCCGCGTCATTCGGAGTGACCGCGTAGCACTCGGGAAAGGCGGTCACCATGAGCCGCTCAGACCAGCCGCCACCGAATGCGGAACTCATCGACCCGTACGCAATGCGGGCAGCAATGCCGGTTGAGGTCGCGGTCTCAGTCTGAGCATCAGCCGAGGCCCTCGTTTGACCAGATGACAACTCGGCCTGTCCGAAAGTCAGTAGGAACTCGCTGGGAACCGAGTCGACGTCAGGCACTACCGGGGTCCACGTAGCACCTACGGACGCCCCCGCCTTGACGGCCTGATCGGCAGACGGACTCTCCACCATCGATCCCGATGCGGTGCTCGTAGAGGCACGCTGACGAATCTGAACAGGGCTAGTACCGACGTCCGTCCACGTCGCGTTGATGCGAGCCGTGCCTGTCTTAGCGACCACGGGCACTGTGCCATCGGGCAGGTCCAGAATCTGCTCCGCGGGGTCTACCGTCTCCACGACTGCCGGAGTCCCCACCGGGTCGGCAGCCGGCCAGTCATCGACCTCGCCGTCGTCAACGTCGGCGGCATACCAACCCTGAACATCGACGATGATGTGCACCGGCGCACCGCTGCGGTTGCGCACCTTGATCGTCCCTGCCGCGCTGAGAGCCACGATCGCGGTGTTCGACACCACCGCGCTGGCAGCGAAGTTCAGAACCGATGACACAGGCTCCGGGTCGTCAGACCGCCAGGCCGTCAAGTACCCGCCGGAAGCACCCGGCACCACCGCAACGGTCGTCGTGACCGCCGACGCGCCCGTCGCCGGCACTCCGCCGACACCAGCGATCGGAATCTCCAAAGTCGCGCCCGCCGCGATGGGAGCGGCGGGACCGGGCTGAGCCGGCGGGACAGCCGGTGTCGAAACACGGGTATCGACGATCCGTCCACCCAAGTTGGCCGTGTAGCCGCCGCCCTCACCTGATCGGTTCGCAGCCGTGAAGTACCCCGTCACGTCAGCGATCAAGTGCGCGTTCGTCCCCACCAACTTCACCTTGAAGCTACCGGCGTCGTCGCCGCTCTGAGCCAGCGGAACCACCCCACTGACCGAGTCTGCAGCCACATTCGGGAAGTTGAAGCCGCCCGTCGGCACTGCCGCATCCGTCGGAAACGGCGTGATGTACCCGGCAGCGGTCTGACCCGTAATCGTGAAGTTCACGGCCAGAGCTGAAGCATCGGCCGGGACCTCATAAAGACTCCCGGTGGCAACCGTGGGAGAGGCCCCGTTCTGGATCATTCCGGAAGGCAGGCCAGTGCCATCGCGAGTGTCGACCAGCCGCGTCGGGGTGATCGGCACGTAACCACCACCGGCTGTTGCCCCCGACGTGTAATAACCCTGCACGTTGACGACCAGGTGCGTGCCCGCCGACGGACGAACCGAAATCATCCCGCCGGTCCCCAACGGCACGATCCCCGAGTTGGATTCGGTGCCGCCAGCCGTGTAGTTCAAGAACGAGATCGTCGTCGGCGCGACACCCTTGGGCGTCGCGTACAGGACACCGCCCGCCGAGGGCAGGGCCACCGTGAACGTGAGGGCAACAGCTTTCACTCCCGTAGTCGGGATCCCGGCCACCCCACCGATACTGATGTCACGCCACTGCCCACCCGTCAACGGCGGCGGCGTCACGGTGCTACCCGCGGCCTTCTGGCGAGAGTCGAAGACCTGGGCCTGCAGCGGCACAAACAGGCCGCCGTCGCCAACAGGCGCCGCAGCCGCAGGGGCCACTGTGACCGCACCAGCGGGCACCACCGGCAGGGCTGGAAGAGTCCCGACCCACAACGCAACGGCCAGGCATGAGACGAGGAGGTAATTCACCCGGGAGAACAGCACCGGCGGATCATGCATCCCCGCAGGCAACGTGCCAAATCGTTACCGTTCCGGCCCTGAAGCAGTAACGGTGCAACACACGACTCGCGCCAGTCGCTCGCTCGCCTCACCACTCCCATCGGGTCCACTGCCCCCCCCCTGAACACGATCGGTCCGCTTTCGGTCCAGGATCGAAGGACTCGCTCGCCGCAGCGATCTCGAGGCACGACCTCAGGCGCGGGAACTCACCCCGGCATCTGCACGCGCCCATTGCTGCCGCTCCCACTCACAGATCTGGACGCGGACCGCATCGTCCGCGCGGCCAGGGGCAAAACTCAGGAAGCGTGTCTTTCGGACTTCTGAGCCAGGCCACTCCCCCACTCTCGTGGCGGTGGACGGATGCCCTTCCTAGAGCGGCCGACCGCAGCCATCGCAGGCGGGGTTCTGCTGTGCGGATCGGCGCTTTGACCCAACGGCACGGGAAGCTCCAACAGCGGCACAGTGCATGTTCACGCTCAAATCGCGAGGGGTAGCGTCGCCCGCCACAATCTCAAAAGGAATGTGCACATTACGGTCCGGGTCGAGACGCCACCGACCGACTTGCCGCACCAGGTCAGCCCAAGGTCGGATCACGCTGTCACCGGTTCGTGCAGCAGTCCCTTGCGGTGCTCCGCAATCTAGGGTGGGTCTTTCCGCCTCGAATGGCTGCCGCAGGGGCCGGGCGCACCGTTCTAGATGCGTCGTCACCCGACGCGCTACGCCGGCTCGGGTGAGGAGCCAACCTGCTTTGTCGGCAACTTCTTGAGCGCTCGCCCGATCTGAATCCTCTCGATCCCTGCCTCGACCCCGATGCCGACGCCCCCCCCGATGATGCCGAGCGTGACGAGAGCCCAAGGAGCATCGAGATCAAGCGTCACCGAAACCCAGCCAAGCGACAGTGCGGTCAAGACGACGGCTGCGCGAGACAGCCAAGCGACGGGGCGCTTAGCTTCGGCGGCTCGACGAGCGCTGTAGGCCTGGACGCTGTTACGCGCGTGCGCTTTGACTTGATCGATCATCGGGTCGTCTGGCCCAAAGAGAGCCGACGCCTTCTCATGCAATTGAAGGTCCTCTAGCGCTGCCGTTCGAGCGCGTCGAAGCCGCGTCCCCCGATTCAAGAGAAATGCCGCGATGGCGCCGATGACGGGCACCACAAACGGCACCCACATTGAGTTCTGCACAGCGGGCGACCATACATGCCATCACCGACGCGGCATCGAGAAGCGTCAAGACTCGTTGATACCGACCGCAGACCCATTGTCTTGGCAAACCGCCCTAGGCCATTCGCCGACGAGACTGCGTTCACACCGACGGGCCGACATCAGGGCAAGTCAACGGATAGCAGCCGAGTCGCACGCCCAACGCACCCGCGTCTTAGCGCCGCGTGAGGGCGGCTACGCCTGAGACCCGCTGCTGGTCACCCTCTTGTTGGCGATTTCGGCCCGCCAGGAGGATCACGGTGACACCCTGCGAAGGTCACGCCGCTATCGTCCGGGGGTCCCCGTCATGGCTTGGTTCGATCGCTTCCGCCGCTCAGCCCGAGTTCCGCGCCCTACGGGCGCGACCGAGCCGAGACCGACAACTCTGGCACCGGCCTCACAGACCGCGCCCTCGTCAGTTCCGCGTCCTGGTTCCCACCCACGATTCGTCGTGCTCGACGTCGAGACCACCGGCCTGTCGGCCACCACCCATCGCGTGCTCGAGATCGCGCTGGTCACGACCGACCCATCGGGACGCGTGCTTGACGAATGGACCACCAGGCTGAACCCCCAGGGCCCGGTCGGCGCCACCCACATCCACGGCATCACCGACGCCGACGTCCGTCACGCCCCCCTGTTTCCCGACGTCCTCGATGAGCTCAACCAACGGCTCACCGGCGCCGCCCTCGTCGCGCACAACGCCCGCTTCGACCTCGCCTTCCTACGCGCCGAGTACGCCCGCGCACAGTGGCGCCTGCCCTACCTCCCAGCGCTCTGCACCCTCGACGCCTCATCCCACCACCTGCCGAACCTCCCACGCCGCCGCCTAACCGACTGCTGCCACGCAATCGGCCACCCACTCGTTCACGCCCACTCCGCTCTCGGCGACGCCCGAGGCACCGCGGCCCTCCTCGCGCACTACCTCCACCCCCACCACGGCGTCCCAGCGCAACCCGAACACCTACGGATGCCGCACGATGCGCTAGCCATCACCTGGCCCTCAGGTCCAGAAGCGGCACCCGTGCCCGTCGCCACCGGCGCCAGATCCGCGAGCCTCACACGGCGACGCGATCTGACGGACCGAGCGCGGCGCAACGTCGAAGCGCTGAACCTCACCACCGTGCGCCCGACCCAGCCCCTGGTGCAGCTGGTCGAACGATTCGCCCTCGCTGACGCCATCGACGAGGGCGCGCCGACCGGCGCGCTCGCCTACCTGGAGAAGCTCGCCGAGGTCCTCGAGGACGGAGTCCTCACTCCCGACGAGGCCGCTGACCTCGACGAGGTCGCATCAATGCACGACCTCGACCAGTCCTCGATCACCCTCACCCACTGCGCCTTCGTCCTCGCACTCGTCCACGCCGCACTCGCAGACGGCAAGGTCACTCGCGCAGAGACCGACGAAGTCCGCGTCGTCGCCGCATTACTCGACGTCGACCCCACCGTCGTCCGCACCCTGGTCACAGAGGCCGAGACCACACGACAGACCCGCCTGTCCGCCAACCTCGGACCACTGCCGGACGACTGGGCACACGGCGAACCACTCCGCGTCGGCGACCGCGTCGTCTTTACCGGATGCGAGGGCGCCGGCCGCGACGAGCTCGAGCAACGGTCAACCGAGCTCGGTGTGCGAGTCATCGGAACCGTGTCCTCTAAGACCGCGATGCTCGTCACCGACGGCACGATGCTCGGAGGGAAGTACCAGAAGGCCACCAGCCTCGGGATCCGGACCATCGGCCCTACCACCTACCGCGTCCTGCTGCAGCATCTGCAGCCCGCGGCAACCCCACCTCGCGAGGAGACCCGTCGAACGCAGCTCGGAGTCTTAGCGCCCAAAATCGCAGCCCTTCCCACCGACCCCCCGACCGCACCGGTCAAGGTCGCTACCCCAGCGCCTTCCGACAACCTCAACGCCGCGGTACCCCCGGCCGCGGTACGCGCCTGGGGACGCGACAACGGCTGGGAGGTCGGACAGCGGGGTCGGCTACCCGCTGGTCTGCTCGAGGCCTACGACGCAGCGCGACAGGACTAGGTCAGCGGCGGCTTTCCATTCATCAACTCTGCCGCGTTGAGGGTGCTGCGCTTGCCGTGATCTGCCGCAACCCCCGCGCGCGAGGCGGTTGCGTCTTACCGCCGCGTGTGGACGCCGTATGACTCGCGTCGACACGTCGCCATGTCCGTCAGCCTGCGAGCGACATCACTCGGTCTGTCTCACAGGGTCAGTCGGTCGCGCTCTTCTGGGCCGGGGCCTTCTTCGCGGTGCGCTTCTCTCCCGGCTTGGCCAGCGCTGCGCGGGTCACGGCCGACGGGCCCGCTCCGGGCTGCTCCCGCTTGTCCGGCGCTTCTGAAGGCCTGGTGTCCCCGGCATCGGGCGGGAGTCCGAGGCCACGCTCGAGCGCGATCAGCGCCTCACCTGTGTAGACGGCCAGCCGCTGTAGATGCGGCACCGCTTCCCGGTCACCGATGAAGCCGAAGTTCATCGTGTCGGCGTAGGTCTCCAGGGTGATGTTCAGCGCCATCCCGTGCGCCGGGATGGACACGGGGTAGACCGCCTCCAGGCGCGAGCCGCGCAGGTACAGCGTCTTCTTCGGCCCGGGCACGTTCGAGAGCACCAGGTTGAAGGTGGTCGGCAGCGGGTTCTTGACCCCGGCGATCGCGGCCAACGTCTGCGCGAGGCTGGGCGCCAGCAGGTAACCGGAGTAGGCCAGTGCGGGCACCTGGCCCAGCCCAGCCATCTGTTTCTTCGCCTGGCTGGTCGAGTCGATCACCGCCTCCAACCGCCCCACCGGGTCCTCCACGTCGGTGCCCATCGAGGCCATCAGCACAGCGACCTTGTTGCCGCCGCCCTCGTCCCCCTCCTCGCGGATGTTCACCGGAACGAAGGCCACCAGAGGCTTCTCCGGCAACTCGCCAAGCTCCTCGAGATAGGCGCGAAGCCCGCCGCCGCAGACCGCCATCACCACGTCGTTCAGGGTGCCGCCCGAGGCCTTGGCGATGGCCTTGAACCGGGAGGTGTCAAACTGTTGGGTGGCGAACCGGCGGGTGCGGCTGGTGCGCTGATTGAGGATCGAGTCGGGCGCGCTCCACCCGCCCTTCAGGTTCTTGTGCTCCTCTCCGCGGCTGAGCTCGAGCTTGGCGACGGCCTTGGCCACACCGGCCGCGGACCCGACCGCGCCGAACGCGCCCTTGGCCACCCCGGAGGCGGTGCCGCTCACAGCGCTGACCAGCGACGCCGACTGCTTCGGCGGCTTCGAGCGCTTCGGCGGGTCGAGGCTGAAGAAGAACTTCCCCTTGCTCTCCGGGTCCTCCGAGAGCGAGCGACCAAGCATCTTCACCGCGGTGAAGCCGTCCACCAGCGCGTGGTGCACCTTGGTGTAAAGAGCGAATCGACCACCCTCGAGACCCTCGATGACATGCAGCTCCCACGGCGGGCGGGTGAAGTCGAGCTGATGGCTGTGAAGCCGCGAGACCAGGATGCCCAGCTCGCGCTCGTCGCCCGGGCTGGCCAGCGCGGAACGCCGCACGTGGTAGTCGAAATCGAAGTTCTCGTCCTCGACCCACGCCTGAAGCGGATGGCGCAGCAGGAACGGGTGAGTCAGCTTCATGTTCCACGGCGACAAGACGGGCTCCTCGCGCGCCTCGTCCAGGACGTCGCGCAGGTACGTCGGTCCGGCATTGGCCGGCGGCGTAAACGGCATCAACGACGCCACATGCATCATCGTCTCCGGCGTCTCGGTCCACAGGAACATCGCGTCCTGCGGCGGAACCCTGCGCTTCTTGCTCATGGGCCGATCCTGCCGCACCCGCGATGGTGCGTCATTCCCCCGCGACTGCATCATCTTATGGTTCTCGCGGCCGATGCCGGAAGCCTTGTAGCCACCGAAGGCCGCATGCGCGGGATAGGCGTGGTAGCAGTTCGTCCACACGCGTCCCGCCTGGATCCCGCGGCCCATGCGGAAGGAAGTTCCTGCGTTGCGCGACCACACACCGGCGCCGAGGCCGCGCCCGCGCTCGATCAGGTTCGAGACCTGATCGGCAGACAGGGCGTCGGAGGTGACGAGATCTCCGGTCGACATACCGGCGTCGACCACCTTGAAGGCGAGGCCGGCGGCTGCTGCGGCGACTGCGCCGGCGGACGCACCGACCTTGCTGGCTGCAAGTACGTCCTCGGTGACGGACTCGTGGTGGGCGGAGACGTCGTAGCTGGTTACTGGGTGCCGGCCCGCGACCAGTAGCAGCTGTCCGGTCGGTGCGGTCTGGCGGCGACTTCCCTGCATCGCGGCCTCGATCCGGTCGACGTAGCGGTCCAGCACCCTGAGGGGCCCGGCGGGGTGAGCAGAGGGTCAGCCTCATCTCGAGCGCGCACCACGGCGGCGCTGGCGGGCGCCAGCAGACGGGACGGCGGCACCGGGGTGGCCTCGCTCCAACGCTCGGCGAAAATCGCGTCGTCGACCGGCTGGCGCCGCGACCACCCCGCTCGTTCGAGACCCGAGGCCGGGGGACGTTCGCCCGGCCAGCCCAGACAGAGCCACCCGAGCGTCGCCACTCCTTTGGGCACGCCGACGAGAGTCTCAAGCTCCATCTGCTCGAACAGGGTCACCCATCCCACGCCGAGCCCTCGGCCCGCGCGGAAAGCCAAAGGTTCTGAATGGCACAGGCACACGACCACATGTCGGCATCGGGAAACGTCGCCCGGCCGAGCACTCCCGCAGCCGCCGTACGCCGGTCACCGGCGACGACCACCCCGATTGGCGCCATGCGGATCCCCTCGAGCTGCAGGTCCAGCAACCGACGTGCCGCGTCCAGTTCCATCTGGCGTGCCTGCCGCAGGCGCTGCTCGTCGGCCATCCGGGCGGCCCGTCCTTGGTGGCGGGGTCGAAGACCACGATGAAGCGCCACGGCTGGCTGTGCCCCCCCGACGGCGCCGAGTGGGCACCCGCCGCACGAGTTCGGGGTCGACCGGGTCGGGGCGGTAGCGACGTACGTCGCGCCGGGCACCGAGGACTTCGTAGAAAGCCTTCCGAGCGGCCGCGGGGAAGGCCCATCCCCCGACGTTGGAGGCACGTTGGCGCGCCGAGGTTGAGTCGCCGACAAGAGGCAGCCGGTTCCACGTCATGGGGCGCGAGTGGGGGTGGGCTCCTCCAGATAGATCGAGGAACCCAACTCCACGAACTGCGTGGACTTCTCGGCCATACCGGAGGCGACGTAGTCCCGGACGTCTTGGCTGATCCGCATCGAGCAGAACTTGGGGCCGCACATCGAGCAGAAGTGGGCGGTCTTGCTGGCTTCAGCTGGCAGCGTCTCGTCGTGGAAGGACTCTGCGGTGTGTGGGTCGAGGGAGAGCGCGAACTGGTCGTGCCAGCGGAATTCGAAGCGCGCCTTCGACAGCGCGTCGTCCCAGTCGCGGGCACCGGGGTGGCCCTTCGCGATGTCCGCAGCGTGGGCGGAGAGTTTGTAGGTGATCACGCCGGTCTTGACGTCGTCGCGGTTCGGCAGCCCAAGGTGTTCTTTGGGGGTGACGTAGCAGAGCATCGCTGTGCCGTGCATCGCGATGGCGGCTGCCCCGATGGCCGAGGTGATGTGGTCGTAGCCCGGTGCGATGTCGGTGGCGAGCGGGCCGAGGGTGTAGAACGGCGCGCCGTGGCACCAGTCCTGTTGGAGTACGACGTTCTCCTCGACGAGGTTCAGTGGCACGTGGCCAGGCCCCTCGACCATTACCTGCACGTCGTGATCCCAGGCCCGTGCGGTGAGCTCGGCCAGGGTGCGCAGCTCGGAGAACTGGGCCTCGTCGTTGGCGTCCGCGGTGCAGCCGGGGCGCAGTCCGTCTCCGAGTGAGAACGAGACGTCGTAGCGGGCGAATATTTCGCAGAGCTCGTCGAAGTGGGTGTAGAGGAAGTTTTCCTCGTGGTGGGCCAGGCACCATCCGGCCATGATCGCGCCGCCGCGCGAGACGATTCCGGTGATGCGCTGGGCGGTGAGTGGGACGTAGCGCAGCAGCACGCCGGCGTGCACGGTCATATAGTCGACGCCTTGCTCGCACTGCTCGATGACGGTGTCGCGGTAGATCTCCCAGGTCATCTTCGAGGCGTCTCCGTCGACCTTCTCCAGTGCCTGGTAGATCGGGACGGTGCCGATCGGGACCGGCGAGTTCCGCACGATCCACTCGCGGGTGGTGTGGATGTCGTCACCGGTGGAAAGGTCCATGACGGTGTCGGCGCCCCACGTCACCGCCCAGGTCATCTTGTCGACCTCCTCAGCGATCGAGCTGGTCACCGCAGAGTTGCCGATGTTGGCGTTGACCTTCACCAGGAACCTCTTGCCGATGATCATCGGCTCGGCCTCGGGGTGGTTGACGTTGGCCGGGATGATGGCGCGGCCGGCGGCGACCTCGGAGCGGACCACCTCGACGTCCATACCCTCGCGGATGGCGACGTACTCCATCTCAGCAGTGACGACGCCCTGACGGGCGTAGTGCATCTGGGTGACGGTGCGACCGGGCTTCGCGCGCCTCAGCCGGGCGCGTTGTCCACGCCACTGCTCACGAGCCTGGCCCCGGCGCACCGCCGCCTTGCCGTTGTCGAGCAGCTGGGCCACGCGGCCGTCGTACTCCTCGGTGTCGCCGCGCTCCTCGACCCACGCGGTGCGCAGGGCGGGCAGACCGACCTCGGGGTCGCTGCCGGGTCCGGCGGTGGCGTAACGGTCGAAGGTGTCGCCGTTGGTCAGCGCCACACGGGTGAACGGCACGGCGACGTCGTCGCGTGAGCCGGTGCGGTGGACAGTGCTGTGCGAGGGATGAATGTGCATCAGTTCTCCTTGTGGAAATGGGTGATCACGTGGGCGACCGGGCCTCGGCCGTGGCCGAGCTGCCAGGTCGCGGAGGTAGCGAGCGCGTGGGCCACGAAAACCTGCGCTTGCCGGGCCGCGGTCTCGAGGTCGAGGCCGCGGGCGAGGTGGACGGCGAGGGCGGCGCTGTAGGTGCAGCCCGTGCCGTGGTCGTTGGCCGTCACGACGGCCCGGTGCTCGAGCACCGTCGTAACCCCGTCTCGTACGACGACGTCGCGGCACGTGCCGGCGCGTGGGTCCCCACCGGTGAGCACGACGGCCGGTCCAAGCGCGTGCAGCGCGAGCGCGAGCTGCTCGGGCTGGGTCTCACGCGGCAGGCCGGTGAGCGCCAGGGCCTCGTAGCGGTTCGGGGTGACGACGTCGGCGCGCGGCAACAAGACGTCGCGGTACGCCGCTACGAGGGCATCGTCACCGAGCACCGCGCCGCTCGTGGAGACCAGGACCGGGTCGATCACGAGCGGCACCACACCGGCGAGCAGCTCAGCGACGACGTGGGCGACCGGGGCCGAGCCGAGCATCCCTGCCTTGGCGGCCGCCACCGGCAGGTCGCCGAGAACGGCCTCGATCTGGGCGCGCACATCATCGGCGCCGAGCAAGATGGTGCGGTGGACTCCGGTGGTGTCCTGGGCCGTCACGGCCGTGACCGCACAGGCTCCGTGCGCGCCCAGCGCCGCGAAGGTGGCGAAGTCGGCGGCGAGCCCCGCGGCGCCACCAGAGTCGGTGCCGGCCACGGTGAGGACGACGGGCGGGGTCGTCATCGGCCCTCCAGCTCGGCCAGCAGCCCGACCACCACGGCAGCGGGGTCGGCGGCCCGCATGACGATGCCCATGACCGCGACGCCATGGGCACCCGCCGCCCGCAGGCCAGCCACCGTGGCCAACTCGACGCCACCGAGTGCGAAGACCGGTGTGCCACCTGCGGCGGCGACCGCGCGGCGTACGCCGTCGGTGCCGAGGGGCGGGCCGTAGCCCGGCTTGGACGGGCTCGGCGCCACAGGCGACACGGTCACCCAGGACGCACCCTCGCCCACGGCCCGGGCGACGTCGTCCGCGCCGTGGCAGGACCTGCCGTGGAGAAGACCCCGGGCATCGCTGATCGGCTGGTGGGAGGCGAGCTGGACACCGGCTGCGCACGCGAGTGCCGTGCGCGCCGAGACGACCTGCACGCATACCGCGAGGACCTCCGCGAGCTCCGCGCGCTCGCCCTCGCACAGGTCGAGCTCACGCAGCACGACGGTCGTCGCGCCGGCCTCCGTACATCGGGTGATGGTGTCGACGAGCCCCCGACCATCGGGCAGCTGCCGGCGGTCGGTGAGCAGGAGCAGACGGGGCGTCGTCACCGACCCACCCGCCCGCGCATCGGGCTGGAGGCGCGTGCGCTCTCCCGGCGTGGGATTCGTCCGGCCCCGCGGGCGAGCCCACCGGCCTCGACCGCGAGCCGCATGGCCCGGGCCATGACGACGGGATCCTCGGCCCGGGTGACTGCGGTCGCCACGAGCACGGCGTCGCAGCCCAGCTCCATCGCCTGGGCCGCCTCGCTGGGTGTGCCGATCCCGGCGTCCAGCACCACCGGGACGTCGACCGCCGCCCGTACCGTCTCGATGGTGTGGGGATCCGCGATCCCGCGCCCCGAGCCGATCGGCGAGCCCAGCGGCATCACCGCGGCGCAGCCGACGTCGACCAGCCGGCGGGCCACCACAGGGTCACCGGTCGTGTAGGGCAACACCGTGAAGCCCCGCCCGACCAGGGTCTCGGCGGCCTCGAGGAGCTCGACGACATCGGGCAGCAGGCTGTGCTCGTCGCCGATCACCTCGAGCTTGACCCAGTCGGTGCCGAGAGCCTCCCGGGCCAGCTCGGCAGTCAGCACCGCCTCCCGCGCCCCCAGGCAGCCGGCGGTGTTGGGCAGCACCCGGACGCCGAGCGCGCTCAAGGTGGCCAGCAGGCTGCCGTCCCCCGTGTCCGAAACCCGCCGCAGGGACACCGTCACCAGACCCGGAGCGCCTGCAGCGACCACCCGTCGTACGGTCTCGAGGCTGGTCAGCCCCCCGGTGCCGAGCCACAGCGGGGCCAGCTCCTCACCGGCGATCTGCACGCTCCTCACCCACCCTGGTGGGCGGTGACGACCTCGACCCGGTCGCCCTCGTACAGCGCGGTGGCAGGCCAATCGGCGGCATGTACGACGCTGCCGTTGACAGCGACGGCGATCCCGCGGGGGTCGGCCGCCAGCGCGGCGACCAGCCCGTTCAGCACGGCGCCCTCGGGCAGCTCATGCGGTCGTCCGTTCACGCTCAGGTGCATGGGTCCTCGTTCCTCTCGAAGCGGTGAGTCTCGAAGCGGTCAGGGGTGAAGGGCCGGGCTGCGTCCGGCACGTCGAGGCCGTCGACGTGGGCGCGCAGCGTTGCCGCGGTCACCGGGGCAAGCAGCACGCCGCCACGGTGGTGGCCGCCGGCCAGCAGAACTCGCGCGGAACCGGGGCTCGCGACCGGACCTAGCAGGGGGCCGTTGTCGGGGCTGCCGGGCCGGTCCCGGGCGACCACCTCCAGGAGCTCGGCGCGGTCGAGCCCGGGCACCAATGCCCGGGCGGCCTCCAACAGCCGGGCGACACCGCCCACCGTCGGCAACGGCGTGCCCTGGCCGGCCGAGTGCTCCTCCTCGGTGGCCCCGATCACCAGCTCCCCGTCGGCCCTCGGCACGACGTACACCCGCTCGCCATGGACCCGCGCCCGCAGCACCCGCGACGGGGCGTCGTGCGAGCGGACCCGCACCACCTCGCCCCGCACCGGCCGCACGTGTGGCATCCCGACGGCGCCGGTGGCCAGCACGACAACGTCGGCGGTGATCCGGCTGCCGTCGTCGAGGACGACCCCGTCCGGCGTCGCTGTGGCGCGGGCTCGGACGACGCGCTCCCCCAGAACGATCAGCAGAGCGTCAGCAACGCGGCGCGGATTGACGTGGCGGTCGTCCGGCAGCAGCGCACCGCCCGCGACCCGCCCCGACAGCGTGGGCTCGTGGGCGCGCAGCGCCTGACGGTCGAGTTCCTCAGCGCGCACGCCGCTCGCCTCCAGCAGCACACAGGCCCGGCGGACCTCCGCGAGGTCGTCCCGGTCGGCGGCCACCAGCAAGGTCCCGGCCGCACGCAGGTCGACCCGGCGCCCCGAGCGCTCCTCGAGCACGGCGGCGTACGCCGGCCAGCGCTCGAGCGAGTCCACGCCCAGGCACAACAGCGCCTCCTCGCCGAACCACGCCTCGCCTCCCGGAGCCAGCATCCCGGCGGCGGCGTACGTCGCCCCTGAGGCGGGCGCCGGATCGAACAGGCGCACGTCGTGTCCGGCCCGGACCAGCTCGTCCGCGCAGGCCAGGCCAACAATGCCTCCCCCGATGACGACCACCCGAAGCCCGGGCGTCGTGGTGCTCACGCCGCGTGCACGAGCTCAGCAATCTCCCGGGCAGCACGAGGTGGGTCGGGGTCCTCCCAAACGGCCGAAACGACGGCGACGCCGTGCGCACCGGCCACCATCACGTCACGCACCCGATCGGCCGTAATCCCGCCGATCGCAATCGCCGGGATCTCGCGGGCCGTCGCCGCGAGCACGTCAAGGCCGAGCGGGTCCGGCAGCCCCCGCTTGGTCGTAGTTGCGTGGACTGGGCCCACTCCGGCGTAGTCGGCACCGTCTACTCGAGCCCGTGCCGCGTGCACCGGGCTGCGGCACGTCGCGCCGATCAAGAAACTCATTGGCACGAGCGCCCGGGCGTCCGCAACTGACAGGTCATCGCGGCCAAGGTGGACGCCGTCGGCACCAGCGGCCAGCGCGAGATCGAGACGGTCGTTGACGATCACCCGTGTCCCCATCGGTCGCGACAGGGCGACCAATTCCCGGGTCCAGGCGACAACCTCACGGCTGCTGGCCTGCTTTGCCCGGACCTGTACGGCATCCACGGCGTTGGCGCCGCTCCTGCAACTCGCGAGGACGGCGAGCACGCACGCCAGCGCGGCCTCGTCGAGGCTCGAAAAATCAGTGATCAGGTGGAACCGTGGCAGCACGTCAATCTCACTTCCTTCGCCGGCATTATCCGGAGCAGGTTCGACGGTCGGGGGCAGCTTCAGCCCCATCTCAGCCCGATGCGACGGGCTCCCGTGTGGATACCTGCGACCGTAGCACCGCAACGACGGATTGCGCGCTGCGGTTGTCACCAGGCCGTGTGAACCGGCCGCGGGTTCCTGGTCCCTCCGTCGCTTGGGAACACGAGTGCCTTCGTGCCGACGGAAGTCACGCCGAGAGGGCCGACCTGGCGCACATAGATCCCTGAGCAGAACTCCGTTGCGGTGCGGATGGCGAATCGAACCTCCGACTCTCCGCGAGTCGTGTGCCACGAATGTGCGTCCTTCCACCGCCTGTGACTGTGAAGATCAGCCTCAAGGTCGCTCATGGCTGGACTCGCCACAGTTGCTCGAGGTCGGGGTCATTGATGACGTCGAGGCGCTCCTCGGCGACGTAGGCCGCCGGCCTGGGCACCATCAGGCGGCGCAACTGACGCTCGGTGGGACTAGGCGGAGCCTCCTCGATCAGGTCGGTGTCGTCGTAGGTCATCGCGGTCTCCTCAGCGGTCCGGGGCGGGACGGTCGGTCATGGGCCGCGTGCGTGGGAGGTTTCCCTGCTGTTCGGGACGCTTGGGCATGAAGGACTCATCAAGCTCGCCGGCGAGTTGGCGCATCTCGGATTGGTATCGATCCCATTCGCGCGGGTGGATGCCGTTCTGCACGGCGGAGGCGACGATGGCGGCCATGGAGTAGGGCCGGTCCGAGGGCACCTGGTCGAGAGCGCACCAGGCCTTGGCACCGTCGCCATGTAGCCAGCTCGCGAAGCCGAGCATGGAGGCCGGCGCCGCGCGGACTTCGTCGGGGGCCCGGCGGGTGAGGTCGTTCCAAATCGCCATGTGCGAGGCGTGGTTCAGATTGGTCATGTTCTCCCAGAGCTCGTCGCGGGTGGCGATCGTCTCCAAGGCAACGAGCATCCGTGCCCCGTCGGCGTCGGAGAACCGGTTGCCGTCGGCGTGGAACTGCTCGAGACGGTCCAGGGCCCAGTCCCGCTCCGCGGCCGGCGTGCTGGCGGCGGCCGCCGCTCGAGCTGTCGGGATCACCTGGGCGATCGGCTCACGGTTGCCGACCATGGAGGCGGCCAGGGACGCGCGGCTGGAAGCCGGCTGGGCGGCGCCGGAGAGCACGGTCGCGGCCGCTACCCGCTCGGCGGTCGCCTGGGTCTGGAGCCCGGTGGCGCCGGCGTTGAACTCCCGCCACCGCTGCCCGTCGGTCCACAGCCGGATGGGGGTGGTGATGCCCACAGTCTCGAGTCGGCTGGACAGGTGCTGGCTGGCCAGCTCTGCGCTGCGGCGGTCATCGGTGAAGCAGAGGATGCCCAGCCGATCGCCGGAGCGGGCGTGGCGGCCGTAGGGGCCGCTGATGGCATCCCAGATTTCCTCACGGTCGGCAGCGCTCGAGGGGAGGTCGACGCGCGTGATCGGGAGCCCGGGACCGAAAGGGACCAGGACGATCGACTCCTCAGGCTTGAAGCCGAGGACGTGCGGTACTGCGGCGAGCAGCTCGTCCGGGGACTGTACGACGAGATCCATCAGAACCTCCGCGCGGTCAGCTGGCCTGGGCCAAGCGGGCGGCCCGCTCGACGCGCGCGGACACGTACATGAGCGAGACGCCGACCTCGCCGAAACGGATGTCGACAACCACGACGTCCTCGACGTCCTCGGTGCGCCTCTTGTAGGTCTCCTTGTCCGGCCAGCTCTTGGTGCGCTCGAGGCCGTGGACGAAGATCGAGTCGCAGGACCCGAAGCCGTCGTGCAGCTGGGTGCGGGCGAGCCGAAGATCCTGACGTCGTGGGTAGTGGGCTCGTCGTTGACCCACTCCCCCTCGCCGCTCGGCACGCGCCGGTTGACCGGGACCCCGGCAGGTGACGAACGACTCACCCTTGAGCGTGTGGAACAGTTCGGGAGCCTCAGCCAGGTTGCCTGCGAGAGTGACAGTGATGGACATGACTTCCTCCTAAGTGACTGCGAGACATTCCGAATCGGTCCCGCAATCACCTAGGTCCCATGGGGGTCCGGCAGCGATCACTCCAAGAGAACTTGTTTCGCTCAGCCTCGAGCGCGGGAGCTGCTCAACGAGGCCGGACGGCAGGCACTACTGCGCCGAGACCAGCCCTGCTTGTTCTTGGTCGCGCTCGACGCCACGACGTGCTCTCACCTGCCCCGCGAACCCAGGCGGACTGTGGCTGCGGTGCCCGAGCGCCGTGCCCTCGCGATCGGTCAAACGTTGCGCCTTACCGCGTAAGCGAACCGTAGACAACGATCGCCCGCACTGGCGCGGACCAGAACCCACCATGGTCACAGCCGTCAGGGCGCGCCGGCTCCGACGATCGCGGCCACCACCACCGCCAGGCCGGCGTCATCCAGCCGACGAACCGGCGTCCGCTCCCCCGCTCTCGGCCGTCGCGCCGGTCCCCGCTTCAACGATCGCGCCGCCTTCCGGGCCCCTGAGCCGCCGCAACCGCGTCGCCTCCCGCACTGTGATCGTCTCGCCGCACCACTCCACGGCCTCGCCCACGGACAGCCCCTCGACCTCGGTCAACTCCCGCAGAGCCTCCCCGGCGCGCTTCTCGGTCTCGGCCACCGCTGCGTCCCGCTGGCCGATCGCGATCAAGACCCGTTCGGCCAGGTCTATGACCCGTCGCTCCCGCTCCTTATGCTCGCGCCGCCTCTTGCCGGCCATCTCACGCGCCGTACGCCGGGCCTGCTGCTTGATCGTCTGCTGGCTCATCGGTCCTCACTCCCAGTCGAATGGACTCTGACAATCACCTATGACAGATCCGGGTCGCCGGGCGATCACCACCGTCCTAGAAACCTTCCGAACCCACCAGCCTCGACGCCAGCCAGCCCGTCCACCGCAACGAGTACGAGGACGACTCCCCAGGCGTCACCGACGCCCCTCCGCGTTCTCCCGAATTTTCGCGACCTTTCAAGTGCCACACACCTCTTGCATTCTCGGTTCGCCGATTAGAAAGAACACAACAGAAATCTGGCCGGAAGTGATCGCACAGCACGCCCGCGCGCACGTAGGTGACCGTGACGATGAGCCTCCACAAGCTGACGGCGGGGTCGGGGTACGACTACCTGACCCGCCAGGTCGCAGCGATGGACGCCACGGACAAGGGCCACACCGGGCTGGCGAGCTACTACACCGAGAAGGGCGAGACTCCCGGCGTATGGGTCGGCTCCGGCATGGAGGAACTCGAAGGGCTCGACGCCGGCGACGTCGTCACCGCCGACCACATGCAGAGCCTGTTCGGCTCCGGTCACCACCCGCTGGCCACCCAGCGGACCAAGGACCTGGACCTGCGCATCGGCCGCGATGGTGTCGACCGGCCGACCGACGCGGACTACAAGACGGCCCGCCAGCTCGGCACGCCGTACAAGGTCTACGAGAATGACATCAGCCCGTTCCGGGTCGAGGTCGCCAAGCGCATCGCGGCCCTCAACGAGGCCGCCGGCCTGCCGGGTGACTGGCCGGTCCCCGCGGCCGACCGGGCCAAGGTCCGCACCGAGGTCGGCACCGAGTTCTTCCGTGCTGAGCACGGCCGCGAACCCGCCGACGCACGCGAGCTGGCCGCCGCGATCGCCAAGCACTCCCGACCGAAGACCAACGCGGTGGCCGGCTACGACCTGACCTTCTCCCCGGTCAAGAGCGTCTCCGTGCTCTGGGCGATCGCCGACCCGAAGATCGCCGCGGTGATCGAGCGGGCCCACCAGGCGGCGATCAAGGACGCGCTGGGCTTTATCGAATCCAAGGCACTGTTCACCCGCCGGGGCACCAACGGCGTCCGCCAGGTTGACGTCCGTGGCCTGGTCGCCACGGCGTTCACCCACCGCGACTCCCGCGCGGGAGACCCTGACTTGCATACGCACGTCGCCGTGGCGAACAAGGTCCAGACGCTCGACGGCAAGTGGCTGGCCATCGATGGCCGGCCGCTGCACAAGGCGGTGGTCTCGGCCTCGGAGACCTACAACACCGCGCTCGAGCGGCACCTGGTCGACGCCCTCGGCGTGCGGTTCGAGGAGCGGCCGAACAAGGACGCCCGCAAGCGGCCGGTGCGCGAGATCGTCGGCGTCGACCCCGAGCTGAACCGCCGCTTCTCCAAGCGCCGCGCCAGCGTCGAGGACCGCCGCAAGGTCCTCGCGGCCGCGTTCCAGGCCACCCACGGCCGCCCGCCGACGCCGGTGGAGACCATCCAGCTGTCCCAGCAGGCGACGCTGGAGACCCGCGAGGCCAAGCACGAGCCGCGCTCGCTGTCCGAGCAGCGCGAGACCTGGAGCCGTGAGGCCATCGAGGTGCTGGGCACCCCTCAGCGGGTCAAGCAGATGGTCCACGGCGCACTGAACCCGAAGGGCGCAGCGCGGTCGCTGGCCGACTCGGCCTGGTTCGCCAAGACGACCGACCGGATCGTGGCGACGATGGAGGGAGCTCGGAGCACCTGGCAGTTCTGGCACGTCTACGCCGAGGCCCAGAGGCAGGTCCGGGGCGCCAACGTGCCCACCAACCAGGTCCCCAACGTCGTCGACCTGCTCGTCAGCGAGGTCCTCGACGGCCACTCGGTGAGCATGGCCCGCCCCTGGGCCGCCATCAGCGAACCGATCGAGCTGCGGCGCGCGGACGGGGCCTCGGTCTACACCCAGAGCGGCGCCGAGCTGTTCACCTCGGGCAAGGTACTCGCCGCCGAGCAGCGCCTGGTCGAGGTCGCCGGCCGGCACGACGGGTACGCCGTCACAACCGACTCGGTCGACCTGGCGCTGCTCGAGTCGACCGCCAACGGCATCACCCTCAACGCCGGACAGGGCACGCTGGTCCGCGAGATGGCCACCTCCGGCGCCCGGCTACAGCTGGCGATCGCGCCCGCCGGATCCGGCAAGACCACCGCGATGCGAGCCCTGGCCAGCGCCTGGGCTGATGGCGGCGGCACCATCATCGGCCTGGCTCCCTCAGCAGCGGCCGCGGACGCCCTGCGCTCCCAAATCGACACCCAGACCGACACCCTGGCCAAGCTGACCCACTCGCTCGAGCAGGCCCGCGAGTCCGGCGCCGCGATGCCCGCCTGGGTCGCCAGCATCGACTCCTCCACCCTCGTGGTCATCGACGAGGCCGGGATGGCCGACACCCTCTCGCTGGACGCGGCGGTCACTTACATCCTCGAGCGCGGCGGCAACGTCCGACTGATCGGCGACGACCAGCAGCTCTCCGCGATCGGCGCCGGCGGCGTGCTGCGCGACATCCGCGCCACCCACGGAGCACTGCAGCTGACCGAGCTCGTCCGGTTCAAGGACCCCGCCGAGGGCGCCGCCTCGCTCGCGCTGCGCGAAGGCAAGCCCGAGTCGCTCGGCTTCTACCTCGACCGCGACCGCGTCCACGTAGGCGACCTAGCCACCATGACCGAGGACGTCTTCGCGGCCTGGCAGGCCGACCATGCCGCCGGCCTGGACTCGATCATGCTCGCCCCCACCCGCGACCTGGTCAGCGAGCTGAACCAGCAGGCCCGCGCCCACCGGCTCGAAGGAATCGACCCGGCCGACGTCGCCGCCAGCGGCCCAGTCCGCCGGCTCGCCGACGGCAACGAGGCCTCGATCGGCGAACTCATCATCACCCGCGAGAACGACCGTCGCCTGCGTACTTCGGCCACCGACTGGGTGAAGAACGGCGACCGCTGGAACGTGCTGGAGATCCACGACGGCGGCGACCTGACCGTCCAGCACACCCAGCACGGCCGCACCGTGCGGCTGCCCGCTGACTACGTCGCCCGATCCTCCGAGCTCGGCTACGCGTGCACCGTGCACACCGCCCAGGGCGTCACCTCCGACACGATGCACGGCCTGGCCACCGGCAGCGAGTCGCGCCAGCAGCTCTACACGATGATGACCCGCGGCGCGCACGCGAATCACGTCTACCTCGAGGTCGTCGGCGACGGCGACCCGCACTCGGTGATCCACCCGACGCTGGTCCGGCCGCTCACGCCGACCGACATCCTCGAGTCGATGCTGGCGCGCGACACCACGCAGCGGTCCGCGACCAGCCTGCTGCGCGAGCAGGCCGATCCGGCCACCCGGCTCGGCGAGGCCGCACAGCGCTACCTCGACAGCCTCTACGTCGCCGCGGAGAACCTCCTGCGCCATGACCACGTCGGCCAGGACGCCAACGGCGCCCCGATCAACGTGGTCAACGCCCTGGACAACGCGGTCGAAACGCTCGTCCCCGGGCTCTCGGAGGAGGCCGCCTGGCCAACCTTGCGTGCCCATCTGCTGCTGCTCGGCGCGGCCGGCGAGAACCCCGTCGACGCGCTCCGGGCGGCCGCCGGCGACCGGGAGCTAGAGACCGCGCACGACCGCGCCGCGGTCCTCGACTGGCGCCTGGACGCCTCCGGCCTGCGCAACGCCGGCGCAGGGCCGCTGCCGTGGTTGCCCGCGGTCCCGGACCGCCTGGCTGAGGACCCGCACTGGGGCGCCTACCTCTCCCAGCGCGCTCACCTGGTCGAGCAGCTCGGCGACCAGGTCCGAACGCGGGCGACCGACCAGGCTGCATTGCCGGCGTGGGCACAGAACGGCCTCCGGCCCGAGGCGGCCACGGTCGCCAACGTCGAGGTCTGGCGGGCCGCCATGCAGGTCCCGGTCGACGACCGGCGACCGACCGGTGCACCGCAGCTGCAGAAGGCCTCCGCGACCTGGCAGCGACGGCTCAGCCGCGCCGTCACCGGCGACCACACGCCGGCGCTCAAGGAATGGCGCCAGCTGCTCTACTCGCTGGCCCCGCAGGTCCGCGACGACGAGTTCACCCCGCTGCTCGCCGAGCGGCTGGCCGCGATGTCCCGCGCGGGCGTCACCGCCCACGAGCTGCTGCGCACCGCCACTGCGGCCGATCACCCGGCCGGGCCGCTGCCCGATGAGCACGCCGCGGCGGCCGTGTGGTGGCGCATGGCCCGTCAGCTCACCCCGGCCGTTGCCTCCCAGATCGGCGACGGTTCCCACGGTGAGGGCGTCACCACCGAGTGGACTCCGCGGCTCGCGGATCTGTTCGGTCCCGAGCGCGCAGCGAGCATCCAGGCCAGCACCTGGTGGCCCGCGCTCGTCGCGAACGTGGACCACGGCGTGCAGCGCGGCTGGCAGGTCGAGGCTCTGCTGGGTGCCGGGCGGGCGATGCCGAGCGACGGCTGGGAGGGCGTCGACGAGTGCCAGGCGCTGGTCTGGCGGACCTCGATCGCGCTGGAGACCGCTCCCGACGAGTACGCGCACGAGTACCACTTCGACGAGCCGCCCGCAGACCTGTGGGACGGGATCGAGCCGGACCCGGCGACGCTCGTCGACCACGCCACCGACCCCGACTGGGGTGACTGGCCGCTCGCCGAGGACCCCGGCCCGTACGACGAGCCCGCGGCCGACGAGCACGTGGTCGACGCCGTCGCTGGCGACTTGGTCGACGTCGACGAGGACCAGTTCGTCGAGCCCGACCTGACGCTGGCCGCCTACATCCGCGACCTCGGCGGCAGCCGACTGGAGCCCACCGACGCCGACCTCCGGCTCATGGACCAGCGGGCCGACGAGTGGCACTCCTCCCCCGTCTCGCGTGAGCGCATGCTCGAGATCAACGACATGGCACAGGCCTTCTTCGAGGCCGGGTTCACCGACTCGTGGGGCCGCGACTACCTCACCGGACGGTTCGGCATCGACCCCGCCGGCGACGAGCGGTTCCGTCCCGGTCAGGCGCCAGCCGGGTGGACCAACCTGGTCGACCATCTGCGCGGCCACGGTGTCAGCGACGCCGAGATGGTGGCCACCGGCGTCGCCACCGAGGCCAGCACCGGTCGCCTCATCGACCGGTTCCGCGACCGGGTGATGTTCCCGGTGATCCACCAGGGCGAAGTGCTCGGTTTCGTCGGCCGCCGCCGGCCCGGCCTCACCGACGCCGACAAGGGCGGCCCTAAGTACCTCAACACAGCCGACACCCCGCTGTTCCACAAGGGCGCCCAGCTATTCGGTGTCGTCGACGAACTGCTCGCCGAGGGTGCGGTCCCAGTGATCGTCGAGGGCCCGACGGACGCCATAGCGGTCACGCTGGCCAGCGCCGGCCTCTACCTCGGCGTGGCGCCGCTCGGCACGTCGCTGACCGATGAGCAGGCCGCCCAGCTGGCTGCCGTCGGCCGCGACCCGATCGTGGCCACCGACGCCGACCTCGCTGGCCAGGTCGCGGCCGAGCGGGACTTCTGGATGCTCACCCCGCACGGCCTCGACCCCGGCTTCGCGCGGTTCCCCGAGGGCCTCGACCCCGCCGACCTGCTCGCCCAGCGTGGGCCCGCCGCGCTCACTGCCGCGGTGGCCAACGGCCAGCCCGCCTTCCGCTCGCTCGGTGACCAATTGCTCACCGAGCGGCTGGACAACCTCGCCCCGGAGCAGGCACATCTGGCCGCCATGCGGGTCATCTCGGCACGTCCCAGCCGCGCCTGGGAGCCGGGCGTCAACCAGGTCCGGGCCCGGCTGCAGCTCTCCCAGTTGCAGGCACGACGCGACCTGCGCGACGCGATCAAGACCTGGGATGCCGATCCGCGGAAGGCGGCACTGGCCGAACTCCACAAGAGCAGCGAGGTTCGCGCACGGCTCTCGGCCGCGGCCGAGAAGACCCCCGCCGAGCGGTGGGCCACCTTGGCTCGCGACCTCGACCCGCGGCTGCTCGAGCAGGGCGACTGGCCGGCCACCGCCGCGATGCTGCAGCAGGCCCACGAGCAGGGTCACGACGTCGGCGCCGCCATGCGCGGCCTGGTCGCTGAGAAGCCCCTGGGCGACAGCCCTGCGCGTGACCTGCGCTACCGGATCGTGTCCCGCCTTGAGATCCCGATCGACACCGGCGAAGGCACCCCGGCGCCGACCCAGTCGCCTGGCGTGGCACGAGATCGGCAGGACGTGAACCGTCCGCGGCCGCCCCGCCGCGGTAACCCACGCCGCTGACCCGCTCCGGAAGCCCGCAAGCTGGTGTCACGGTAAGACCAGCTGCACAATCCTGTGGTCGCGGTGACAGCGGCCTCCGCAGCCGGTCTCGTCGATCAACGTCTTGGCCTCCAACGCACTATCAGCCGTCTGGTGCAGGGACACGGCTCCGTGCCGGTACCTGACAGGCCCAGAAGGTCTGCACGCCACCAACGCGATAGCTCCTTCGCCGGAGACCCACGGAGCGTCGTTCCAGATGCACTTCGCCATCGTCAGATAGGCCCTGTGCTTACGTGAGCAATTGTGCTGCCGCCAAACTGGTCCCAGATCGGTTGGAGTCACGATCGTCATCCTCACGCAGCGAAGAAGTCAGGGTCTACCCAGGCCGCGGCCGACCGAACGACTACGTCGGCTGCCAGCCGCTGAAGGGGCCAACGGTCGGCCCGGCTGCTACCAGAGGTGTTCGCCGCCGCGTTCGAGAAGTCACCCAAGGCGACGGCGCATGGCTGCGAGCCGCGCCTCCAGCTGACCGACCAGGCGAGCAGGACCTTTGCAAGCGCCACGACCAACAGAACGGCTCCGCCGAGGTAGGCGATAGCCACGACGATGAGGAACGCTGAGGTCAGCTGATCCGGCATCAGTTCTACGCCTGGGAGGTCGAAGGGGCGAGAACGCTCAGAATGGCTCTCCCACAACGAAGCGGTGTGTGACTACCCGCTGGCAGGGGTTTCCGTTCTCTCAGCGGCGTTCTAACGCCGTCTTGAGCCCGTCGTGCCCACTTCATCGCGATGCAGTGGGCGCGAGCTCCACGTCTGGGGTCGACCCCGGCGGCGGGCCTGCGCGGTCCTCTGCCGCTCGACCGCGGGCGGCTGTCGCAGGCTCCTCGAGGTCCTCGGTCGCCTCGACCAGCTGACGCTGCTCCCCTGTGCTCGATACGCCGTAGCGGCGTTCGGCCATCGCCTCGACCTGTGCAACGGCGTTCCACACGTACTCACCCGAGCCGTGGGAGTAGCAGGCGTTGACGTGTTCGCGGGCGTGGCCGAGCTCCTTTTTGCTTGAGCGCGGGTGCTCGCCGAGAGCCTTGAGGGCGCGCTGGGCTCGGCCGATGGCTCGGAGCGTTCGTTCACCTGCATCATTCGCGGGGTCCCTTCTCGGTGCGGGTGCGCGGCTGAGCGCCGCCCCGCTCGTCGTCGTGGATTTCGCCGGTGTCGAGGTCGACAAGGCCGAGCCGCGGTGGACCGGCCGGGGGTTGTTCGTGTGCCCGCCGGTTGACGGGCAGAGCGTCGATGTCGTGGGCGAACGTGTTCTCGCGGCGCTGGCGGCTGGTGTCGGCCAGGTGCTCACTGTGGCGCGGCTTGGCCGGCCAGCTCTTGTGCTCGTCGTCGCAGTGGGTGCGCAGCCTGTTGCGCATGCGGTCCGTGAACGCCGGCAGGGAGTAGCGGTGCCACTCCTCGAGCGCGTCGCTGGTCATCGCCAGGCCGGCCCGCCGGCGCTGGTCGGCCAGGACGGCGATCTCGTGGACCAGGTGCGGGTGCAGAGGCCAGCAGCTGGGGATGAGCCCGGAGACGTCCCAGGTGTACTCGCGGTTGAGCCAGATCACGACGTCCTCGAGCCACTCCCACAGGTCGTGACGCAGCTCGGGGTCCAGGCAGGTCGCCGGCTCCCAGGGCCGCGACAGCAGCGCGTGGTGACCGAGGGCCTTCTTCTCCTCCTCGGTGCCGTTGATGGCGATGTGGAGCTCGCGGTAGGCGAGCCGGACGTGGTCCCCGGGGACGGGGAACGGGAAGACCATCAGCGTGGGTGCCGCCCGGCCGGTCTGTTGCTCGGTGGTCACAGTTCACTCCGCGCGTGGTCGGTCTCGTCGTCGACGAAGCCGAGACGGCGTGCCTCGACGAGCGCGGCGGTGGCCCGGGCCTCGGGGGTGATGACCATGCGCCGGTCGTTGGTGAGGCGCTCGCGCAGCGCCCGCTGGTCGGCCAGCAGTCGTTCGCCGGCCTTGCCTTCGACGCAGCGGTGCAACTTGGCGATGATCGGCTTGCCGTTCTCGGCGACGACCAGAGCTTGGCGTTCGGGCAGTTGCCGGACTTCCTCGGGCCGCATGATCGGGATGTCGTCGCCGGAGAAGCTCCGGCCGCCGCCGTTGAACCCGCCTGAGGAATGGGTGACCCGGCCGATGCGGACGGTTCCGAGGAGGTCGGAGATCTCCTGGTTGAAGGCGACGTCCTTGGAGCCGCCGAACATCACCAGGGCGTTGGTGAGGCCGAGCAGTGCTCGTGCCTCGTGCTCGCCGAAGATGCTGGTCAGCTGGGGCCGAGTCTGGGCGGCCCAGATGAACGACAGCCCCTGGGCGCGTTCGTTGGCCATCCGGGTGCGCAGCGTGGGCAGCGGTGCGGTCGAGGGCAGCTCATCGAGCACCGAGACCAGGGGCGGGCACAGGCGGCCTCCCCACGAGGAGCTGTTGGCCAGCAGCAGGCCGGTGTCCAAGACGTGCTCGGCGACGGCGGTCATCAGCGGGCTCGCCGAGGCGTAGGGGTCTTCGCGGCCGAGCAGGTAGATGGTGCCGCGGCGCCGGATGACGTCGGCCAGGTCGGTGGCTGGCCGTCCGGGGCTGGGAATGCAGCGTCGTCGGATGTCGGCCTGGAAGAACAGCGAGACCGACTGCTGAACCGTGGTGATGGTGTTTCCGGCGGTGCGGTCGTCACCGTTCAGCGCCCCGTGCAGGAGGCCGTGCCAAAACGGCTCGGCGTGCGGGTGCCGCCGCAGGATCTCCATCGGCTGGGTGGCTGCCGTGGGGTTGGCGACCCACTGCAGCACGTCCTCGAGCGTCCTACCGGTCAGCGCCGCGGCGTGGAAGTAGCCCTGCAGCACCTTCGCGGACTCGGCGGCGTAGAACCGCGCAGCATCGTCGCCGGTGCCGCCGTTGATCGCGCCCTTGACGGTGCCGGCGGTGAAAGCCTTGGCGCGCCGCTCGGCGACCTTCGGGTCCATGCAGCCGGCGATCGGGTCCCAGATCAGCTCGTCGATGACGCCCTCGGCCAGGCCGAAGGGGTCCAGCACCACGCAGGGCCGGTCGTCGCGGGAGCGCTCGGTGAGGCTAAGCAGGAGGTCCTCGACCTTCGTCAGTGTCACCAGGGCGGCACCCGGCGCGCCGAGCAGCGCAGGGGTGAGCAGGTCGAGGGTCTTTCCGGATCCCTGCGGGCCGATTACGCCGGCGGTGCGGTCCCACGGCACCCACAGCTCGCCGCCTCGCGGCTCGTGGGCATCACCGATGCGCCAGCCCACGTCCCAGGGGTCGAACCTCAGCTTCATCGCGCCACCTCGGGAACGGTTTCCCCGCACGGGGCGAGGCATCGACGGCAGATCACCGCACTGCCGCGGCGTTCTTCTGCTCGGCGACCGAGGAGCAGGAAAGAGGCGTCGGACAGCAGGGCGCGCGCCTCGCAGAGGAGTTCCACCTGGCCGGCAGCCACGTAGTGGCGCTCGACGAGGACCGGCCGGTGTCCGCGGCGGCGACAGCTGCTGCCGCCCAGGCGGCGGCCGCGAGTTCGAAGTGTCGGGTTGCCGTGCAGTGGGGTCTCGTTGCTCATCGGTCTTCCTTCGTTCGCCGGCCGTGCAGGAGCCACGGGCTGAGGCCGTGGCCCAGATGCGGGCCGGGTTGTTCGGTGAGGTCGCCGGCGGTGCGCTGGACCGGTGCCGGTGTCGCGGCGGCGTGCTTGCCGTAGAGGTCCGGGCGGACGATGCCGGCGACCTTGCGGAGCCGGGTGACGCCGAGCAGCTTCTCGGCCTCGGCTGCGGTCGCCATGCCGCGCATGCGGCCCGGGCCCCAGCGCTGGTAGGCCCACGCGCCGAGCCAGATGGTCGCGGTGAGCAGCGCGATCTCGACCAGGGCGAGGCTGACCCAGACCAGGCCGCTACCGGCCAGACCGTCGGGAGTGGGGCTCGGCAGCCCGGCGTCGGCGTGTCCGCCGAGGACGCCAGGAAGGCTGGTCCAGAAGGCGGTGCCGATGGGTGAGGGAAACGGGCCGGCGTTGGCGTCGGGCCAGGTCCATCCGGCGCCGGTGAGCAGATTGGCGACTGATCGGCCGAGCTGGATGCCGATGACAATGACGAACAGGGTCGCCAAGGCCACCGCTACGGGGATCTCCCAGGTCCACGGGTAGGGGTCTCGTCGTCGCTCACGCTGCATCGGTCTCGCCACCTCCAGGCGGTCGTGGGTCGTTGGGCCTCGCTGGTCACCTATGTGCCGTCAGGGCTCCGGTGCGATCACACGGCGCGGCTCGGGCGTGATGCGTTCTCTGCGAGCCAGGCCGAGGGATCGACGTTGTCGGGGCCGTAGATGGAGCCGTTCTTGAGGTGGACCTCGAAGTGGAGGTGGCAGCCGGAGACGTTGCCCTCCCTGCCGACCTGGCCGATCGGCTCGCCGGCTGCGACGGTCTGGCCGCGGCTGACGCTGACGGTCGCCATGTGGGCGTACCACGTTGTCAGGGACCCGGCGCCGGTGGTGACCTTGAGCAGCTGCGGCCCAGCCCAGGAACGCTGGGTGGTGTCGATCTCGATGGTGCCGGCGTGGGCGGCGTAGACGGTGGTTCCGCAGGGTGCGGAGAAGTCGGTGCCGGTGTGCCACTTGGACCAGTACGCGCCGGTCTCGTGCCAGTTGTGGTTGTCGGTTCCGACGTACTGCGCGGGCACCGGATAGACGACCTCGTCGCAGGAGGCGCCCTCGAGGCCGACCGGCTGGACGGAGGCGCCGGGCTTGACGTTGATGTGGATATGGTCGAGGTGGTTCTCGGTAGCGCTCCCCCGGTCCTCCATCGGCCGCCAGCCCTCGCCGGCGCGGGCGACCGACCAGATCCGCTGGTACCAGATGATGTAGTCGATGCCGAGCTTCTGGGCATTGGCCTTGGCGTAGGCGGCGAGACGGTCGCCCTGCGCGCGGCCCGCCGCGTTGAGCGGCACCATGAAATCGGCCGCGAGCCCGGCCGGGTGGCCGTTGGGGTCGGTGGCGCTCTCGCGGTAGCCGCCGACGGTCTTGATGTCGAACATGGGGCCGAGGATGTTGACCAGTTGGGTCAGCTGCGGCTTGACCGGGCCGAGGTTGTACTTGGCCTCCGCTGTTCCGGAGTCGACTGCGCACCCGGCGCTGCTGCCGGCGGTGGTGGCGGTCACCAGCGGGTGGTCGGCGATCTTGCTGGCCTGGGTGCTGGTGTCGACCTCGGCGCCGGCCCAGGTGAGGTTCGCGCCGTAGACGTGGTCGATCGGCGCGTCCTGCTTGGGCTTCTTGCAGGGCTCGGCAGAGCCGCCAAAGGCGTTGTTCAGCTCAGGGGTCAGTGCGCAGTGCGAGGCGTTGCTGCCGTCCTTGCCGTCGTTGAAGTCGCCCAGGATCACCGCAGGGGTGCCGGTGCCGGCGAGCTCGGTCATCGTGGCCAGCTGGCGACGCAGCGCCTCCTGGCGGTGCCCGGCGGCGTTTCCTTGAGTGTTGGCCGGGTTGTGGATGCTCCAGACCCAGATCACCTGCCCGGTGGTCGTCGAGGTCAGCTGCACCAGGGGCATGCCGACGTCCTTGCCGCCGAAGTACGGGATGTCGACGAGGCGGCCGTCGGTCTGCTCCCACTCGTTGCGGTCCCAGATCACCCGGTTCTGTGCCGTCCCGCTGGCCGGGTACATCCCCCACTTGGCCGCGTACTGGTTCTCCAGCGCCTGGGCCTGCGGGACATGCACCTCCTGGAGGCCGGTGATCGTGACGCCGGCGTTCTCGATCGTGCGCATGGCGCCGGGCAGTCGCTTGTTCCAGATGTCGTACCCGGGCCGCTCCCCAGGCTTGTCGGTGTGGCCGGCGCCGAGCAGGTTGAGGGTGCCGACGGTGATGGGGTTGACGGTCTCGCCCTGGCAGTTGGCGACGTTCGTGGTGGAGCCGTCGTCGGGCAGGTCCGGCAGGTCGCCGCCGAGCAGATCGGTGATGTCGCCGGCGACGTCCTCCCACTGGGCGTAGGCGTCGGGGTAGCCCGAGCGCTGTACTGCCTGCGCGGCCTGGGTGAGCGACATGTTCTGCCAGCCGGGGATGTCGAGGAGCCCGGGGTTGCCGGTGTGCTGGGCCCGGCCGAAAAACGCGCGGGCCGCGAGGACGGCGTTGGTGATCTCGGCCCGGCTTCCCCAGCCGGCCGAGGGGCGCTGCTGGAACCGGCCGCCGGAGTCGCGGTCACCTCCGGTGAGGTTGACCAGCCTGGACTCCTGGATCGCGGCGGCGATCGCGATCTGCAGCCCGTAGCGGAGAATCTCGAAATCGCGGGCGACCTGGGCGATGGTGATCGCGTTGCGGGCCTGCTCGTCGGTCATGGTCGGGTAGTTGGACGCGAATCGCAGCCGCATCAGCTGGGCGAGCACGTCGCCGGCCGGCGGCTCGGCGGACGTCCGGGCGGTGGTCGCCGCGGGCACGACCCCGTCAGTCGTGGTGGTGGTCTCGGGAGCGCTCTCCGGGCCGGCGCCGTTCATCGCGATGCGAGCCGAGAGCCAGTGGTGATCCGACACCATCGTGCCGTCCCAGCCCTGCTCGAGGCGGGCGCCCTGGTGGTGCGAGAAGAAGATGAAGTCGACGCCGTGGTTGTGCCATCCGTAGCCGGCCGCCTTCATCTTCGCGGCCGCCGTCCAGGGGATGTCGGTGTAGGAGGCCTGGGTGTTCATGTCGCCGCCGATCAGCACCGGACCGTGGGCGGCCAGCGAGTTGCGCAGCTGCAGCAGGATGTCCATTCCGGCGCCGTACTGCTGGGGCCGGGTCAGCGGCGGGTTGCCGTGCTGCTTCGGCCAACGGTGCGGGTTGGTCATGTGGTGGGTGGAGACCACCGAGACCACGGAGCCGTCCGCGCGGCGCAGCATCACCCATGTCGCGAAGCGATCCCACGTGACCGGACGCCCGTCGTAGAAGGTCTTGTCGTCGTCGACGAGCTGGACCCGGCCGCCGTTTACCTTCGTCCAGGTCGAGCTCTTCCAGAGCACGACGTTGCCCATGGCCTGCTCGGCGGCGGTGCCGGTGCCGGCCGGGGCTGCCACCCGGAAGGCTGAGTAGCCCGGCGTGGCGGCTTCGATCTGCTCCAGGCTCCAGCCGCTGGCCTCGTTGAGGGTGACGAACTCGGGGTTCTGGGACAGGACCTTGGGCATGGAGGCCCGGAACCCGTCGAGGCCGGAGCGGCGCGGGATGTTGGCCTGCGCCATGGTGATCTTGCCGTTGACCGGGCCGCCCACCGGGCCGTCGATGCCTCCGAGGTCACCGAGCTCGGTAGGTACGGAGCCTTGGCTGCTCCTGGTGCGGCACTCGGCGGCCGCGGTGGTCGTCATCACCACCATCAGCGTCACCAGGAACGGCAGTCCCATGAAGATGATCAGGACGGGCAGTCCCGCGAGCAGCAGCTTCTTCATGACAGGTCAGTCCCGAGGTCGCGCGCGCTCAGGCGGCGGACTCGATGGCCTCGTTGGTGTAGTAGAGCTTCTTCTCCAGCGGGTGGAGCACCGTCTGGACCTTGTAGGTGGCGTCGCCGATGCACCACAGGGCGCGGCCCTTGTCCTGCATGGCCCACCCGGAGACGAGGTCCTGGGCGATCGGGCCGAGCCCGAGCATGGAGTCGAGCTCGCGGGCGACACGGGGCTTCTGGGCACCGAGGATCTTGATGTCGGCCAGCTCGAGGAGGTCCTTGGCGATCATCGCGGCCTGGGAGTCGGCGTCGCCGACCGAGAGCAGATCGGAGGGCTTGTGGAGGTTGCAGAACTGGATGTCGCCGCCCTTGCCGGCCATGCCGCGTGAGAGCCGCAGGTCGGCGTCGAAGCTCGCCACTGCGGCGGTTCCGAGGCGCATCTGCTTCCAGACCTCGTCGCGCACCACGATGCGCAGGTCGCCTGGCTCGGCGATCTCCCGCAGACCACGCCCCCACGAGTTCATGCACAGCAGCGCGATGCCCACGGCCTCATCGCCCAGGCCGTCGAGCCGGGATAGGCTGAACGACTGGATCGGGGCCCGCCAGTCGACCTCGATGTTGGTGAAGTCGTCGAAGAGGCCGGCGAGGGTGCCGGTGACCAGCTCGCCGAGCGCGTTGCGCAGCAGCCGGGTCTCGTCGAGGAACTGGCGGGTGTTCGCGTATTCGCAGGCCCGGACGAGCTCCTCGGTGGGGTTGCGCAGCAGGTCCCACAGCCGCGGGATGGTCGTCTCCTGCAGGACGCTGTTGCCGGCGGCGTAGCCGGTGAGGATCGCCAGCGCGTTGCGCACGACGTCGCTCTCGTCGGGGCCGAACGGCACCCGGCGCTCGTCGTCGATCTTCATGCTGCCGACCAGGCCTCGGACCAGGACGAGCCACCGCTTGAAGATGATCGTGGCGCGGCGCTGCGCCTCCTCGGCCGAGAGCTCCTCCCACCCGTCGCCGAGCGGCCCCATGGACAGCGGGTTGACCCGGGCCCAGAAGCCGGGGGCGATGACGAAGGGTTCGACACCGAGCGCGCGGCACAGCGACTCGTACTCGTCCTTGACGTCGCCAGTCACCAGGGTGCGGTAGCCGAACGGCATCATCCGGGTGCAGAACGCCTTGGTGGTGCCGGACTTGCCACTTCCCGGCTTGGCGAACTGGAAGATGTTGGGGTTGGTCGCAGGTACGTCGTCGCGCAGCACCCAACCGAACGGGTCGCAGTAGAAGCTGCCGCCGGAGAGCTGGTCGACGCCCATCTGGGCGCCCGTCGGGGGCAGGGCGGGAGCGGAGACGAAGGGCCAGAACACCGGGGCCTGGTCGCTGGTCATCCGCCATGCCATCGCCGGGGCGGTGGCGGCGGCCCAGCCTCGGCCGCGGCGGGTGGCACCGCGGCGCGGCGCGTAGCGGAAGAGCCGGGGCTCCTTGGCCTCCGGGGCGAGCGTGGGGATCGTGGGCAGGTCGTGCCCGAAGTCGGAGAGCAGGGCAGCCATGTCGCGGCCGCCACGGCGGTTCCGGCGGGTGGTGGTCATCAGGCGTCTCCGCTCCGGGTCAGGCTCGTGCCGAGGGGGATGGTGGACGCGGCGAACCCGACGTCCTGGGCGAGGTCGAGGCGCAGCGGTGCGAACCCGGCGCGTCGGACCGAGGCGTCCAGGCGGCGGCCGAACTCGGTGATCCGCATCGACTTGGGGACGGTGACCGTGCACACGCCGTAGGGCCGGGTCAGCGAGTTGCCGCGGGCCAGCTTGGCGTCCAGGCCCCGGGCCTTGTGGGCTTCGTCGCGCTGCTTGGCGCGGGTCTTGCGGCCGAGCTTCTCGTTCATCCCCTCGGCCAGGTCGGCGGCCCACTCGGCGTTGCCGGACTGCCGGTCGGCCTTGGTCTGGGAAACGATCGGGTACGCGACGACGAACGATCGCCGCTCACCGAACTCGCTGGGGGTGAGGATCGGTGCCAGGGCACCCATCGCGACGCCGCGGGTCGGCAGCTTGATGGTGGCGCTGACCGAGTTCCAGGCGTCGTGGCTGTAGTGCCGCACCCTGGCGTCGGCACCCGAGGGGCCGGCCATCGCCCACGGGACGTCGGCGTTGACGCTCGGGTCCTTCTCCCGCAGCGAGAGGGCCTCGACGATGCCGGCGCGGTCGCCTGGGGCGAATCCGGTCCGGCAGGCCAGCGCGAGCTCGGGGCTGGTGAGCCAGCGCACCGTCGTCATCCCCATCGGGCCGCGCAGCTGGGCATCGATCTCGGCCATGAGCAGGTAGAGCTCGCGGCAGCGGCCCTCGAAGCCGCCCCCGGACTCTTTGGCCGACCTCGCGATCCGGGTCTCCGGGATCACGATCGTCACGAACTGCTCGGTGCGCACCGATGCCTGGGTGAGGCCGTGGGCCAGGTCGCTATTGACGACCTCCGACAGCTCCGGGGCGTTGGGGCGGCGGTGGCGGTTGACCCACAGGTCGCGCTCGGCGCCGTCCTCGGGGACGGTGCGCACCATGAAGAGGATCTCGTCGACCTTCTCTGTGCGACCGGCGACGTCGAGCAGCCCGGCCAGCGCCTCGCCGTAGCGGGCGCGCTCTTCGGTGTCCTTCATGCCGATGCCGGGGTGCACGATCGAGGCCGTGACCGCCCAGGTCTTCATGGCGTGGTCCTCCATGATCGCTACGCGCTGCAGCTGCGAGCCGTGCGGCGGGCCGTCGTGGATCTGGACGCCCTGGAGGACCCCGGGCAGGTCCGGGGTGTCGAGGTCGTCGCCGCGGCCCTGGGTGGCCTTGGCGCGGAACGAGGTCCAGCCGAACAGGCCGCCGACGGCGTACATCGTCGAGGCGAACACCCAGCCGGTGGCCGAGCGGCCGCGCACCGGGATCACGGTGATGGCCAGCAGGAACACCCAGACCAGGGCGAACAGAAACGCGGAGAACCACGCTCCGCGGCTGATTGCCCAGAACGCCGGCAGGCTGGCCAGCGTCAGGAACATCAGCTGGCCTCCGGAGAGGCCGAAAAACCAGCCGATGCGGTCGCGCTGGTAGTCGGCGTAGGTGGTCATCGTCGGCTTCCCTTCTGGTCAGTGAGGTCGGTGGGTGTCGATCGGCGCTCGAGGTGGGGCGGTCGCCGCATCGGTTACACCGCCACCGGTGGGATGCCGCCAGCTGCCGCGCCGGCGCCGCCGGCACCTCCTGCTGCTCCCCCGCCGCCGGCGGCCGGGGTCTTGGGAGCGGCGTCAGCTCCTCCGCCGCCCTGGCCGCCTGAACCGCCGCCGGGTCCGCCGCCGGTGGGCAGCGTCGGCGGGGTGGGTGGCGCAGGAGGCGTGGGCGGGGTCGGCATCGACGAGTCCTCGTCGCTCTGGTCGCCGTTCTGCGACCCGGGGTGGGTCCCGCCGCCCTGGCCGCCGGACTGGCCACCGGACTGCCGTCCACCCAGGCCGCTGAAGTCGGGGCCGTAGGTGCTCTGGCCGACACCGGCCTGGTTGGTCTCGTCCGACATCAGCGAGGTCGCCTTCGCGCCGGCGGAGTTGATCCAGCCCATGCCGGTCGACAGGGCCTGGCCGACCGGGCCGAAGCTGCCCAGGGCGCCCTGGGTCGACTTGCTGAACCGGTCGCCGGTCGAGGCTTCGGCGCTCTGCTCGCCCGAGGAGCGGCCGTTGGCGTCGGTGCTCGACGCAGCCGACGAGCCGCCACCCGCGCCGCCGCCGCTGAGCAGGCCCTGGAGGCCGCCCTGGATGGCCATGCCCTGGCGGAACGACGCGCCGCTGGGGGTGCCGGGGTCGACGAAGGCCAGGAGCTTGAACAGGGACAGCGGAGCGACGACGCTGATCAGGATCGTCATCACGGCCGGCAGCGCGGTGCCGAACGCCTTGGCGGTGTCCTCGGCCAGGTGGGCGGCGACTCCGTTGGCGAACTGCACGCCGATGCCCAGCACCATCACCATCAGCACCGGGGTGAACGCCGCGGCGTGGAACCAGCGCAGCGACTTCCAAAACCAGGAGCGGGTGAACTCCGAGACCAGGCCGGCGGCCGCGAGCGGCCCGGTGGCGGCGAGCACCAGCAGGGACGCCGCGCGTGCGAGGTAGACCAGGACGTGCCCGATGGCGGCCAGCCACAGGAAGATCCCGAGGAAGGCAAGAGCGGTGGCCACGCCGGCGTCGGTGATGTCGTCGATGCCGAGTCCGCCGAGCGGGTCCCAGTCGGGCCAGGTCTGCACCTTGAGCAGCGACTTCATCAGCGCCTTGGTCAGCGCCCCGCAGGCCGCGATGATCATGACGCAGTACCCGAACCAGCAGGCGCACACCAAGACGAACTGGCCGGACCCGATGAAGGCCCGGGCGACGCTCTTGCCCTCGCGCTTGAAGGCCGCGGCGCCGAGCTGGATCATCGCCAAGATGACCACCAGGGCCAGCGCCAGCCACAGGGTGAAGGCGTAGACGTCCTTGCCCGGGCCGTCGGCGCTCAGGTCCGGAGTCAAGAACAGCTCACTGAACGTGAGCACGATGCGCAGCACGAACAGGCCGGAGTTCCAGATCGCGAGCATGGCCGCGGTCCAGGCGTCGGCCGCGG